>JAFUAB010000041.1 GCA_017460885.1 Lachnospiraceae bacterium
GAAAAACGAAATGACTACTTTCATTATGCGCTGAACAGCGGCCAACATGAGCCGAACAGCGGATTGGTAAAAATGGGCTAAAGTGCGGTCAGGGTGCGCTCAACTGCGACCGGGGTGCGCCGGGAGCCCGGAATAATCACCTTTGAAAACTGAAAAACTGAAAAAACTGAAAAAACTGAAAAAAACTGAAAAAACTGAATAATGTGGAAAGTATATAACTATATAACCCGGCGTGGGGAGCGTGATGTTTGTTGTTCCTCGTGCCGGGTTTTTTTGTTGCGCATTGTGTTATTGTGTTGCCGTTCTGATGCGGCGACCTTTTACACTGTCTGCGTCTGCGCTGTCTGGGCGGTCTGTGCCTGTGTATGAGTCCTGTTGTATTCCTCCATCTGCTGGCGGAACTGGTCTGTGGTCATGCCGGATTTCTGAGCAGCACGATCAATGGTTAAATCTCCGTCTTGCACCAAACTGAAATAAATCGTGCGTGTGGTGTCAGCAACTTCCGCATCCCTCTGAGGCTTAAAGTACTCCCAAAGCACATCTCTCATTTTCTCGTCCTCCTCTATCTTTTTCAATACCATTCCGGTATGCTTCTCTTCAACGATACCCAGCAGCCCTCGCAGATGGTCTCGCGTTTGCTGGTCTGTGGTCTTTTTCATCGCCTGTAGCAGGTAATCCACGTCCTTCTCATCCACCTGAGACTTCAGCACTCGGTACGCCGCATATTCCGCTCCTTCGATCTCGCTCGTCATCACGATCTGGAAGGGCATGTCAATGATGCCTTTGACCAGGTATATGCCTTTCACGTCAGTCTTTTCAAGCTGCCCGGACTTTTCCATCTCCTCGAACAACCCCTTCTCCCTTTCGGAGGCGAAGATGGTCGCTGTCACTTCGCCAATTTTCACATCCTCCTCCGGCTTTGCCGTGGCGATGTAAAAATAAGCATATGCCGCCACCTTGCGGATGGTGAGCCTGGTCACTTTGTCTCCGGGACCCTTGAATTCGATCACGTTCTTCCGGAGGAATCTCTTGAACACAGCCTTCACGTCAGGCGGGAGCTTTCCTCCGCTTGCGACTATAAAGTCGATTCTCGGCGCATCCTCGCCAAGCGTGTGTTCACGGATCACCCAGCTCTCATCCCATGATCCAACATCAAGCTGCAGGGCATCTTCAAAACCTTTGTGATAATCGGAGCGTGGGAATGACCGAAGTGCTTTTAGCTCGGTCAATAGTTCTTTTATCCTTTCCTGCCGCTCTTTCTCCGTCATTTCTGATGGGTCAGGCAGGGTTTTCTTATCTTCCATGTACTCTCCCTTTGATACAATAACTCTACTATAGAGTACCACTAAAAAACTGGTTTGGCAAGGAAAAATTTGATCTTGTGTGAGTCAATCAAAGCGCTCGTATAGGGGATGTGAGAGTCCTGCAGTACCACGAGCAATCGCTCTTGTAAGTTCGGATTTTGACTCTCACAGGGGTGCTTATCCCTGACAGCGTTGATGTCTGTGGTTGTTGTGGGAGTCATCCCTGCTTGTCTCCCACAGTGGTGAAGAGGCTGGGGGAGGCAAAAACAGCTGAAAACGGCAAAATAACGGTCGCTATCAGCTCTTGCTTGTGGTAAGATAAATTGCATGAATGACATGAGTATCAATTTTTTTGCAGTGCTGACAGCTGCTTGGTTCTGCGTGATGTGTTTCTTCACTTTCCAGCCTGGACCGGGTACGATAGCAGTGTCAGGACGGTTGACGAAAGTTGTGGAGAGCGTTATAGGGATAGCTTTTTATACGGATGAGGAAGTATTAGAGCGGCGGATCCGCTTCCTGGCTCATCCGATAGAGTTTGCAGTTCTGACGGTGCTGACGCTTAAGGCAGTGGGGAGAAGCGGAGCAATAATCGGTGTGGTCGCACTGATACTCTGGAGCGTTATATCGGAGGGTCTGAAGATCCGTATTCCTGGCAGACACTGCAACGGGATTGATATGGTTGGAAATATTATCGGTGTGGGGATTGGCGTGGTTATCACGTTATTGACATAGTAACATGCATACGAGGGACTTGTTGTTATGGCATACAGTAATGAGAAGATAATAAATGGGTATCCGGGAAAGGATCCCGTCAAAGGAGTCAACTGGTTTGAGATTCTTGATGCTTTCGATCCGAAACGCATAGAGCAGAAGTATCTGGATGAATTTGCCAGGCGAAATCAATATGAGACCTGTTATGGCTGGGAAAAGGATGGAATCCCTCATTCTCCTGTTGCAGAGCGGCTTGATTCGATGAGGACATATTTCGGGTTTCGGCGAAAGGAACTTGAACAGGCAGTCGAGAGATATGAATCAGAGTGTGCGGCCGGTGTGGATTTCACAACTGCTTACAAAAACTGCCGGACTGCACTTTCCCAGGCTGTTGGCCACAAGGCTGCCATTGAATACATACAGCTGGAGTATGACAGGCTTGGGGAGGATGGCAGGAAAAAACAGGCAGAAGCATATATTGCATGGGAAAAGAAGAGAGAAGCCGACAGACAGAGGGAAGAGGATGAATTTGAAGAGAGGATGGAGGCGGCTGCCGAAGAAGGGTACTATTATTATCCTGAGTTTCGGCCGGCTTCCCTGCATGAAAAGATTGTGAGAGTCCGAAAAGGAATAAAGGGATCCGATGGAAAACCGCTCACACAGAGGGATTTTGCCAAATATATCGAGTACCCCATCAACAAGTATGTGGAAGCTGAGAAGGTTGACAAGTGGGGAAGAAGCGATAAAGAAGAATCGCCTGTGGAGGATGAACTTCTGGAAAAGCTGATACTCCGCTGCAACGCAAACCCATACTGGCTCTATGATGAAGAGTGCGAAGCCTTCTATGGCTGGGAGAAGTTGGATGAGGATGCAGTTATACGGGGCGATGAGCCGTGTATTTTCGCTTACACGGATGTGATTTTGAGATGGATAAAAAATGGTAAGCCAAGAAGCACATCATGGGAAGATGGACGTTTCGGTGAGTTTGAATATGCAGGCGTAGGGTATTATGGCAATTGATGTGGGGAGAGGCTATGAATAAGGGCAAATACAGAGAAGCATATGAAGAGATCTATAATATTGGCGGGATATGTCCGGATTGATAAAAGCAGAGCCTCTGCATAGATATTCTGCCGGTGCTTTTCTGTCTTGGCGGGTTCGAGTTCAGTTGGAAACGTTAAGGACTGAGATGTATAAGGCGTGGGAGACAAGGAGTAATGGAGGGATACAACCGTGGCAAGTTATAGACACTTAAAGGGCGAAATCAAGAAGTTCATAAATGTGATTACGGTGGAGAATGCAAAAATAATAGACGGACAGCTTGATGAATTGCTGGGGAATGCTGATCTCATGGCATTCATTGATAAGATGTGCAGGAAGAACGGAGCGACAACACCGATATACATTTCTTACATCATCAGGGGAGTAAATGCCGCCTACCACCAATCGTATCCAGCCAATTCAGATTCAGAAGATGTGGAATTCAAGAACATAGCTAAAGGTTATCGGGAGCAATACGGTGATAGACGACCGAGCCTCGTGGAGTGCTTTGAATCCATAAGGGATTATGCAATAATGAACCACCCTGAGAGGGTGTGAAAGGAGACCAATGAATAAAACAGAACTGATTACTGCCGTGGCAGAAAAGGCAGGAACTTCGAAGAAGGACACGGAGGCGGTTATAAATGCGACGATGGACGTAATCAAGTCCACGGTAGCTGGCGGTGATGATAAGGTCGTTCTCGTATATTGATTCGCGTCGGATCAACGGACCGGTGTGAAGGGCATGGTGGGGATAACCCAAAGAGGTCAGATATGTTTCCAAGCCATCGATTGTGCTTTGGATATTGTCAGACTGCTCATGCAAGACAACGGAGACAATGTAATAAGGAGAATGAAAGTCATATTCCCCAAAGTCTCCAGCTTCGTCTATAAAGCAGCTAAGCACCTTTTCAGCCAATGTAAACCCTCCTGCCTGTACCTGAGTTCTCTTTCCCATGACCTGTGTCCGGGCAAAAAAAATGGCGCAGGATCCCCACGCCGTTTCGGTGGACCAAGACCTTTCGGTCAGCCCCTATCGGTTGCCCGATATTGGTTAAAAGATACAGTAAAAAAGAGGATTTGTCAAGGGTTTTCGGAAAAATCGTATACTCTTGAAGCATTAGTAGCGCTCTTCGAATGGGTATTCGTTGAAGCTTGTGTGATAGGAACACAAAAGACAGAACCACCGGAGCACTCATGCGCACGAGAGAAAAGTCACGTGCAGAACCACCAGAGAGACCCCGCCCCGGGGGGGCGCGTATGTATCATTATTGCACAAAACTCCTGGAGACCGGGGCCCTCAATCGTGCGAAAACGCGGAATTGCTAGCCCCGGGCCCATAGGGCTGGAGGGCATAGAATAGAGGGGGTTATGTGAGGGCGGCAGGTGGCAGTACAACCGGCTACGCGGAATGCCCGCGGAAGCCCATAAACAAGGGATTTTGTGTGATTCTTTGAGGATTTGTGGGAGCAGTGAAGGAGAGAAGCAAGGAACCAGAGGAGGGGAGGCATGGATAAGACGGATGAGAAGGCCCTCCGCGAAATCGGCGAGGGCATGGAAGCCCTGCTGAGCGGCATAGTTCCGGGCTTTGACCCCGTAGACCGGGCGGAGCTTCTGGCCGCGATGGTCAAGGGGAACTACTGCAAAAAACTGTGGGAAGCCGCTCACCCAGAAGGGCAACGGCAGGAGGCGGCTATACTGCTGCGACGAGTGCAGCCGCGAATACTGGAGGAACAATCCGAGGCCTGACAGGTGGAGATCATACGAGAGAGTGAGATGCGCCTTCTGCGGCACATGGTTCTATGCCCGCAAGGATGCGCACCGGAAATACTGCTCTGCGGACTGCGGCCACAAGGGCAGGAACATGGAGGCGATAAGACACCGGCTCATAACGGATTCCTTCTCCTGTGAGAGAGCAGGTGACGGGGCGAGTGACGGAACGAAAGATGTGTAACACATAAACGAACCTGCCTGACAGGTTTGGCCGTGGGTCAGGCAAGGGAAGAAGAGAACAACAAACCGGAAGGGAGGAGATGCCAATGAAGGTCATAAAGCGGGACGGCTCCGAGATGCCGTTCGAGGAGATCAGGATACATAAGGCCATAGAAAAAGCAGACAGGGCCGGAAGGGAGTCCGGGCTGAATGACAGCCTGTCCATCGAGGAAATCATAAGTGTCACGGAGGCGGTGGCAGCGGACTGTGAGAGACTTCATAGGGCTGTGAACATCGAGGAGATATAAGGATCTGTGGCCGCCGCTTTTTTGCGTTTAAAGGGGAATTTTGGACTCGGGGCTACAGTTTCCCACTGTCCTGCCGATAATAGATATGTATGCTTATGCAAATCAGCCCTGTGTCGCGTTATGAGGGAATGCTGCGTGGAAACGGGCGGATAAGGCTCTTCATATCGCGACTGTGGGGCTTGTTTTCGTTGAGATATAAGCAATTTTTTGGTAAAATTATAAGCGTTATCTTGACTTTGGACATAAGAAAAATATGTACCGATATGTGGCTTTAGACAATGATCACGGAGTAGATGATGAAGAAGCAACAGAGGTGGATGACAGCAATAGGGAGAAGTGAGGACAGATGTTCAAATTGAAGAAAACAATAGCAATATCGCTTGTGGCTGCTTTGATGGGATCCGTGCTGACAGGTTGCGGTACAGGAACTTTGGAATCAAAAATTGAAGCGGTAGAGGACAATTCTGAAGTATTCAGCAATGCTGTTGTCAGTTATCTTGGACCGCAGGGAACCTATACTGAGGAAGCTACGCAGTTTTTCTTTCAGAAAGCGGAAACCCTTATTCCTGAGAGTACAGTCGATGAGGCAATACAGGATGTAGTGAATGGGTCTGCTGACTACGCTGTGATTCCGCAGGAGAATACCCTTGGCGGTGCAGTAACCAATTATGTGGATGCGCTTATTAGCCATGACGATATAAAAGTCGTGGGAGAAGTAGTCCTGCCTATCAGCCAGACACTGCTGGGTGTTCCCGGAGCCACATTGGGGGACATAAGCACCGTATGCTCACATGCGCAGGGGATAACGCAGAGCGAAGAGTGGAGGAAGGAGAATCTTCCGGATGCGAAAACAGAGGAAATGGAGAGCACGGCAGCCGCGGCAAAATACGTGGCTGAGACTGGCGATAAGACAATTGCGGCAATAGGCGCTCCCGGAGCGGCAGAGTTATATGGACTTTCGGTATTGGCAGAGAATGTGCAGATTACGGATGCAAACAGAACCCGGTTTTATGTCCTTTCACTATCTTCGTTGGAAGGGCGGCAAACCAATTTAGTAATCGTCGCAAGCTGCGAGGCGAACAGGATCGATGACATTCTTGTCGAACTGCATAATGCGGGACTGGAACTTGTGACCATTCATGACAGGCCGGAGGGCAGCAAGTTGGGGATGTATAACTACATTCTTGAATTTGAAAGCAAGAGTGGGATTACCGACAAGATAAAGAGAACGATTGATGGGATTGACGATATTCAGTATCGTGGCAGTTTTGATGTGATGGAGAAGTAAAAACCCTGCGTTGTATCTACAGGAGCCATCGGCGGATTCTGCCAAAGAATTCTATTTGTCACGGCGAGGGGAATCATAACATATCAAATAGGAGACAAGATAATACAAGAGGATGCGGAATGGAACGAAAAAAGATCACAATAGATCCTGAAAAATATCCTGAAGAAATCGCATCCTTTGGAGGATAAAGAATGGAAAAGGCTGTCAAAAAAACAGATATACCTGAATACAGCCCCAGGACATTGCATCTTCGCTATGGGATTATAGTGACAGACCACAAGCATTGCAGGTTCGTGATTGCCAGGGTCGATACGGAGGATCATCCGCTGGTGTTTTTGCGCGAGTGGGATGATGATACCGAAGAAGGGTATGAGGATTATTATACGCTTTATGAGTCAGCCCTGACAGCGGGTGAGGCAGATGAGATCTTGGACTTGCTCAAAAATGACGAGAAGCGCAAGGCCAATGCATTGTTAAAGAAGTATTTCAAGCCGGAGGGCGTCCTTTGCGAGTTTGTGGGTGAGATAAGGCTGGATGATGCGGTTCCTGATTCCTGGTATGATGTTTGGAAAGAAATTGATGGGCCGATCACATTCCGAAGGGACTACCCGGGCTATTATGAAACGGATGTGGAGGAACAGGGATTATGGTAGAAGATAAGAAAGGGTTTAATCTGCCCAACGGCATCCCTCCCAAATATCAGGAGAAGTATGTGATCATCAGCGGCATGATTTCAGACTATTGTGAAGGCCGTTTCGATAATAACTTCAGGGATCTCTGCCTCAATGCACTCCAAAAGCTCTGCCGTAAGAGGACAGAGCCGATGGCAACGGGACGCAATAATATGTGGGCGGCAGGAATCATTTATGCCATATCACAGAACTGCAATATGATCGGCAACAACGGCAATATGCTCATAGGCCGTCCGGGATACCGATTGAAATCTGACGACTTGTGTGCTGCTCTTGGTGTGTCGAAAGGCGGAGTAAGTGAAAAGGCAAAAGCAATACGCAAGGAACTGGCAATCACGCAGAACAAAGAAGAATGGCTCCTTCCGCCTCAGAGAGAAGGCCTCCAAGTCTTGAAGGACTTTAACAAGGCTATGCGAATGTTGAGATAAAAAGCCCTGTGTCGCGACAAAACCGTCTCCAGCGAGGAATCGGCGGAACGGCTTTCTCCATAACGCGACGGTGTGGCAATCTGTAATCGAAGATAAGGTAAAAATGTAACCGAAGATAAGGCAAGAATGTAATCGGGGATAAAAGCCGTGGAATCGAGGATAGGGCAAAAATGTAATCAGGGATAAAAGTCGTGGAATCGAGGATAGGGCAAGAATGTATGCGGAGATAAGAGTCGTGTAATCGGAGATAAGAGTCGTGTAACCGGGGATAGGCAAGAATGAAATCGGAGATAAGAGTCGTGTAACCAGAGATAAAGCACTCTGTAGCATTCCGTGAAAATTCTGTGAAAAGCGCTCTGTTCATTGAAAAACGGGCGTTTTTATGGTATGATGAGGGTGGTATAGGAGGTACTCCATTAAGCAAGTTTTACGGTTTATGATAGACTGTTCGGAGGTGATCGTATGAGCCAGAGCATAGTATACTGTGATAATAACCCAATCAGGACAGAGGGTTCGGCTTGGCTGAATAAGTACATAGGTAGAATCGCTGTGGGGATAGAAATTGCAAAGAACCTTTTCGATATAATCGCATACTCTGATAATGCTTCAGATTCAAAGACATTGCGGGGCTATGCCAGGAAGAATGGGGCAGTGTATCTAAAGAGCGTGGATAATAGTGGGGTGACGTCAATTGACTGATATATCTGTTAGAGCAGAAAAGAACGGAACTGTCTATAATGTTCCTATTCGGATTGGAATGGATTTCTTTGACGCAAAATTTGATACAGGATCAAGCACTACTGTGATAGCTGCATCGGTTTTTTATGATGGATGGAGTGATGCGGAACTGAAGAACCTTGAGGACTTTTGTGAGTCAAAGGGTTGTACTAAAAGGGAGTTCACATCTGCGTCGGGACACAAACTTGCAGGCTATCCCGTGGTTGCGACAGATATATTGATCGGAGACACAGAATTCAAAGAGTTTCACTATTACCTGATTACAAACGGACGTAAAGAAATGTCGCTCCTCGGTGATGATTTTATTGAAAATTGCAGGTACACGCATGAACCTCACGAAGATGTAGAAATTACAAAGTTTGATTTTGATAATTATTGCGGAGTGAACGATACCTGCATGACCAGTGATGAAGTACTCAGCTTTATCGATGATCTGGTAGGATGAAAAGAGTTTGATCTAAAAATACCAACCAAAAGCCTCCGATCCCTTTATTAATAGAAGGGACACCGGGGGCTTTTGTCATACCTCACAAACTTTCCGTGACCTTTGAAAATTGCCTTGATATGTAGCGGACTCTCTGATAAAGTCAGTCACCAAACGAACGATCCCCGCCTCACTTCTCCCTTGGAGGCGAAGGGAAGAACAAGAACAGTATCAGGGAGGGAATAGGAGAGGAACGGCATGGAAAGAATCGATTTTGATAAGTACGATCTTCACGGAGAGGAGCTGCTGATTGCGGCTGCAGTCGCAGGACTTTATGATATTTTGTATCAAGAAGCTTTTGGAATGCTATAAGGCATTGGTAAAGCGTTTGTTCATCCATAAGTACAGTCTCTCAGTTTTCCGGTTAATGGGCTGCAAAGTAAAAGGCTCTCCCGCCGAAGCAGAAGAGCCAGTGAATGTTTTCGTCGCCAGTTCTTGGGAACCATCCAACCATCCATAAAGCTCCACGAGCACCGCATACTGGCACGACACTACGCTTCACCGCTTGAACGGACACTCTCCGTTGCCCGTTATTGACAGCTACATAGTAACATTAAGGGACTTTTTTGTCAATGTGTCATAGAGCAGAAATTGTGAAAAATTCATGAAAATTTCGGGCATTTTTCAGCAATTTTACGAAGTATGTTGAACTGAGCTTTTAAGACTTTTAAGTCCGTGATGAATCATCGTGAATTCCCGTAAACCACGCCACAGAAAGGATGTTTTTTGAACGAATCAATCATCGACAACCTAATAGAACGGTATCCGGCTCTCTCATATGCAAGGGAGGACTTCACAGCCGCTTACGATATCTTGGAAGCCACATACGAACACGGTGGTAAGCTCTTAACCGCCGGAAACGGAGGATCCGCTGCTGATGCAGAGCACATAGCTGGCGAGTTGATGAAGAGGTTCCGGCTTCCGAGGCCAATAAACGATTCCCTGGCTGAGAAGCTGATAAGCATTGATAAAGAGCGGGGAGCTTCTTTAGCTCGTAACCTTGAGCAATGCCTCATGGCGATACCTTTAGTTGCTCACGAAGCCCTCACAACAGCATATATCAACGATGTCGATGGCTATGGTGTGTTTGCACAGCAGCTCCTTGGTTTCGGCAGAGAAGGCGACTGTTTCTTAGCAATAAGCACATCCGGAAACAGTGAGAACATCCTGAATGCCGCGGTTGTAGCTAAAGCCGTGGGAATAAGCATTATTGGATTGACCGGTGCAGACGGTGGAAATCTGAAGGAACTTGCTGATGTAACAGTACGTGTTCCGGAGACGGAAACATATAAGATTCAGGAACTGCATCTGCCAATTTATCATGCCTGGTGCATGATGCTGGAGTAGAGGTTCTTTGGCGGATCTGAGGCTATTGAGAGTGCAGAGGACGGGGAGAAGTGAAAACCGTCATAATGGCAGGCGGGAAAGGCTCGCGGATACAATCTGTAAACTCAGAACTTCCGAAGCCGTTGATTCCGATAAATGGCAGACCCATACTGCAATGGGAAATTGAGTGTCTGGTTCGGCAGGGCTTCACAGATATAATCCTTACGGTCTCCCACAAGGCGGAGATGATAGAGGATTACTTTAGGGATGGATCTAAGTTCGGAGCTTCAATCACCTACTAAAGGGTTTGCCGGTGAGATAAGTTCCCTCAAGTTTGACTGCGACTGTCGAAAGCCAAAGCCTGGGCTTATCGTACGAGCCGCTAAAGATTTCAACATTGATATTGAGGCATCGTGGATGATCGGCGATGGTTGGAGAGATGTTGAATGCGGCATAAATGCAGGGACTCACACAGTTCTCATAACTGGAGAAGGAACCGAAGGAGGAGAGTGTGAGAGACTGGCAGATATGACTGCTCCTGATTTATTAAGGGCAGTAAAGAAAATCATATGTCTTCAATAAAAACAAGAATCCGAATTGCTTTATCACTATCGGAGCGGAGGATATTCATAACCGCTGTGGAAATCCACAATCCTTCCGAACTTGATGAAATTGAAATTGAAATGAATGAGTGTGAGCGTAAGCGTGAGTGTGAGAGTGGGGAGAACTGTGAGAGTGGGGAGGGCTGTGAAGGCTGTGAGGGCGATGAACGAACAGCTCTGAAAAAACTGGATAATGTGGAAAGTATATAACCCGGCGTGGGGAGCATGATGTTTGTTGTTCCTCGTGCCGGATTTTTTGTTGCGCATTGACTAATCATCTTCCAAATCAAGAATGTTTTAGCTATATCCTTTAAGCTCTTTAAGATGTTTTTCGGAATTTATCTGCAACCGTGTCGAAGTCCAGCAACTTCTGACCGGCGTAATAATCCGCTCCGGGTTTATCCTTCATTCCTGTGATGTTTAGATTTCCGTTGATGGTATGGACATAACCGCAGTCATCAGTAAAAGAGCTTCCGAGAAGCGGTATGCTTATCTCGTCAAACGAAATATCGAAATAGAAGTCCAGTCTCTTTGTGTTCTCAATCGATACATTGTGGCATATGCACGGATAAGTGGCAACATACTGGCTGTTTGCGGCTTTGAGAGGCTTTGAACGTGGCAATATCTGCTGAATGGCAAGTTCGCTTTTTATCAATTCTTCAAGCCTGGATCTGTTTTTCTTGTCATCTCCCTCGCTGAAAAAACTATTTACGCCGATAACAGGACAGGCAGCTCCTGGATCGAACAGAAATACAAGGTCTTTATCCTCGTCAAGAATGCCATTAATATCGAAGAAGTGAAATCTGTTTATTTTTTGTGAGCTAAAAGAGGCTATTAAGTCCATCAGAAGAAATTCCCATTAAAATATGCTGCTGCTTATAATTTCTTTTCTTGCGGTATTCACTAAGTAAATAGTTGTACTCTGGATTATTTGTAAAGGCATAAACCACGATCATACTGCCCATATTATCGATAATTGCATCGCAGTCCAAATGCTCATTCATCCACTTTTCTTTGCTTATTGTGCGTGGAGGATTGTACTCAAAAATCCCTGTTTCAGGCTCTGTAATCATACTGTCTTTGTTCTCGGTCGTTGTCGGCATAAAATCACCTCCTAAAAACTAAGGGCTATTGTTGAGACTTGTGTGATTTACACCAGTTTCTCGGCTCGTCTAATTAAAATACCTCTAACATAGAGTATCATGAAAATGGAGGGATGGCAAGGATTTTTTGAAAGTCCAAACGAAAGTACCTTGTGAGAGTCCGTAGAACAGTACCACATCAATCGCTTTTGTAAGTCCGGGTTTTGACTCTCACAATGGTGCTCATAACAGACAACGCTGATGAGTGTGGGAGAAGAGGTTGAAGGTAAAGCTGAGATCTTCTTGTCTCTCACAGTGGTAAAGGCCCTAATACCAGATAAAACGCTGAAATTGCTTGATTTTCAGGTCGATAGATAGGGTGTGTTATGGTAAAATTCAAGCTATGGAGACTTTTGAGACGAGAGAAGTATTCACTATCCTGACGGTCCTTTGGTTCTGCGTGATGTGTTTCTTCACTTTCCAGCTTGGACCGGGTACGATAGCAGTGTCAGGACGGTTGACGAAAGTTGTGGAGAGCGTCATAGGGATAGCTTTCTATACGGATGAGGAAGTATTAGAACGGCGGATCCGCTTTCTGGCTCATCCGATAGAGTTCTTTATATTGACGGTGCTGACGCTTAAGGCAGTGGGGAGAAGCGGAGCAATCATCATTGTGGTCGCACTGATACTCTGGAGCGTTATTTCTGAGGTATTGAAAGTTCGAATCCCCGGCAGGCACTGCAATGGGATAGATATGGTTGGAAATATTATCGGTGTGGGGATTGGAGTCCTTATATCGGTCCTTGCAACGATGATGTGAAGGAGAGTGGAACAATAACAGTATGGGAAGAAAAGAAGACCGAATAAGGCGGAAAAGAGAAAAATTGGAAAAAATGTCATGGGGCAGCGAAAAAGGAAGTGCCTCATCCATGCAGCCGTTTATCGCTGATGGCGTGAAGATATTCCCTGTTTCAAACGCAAATGCGAATCAGGGGATGGCTCCTTTGGCAAACCCTGAAAGTTCTGCTCCTATGCTGATGGATTCGAATCAGCTGAAGCGACAAATGCATACCATGACGGACGATGAGCTCAATCAGCTGATGTATATGCAGGCGAAGGATGCCGTGGAAAACGGCACGATGGAAGCATGGCCGGAGGATGATTTTGGCGTGGTCATGTGGTTCATGTTCTCCTTTATAACGCCCGAGATGAGGGAAGCCTTTCCAGAGATTGCGAAGGAGTATATAAACCACGAGGAAATAGTGAGGAGAGGGGATTCTTTTGACGATATCCCATATCCGAGGTCGAACGAGAAACACTGGGAGGATGCGTACTATTATAGGATCCTTGGCATCATGATCCATTCCGCGAGGCGGGGATCGAGCTACAGCAGGAATTTTCTCCTGTCCCTTTACAAAGTTTATTACAAGCGTGCATATAACAGACTGAAACGGATGAAGGAGCTGAACTACCTTGATTTCCTAGGGATGTTTGATGAGGATTGCCGGGAACATGGCTATTCATCGTCGCACTCAACCGTTCAGTTTGGTGAGAAAGGTTCGTCGTTCAAGGAGCAGACCATAGAGAGGCGCAGGCACGAGGCGGGCTGGATGGATGTGTTCGGCGACCGTTTCCTGTCTCCGGTTCCGGAGGGAAAGATCGAGAAGAACGATGAGCTGGAGCAGGCGGCAAGCATGGTCAGGGACATGGCAGAATCTCCCGATGAACCTCCGTTGCAGCCGGTGGCATCAAGGATTTTCATCATGTGTGAGATGCTGGGGATAGAGATTGACGAGACATGTAACAGGCAGGCTGTCCTCATGAACCAGGAGATTGGAAGCATGCTTGCTCTCGAATTTCTGGGCGGCACGGATTACCGTGATGCGATGCGCGATGTGACGGACAGGACGCGTGCATGGATCAAGGCTACGTATCCTGAGATGAAGGATCCTTACATCTATCAGACAGATGAGAGGTTCTTCCATTTGCAGATAGCAGAGGAGATCCTCGCAAAAGCATTCATGACATACGGGCGTAATGTAAGGATGCCCTATGAGAGCAGGAAGTTCGATCTGCCGAACCTGATATCAAAAATGCTTGTGACCATTGACATTGACTTTCCGGGATACTCCCCAGGATTCGGAGAGACACTGTACCTTGCCATGATACAGTATCTGTCGGAATGTCTGTGCGATATGATGATCACAAGAGACAGCGAGATCGAGGAGCTACTTCATTTCCACAGAATGATCCACAGAGGCGAGTGGGATGTGAAAGCCGGGGACAACGTGTTCGATGAGGGAAAAGAACGGGGATCGGATCCGAAACAGGACAGGGTGCTGAAGGCCGTGTCGGAATCGACTAACGCCGCAGAATCCGCTGCTTCCACAAAAAAAGGAGCAGAAGCGTCGGATAGCATCAAATTGGAGGAGGACAAGAGCATAGAAGCCCTTGAAGCAGAAATAGCGGAACTGAAAGCCCGGTTGGAGTCCAAGGAGGAATCGCTGGTCGAGGAGCAGCAGAAAACCATCCGCCAGCGGGTACTTTATGAAAAAACGCGTAAAAATGAGGAAGAGCTGCGGCAGGAGAGTATGAGGCTGGCGGCTGAGCATGAGGAACTTATTGCGCTTCGGGAGTATGTATATGGCCTAAAGATTGAGGATGAGACCGGGGAGGATGCGGAAGAGGATCTGAATGTAATGGTCGAGGCCTTGCAGGGAAAGAATGTGGCTGTCCTTGGTGGCATAGAGAAGTGGACCAGGAAGATGCACAGGCTGTTTCCGGGATGGTCATTCATAGCTGTTGACGACAACAGCATAGGTGCGGTAAATGCCATGGAGTCGGCTGACTACATTTACATCTACACGAACGCCCTTAAACATGACCAGTATTATCGCGCAATGAACATCATAAGAGCCGGAAATAAGATGCTCTATTATCTTGGCAGCACGAACATGGAAGAGAATATCAAGAAATTCTACAAGGACCTCTGCCAGGGAGCGGTCAGGGGAGAGTGAGAGGATTATGAAAAAGGTAAAGCTTGACACTATCATCGATGGTCTGGAATGCGTAAGCGATGACACGCAGGTCTATTACGACACAGAGTCCGGAGAAACAATCCTGTGGATGGAATACGGGGACAACGACATCGATGAAGAGGAACTGGAGGAAGGATGGGATTCCGGCAGGCTTATCCCTCTCCCTGATCAATTCGAGATCAATGAATACCACATGATGGAGGCATTCCCGGTTTTTTTGTCCTTGCAAATGATGATGTGAGGAACGGCAAGACCGCAGAGGAGGCGTGGAAAGAGCTCAGAAGATTGCGGTGATGGCACCGTCCTTATACTCATACACGCTCCTTGTGAGCGGCTTTTGCTCCTTCATCATAAGATTCCTCTCACGTTCAAGCGTCAAGCTGTTTGTACAAAGCACACCATGTTCGGATATCGGCAGGAGATGGAAGTGGGAAGTTTGCAGGACTTCGCTAACCTCCTTTATATGGATTGGAATGATAATGCCCTGTGTCGCGTTATGAGGGGAAGCAGCGTGGGGATTATCGGCCTGTTCTTCCTGAAAACCGCACTGTGGGCATATTTTTTCGTTGAGAGATCAGGCTTTTTATAGTAAGGTATGAGTGGAAGCAACTGCTCGGTTTGACCAGCCGGGCTTTATTAATAGGAAAGTACAGAAGGGCGCGTCTGTGATGAAAGAGTACGCATTTTACGGCTGGGAGAAGGCTGATATAAAGGATGAGAGGGGACTGACCCCAAGGGATTATTACGATATCCTCTCAGGCATCTGGTGCGCTGATACCTGCGCTCCGAGGATGAGGAATGACTGGAGCGCAGACAATCCCACGCTCGGACAGTGCTCAATAACGGCATTCCTGATGCAGGATATCTATGGCGGCGAAGTGAAGGGGATACTCAGGAGCGGCGGGAATTACCACTGTTTTAACGACGTCGATGGCTGTGTATTTGACATGACAAGTGAGCAGTTCGGAGGTGAGAAACTGGACTACTCTGACTGCACGGTTCAGGAGAGGTCAGTTCATTTTGCCAAGGCGGAGAAAGAACGGCGGTATGAATATCTGCGGACGATGCTTGCGGAAGCCGTCGGGAGAAATATGGCATCATCATGAAGATACTGAGGGGATTGTAAAATGGCAAAGAAGCAGATAAAGTATGATATCAAAAATCTTCCATTCCCGATACGACCGGGGGATCAGGTCTACTTTGTTCTGGAAGATGGGAGCATTGAGGCGGACAAGGCCACTTCCGTCGGAATCAACGAGGATGGGAGGATCCTGATCATGTGCGGACAGGATGAATATGAAGTCGGTGTGAAAGACGGGGCTTTTCTGTCCGAGGAGGACGCCGAGAAGTACGTCGAGAACCCGGATGCCATTTCGGAGGACTACGGGGAGATAGACTACAGCGATATGGATCTGCCGTATTATCCAGGGACGGACTTTTATTACTGCGACTATGATGGATTCATGAACAGATGGGAGATTTTCGAGGAGCACTATACCTATGTCTATTTTGACATGAATGGTGAGGTCTGCGTAGGTGATGGCGACTCCGAGTGCACGGTAATAGGAAAGAACGTGGATCCCTGTTTCGACACTCCAAGAAAAGCACAGGCTTATGTCAGGTCTCGAATGCGTGAGGACTGATGGCGGCTGTGTCGCAATATGAAGAGTGGCATCGGGGAATCGGCGGAAACCCTCTCTGCATAACGCGACTGTGGGCAACAATGGTTTATGGGCTGAATGCAAGGAAGTTCTACCTGTTGAAAGCCGTGGTTTATGGGCTGTTTGCCGTGGCTTGTCAGCCATTAGCCGTGGTCTGTACGCTGAAAGCAACAGCGGTTTTTGAGCCATAAGCTGTGGTCTGTAGGCTGTTTCAATACGGTCTATCATCTATAAGGGTATAGTCTGTACGCTTTAAGGCGTGGTTTACACGCTACAAGGAATACGGTCTATACGCTATATGGCTCTGAAATAAAAGGAGCTTGCAGGCTGCAAAATGTAGTTTATCGGCTGTGATAAAAACGGTTTATGTGCCGCATTTTCAGAGGGTAAAAACGGTTTATGGGATGTCCTGTTCTCATTGAAAAACGGACGTTTTTGTGGTAGGATAACGGTGGAAGGATAGGATTGTTTGAGGGAGACATAACATTGGAGGATTCGCAGAAAAACTATATGACGGATGATAATCTGCGTATACTAAACGCATTCCGTCTTATGGATGATGATTTTATGAATCTCGTCTTTAATGAGAATTATGAAGCAGTAGAGTTGCTCCTTAACATTATTCTGGAACGAAACGATATAGAGGTTAAGCGCGTTGAAATCCAAAAAGAGGAAAAGAGCCCCGTAATAGGTGGAAGATCTATAACTCTTGATATTTTTGCAATGGATTCGACAGGGAAGAACTACGATATAGAAGTTCAGAGAGCAGATCGTGGAGCCGGATTTAAGAGGGCGAGAATTCACAGCAGTGCACTTGATTCGAGGATTATGAAGGCGGGGCAGGACTTTGAAGATGTAGATGATTCTTATGTGGTTTTTATAACAGAGAATGATGTGGTGGGACTCGGATTACCGATGTACCATGATGAGCGTGTCATATTGGAGGATAACAGGCTGGCAAATGATGGCTCCCACATCATATATGTGAATGGAGCATATAAAAATGATGAGGATCCAGTTGGACGTTTGATGCATGATTTCAGATGTACCAGCGCATCAGATATGTTTTATGATGTCTTGGCTTCTCAGGTTAGATTCTTTAAGGAGACAGAAGGAGGGCAGGAGCAAGTGTGTAAGATGATAGAGGATGAAAGAGATAAGACAAGGATTGCTCTGTTGTTTGAGAATATCAAGAACATAATGGAAGAAACTAAGTGGTCCCTTGAGAAGGCGATGTCCGTTCTTAAGGTGTCTGATAAAGACAGGGCAACGTTATCTAAGATGTTTTGAAATGACCAAGAAATAACCACCAAGAGCCTCCGATCCCTATAATAGAAGTAGGGATACCGGGGGCTTTTGTCATCCCTCACAAACTTTCCGTGACCTTTGAAAATTGCCTTGATATGTAGCGGACTCTCTGATAAAGTCAGTGGCTAAACAAAGACCACGCAGAGAAAGGAGAACGGTATGGATAAGATCAATAAGTTCGATTTAAGCAAGTACAATCTTCGCGGCGAGGAGCTGCTTGCCTCGGCAACAGTTACAGGACTCTATGCGATGCAGGCAGACGGGGCTGATTGCCCACATTGCGACTTTGGATCCCTTGTTGAAGGTGTTGAGGGAAAGCAGGTCACGATAAACGCTCCTGCGGCAAAGGAGATCATACGATTCATCTACGAGAGATTTGTGGAGGGAGACACGTACAGCGCCATCTCAAAACAGCTTGAAGAGAAAGGAGCAAGGCGGCTCCGTTCCGACAAGCCATTCAGCGCATCGGCAATCATCCGCTTTACGGACACCTTTTCTGCGCCGAGTGCGGGGCCCCTTTCAAAAGGCGTACGCTCACGAATTCCTGTGGCCATTACAAGGCATGGAACTGCGCCGAGAGGCAGAAGGGGAAGAACGGGAACGGCTGCAGGAACATGGTCTGGAAAGAGGAGGTCCTCACCGATGCGGTCTGTGGACTCCTTGGATATAGAGTGCGGTATAAATGCAGGGACTCGCACAGTTCTATTGAATGGAGAGGGGACGGAGAGCGCGAGTTTGGACGGTTCAAAAATGGTTGATTGTGAGAGACAAACGGAATTCACTGCTCCAGATCTGTTAACTGCTGTGAAGATGATTCTTAATCTTTGATACCAGCTCTCAAACTTGTCGGTTATCCATGCTGTCCGGCGGACGCTTATCAGTCTGTCAAGGACATAGCTGTGTGGATATCCACAAAGGATGGCGGTTATGGCGTTGTAAGGGAATTGATGGATGCGCTGTTAGGATGAGAAGAAGTACGTCAGCTCCGAATACGGAAAAACGAAGCGATCCGGGAACTTGTTCAGGGAAGTGCTTAAGGCCCTTAAGGCCCTTAACCCTATGCGAGGAGTGGAAGTGCCGGTGCCTGAATTGCAGCGGCGTGAAGAGTTAAAAAAGTTAGAAAGCGGTGAGTCCTGAAAAGTTAGAAAGCGGTAGAAGTGGTGAGGGTGTAGACAGTGTAGATAGTGTAAAGGGTAAACACGTCCTCCACATCGGCGATAATTACATCTCTGATGTACTTATGCCGAGGAAATGTGGGATGAAGAGCTTCCTGTATAATCGGCTTTCCCGGAGTTAGGAGTTAAGAGAGCGTTGTGAGGAGTGTGAGGTGTGTTACCGCTGTGGAAATCCACAATCATTAGGAGTGGTTCGGCGGATACCAAAACTGACGAGCTGGATGAAGTGGATGAAGTGGATTAGTGTGGAAATGTACGAGCCTTCTGGACAACATCTGCCAGAGGGCTTTTCTTGGTTTTGTTCATTGCTTCAGTTTTCCTCCTTTGTTTTATAGTTAGTAGTTTTCGCAAACTCAAATTATAACACAAGGAGGTGCTGAAGCGATGAACAAAGGTAGGAAGATGTGGAGTGAGTGTGGAAAGTATATAACTATATAACCCGGCGTGGGGAGCGTGATGTTTGTTGTTCCTCGTGCCGGGTTTTTTGTTGCGCATTGTGTTCTAATCATCGTCCTCCATATTAAGGACTTCCTCTGCCACATCCTCGTCATCCCAGTCGGGGTGTGAGCTTAGTACGGCTTTGATGTTGTTCAGTGTCTTCATGGATATTTTCAAAAACTTTATAATCATGTCATCTGGTGCATCTACATCTCGTACCTGCCTTACATAAGTTCTATAATCTCCAATCTCCTTCATATCCGCCGCATTCGCATAAATACTCATATATTCCCGCCTCCTTTCTTCGTTCTGCTTGATCTCGGAAACCGCACTGTCAAGCATCCTCGTATAATCCGATGTGGGCTCGTTCCCATCCATGTAGGAGAGCATTTCTTTTATCTCAGTGCTCACTTCGTGCCCCTCAGCATCTGTGGTTCCCTTTGTGTTCAGAACATACCAATTTGATGCGCTGTTCATCTTGATGTCATGATCCCATGAGCAGGATGTCTCGAATGGATAGACATACCATCCCTTTCCGAAAGGGTCATAAGTGGTGATGAAGATGATATAGGCGGTCTTCAGCTTATTGAAATCATCGCCCTTTGAAACAATGGAAACGTCAATTGTTCCCTGGTAATAACGGAAGCGTTTTCCGAGATGCCGTTTCCTTGAAGCCTGCATTTCCACATCATATACCGTGTTCGCATCATCTTCAATATACACATCCATCCGTATCCCGCGAGACTGATAGCCCGTTTCTATGGGCTTCTCCGTGGCAACTATGACAATCTTCCGGATCTTCTTTCCCAGTATCATCTCCAGAAGGGGCTTGACATGGTTCGGGTCCTGCATGACCGCCTGAAACATATAGTTGTCTGTGATGGTTAAGCTCTCGAAGGGCTTTTTCTCCGGGGAATTCTTTTTCTGTTTCTGTTCTTCCAAAACTCGATAAATCCTCTGAATTAATGCATTTACCTATAATTACTCAAATTTATAATAGCATGAAAATAGAGGGATGGCAAGGAAAAATTTGATCTTGTGAGAGCCGCCTGAGAGCTGATTAAAGGGCTTGTAAAGGGCTTAAATGGAGTGAGAGTGTCCATAGAACAGTACCACGAGCAATCGCCATTGTAAGTCCGGATTTTGACTCTCACAATGGTGCTCATAACGGACAGGGTTGATGAGTGTGGGAGAAGAGGTGGATGGTAAAGCTGAGATCTTCTTGTCTCCCACAGTGGTGCGGTGGTGAAGAGCGGCAAGGGATATGCCGGACAAAACGCAGAAATTGTTTTATTTTTCGGTCGATAGATAGGGCGTGTTATGGTAAAATTCAAGCTATGGAGACTTTGGAGACGAGAGAAGTATTTAGCATCCTGACAGTCCTCTGGTTCTGCGTGATGTGTTTCTTCACTTTCCAGCCGGGACCGGGTACGATAGCGGTGTCGGGACGGTTGACGAAAGTTGTGGAGAGCGTTATAGGGATAGCTTTCTATACGGATGACGAGTACTTGGAACGACAGATCCGCTTCCTGGCTCATCCGATTGAGTTTGCAGTTCTGACGGTGCTGACGCTTAAGGCAGTGGGGAGAAGCGGAACAATCATCGGTGTGGTCGCACTGATACTCTGGAGCATTATTTCTGAGGTGTTGAAAGTTCGAATCCCCGGACGACACTGCAACGGAATTGACATGGTTGGGAATATTATCGGTGTGGGAGTCGGCGTACTTCTCATCGTTTTAGTATAGGCGTCACCAGGCAATCTTTAAGCATTACTAAGCATCAGATACAATGCACAAATGATAGGAATATAAATGGAAACAGTAAACGGAGAATTCATAATGCAGTCCTGTGAGGCAGATGATCCAAACCGCCTGCGGACGATAGATGACCTGTACGACCTTGTTCGTACTATCGGATTTCTGCCTTTGTTTGCCAGTAGTTTGCCGGGGGATAAGGGTTCTAAAAGCTCTAAAAGCTCTAACGTCTTATCAGGCTTGTCCGGTTTGTCAGGCTTATCAGGTTTCTCCGTTGAGGAGCGCGTGACGGCGGAGCAGTGGTGGACGGGTGACAGTTATTCCGATCCGTGGGAATGGAGAATTATGGCATCGCGTCATCCCGATATCGCCTACGGCAAGTTCTTTGACAGGAAGGCGGGATTTATCAGCAGGGAATGGTTCCCGGTGTTTGCCAATTACCGCCGTGAGGGGTATGATTTTGAGGCTCTTTTTGAGGATGAACTGGCGAGCTATCGTTCCAAGAAGATTATGGATGCACTGGGGCTTGATGGCGAGGGGCAAAGCTCTGAAATCATGAGCAATGAACTGAAAACTCTGGCAGGCTTTGGCAAGAGGGCTGACGGCACTGCCGGCGAGAAGAACTTCGAGGGAATCCTCACAGAGCTTCAGATGCAAAGCTATGTGATCATGTCGGATTTCCAGAGGAGAAAAAACAAAAAGGGACAGGATTACGGATGGCATATTGCCATGATATCCACGCCGGAGACAAAATGGGGATATGATCATGTTACAAGTGCGTATTCGGAGGATCCGGCTGATTCGTGGGAACGGATAAAGGGACAGATTAAAAGTTTCTTTCCGGAGGCTGATGATGAGAGTATTTTCAAGCTCCTGGGCATCAGATGGGCATCCTCCTCCGTGAGTGTTGATAATAATACAAAGAAGAGTATCAAAACAACCACAGCAAAAGTCCGAAAGAACCCACGCCCACAGGAACTTCCATGGCCTGAGAATATCATCACAGAGATGCGGGTATCGGATGTGCTGGAGAAGGAGACTTATGAACCGCTGAATGATGACCAGATGGAAGGTCTCCGTTTTGCAATAAGTACTTTGAAAGACACCGAGCAGAGAGTTATAAAGCTTCGGTATGAGGAGCATAGGACGCTTAAATACTGCGGCAAGGAGATGGGGCTTTCCAGCTCACGGATTCAGCAAATCGCAAAGAAGGCGATACGCAAGCTTCATCATCCGTCAAGGACAGTATATATCCGGGAAGGCTATCAAGGCTACCTTAAGCGGAAGCAGGCCGAGAAGCTTAAGATGCAGAACGGCGTCAGGAACATGACTGATGACGAGCGAATAGAGTTTTTAGCTGGAATACAAACATCTGATGTCGGTCTATCCGCACGATCCTATAACTGCCTGCGCAGAGCGGGACTTGATACCATGGCAGATGTCTTAAGGAAAGCTGAGGAAGGCAATGTGAAGGTCAATCTGACAGCCTGGACCGTTGATGTAAAAGGGTTGCTGGGCATCAGAAATCTGGGAAAGAAGTCCACGCTTGAAGTGCTGGAGAAGCTGGAGGAGTATGGTGTGGACATTAGCAAATATGTGACTGAGTATGGTCTTGAGGGGATGTGAGAGTATGAAAAAGCGGTACATTGCTTATGGCTTGATTCTGATCGAATTGATCATTCAGGTCATAGGATTTATTGACTACGATGGGGCTCCGTCTTTTCTGTGGACACTAGCTGATGCGATCGTGTTTCTGGTTCCGCTGCTGTTTGGAACCAGGCTGGGAATGATATGTCTCCTGCCCGTCGCCGTATCGGAGATAGTATGGTTTTTATCGTATCACTCAGTGGGGCACTTTTGCACCTGTTATCCTTCGCCATTGCAGTCATTATACTGGGGGCAGTCAGTAAAAAGATCAACCGGGAGGCTGGATTTCGCAGGGGAGTATTCAGCATTATCCTGTTTATTGCGGTTTGGGTTTTGGAAGAAGTGCTGTACCGTGCGTTGGTCGCACTGTTTCTGCAAATCCCTTTTGCCTGGGCAGATGTGTTCAAATCAATCCTTTCACCTGTCACAATTATTGTCGTGATGATGTTGGCGGGATTTGTCAAGATTGATAAAAGCAGAGCCTCTGCATAGATATCCTGCCGGTGCTTTTCTGTCCTGGCGGCTGGCGGCTTCGAATTCTATGCCATAGCGGACGAAGGAATGGTGATTGCTCCGTACAGTTCAATATGATTCTTGATATTTTATAAACCCGGCGGTGGCTGTTGGAGTGTTGGAGTTTAGCTGCTTGCTGGGTTATTTTTTGCCCACTCAACAGGCCATTTGTTATGTCAGACCAGTCAAGTCTCGTCCTGTGCAAATGTCACGATGCTAAAAGTTCCTAAACCGTGCTTTACCGCACAGCATCTGGGTAGGCAGCAAGGAATTCTGTCTCACCCGCGCACCAAACAGGCGTCTCAGCTCCGCTGTCGACCAGAGCCATTATCTTTACATCGTTCGATTCATATTGAAAAGACGGTCTTTCCTTCCGTCTAAACAGTCGTAATACTAAAGTCTGCATACAGAATCCCATTCCATCCGTTGTCAGTAGTTCTCATATACTCCAAACCTTGCCCCCTGTGAGTGGCTTTAAAGTTACCGATTTCATCATCGGAGAGAACGGCAACAACATCTCCCTCTAAAATGTCGGGATAATCACCATCAAATATTGGATTGCTTATAGCGACCCATTGATCTGGGTACGAATTGACCATCTGGTCCCATGTCATCCTGGTAGGCATAAGATTTACCTCCACATTATGATAGCTTTGATTAAAATCACCCAACTATATAGTATCATAAACAAGGGCTGTGGACAAGAGGATTAGCTGTATTTCCTAGGCTTAAGTGATATCAAATTCAATGCCTGCGCAGCTAGCTGAGAGTGTTTTACTCACTCATTATATCATCCATATTCTCAAGCTCCCGGTCGGTCATGGAAGTTATATCAGACCTGCTCATGCCGTATGGGAGATGGGATAAGTAGTATTCACGCAAGTCTTTTATATGTTCAGACATTGGTAGTACATATCATTTTCCCTTCGCTTTCTTGCCATTATTGCTCTTACTGCCTTTAGCTTTCATCGCATTCTGACTCTTATTGGCAGCAGAGGGGATCTCTTTCCCACAGTAGTAGCAGTAAATCTTATCGCAGCCTTTACGGCTTGTCCTGAAGGACTCCCCACAGGATTTGCATTCGAATATCTCAGTCTCATCGTCTGGATACATTTCAAACGGCTCGTCATCCTCCGGTTCTTCATCTTCATCGACCAGTGTTACGCCCATATCATCCCGACGCCACCAGTAGTCTTCTTCATTGTAGTCATCTTCATCATCCCACTCATCCTCATCATCGGCATCCATATCCACGGAGTGTATTTCATAAGGGCTGAAACCCGTGTGCTGTACTCCGCAGGGATGATGCATCGGCGAGTGAGCCATGAGTCCTTAAAACTGGGCTTAGTTCCTGCTGTTTCGACTCTGGCGTTTATGACCGGACGGTCTAACCCTGTGATGTTAAATCCCCATACAGTAAGCATGATCTTCAAGTACCTTATCGGGATCCGGTATCTTTGCAGCAAGGAAATAAACAAGAAAAACAGGTACAGGAAATGGGATTATGAACAGTCGGAACAAACTTCTGCGTACAGGTCAACCGGACGTGACATGGGGAGAGAACTGGGAATGCACCACACGACGGTTGAGAAATATGCAGCCTACGCGGTTGCCGTAAATAAGGTAGCAGACCTTGAACCGAAGTTGTTTGAAGCCTTAAAAGCAGGGACATTTACAGTTTCCATGAGAACGATGCTCAAGATGGCATCGGAAGACGGGAGGAGGCTTCAGGAAGAAAAGCGGCGCTATAGGGAACTGAGTGGGAGAAAGCCTGTGGAAATAAAAGCTCCTTCTGCGGAACAGCCAAAGCCTCTTGCACTGAGGATAAAGGAAATGCCCGTGCATGATCCGGACATGGAATTAAATGGTCTTGCCTATACAGTTCCCACCTGGACTTCGGCGATAAAACGTGCTTGTGAGAAGACTGATATGATGGCGGCATCCCTCGGGGCGAAGAAAAATCTCTCAAACAGCTTAAGTGGACTCCTGGACCAGATAAATATCACGCTGGAGGTGATCGGAGAATGAATGAAAATGAGGGGATGCTTAACGAGCGCCAGAGAAAATGCATACCATCGGTAACTTTTGAGCTGATACCGATAAAGAACCTCGTATCAAATCAGGAATACCAGAGGGGACTGTCGGAGTGACATATACGGAGTACTCTTGAGGAATTTGATGTATACCAGCTTAATCCCGTGAAGGTCAGCCGACGTGACGGTGTAAATTACGTGTTCGACGGTCAACATACGATTGAGATCGTGGCTACGGAGTCAGGATCGCGCGATACGCCTGTCTGGTGCATGATCTATGATGATCTGGCATACAAGGAGGAAGCCCATATCTTCGCAGACCAGAAGAAGCATGTGAAAAAACTTTCGCCTTATGAGACGTTCAAGGGGCATATCGAGGCAGGAGATGAAAAGCAGCTGATGATACAGACCATCCTGAAGTCATACGGTCTTGTTGCCGCCGGGACCAAGATACCAAACGGCGTGTGTGCAGTGACCACGCTGGAGCGTATCTATGACAAGTTCGGGCAGAGTACGCTCGATACGGTGCTGCGCATAGCAGTTGCCACATGGGAGGGCGAGGACAATTCCCTTTCCGGTAGCATGCTGATGGGCATTGCGAGGATCGTAGTGGCATACGGTGACCTACTGAAGGAAGACCGTTTCAAGGAGCAGGTGGGAAGGGTGTCAGTCAAGTCCATCATAAGGACAGCAAAGGAGAGGCGGCCCGGAGCTCTTGGCTTTGCCGAGGCCATGATGATCGCATACAACAATAAGAGCAAAAATGGCCTGTCAATCAGGATGCTCTACGGCGGAAAGAACATGGCGTATGAGTCGGAAGAGGAAGATGATGCCGGACAGGGATGAGCCGGGCCGATTATACTACAGGTTCAATGACAGGGAAGATGCATTATTCTAAAATTATTTCAGAACACAAAGCGGATTGCAAAGGAGGCGAATATGGCAGATAAAATGTTAGTCACACAGGCTTTGGATGAGAGGGATCTTCTGGTCAAGAAGATCGGGGACAAGATCAAAAAGGCGTCATTTACCGATGTGAAAAAGCACAACGAGGAAAAAGTGATGGAGGCCAGGCTTACAGAAGATGACTATAAGAAGAATGCCGAAAGTGCCTATCAGCAGATCTTGGATCTGATCAACAGGTTCCAGAAGATCGATGCGGCGATCGTGGCATCCAATGCTTCCACGATGATCCACACATCCTTCGGGGATTATACCGTGGCGGGTGCGATCTCTCTAAGGAGCAGGATGCGGGGAACCGGAAGCTTCGATGAAGCGGCGGATTTTGAACAGCTACTGTATGACAAGATGAAGTCTGAAATGGACAACCGCCTTGTTATGATGGAGAGCAAAAACAAACAGCTGGAGACAACGGCGGAGAGCATGAGACTAAGCATCCTTGGCAAGGATTCCAAGACTAAGGATGACAAGCCCTTAGAGGTTGTTGCGACTTATGTAAAGGAGAATACGACAGAGCTTGTGGATCCACTGGATATAAAGAAAAAGATCGAGGAGATCAGTGAAAAGAGGGACAAACTTTTGTCGGAACTGGACACCCAGATTAAGGTTTCAAATGCAACGACATTTATAGAGATATGATGTTTTTGCCTGCAGCACGAAAGCTTTAAACCCGGTTCCCCCGGCAGCGGGGTTATGCTGTCTGTAAATTCAGATCGATATGCAGGCATAGCGATATGCCGAAACCCATGGTACAGGTTTTGCGTGCTGAGCCGGTTGACGCAAAGTTTTCCTCATGGCTGTGCTGCAGGCGTTTTTAATAATGTTTTTTTATTCAGAAGGCATAAGAATGTTTGTTGCCACACGGGAGACAGATGGGAAGCGTAAAGGAGGCAGGCATGTCTAAGGAAAAGGCTATGCCGGTTATTACGGCAAAAGAGCTGGGAACACATATCAATGATGAGGATTTCTCAGAGCGGTTCGGAGATCCTGTGGAAGTTGTGGCGGATGGCGACAGAAGATACGCCTGCATGACGAAGAATCTGTATGACAGAATAGCCGTGGAAACCGATGACAGGGATTATGAGGTCAAATACTGGATCTATGAGCTTGAATTTTCTGAAACAGGCAAACTTCTGCTCGACAATGCATGTACCATTGCCGGAATGAGTATGGAGGAATTTGCCTACAATGCACTATGGCAGGCCATGCGGATGGCGAAGAAGGATCCGGAAGGTTTCAAGAGGATGCATGAGAAACACCTTGCCGAAAGAGCTGCATCGGATATCACAGAGGATATGGTGAGACTGGTAAGGTATTACCCTGTATATTGGGACGAAACGGAAGCACAGGCGCATGACAGATGTCTACGCGAAGAGATGGAAGCACCTGAGCGGGAGATGGAGGCCAAAATGACAGAAACGGATGGTAAGAATGATGGGATGGAGAAACCGGAAACTTTCAAAGATAAATGATTTATAGGGGAAGTCTATGAATATCAGATACAGGTATAAGGATACAGAATTCCATATAAGAGAATACCATCGGGAAAACGAACGTCCGTATGCTGAGATCATTGGTCTGGTTTCATACGGAAATGAGGTATGCGTGCCTTCTACAGTAAGGTATGCAGGATAAAGCATGCGATCAATGTTTCTAATGCAAGTGCTTCTATTGATATCGGTGGTGAGATCATGAGCGTGGATGTCATACTTATCCGCATGTCACAGCTTAGCAAGCGCCGGAATATGCTTGATAAGATGCGAAAACAGCTGCCGAAAGCGAGGGTGAATGACACATACGGTATACGGAAAGGCGCTGCAGAGTACCCTGACGGTTTTCTGTGACAAGGCAGATGATCTGATGAAGAAAAAGATCGAAGAGACACAGATTTCAGAGATTGAGCCGGGAGTTCATATACTTCCGGAATATGAGGGATTTCCGGTATATCTGATAGAAGTGACAAAGATGCAGGGCTCATGCAGCATTTTGGATAAGCTGTTTCAAATGAGATTTTGATGGTGACAAGGGATGATAGTTTTAGGGAGTAAGGCGATGACAAGGGGGATCGTATATCTGATAGATGAAAGAGGCGGGGGCTATAAGACAGTAGTGTTCAGAGGCGATATGTACCTCACGCTTCCATGTGGACATGGCGCAGAGATCATAGAGGCATTTTTGCACCGGGAAATAGAAACTGATAACGATCTTGTAAAGTTTACGAAAGATGCTTTTCACAAGTGGTTTGGAGTTGAATTTGAAGGACTGGATGACCCAGACTGCCCGGACGAAGAAACAGATGATGATATCTATTATGACGAGTATGGTGAAGAAATCATAACAGGTCTTGGAAAGATATCAGAGCTGGATATTGGAGATTCTTTCGTAGATTACAGCTATATCATGAACCTTTCAGAAAGCGGGATAAGCGTCAAACTCAAGGATAGCACACTTTCTGTCGACAGAGCTGAGATGCTGGTCATAAATTATGACAGTGTTCTCGGCAAGATTAAACGCAGCGATGGGGATATAAAGGTTATACTCTCTGATGATGAAACAAAACTCATCACGGATGCACTGGATTTTTATAACAGGATTTTCATCGGTCAGTATGACAGGATCGAGAGTATTATCACTTGGTGGAATCTGAACGGTGGTAATCCCGCGCAGAGAGATGCATATACAAGGAAAAATCTGCTTGAAGCCATAAGGAGCAGAATGTTCAGGGATACAGATATAGCGCGTGTCGGATTAAGCGGCAGCCTCGGCATCTGGAATCCTCTTACTGATATCAGAGCCAAAGACGGCTATGGCATACAGCAGGTAATGAGATATAAGAGAGCGTTAGTACAGAACCCGGGTGATACATGGTCTGTGGATCACGGCGAACCGATAATAAAGGGATCGCTGCCGGAGATAGGCTGTGAATATCTCAAAAATGGAGAATCGGGTACGGAGACGATCAAGGTAAATACCGGGCATTTAAAAATCATCAATGATGCCCTTATGGTATATGAACGGCTTTACGATTTGAAGATACGAAAACTGTTTGAATATTTCACGGATGA
The DNA here is from genome assembly GCA_017460885.1 of Lachnospiraceae bacterium. Lineage (GTDB taxonomy): Bacteria > Bacillota > Clostridia > Lachnospirales > Lachnospiraceae > XBB2008. The sequence goes on from JAFUAB010000041.1 coordinate 29,529, forward strand.
TGCAGTCTGCTTTGATATTGCATCCATACTGGACAGGATGTATGCGGGGACACAGAGGGATAAGAAGACGTCTGACTTGATACTTGCCCTTCGGAAGAAAATGATCCTTGCCGGAGCAGAAGATGTGGATGATGGCATTGCCCTTTGATGGACAAATCGGATGGAATATGGCTTTGACCACAGTCTGGAGAGGAAACTATACGCAAAGCGGTAAAGAAATTAGTGTGAAAATGAGATAGCGGTTCTTGAAAGTGTATTTGAAGCGATCAATGTGGACTATGACAGGATAGAGGATACGTTCCGCGATAACCAGAGGAGATAAGGGATGTGGAAAGATCATAAAACACTTAACAGAATACCGGAAAGCATATCAGGAATGTCCATAGATGGAGACCATAAACCTTATCCATACTATGTAAGATATAATGGGCTTATGAAAGAGGATTCTGCATTGGAATACAGTACAGAGAAGCCGGAAAAAGAGAAGATACCAGAAGAACTATATCAAACTTCTGCGGGTCGGATAGAAATGTATGAAGAGGGAGAGTTCGGCGGATGCCTCAAAATCGGAGGGAGGCATATCTGTAACGGAAACTTCTCAACCATTTTTGAGTATAACGGTGAAAAGTATGTCGTTGACAGTCTTGCTCATATGGGTACCCACAGATTTGGATTGATCCGCGTAAATGATGACGGAACTACAGAAATGATATACAGAACAGACGATAATAATCCGTTTGGATATTTTTTCAGCAGTGGCGGAGCAATGGCAGCCTACTATATCGGGAAGAGCATAATAGAAACAGAGGCAGTGTTCTTTCTATGCACTGGATATGAAAACCCGAGGTTTACATGGCCGGGGGACGACAAAGAAAAGAACGAAACAGATCTGTCTGAACGGAATAAGAAGTTTCAGAGGATAAGGTTTCTTCTCATATTTGATTCGCATAGAGAGAAAGAGAAGCAGTTCATTCGGATAAACCTGCCGGATTCATTGGAGTTTTCCTATGTGAATTCCATTTGGTCTGATGGAGTCATGCTTGCGATCGGTTGTGATAAAGAAGTTATCATGGTGCATCTTCCCGATATGGACATCGAATACTGGACAGGTTTGGATAAGGATCTGGTTGAGAGGCTGCTTAAGAAGAAGCACAGGCGATGGGACATTTGGGAAACACAGAGGGTGCCTGGTTGATTAAAAGACAGCTGTTTCAGCGGAGAAATATGAGATTCGATGATTTTGACAAAGAAATGAGGGTATACGAGGAATCGCTCGACCAATATATCCTGCCGGATATGTATATAGCAGCGAGACTGGATGGAAGATCCTTTACGAAGCTCACAAAGGAGGTGTGCCGGTTTGAGACACCGTTCGATGTGAGATTCCGGGATCTTATGGTCGATACGACCAAAGCGCTTATGGACTGCGGATTCAGGATCATCTATGGTTATACGGAATCAGATGAGATCTCGCTTTTATTCCATCCGAAGGATGATACGTTCGGAAGAAAGGTCAGAAAGATAAATACAACGCTGTCAGGTGAGGCAAGTGCAGCTTTTTCGCTATCGCTTGGGAAGCCTGCAACCTTTGACTGCCGCGTGATCCCCTTGCCGAACATGGAGCGTGTGATTGACTATTTTGCATGGCGGCAGGAGGATTCCCATCGGAATTCGCTTAACAGTTGGTGTTATTGGACGCTTAGAAAAGAAGGCATGAGCAAGCGCAAGGCCACATCACAGCTTTCAGGCAAGAGTGTCAGCTATAAGAACGAGCTTCTGTTTCAGAGGGGTATCAACTATAATGATCTCCCTACCTGGCAGAGGCGCGGTGTGGGAGTATATTACCAGTATGACGAGAAAGAAGGCTTTAATCCGATAAAGAAGGAAAAAGAAACGGCTCTGCGCAGGGAACTGTTTGTGGATTACGAGATACCGTATGGCAGGCAATACAGGGATTTTCTGGATTTGGAAATATTGTCTGAAAATGACGCTGATGAGATAACCGATAGCATTTGGGGGAATCAGGTGCTATGAAAGTCATTGTGATCCCGGACATCCACTTAAAGCCGTGGATATTTGACCGGGCAGATGAGATTATGAAAAAGGAAATGGCGGACAGGGCAGTCTGTCTGATGGATATCGCCGACGACTGGGGGATGGAATTGCATATCAAACGGTATGAGGAGAGCTATGACCGCGCCATCGCATTTGCCAAAGCTCACCCAAATACTCTGTGGTGCTATGGAAACCACGATGTAAGCTATGTCTGGGGGAAGTTGGAAACGGGATATTCCGCATACGCAGAAGCGACAGTCAGGTCAAAGCTTAAGGAACTGGAGAAAACGCTTCCGGGTCCCGCTCAGATAGCATTCGTTCATCGTATTGAAAAAGTGATCTTCTCGCACGGCGGCATAACAACAGATTTTGTACGATGGATAGATGGGAGTCAGAGCATAGACCTTATGGAGTGCGGTATAGAAGATGTGATCACGGCGATAAACGCCGTATCGGTCGAATATCTGTGGAATGATATATCCCCATTGTGGACAAGGCCGCAGTATGGAAGCCTTGAAATCTTCCGAAATGACGAATTTATGCAGGTGGTTGGGCATACGCCGGTCGAAAGGGTTTTTGAAAAAGATGGTGTCATATCGACAGATGTCTTTTCAACATATCGTGATGGCAGACAGATTGGCGAATCATGTATGATTGTAATCGATACAGAAACCGGAGATTATGAAAAGCATATGGTGAACGGAGCACCATGAGGAGTGGAGGATGATGAGACAGCTTATGGGCGGAGCAGAGGGTTAAAAGCAGGAGGCAGGATTATGGGAAGGTTCAGTTTCAAGACAGGTACATTCAGCAGTGACAGAAGACCGATTTTTACAAGCAACGGAATGCGGGTGCTGTTTGCCACGGGGAGCGCTACGCAGGTGTCGTTGTTAGAACCGGAGGTGTTGGAGGAAAAGTATGGAGCGGAGCTGGTTCTTGATAATGTTAAGCTCGATCCATACTGGCAGATCGGTGAGTGTAACGGCGGTATATACAGACTGTCACATTTTCCGATTGACGGAACAGACTATGATTACCAGGGGTTATATGTGTTCAACACTCCGCAAACAGAGGAGCACAAGAAAGCGTGTGAGGATCCGAATGTGGATGCGGTTGGCAAGGTGTGCGACATAATAATCGGAATGAATCTGTTTGATGGAAGCGGAAAGGACTTTGAAGAGTGGTATTTTGACATTGCAGAAGATACTACAGATGCCGTAAAAAGAGCAAATGAGGTTTTACAGGCTGTCATTGATGAGCTGAAGGGAACCTCAAATGGATGAGGATGGTTATATGCCGGAAAACGGGAAAAGAGCGGAGAACTCCATAGAAAATGCAGCTCGATATACAACCAGAGATTATTCCAGGCCGATCGTGTTGAACCTTCGTGGGATAGAGGGACTTCGGACATATCTTAAAATAATCACGACACCGGCGAAGAAATATGACGCTGCCAAGGCAAAGGAAATTGCGGCAGAGAATCTGCGGAGGCAGGGGTTGGATGTATGAGAATCAAATGTCTGAAGGTGATGAGTATGACGAGGACAATGAGACGCAGGATGAGTGAATGGTCACGACAAGAACTGTAAAGTATAGAAAACCATCTATGACAGACTTGCCGTATGAACTGGGGCGGAGGATTTTTTCACAGATGAACAGCACTCCGAAGCCTGATTTTACAGAAGCAAGGAAAGAGGTTGATGAGATCAAGCAGAGGATAATAGCAGAGAGGATGGCACAGAGTGATAAACCGGAAACAGCCAAAACTCAGGCGCACAGCGTTATACCGGATGAGGACGTATGCAAGGCATCTGAAGAACTGATGGAAAGGAATTGCGCAATATATAAGAAAGTGGCGCAATAATCGATGGGAATTTTGACTTAACTTTCAACACCTCGCATATCCGGGGTCTGCATCAAAGCTAATGATGCCTTTGGCATCATTATAATACCTATGTCAAGTCCTCTTGTTTGAATCGGTATAGTTGTCTGCCAGATACTTCCGCTGCTGATATGTGAAAAACGATAGAGGTGGGGTTAATGTGTGTTACGGAATACAAGAAATAAAAAAGAAGACATTTGTAGAGGCCGCACAGAGATTTAAGCAGACAATTTCTGAAACAGTGACTCAGTTTATCGAACAGTTTGGCGGCACGCAATCTGAAGCGGAGGCAACTGTCAGGAAATACTGGAAGACAGTACAAGATACTGATGGAAACCGATCAAAGACTGATTGGCGAGAAAATGGCTGGATTTTTGTTTAGTGCGGTCAATCTTGACATAGAGATCGTGTAGGAATGAGGCGTTAATATGTGCAAAGCTTTAAAGGAGAAAGAAACAAGAGATAAGATTTCAGGCTTTATTGAAGGCATGCAGACAGCGGGAGTGAATGAGAATGATATAATAACAAAAGCTGCTGAAAAGTTCCATGTAACAAAGGAGTTAGTATTATCCTTGGTTATGCCTCAGAAAGCATCCAAAAATGTGCTGCTCATTGAAAAACAGGCACTTTTATAGTAGTATGTGCATGGTAAAGTATGTGTGGCGATAGGAATGTGTGAAAAGAACATTTTTTTCTATGTAAGGGAGATTTGGCCAAATGGCGGATAAAATGTTAACATCGCCTTTATCATCATAAGATAAGGACGCAGATAAAGCAAATATTGTCATCATAGATGAGAAGTCCATCCGCGATAAAATATACGAGGTTCGTGGAGTAAAAGTTATGCTCGATTTTGAACTGGCGGAGATATATGGGTATGAAACGAAGAATTTTAATCGTCAGGTTAAGAATAACGCTGAGAAGTTCGAAGGCGATGACTTCATGTTCCAATTGACCAAGGAAGAACTTGAAGCATTATCGCGGTGCAAAAATTTCACCTCGATCCAGACAAAAGGAGTAAAGGGAGGTCGCTCTAATTCTGTACGATGTCAGCAATTGTGTAGCCGCTGATTGACGAGGGGATGCTTCTTCTGACCATCCCTGAAAAACCCAAGAGTCCAAAGCAAAGATTCGTTACAAGCAAATAATACATAGAAATTTAGATTTTGCCATGAGGCTTATCAAGCATCAGTCGGATGACGCGGATAAGATTCTTATGGAGTCCGGTCAGAGAATGATTGACTCGGAAACGGCGAGATTCTTGAACATTGCGATCAACCTTGACCTCGAGATTGCGGAAGAAAAGGCGTTAATATGTGCAAGGCGATGGAGAAGAAAGAGAAAAAGGATAAGATCACTGGTGCGATAGAAATGCTTCGTTTAGAAGGCACAAAGGATGATGATATAATCGTTAGGGTGATGAAAGCATTTGGAGTCACTCAGGATTATGTTGATTCGTTGCTTACGCCTCAGAAGGCATCCTGATATTGGACGGATTATCATAAAATACTATGCGATGTGGGCTTTTACCCAGGCGAGAAGCTCTTCATAACCGAAGGAACCATCGGCTACTTTCAATATCGTATCGATAAGGTCCTGATCATCGTAATCGATGGTGACACCATTAATTTTCAGCATGAGGATGAGTGCATGAGCTCCGATACGTTTATTTCCGTCTATGAAAGGATGGTTCTTTATGAGTCCAAATCCGAGACGAGAGGCTTTTTCTATAACTGTGGGGAATGGCTCGATTCCTGCGAATGAGGCATAGGGAGCGCTGACAGCCGAATCCAGCATACCCTCATCACGGATGTCCACAGAACCTCCGGTCTCCTCCACGAGTTGGGTATGGAGCTTGATGATCTGTTCTTTTGATATTTCTTTCATTTAGCAAGCTCCTCATAAACATGATGGTTTCGCTCCATAAGTTCCGCAGAAGCTGCAAAAAGCTCATCATCCGAAACCGTATGGGACTTTTCATACATTGAAAACTCCACAAGGATGTACTTTGGAGCATTATTTTTGAGTATGAGTGTTGAGCCGTTCTGGTCTGCCAAGCGACAGGCTTTAGAGAAGTTCTGGTTCGCCTCTGACACGGACATCATTGCATTTGTATCAAATTTCATTGTGATCACCTCCAATGCCATTATCGCATAGATAAGGCAAGGAGTCAAGATAATTTAGGGGTAAGATTTAGGGGTTAAATACATATCATTGAATGATTTTCATGGAGGAAAACTGCTGATTACGGCTACAGTTACGGGGGTTTAGGATATACCCACAACTGCTACCGATCAAGGGTAGAGGACTGGTGCAAAGATCACAATCTGGAATGGCCAGAGCCATAGCTGAAGATCCGTATTTGCAATGTGGGAGACAAGAGCCGGTTCAAGATAAAATTTTATAAGTACGCCGAAAGGGACAACGTGAGGATGGCAACTCAGCGCGATCGACCTACTCTGACCGCAATTATCGGGTACGGACTGCACAAAAAGAAACACCACTCAGGCGCTCAGGCTTGGGTGGGGGGTGTGCGGTGATTTGCCGGGAACCGGTCAGAATGCAAGAGTTTTTTGTTTTTCGTTTCTTTCACGCACGGCATCTACGATGTATGAGTTTATGCTTTGATGGTTGGCGAATGAGTAAACCGCTGTCTCTTCGTGCAGTTTCTCGCCAAGTCGGACGCTGAGACTTCCCTTGTAGGCAATCTCAGGTGCTGTTCCATCTTCTTCGCACATGAGAAGGTAATCGTCCACGGCTCCATGAAAATCCTCAATCAGTTCCTTGATGGTGGTGCCCTCATAGGAGATAAGTGAGTGGATTCCGAGGACCGACCCATATAGGAGGTTGTCTTCCTCGGAGTACTCAACGCTGCCTATGTACTTTTTGTACTTCAGTAAATTATTCATATCAATCCCTCCTGTTCAAGATGCTTTTTAAGCTGCTTTGTCTGATAGGGTTTGAGAGTGTTGTCGGGATGAGGCTTGTGCATTATCAGCTTTGCTCCCAAGTCAATATTGCGGAATTCAACCCTTGATCCGCTTGTTTTTCCCTTATTGCCCTTGGAATAGCCGAGGTATCCAAGCAGGGAATCGGCTTCGTCAAATGTGAAGTTTTTTGGCAGGCTTTTGAGCCTCGCTATGAGTTTTTCTTTTTTGCCCATTGCATAGCATCCTCCACATGGAGAGTATAGCACAATACAAAGGATAATGCAACCGTATATGGTTGCAAAAAAATGTAGCTTTCAAGAGGAGGCAGGACGAATGGCCACCATACTTTCAATATCGTATCGATAAGGTCCTGATCATCGTAATCGATGGTGACACCATTAATTCTCAGCATGAGGATGAGCGCATGAGTTCCGATACGTTTATTTCCGTCTATGAACGGATGGTTCTTTATGAGTCCAAATCCGAGACGAGAGGCTTTTTCTATAACTGTGGGAAATGGCACGATTCCTGCGAATGAGGCATAAGGAGCGCTGACAGCCGAATCCAACATATCCCACAACTGGTATCGATCAAGGGCAGAGGACTGGTACCGAGATCACAATCTGAAATGGTCAGAGCCATAGCTGAAGATCCGTATTTGCAATGTGGGAGACAAGAGCCGGTTCAAGATAAAATTTTATAAGCTTTTCAAAATAAGCAGGCATAAGCCATATTCCGGCGTATGTCTGCTTATTTTCTTGCCTGCGATATCAAACATAAGTTCTTGTGCGCCTTATCACATAAACCTGTGGAAGACACGAACATATTAACATTTCATTTTCTATCGTTACAGCATCATGACTACTATTTTCCGGCTCCTGACCACTTTCTGTCGCAGGTCTGAATATTGAAGTATTTCCAAAATAACTATTACAGGCAGGACAAGTTGTGGTCAATGACAACCAGATGTCCTATTCATAGTGTCTTAGGTTTTCAACGATTGAAGTCTTTTCATGGAGGTAAACATATGAGGGCATATGCGGACCCGACCGCTGACATTGCGATAAGCCATGTGATGCGGGAGTGGAAGGAAAACAGGAAGAAAAGCAGCAGGCAGGGGAGGGCTGAAAGGCTCTCCCTTGATTCCTTCAGGCGCGATGGCAGACAAAGGAGACATATAGGCCTGGGTTTTGGTTCAGGCGGAGGCGTCCGTGAGATAGGAAGGGGGCAGAGGCATGAGACCGATTTTCTACACGAGTGATGGCTCGGATGAGACCTATGTCGATGACCAGCACTGCGGGAACTGCCGCTTCTGGGGAGCGGACATGGACACAGGGAAGATGAAGTGCAAGAACGGCAGGTCGGAAAAAAATACAAGGAGACGCCGTTTGATTGCTGGTGCTGGCGTTGGGTCAAAGACCGGGGGCGGTCAAACCGCCGGGAAAGACCGGGTGATGACAATGCATATGACTATGATCATGTTGACGGATAGGAGAGCCAGGAGGGCATCGGCGTCGGTTCTGCTTGCCGTGTACAGCGCGATGCTGATCACGGGAATTGCCGTTATGTTCCGATTAGATTCACCTTAGCCGGATCGTATATCACACCGGATGGGGACAGGCTTGGGAAGTGGGCCAAGCGGAACCGCAATGAAAAGCATAAGCTGAACGAGAAGCAAATAGAACTTCTGGACAGGCTGGGTATGATATGGCAAGTAAGACCACAAAAAGGGGCATAATGCATATAACCCGGCGTGGGGAGCGTGTGTGTTCCTCGTGCCGGTTTTTTTGTCTTTTAAACCGTCTGGGCTGCCTGTAACGATTCCTGTGGTATATCCTTCACCGATTCCGCGCGATTTTTTGAGAAGAATATAAACCTCTGTACAGAATTCGAGGATGCCTGGCTTTTCCAAAATACGAAGAAGAAGCACAACATATATAATCCTGTGGTCATTATGAAAGATGGTGAAGCTGTTCCGGCGGATATATATAAGCGGACGAAGATGGTACAGGGTTTTAAGTTTCCTGTAACCCATTTGGTAGGAACCGGCATTTCAGGATCGATACATCAAAAAGAGGGTGGTGTACCACCCTGTTTTTTGTTAAACTGATTAAGGATGATAAGTCGGCGCTATGGCCTCAGTAAGCCGTCATCCGGCCATAAAACGGTCATTTGACCGACAATTATACAGATCAGGAGATTTTTCAATGAAAACCAGGATTGCATTGCTGTTTGGAGGCAGGAGCGTTGAACATGAGGTATCCGTCATCTCGGGACTTCAGGCTTATAACAATATAGACAGAGATAAATATGATGTGACACCGGTGTATATGACCAAGGACGGACTTTTTTTTGTCGGAGATGATGTCGGTAAGATAGAGAGCTACCGCAATATCCCCGGATTGCTCAAAGGTTCGCATCAGGTGATCTGGGTAAATGATGGTAACGGAACTGTGCTTAAACAGTACCCGGCACCGAAGCTTGGAAAAGGGATCTTTGTTCCGGTTGATCTGGCTTTTCCGGTGGTACACGGCACTAATGTCGAGGACGGCGCACTGCAGGGCTTTCTAAAGACTATCGGAGTTCCGTTTGTGGGATGTGATGTATGCGCATCGGCCATCGGCATGGATAAATATGTCCAGAAAACGGTTCTTAGGGACAATGATATCCCGGTGCTTGAAGCTACGGTCTATACACTGTCGGATTATGAGGAGATGGACGGGCTGATCGGGAGAATAGAGGAAACATACGGATATCCCGTGATAATCAAACCGGTCAATCTTGGCTCCAGCGTGGGGATCAGCGTTGCTCACGACCGGAACGAACTGACCTCTTCAATAGACGATGCATACAGATATGCCTCGGTAATACTAGCGGAGAGAGCTATAGCGAATCTGCGTGAGATCAACTGTTCGGTGCTCGGGGACGAGAACCATGCCGAGGCCTCGGAATGTGAGGAACCGATGCATACCGAGGATATACTGAGTTATAAGGACAAATATGTTTCGGGAAGCAAGGGCGGCAAATCCAGCGGGATGGCAAGTGTATCCCGCAGGATCCCTGCCGATATTCCCGATGAGATGCGTACCCGGATCAGGGACCTTGCCGTCAGAGCTTTTAAGGCGCTCAGATGCAACGGTGTGGCCCGTATGGATTTTATGATCGATACGGATAATGACCGGCTGTATTTTAATGAGATCAACACGATCCCGGGTTCGCTCGCTTTCTATCTGTGGGAACCGCTCGGCAAGCCTTATAAACAGCTTCTGACCGATATGATCGAGCTTGCCCGTGCCAGAGCGAGAAATGAGGGAGCGCTCACCTTTACCTTTGATACCAATATATTGAACAATGCTTCGATCGGGGGTTCCAAGGGACGCAAGCAAAGCTGAGTTTACATAATACTATAACAGCATAATGAATAAAAAGTGGGTGTTATTTATTATAACACCCCTTTTTTTTTGAAACCGGTTCCGAATTATATAGTACAAGGGAAAATAAGAACCTCGTGAAGAGGAAAACGGAGATCACCCATCCTTTTGGGGAAAAGGATGATAAGGGGAAAAAGGAAATCGGAAGGAGACTTGGAGGAGATGAAACAATTGTTTCGTGAATGCAGACGCATGGTAATGGCGTCAATGGCGTCCTGGATGGTGAGACTACTTTAGGAGCCGGGGATTCAGCGGAAAAAACGGATGCCGCTGTTCCCACAAAAAGGAAGGGTTGATCAAAAGCTGGCAGCGGAATAGTCCACTGTCAGCTTTTGATTTATGCAGATGACATCGGTTCGAATATTATGATAAAATAAAGGTTCGGAAAGTATTTGCGCATTTCGGAGCAGGTTCAGGGGAAACGCTGATCAAAGCGTTCTCGCACGGTGCAGATCGTCCAAAGGACGATTGCCTTTCGCCAACCTGAGGAGAGAAGTAATGAAAAGAAACAGGATACTTAGCAGAATATCAGCTTTATCACTGGCTGCCGTTATGGCAGTTTCCTCGCCTGTCGATTCTCTCGGAGCCGAGTATTCCGTAAATGAAGCAGAAGTAATCGGGGAAGACGGTGCAGAGAGCACCGATTCAGCTTCGGATCCCGGTGCAGAGGATTCTCTTTATACAGGGTACAGGGAGATAGAATTTGATATAGAACAGACGTCCGGGGTAAGCCGGGATGCTTCTGGGGATTCTGACTCCGTTGATCCCGATTCCGAAGATATTGAAATAATAGAAGATACCTATGGGCTGCCTTCTTCCTATACTACTCCTCTTCTTCCGGATCTCAGAGATCAGACCCCGTACAATAACTGCTGGGCATATTCTTCCATCGCTCTTGCGGAGATCAATCTGCTTAATAACGGAAAGGCTCGGCCGGATATCAATCTTTCAGAGCTTCAGTTGTCATACTTTACATATAATTTTGTTACCGATCCGCTGGGCGGAACGGAGGATGACGATAACCGTTCCATAGGTTCCAAAGGTCCGCTTCAGGTCGGAGGGAATCTGCTGTTTTCAACAAATGTTCTGGCAGGATGGATCGGAGCTGCCGACGCTGACGACGTTGATGGCAGAAGTGAGATATCTTACGGCGGGCTGTCCGGCGCGGAACTGAACAGCGGAATTTCACCGGATGAACAATATGCCTATGGTGCGGATACCGCCCATCTGACCGGATATTACATCGCCGAATACGATCGTGATAATCTGGATGTCATCAAAAACATGGTCATGGAGTACGGCGCTGCGAGTATCGCCATGCGTTCCGCCGCATATACTTCATATTATAACAGTACGTACAACAGCTTCTACTATAATGGTTCATCCTCAAACGATCATGCTGCGACCATAGTGGGCTGGAATGATGATTTTCCCAAAGAGCATTTCAAATATACACCGGCTGGCGACGGGGCGTGGCTCATCAGGAACAGCTGGGGCGGCAGGAACGGCAAAGACGATGATTACAGCGGTTATTTCTGGATGTCGTATTATGATTCTGCTTTCCGTGGCTCGAGCAGCAGCAAGGCAAAGGTATTTGCGATGGAGTTTGATACTGCGGATAACTATGACCATAATTACCAGTATGATGGCGGGATGTATTCGACATCAACCGGGTTTTCCAAAGCAGCAAATGTTTTTGAAGCCCACGGAAACAGCCGGAACAGCGAAAGCATTGAGGCAGTGTCGTTTGCCACGATGGGCGCTGATGCGGCATACCGGATCGACATATATCTTGGACTCGAGGATCCTGACGATCCGGAAAGCGGAACACTACGATATACTACAGAGGGTCTTACCTCCTATGCAGGCTATTATACGATACCCACAGAAAGCATAAGCCTCTCTGAGGGAGAACTTTTTTCGGTGATCGTGACTCTGTCGGGTACATCAAAGGGAATTACAAGCGAGGGTAAAACTTCCTCGAGCTGGTATGACATTACTGTGGATAAAAAGCCCGGACAGAGCTTTGTATATGACGGCGGGAAATGGCAGGACTGGTCGGGGATATATGCCAAATACGGTAATTTCAGGATAAAAGCGTTTACAAATAACGGAGTGGGAGTTTCCTTTGATACGAATGCGGATGACGGAGAGGTGTCTTTTGAGGGGCACGGTATCAATGTTCAAACGGGAGGTATATACGGTGAACTGCCTGTTCCCGAGAGAAAGGGATACACATTTGTAAACTGGAATACGAGTCCCGACGGCAGCGGTGAGGTAATTGTTTCGGATACGGTCGTATCGGCAAAGTCGGATCATACACTTTATGCCATATGGGAGATCAACAGGTATCTGGTGGAGTTTGACAGCCGGGGCGGCAGTGAAGTTGCTTCACAGACAGTCGAGTATTCAGACCGAGCCGAAGAACCGGAAGAACCTGTATCAGAAGGTCATATCTTCGGCGGGTGGTATACGGATACCGGATTTGGCAGGAAATATGATTTCGATTCTCTGATAACGGATGATATTGTTCTGTATGCCCGCTGGGGAATACCGGTTACCCTTGATCCTGTCGGAGGTTATTTCGGAGACTCCGCTAAGAAAACCGTTATCGTATATAATGGCAGCACTTACGGTGTCCTTCCTGTTCCGGTACGTGGCGGATATTGCTTTGCCGGATGGTATACTGAGGATAATGAGATGGCAGGCTCGCGAAGTATTGTCTATCGCGACGGGCCGCATACCCTTTATGCCAAATGGGTGGAGGAAACAGACGATATTACAGTAGATACTGCCGTGTCTGCCGTTGTTCTGGATACAGCCGCATGCTTTGCCTGCATCGGAGAGACTGTAATGATACGGGCACAGCTGCTGCCGGTGACTGCAGATCCGCCTGTTGTCTGGAGTACGGACAGGGCCGGCATTATCGGATATGAAGAAAACGGTGATACGCTGATCGTTACCCCAAAGGCTGAGGGCACGGTCACGCTTACTGCCAGAGCCGGCAGTAAAAAGGCTGTATGCAGGATAACTGTGACCGGATCTCCCGAAGATGAAGAAACTCCGATGATCGTCAGTTCGTCAGCCGGAAGCGTTGCGGTAGAAAAGACGATTACCATGAAAGCAGTATATGGCGGTTTGAAGCCGGCTAATGCTTCAGTAAACTGGAGTGTCGAAAGCGCCGACGGAAACGGGCAGGCAGCGATAACAGCAAAGGGAGTTTTGCGCGGCATAAGCGAAGGCCGGGTAAATGTTTACGCATATAATCCCGCAACCGGATCCCGTTCGGAGGCATATACTGTCGATATCTATGTTCCGGTCAAAAAGGCATCGTTAAATGTCGCTACGGTCACGCTGCCGGTTGATCCGGATGCGGATTATCAGCTCGGCGTCAATATCACGCCTGCCGTTACGGGAGCCACGGCTGCAACGGGCAGTGAACCCGGCAGGGATCTGGCCGATGAGATCACCTGGTCATTAAAGAATCCACAGGATGCCGCGTATGTTTACCTTGATCCGGAAACAGGCAGGGTCAGCGGGTTAAAAGCCACATCAGCAGGAATTCCGGTTCTTGCAGCTTTCACTCCTTATGGTGCGGCAAAGGCAAAGGTACTTACATGCAGGGTCTTCGTAAGGGATATTGTACTTAACAGACTGACGATCTCTGCCAGGAGCCTGACCGTGGATGAGAATCATTCCGCGAAGCTGAGCATTTCTGCGGTACCGATGCCGGCGAATGATGGTATAAGCATCAGCGCGGACAACGATAATATTTTATTTGATTACGATCCGGCTGCCGGCATCTGTATGATAAGGGGTGTTAAGCAGGGATCTTCAACTCTGACTGTAACCGCTTCTGACGGAAATGTGATCAAAAAGGCATCCTGTAAGGTGACAGTTTCACCACCACCGGAAAGGATCGATATATGCGGAGGCAGTGGTATCTCCAGCCCTGTGCGGAGCTATGACAAAGAAATAACAAAAGATATCGACGGACTGATCCCGACGGGAAAGTCCGCTGTGCTCAAAGCTGCCGTATACTCATCCTCCGGGCGGAAATACAGGACACAGAACGTGAGCTGGAGCTCGGATGATCCGTCGGTATTATTTTTTCCATCTGCGGGTAAGATCATGACATTAAAAACGGGAACGGCGGTCATAACCGCCCGTAGTACTGCTGACCCCTCGGTTTATGCTACATACAGGGTAATGGTATACGATCCGGTTTCATCAATTAAGCTCGACAGGACAAAAGCAGTGATATATTCAAACGGGAGTGTGACCGACTGCCTGGATGCTTTCAGACCGGTCTGTACAGGTTCTGTATCAGATCCCGGTAAATACCGGATAACGGTTTCCGCCTCCGGTAAGGGTGAGGTCGGTGCGGCATCCGTTCGCATCGATGAACTGGAGGCTGTTTTGTCGGGAAAGGCGAGAAAGATATATATTTCCGGACTGGATTATTCCGCCGATCCCGAGGGTTTCGCTTTTGCGGGAAACGAAATATTATGTGTGCGAGGGAAAAGAGCGGGCAGTGTCAAGCTGAAGCTGACGATCACCGATATGGCCGGCAGGAGTAAAAAAACAAATATCACTGTCAGGATAATATGATATGATATCTGGGAGAGATTCTTTTCTTGATAACTGAGAACGAATTATGTATGATATAAATGATGCGTCGTATGCTGCATACAGACGCAGAAGGGTACAGAGGCTCAAAAAAATAATAGTTGTTACTATTCTGTTGGCCATACTTATTCCCCTTATCTGTTCCGTCGTCTTCATATCGCTGTATGTACATAGCCGTAAGGAGTACAGAGAGCTGAACACAAGATATGAAGAACTGCTCTCCACCATGGAGAGCCTGCGTGACGATATTGCGTATATCGAGGAGGAACAGGACGTTTACAGTGTTTCGGAGGTGACCGAATCCGCCCGCGAATACAGCGGGGAGGTATATCAGGCGGATACACCGGTTGATGCGGATGGATCCGGGACGAATGTACGCAGGGTATATCTTACCTTTGACGACGGGCCCAGCATTTATACCGGAGAGATTTTGGATGTACTGGCTGAATACGGGGTACACGCCACTTTTTTTGTGACAGGTAAGGATGACGAGGCTTCGCAGGAGGCGTATAAACGGATCGTAGACGAGGGACATACGCTCGGTATGCATTCGTACAGTCACAGGTACTCCCAGATCTATGCATCCAAAGAGGCTTTTGCCGAGGATCTGGATAAGCTTCAGGAATACCTGTATGACGTGACCGGAGTGTGGTCCAGGTATTACCGGTTTCCGGGAGGCAGCTCCAATACCGCGTCCAAAGTGGATATGAAGGTATTGATAGATTACCTGACCGACAGGGATATAATGTACTTTGACTGGAATATAGTATCCGGGGATGCGTCGGGTTATGTTTTGAGCGCGGATACGATATATAACAATTGTATTTCAAAGCTTGAGGACGTGAACGAAGCCATCATACTCATGCATGATGCATCGGGTAAGCATACAACCGTGGAAGCACTGCCGAGAGTGATCGAAGCCATACAGGGAATGGATAATACGGAACTTTTGCCGATAGATGACGACACCTATCCGATACAGCACCGTAAAGCCGGTAGCTGATCAGGGGCGGCTGAGCGATCCGGATCCTCCCGCGTAAAGAGAGATTAAAGGCGTTATTTTATGCAGGGATGCATTACAAGCCTATGATATTTTAATAAGGAAAGGAATATTCAAATGGGATTTTTTTCAGACTTGAAGGATGATCTTTCACAGGCAGTGAACGAAATGATGCCGGAAGAAGAAATGCAGGTTGAGGGTTCATCTGCGGATTCAATGACGGATGTGGATCTGAGTGCGATGCTCGATCAGATGGACAGCAGTGTTGCCATGGGCGAGGCCGCGGCTGCTGAAAGTACAGATTATCCGGAAAGTATCGATAATTCGCATGCAGAGATTCCGGAGCCGGAACCGGTTGCCGAATCTGTTCCTGAGCCGGTTGTGATACCTGAGCCCGCAGTTATGCCGGATCCACCCACTTCACAGGCAGAGGCGGTCCGGGAGTATCTGAATCATGACAATACTCCCCGCAATCCGCAGCAGGTGCTGGATGAAACTGCTGTCATCACTCAGGGCATGTCAATTAACGGTGATGTCACCACTCAGGGCTCGCTTGATCTGGTCGGTGCGATCATCGGAAATGTAAACGCTCTCGGTAAACTCAATATTACCGGAGCTATCAGAGGTGATTCGAAGGCAGCCGAGATCTATGCCGAGGGAGCACAGATCAACGGCAATGTGAACAGTGACGGAGCCGTCAAGATAGGTCAGAGCACCGTTATAATCGGCAATATCTCGGGAACCAGTGCCGTGATCGCGGGTGCTGTCAAGGGTGATATCGATGTCAGAGGACCGGTCATTCTGGACGGAACTGCCATAGTTATGGGTAATATCAAGTCCAAATATGTACAGATAAACAACGGTGCGGTTATCGAGGGTATGTGTTCGCAGGCATATGCCGACGTTAATCCCACATCGTTCTTTGAGGAACTTAAGAAGTCATTTTAACCCATCAGAGAGGTGCAGATGAAAAGAATATTGCTCAAGCTCAGCGGAGAAGCACTTGCCGGCGACAAAAGGACCGGCTTTGATGAAGATACGGTACGTATGGTGGCGCTTCAGGTTAAAAAGCTTATCGACTCCGGGACTCAGGTGGGAATAGTCATCGGAGGCGGTAATTTCTGGAGGGGCAGGACCAGCGAACATATAGATCGTACCAAGGCTGACCAGATCGGGATGCTCGCCACGGTCATGAACTGTATCTATGTATCGGAGATATTCAGAAGCGAAGGCATGATGACGAATATCCTGACCCCCTTTGAGATCGGCTCGTTTACCAAGCTGTTTTCCAAAGACAGAGCCAATAAGTATTTTGAAAAGGGTATGGTCGTATTCTTCGCCGGGGGGACCGGACATCCGTATTTCTCGACAGATACGGGAGTAGTACTCAGGGCCGTGGAGGTGGAGGCAGATGTGATACTGCTGGCAAAGGCCATTGACGGAGTATACAGTGCCGATCCCAAGGTAGATCCCTCAGCTAAGAGATATGATGAGATATCGATAGATGATGTTATCGCAAAGAATCTCCAGGTCGTTGATATGACTGCGTCGATACTGGCAAGAGACAATCATATGCCCATGAGGGTATTTTCATTAAATGAACCGGACAGTATAGTTAATTCAGTTACGGATCCGTTCAACGGAACAAAGATCACAGTTGATTAAGGGGGTATATATGAACGATAAGCTGACAGCATATAACGAAAAGATGGATAAGACTCTGGAGCATCTCTCCGGAGATTATATGTCGATCAGGGCGGGACGCGCCAATCCGCATGTACTGGATAAGATCAAGGTGGATTATTACGGAACTCCCACGCCTTTGCAGTCTGTGGGCAATATCACGGTTCCCGAGCCCAGGATGATCCAGATCGCTCCGTGGGAAAAGACCATGATCAAGGAAATAGAGAAGGCTATCATGGCTTCGGATGTCGGTATCACTCCCAACAACGACGGTGCAGTCATAAGACTTGTGTTCCCTGAACTGACCGAGGAGCGTCGTAAGGATCTGGTCAAGGATGTTAAGAAAAAAGCCGAGGAAGCCAAGGTTGCAGTCCGTAATATCAGACGTGACGGCAATGATGCTTTCAAAAAGCTATCCAAATCGGATGATATCTCCGAGGATGAGATCAAGGATCTGGAGGATGAGCTTCAGAAGCTTACGGATAAGTTCATTACCAGGATCGACAAGCTCTGTGAAGAGAAGTCGACTGAGATAATGACGGTTTAGACAAAGAGCAAAAGGGTATCGGCAAAGGGGACAGCTTTTGTCCCCTTTTGATATTTGGGAAATCATAAAAAATGGATAAAGTACCTGAACATGTAGCGATCATAATGGACGGAAACGGACGCTGGGCAAAGGCCAGGGGAATGCCTCGCACCTACGGTCACACGGAGGGTGCCAAAAGAGTGGCGGATGTTACCAGGGCTGCCGGAGAGCTTGGCATTAAATATGTTACGGTCTATGCATTTTCAACCGAGAACTGGAGCAGAGCCGAGGAGGAAGTCGGAGCTCTGATGAAGCTTTTCAGAGGATATCTGAAGACCTGTACCAGGGATGCGGACGAAAATAACATGCGTATTCGTATAATCGGAGACAGGACACGACTTGATAAGGATATACAGGAAGCTATGTCAAAGGTGGAGGCACATACCGCTTCCTACAACCGGGTGACTCTCACGCTTGCGATCAATTACGGCGGGAGAGATGAATTGACCAGAGCAGTCAAACGACTTGCCGGTGATGTCAGAAACGGAGCCTTATCGGAAGAGGATATTACTTCCGAGACGATATCTTCTTATCTGGATGCGCCGGATATACCCGATCCGGATCTGATGATCCGTACCTGCGGAGAGCAGAGGATCTCGAATTTCCTGCTCTGGCAGCTGGCTTATACGGAACTGTACTTTACGGATGTGGCATGGCCGGATTTCGGAGCCGAAGAATTAAGAAGGGCTGTAGAGGCATACGGTAACCGTGACAGACGGTTCGGCGGAGTAAAACAATGACTAATTTTCAACAGAGAACCCTGACAACGATAATAGGCGGCGCTATAATGATAGCCGTTTTGATAATCGGAAGGGAGCTGCTGCTTGCAGTTCTTCTCGCCCTGGCGCTTATCGGCTACCATGAGATGGCTTCCGCTTTGGGTGTAAACGGGTCGGATCACGGGAATTCCCAATTGATGTGGGTGGGATATCTTTCCGTAACGGCATGGTATCTGGCACTGGAACTGATAGCGCGCGGAGTGATAAGCGATGGATTTACCCTGGGACTCGGAGTCGTGATCCTTGTGATTTCCCTGTTGGTACATATGGGTGTATATGTTTTTACATTTCCAGGGTACAAAGCGTCCCAGACCGTGGGTTCGGTGTTCTCGGTCATATATCCGGCAGTAATGCTTTCCTTTCTGTATATGATAAGAAGTCTGGACGTGGGCGTCTGGATCGTGTGGTATGTACTGATCTGCTCGTGGATATGTGATATCTGTGCATATCTGGTGGGTATAAAGATAGGACGGCACAAGATGAGTCCTAAGCTCAGTCCCAAAAAGAGCATAGAGGGTGCGGTCGGAGGAGTTGCTGGTTCTGCCCTTATCGGGGGTATCTATGCCGCTATCGCGGTCGCGCCCCGGCTGGAAGCTTCCACCGGACGGGTGGTTATCATATTTGTGATCATGAGTATTCTCGGAGCGCTTATATCGATGGTAGGTGATCTTGCGGCTTCCGCGATCAAGAGAGATCACGGGATCAAGGATTACGGACATATCATACCGGGGCATGGGGGCGTCATGGACAGATTTGACTCTTTTGTGTTTGTCGCACCGCTGGTGTATATTTTGTGTATATGGTTATTATAAATGGATATGCTGATATAAAAAAATATGAGAAATATAGCGATAATAGGTTCGACGGGGTCGATCGGGACGCAGACCCTGGAGATCGTCAGAAAAGAAAAGGATATAAGAGTTACCGCACTCGCGGCGGGGAGGAACATAGATCTGCTGGAGGCACAGGTCAGGGAGTTTAAGCCTGTGCTGTGTTCGTGTCTGGATGAAGAGGATGCAAAGACGCTCAGGACCAGACTCATCGATACGGATGTCCGTGTATTGTCGGGAATGGACGGTCTGATAGAGGTATCTGTGGAGCCGGAGTCGGAAATACTGGTTACGGGTATCGTGGGGATGATAGGCATCCGTCCTACGATAGCAGCCATCGAAGCAGGCAAGGATATCGCTCTGGCCAATAAGGAGACGCTTGTATGTGCCGGACATATTATCATGCCATTGGCGGCTAAGCGCGGAGTCAGTATTCTGCCCGTCGATTCCGAGCACAGTGCGATCTTCCAGTCCCTGCAGGGACAGCCGCGTAAACGGCTGGAAAAGATTCTGCTCACGGCTTCGGGAGGACCATTCAGAGGCAGGACCGCGGAGGAGATCAGAAATGTATCGCTGGAGGATACACTGCATCACCCCAACTGGACAATGGGCAGAAAGGTTACGATCGATTCCGCGTCATTGTGCAACAAAGGACTCGAGGTTATGGAGGCCAGATGGCTTTTTGATGTTGACCTTGATCAGATAGAGGTAGTGATCCATCCTCAGTCAATAGTTCATTCGGCGGTTCAGTATGCGGACGGTGCTATGATCGCCCAACTTGGAGTTCCGGATATGAAGCTTCCCATCCAGTATGCATTGTATTACCCTGACAGAAGACCTATGGATGCAGGCAGGGTTGATCTTTTCAAGCTTCACGAGCTGACCTTTGAAAAGCCTGATACCGATGTTTTTCCCGGACTTAAGCTGGCTTATGAGGCTGCACGCAGGGGAGGGAGTCTGCCGACGGTATTTAATGCTGCTAACGAGGTCGCCGTCAGATTGTTTACGGACGGCAGGATCGGATTCGCGGAGATCCCCGATTTTATAGGGGAGTGCATGAGCAGACATACGGTTATGGATGACCCTGGTGTGGACGATATCCTGGCGGTGGAAGCTGAGATTGCCGGACGTACGGCCGTATGATGCGGTTGACGATAACGAAGGGAACGGTAGGATAAGTGATAGTAACTGTTATTTTTTTCATAATAATCATAGGAATTCTGATCACAAGTCACGAATTCGGACACTATATCGTGGGAACCATGTGCGGTGCCAGGGTTAACGAGTTCACGGTGGGATTCGGACCGAAGCTTTTTTCCTACTATAAGGGTGACACGCTTTTCTGTGTCAGACTGCTTCCTTTGGGCGGAGCATGTATTTTTGACGGAGCGGAGGGGATCGTGGAGGATGCGGCCGATCTTGATGAGCATTCCCTGCCGAATCTGCCGCCGCTTAAGAGAGCCGCGACACTCGTTGCAGGGCCTTTTTTCAATTTTCTGCTTTCCTTCCTGCTGGGGCTGATACTGGTTGGCTTCACGGGAGCGGATCTGCCCGTGATAGGCTCGATAATGGAGGACTCTGCGGCTGAGGAAGCGGGACTGATGGCAGGAGACACCATCCGGAAGATCGACGGTGAGCATGTCCATCTGTACAGGGAGGTCAGTATGATCTCTGCCATGTATTCCGGCGATAAGTCGATGAATATTGAATTTGAACGAAACGGAGAGCGGCATTCCGTAACCCTGACCCCCAAATACTCGGAGGAGGATCAGCGATATTATATAGGTTTCACCGGAGGCAGTGAGATCCTTAAATGCAATCCTCTGCAGATCTTCCAGTATGCCGCCTATGAGGTTCAATACTGGATGAGATATACGATACGCTCTCTCGGAATGCTCTTTACCGGTAAAGTGGGGATAGACGCCCTCTCGGGACCGGTAGGAATGGCCGGTATGGTAAATGATACATATGAAGAGGTGAAACCCTACGGGATAAAGAGTATCATACTGACCATGATGAACCTTCTTCTGTTGTTATCGATAAATGTGGGCATCATCAACCTGCTTCCGCTGCCTGCTTTTGACGGCGGGAAACTGATATTTGCACTTATAGAGCTTGTAAGCGGACGCCGGGTTCCTCCGGAAAAGGAAGCGATAGTTCATCTGGTGGGAACCGTAGGGATCATAATCCTGATGGTTGTGGTCATGTATCACGATATTGCCAGATTGTTCTGATAACCGGGTAATAATATGGAATTTGTCAATAGTTATGTAATATCCGCTATGTTGTCCCTTATTCTTTTCGGGATGGGGATGACGGCCATGATCCTGGGACTTCATCTTTTCAGGGAAAATATGAATTCCTCGGGCGGACGCAAGATGTTCTTTGTGTTCGTATGCGTTTTTATCTGGGATCTGGGATATGCATGGATGGGATTAAGCTATAACAGCAGCTTTGCATATGTCGCCAGGGCTATCGCACTGGCAGGTGTGTTTATGTACATGCCGTCGATACTTGAGTATACAGGGTATCTGGCAGGTCATCCGCGACGCGGTCGCATCGTCTTCTATGTCATATACGGGATTCCTGCTACGATCAGCTGGTTTAATCTGATAGGCGGTGATACAGTCAGCTTCGAAATGACCGGATGGGGTTACTGGTATACCACAAATGCCGGTTGGCCCAGATATCTGCAGTTTGCGTGCATCATCGCGGCGATCGGATACTATTACCTTATTCTCAGGTACTGGTATGTCCGCATCGAACTCAAGAGAGAAAGCATGATAATCCGCAGGTTCATGTGGTTTTCACCCGTTGTTTTTGCGGGATACATATTTGATACGCTTATACCTATCGTACTGCATACCGCCGCCGTGCCCGGAAGTGCGATCACGGCTTTTGTTTCGGCGCTGATGCTGTACAGTATATCTCTCAGGTACAAGGCCTTCGGTATATCCGAGAGCAATGTCAGCGAGTATGTTTTCAGGGACGTGGGTGTCCCGGTACTTGTCATGGACTGGAAGGGCAGGATAGAGCTTTGGAACAGAGAGGCTGCCAGGTATTTTAACAAAACCGGAAACGAACTCCTGGGACTGACCAGGAGCGATCTTGTTTCGCTGCCGGCGGAGGATTTTATCCTTACCGGTATCGGCGGAGAGGAGATCTTTGTAACCAATGACAGAAGACTTTACTGTGAGTTTGTGACTACCGAGATATTTGATGAATTTCATGAACCACTGTATACAATATGCTTTATCAGGGATATGACCGATACCCAGAACGCTCTCAGGATGATGGATGAGGGACGAAGGATCGCGGAGGCGGCCAACAGATCCAAGAGCGCATTCCTGGCCAATATGAGTCATGAAATACGCACTCCGATGAACGCGATAATCGGTATGAGCGATATCCTGCTGCAGAATCCGGAGATCAGGGGAGATGAACAGCAGCAGGTTATGAATATCCGCGAAGCAGGAGAAAGTCTGCTGGGGATCATCAATGATGTTCTGGATATATCCAAGATCGAGGCAGGCAGATATGATCTTGTCGAGAATCCCTATAAGCTTGCGGATATGGTAAATGCTGTAAGCAGCATCATACGCATGAGGATCTGTAATACCTCCCTTGAATATATTGTCGATATAGATCCGGAAATGCCGGAGGTGCTCATCGGTGATGAACTGAGAGTACGTCAGATACTGATCAATCTGCTGGGCAATTCGGTAAAATTTACCGAAAGAGGATTCATCCGGCTTGCAATGCACGGCATACGCGAGGGCGATAATTACAGGGTGTATGTCGATGTCGAGGACAGTGGCATCGGAATACGTGAAGCGGATATCGCACGTATCTTTGAGGCATTTAATCAGGTGGACACCCGCAGGAACCGCAGTTCACAGGGCACGGGACTCGGACTTTCCATAGCGCTTCGCCTTTCTCAGGCAATGGGCGGCGGTGTGACCGTTGAAAGCGAATATGGCAAGGGTACCGTTTTTCACCTGGAATACCTGCAGAAGGTGGATGCATATGAGCCGATCGGTTCCCGTGTCTGCGAGATGCTTAAAAGAGATGATTATGAGTATGCTGCCGAAGAACGCAGATTTGATTATAAACAGCATCCCAGCAAAAAGGTACTGGTTGTTGACGATTCCAAGGTCAATCTTATGGTTGCAAAGGGACTGCTTGCGCCCTACGGGATGGACGTGGATCTGGTGGGCAGCGGACGTAAGTGCCTTGAAAATGTGGCAGCTACGGAATATGACCTGATCTTTATGGATCACATGATGCCCGAAATGGACGGTGTGGATACTACACGTGCGATCCGTGCTCTTGGAGGATATAACGCGACGGTTCCGATAGTTGCGCTGACTGCCAACGCCATTGACGGCACAAGAGAGCAGCTGATGAAAGAGGGCATGCAGGATTTCATTACCAAACCTATAAATAAACTGGCATTGAATGAAGTCATAGAAAAGTATTGCTGACATTATACTGCAAAAAGGCGTTGCATAAAGTTTCGTTTTGATTTATACTCTTATCAATTCATGATCGATTCGATCATTATTCGCCATTTTTTTAATATTGTATGATTATGCGCTAATATCGGATTTCTGCCGGGACTGCTTTGCATTCCCGGGACGGAGATGGCCGGTGATCGGAGGTACTGCATGTTCAGTGGGATTTACTGGGGCATTGGCAGCCGCACTTCCAATGAGGATTCTCTTGCGCTGGAACAGGTCAGTACCGACAAGGGGACCGCGGCTCTGGCCGTAGTCTGTGACGGTATAGGTACTCTGGAGCACGGAGAGATCGTCAGCGGATATGTGACTGAAATGTGTGTCAAATGGTTTTATCGTGTCGGAGTGTTTATGTCCGGGGCTTCTGCATCAAGGATCCGGAGGAGTATTTCCAAATGTGTATATGACTGTCACACGGAATTAAAAAAACGGGCAGCAGGATCGGATATCGTCTGGGGCTGCACTTTTACGCTCATCTGTATTTGGAACGGGCGATTTGTATGTGCGCATCTGGGAGATTCCTCGGCTATGATTCTGACAGACAGGGGAGTAAGGCATATAACACAACTGCACAGAAACGAAAGGGGGCAGCTGACCAGATGCGTGGGAAGCATGGGGTATTATAAGCCCGAATTCAGCTTCGGCAGACTTAAAAAGAAACAGGGGATACTTGTAGCAAGTGATGGGTTTACGGAAAAACTGACAGACACGGAAATATCCGGAATGCTTGCGATACACTCCGAAATATCCGATGAGATGATCGAAAAGAGGCTGGTCAAAATAGGCGCGGAAACGGAACGCAGAGGCGGCGGTGACAACAGGAGTGCGGTATGTATTTTCAGGAGGTGAGCTATGATAAACGATCAGATAACACAGGAGATGATAGAACAGATGATAGGTGAGCGTTTCCGGATAGATGAGCTGGCCGGAAACGGCGGGTTTGGAGATGTATACAGAGGCTTCGACAACAGGATGAGCCGGCCGGTGGCGATAAAGGTAGTCAGATCCCTCGGAGATAAGGAGGCGGATGTACTCATTAACCTGGATCATCGCGGCCTGCCCAGGCTTTATGATGTGATAAGGGGAGAAGAGGTCACTGTTATGATCATGGAATGGATCCCGGGTGTCGATCTCGAAAAATATATCACGTTAAACGGCTCTCTGTCCGAGAGAACCTCGGTCAGGATCGGACTGGAGCTGCTGGATATACTGGATTACCTTCATCATCATAAGCCTAATATCATTTATCAGGATCTTAAACCGTCCAACATAATGATGATGCCTGACGGGCATGTCAAGCTTGTGGATTTCGGAACTGCGCTGGTAATGGATTATGGTGATGAGGATATGATACTTGCAGGGACCGTCGGTTACGGAGCACCGGAGCAGAGGGGGATAACGGGAGAGAGGCATGCCGGCACAGGCAGTGATATCTATGCATGGGGAGCGGTGATGTACAGCCTTTTGAGCGGTATCATGCTGAACCATCCCCCTTATACTATGAAGAGGATACGTACGGTCTGCCCGGGGATCTCATACGGAGTATCACATGTAGTGTCGGTATGTACCAGAAGGAACGAAAAAGACAGATACAGTGACGTACAGAGCGTATCGCGCGCACTCAGCCGCAGGAATGCAACGAATGCGGTGTGCAGATTTTTGTTCACCGCTTTGTATATAATGTGTGTATTGCCTTTTATCTGGATCTGGAAAAGAATGTACATCTCAGGTGACTTCACCCTTATGGAGCAGAGGCTGAATACCGCGGCCAGGCTGCTGCAGGGACGCGGCGGGACGGATATGCAATATCTGGGCAGGACAGTGAAATATCTGATCGGCAATGACAGACTTCTTATGAATCTGGGAGTTATGGTTTTGACCGGAGCATGGATGCTTGCAGGGTTTAAGCTTCTGCAGGACAGAAAGTTTATCAAGGTCAGAAGAAGTATATTCTTAAGCGGACGCAGATATCCCGGATTGTGGATCCCGACCCTCGTTGCGGGGATAGTTTTCGGATACGGTATAGGAGGAGAGCTGATGCCGGTAGTATCTTATGCCGAGGAGCTTCATGAGGATGAACCGGAAACCACACTTCCGGTCACCATACTTGATGACGACGGAAACAAACTGCTGCTAAGATACAATACAGCCTACGAGCCGGAGGGGGAACTCAGGATATGTATCGATGAGAATGTGCTTGACACCTGTAATGGCGGATGCCTGAGGCTGGAATATGTGCCGGATGATGGAGAAAGCGTATTGACCAGAACTATACGCATCGGAGGTGATGAATGATTGCGGAAGAGCCGCAGATCA
The DNA here is from genome assembly GCA_017460885.1 of Lachnospiraceae bacterium. Taxonomy (GTDB): domain Bacteria; phylum Bacillota; class Clostridia; order Lachnospirales; family Lachnospiraceae; genus XBB2008. The sequence goes on from JAFUAB010000041.1 coordinate 56,167, forward strand.
GGCCGGTGGCAAAATACCTTTTGACCCTGACATCATTGTGATCATAATATGATATAATGATGTCAGAAGCTGCAAGATCCGGATCAGATCACTGTCAAACGAAATAAGGAAGAACCATGTACAGAGATAATACCAAAGTCATAAAAATAGGCGACCGTGTCATAGGAGGCGGGAATCCGGTACTTATACAGTCTATGACCAATACCCCTACGGAGAACGTGGATGAGACGGTCAGACAAATCCTCGGGCTTGAAAAGGCCGGCTGCGAGATAATCAGATGTACGGTTCCCACCGCCGAAGCGGCCAGGGCTCTGGGTGAGATAAAGAAGCAGATTCATATCCCGCTGGTGGCGGATATTCATTTTGATCACAGATGTGCCATTGCCGCCATGGAGAACGGTGCAGACAAGATCCGTATCAATCCCGGCAATATCGGCGGCAGGGACAAGCTCTCCGAGGTCGTGAGATGTGCAAAAGAGCGTGGGATCCCCATCAGAGTCGGAGTCAATTCGGGGTCACTGGAAAAGCATATAGTCGAAAGGGACGGAGGCGTTACGGCGGCAGGTATAGTTGAGAGCGCGCTTGACAAGGTTCATATGATAGAGGATATGGACTATGATAATATCGTGATAAGCGTCAAGTCTTCGGATGTGTTGATGAGTGTGGAGACACACAGGCTTCTGGCGGAGAAGACGGATTATCCTCTGCATGTCGGGATCACGGAGGCCGGTACTCTATGGAGCGGCAATATCAAGTCATCCCTCGGGCTCGGCATGATCCTTTCACAGGGAATAGGGGACACCGTCAGAGTCTCACTTACCGGAGATCCCGTCGAGGAGATCAGATCCGCTAAGCTTATCCTCAGAACACTCGGGCTGCGAGGAGGCGGCATTGAGGTAGTCAGCTGTCCGACCTGCGGACGTACCAGGATCGATCTTATCGGTCTTGCCGGGCAGGTTGAAGCATTTGTTTCCGATATACCGCTGGATATCACGGTTGCCGTTATGGGATGTGCGGTCAACGGTCCCGGAGAAGCCAGAGAGGCTGATATCGGCATAGCCGGCGGAGATCACGAGGGTTTGCTCTTTAAGCACGGAGAGATCGTCCGCAAGGTTCCCGAAGAGGAGCTTCTCGATGCATTGAAGGAAGAACTTATGAATTGGGATCGAAACTGATCCACGGTATTGGATATGGAGCCGAAATTATTTTTTGATGTATTTCCGACAATAGAAGTCGATCAATCTATTACGGGTCTGCTTGGTCAGACCCGGATTGTTCGTTTGGGCAGTGCCGATAACGGTCAGATCGTCCGCATATATATGACCAGTGACCATCTTTTCACGTACAGGCAGGCAACCATGGTCCGCAACGCCATCGAGAGCAAACTGTCCTCCAACGGCAGAGTCCGTGTGTATTTATATTTTAAATATAACCTTTCTGCCCAATATAATATCCCCAAGCTTTATGACGTATATCAGGATTCGATCCTTGAGGAAATGAAGGAAAATGACAGGGTTCTCTATGATATGCTCAATAATGCCAGCGTTGACTGCTCCGGCGACCACGATATGCATATCACGCTGGAAAACGGTATTTTACAGAAAGAGAAGACCGCGAAGCTGGAAGCTGTTCTCACGAAGATCTTTACGGACAGATGCGGACTCGATGTGCATATAAGCATTACGATGAACGAGCCGGTGGATACCGAGGCCAATAAGGGCTGGACCGGAAGCTGGGTGCGTGATACTGTCGCTGCCCCAGGTACCGGCGCCGGTCAGGGATCCGATAACCTGCCGGGAGAGACTGAGGGATCCGCGGCAGCAGGCGAAAATCCCGATACCGTGAATATGCCCGGAGTGCAGAGACAGGTACGCGGAGGCAGGAATGTCAAAAAGGCCAAAACCCTGACTTTCAGTGACGATCCCAATGTGATATACCGCAAGGACGTGACGGAGGATGCACAGTCTATAGCGGACATACAGGGTGAGATAGGAGATGTGATCATCCACGGTCAGGTCAGCGCCCTTGAAACCAGAGGGATCAAGGGTGACAGAACTATCGTCATGTTCGTGATAACGGATTTTGAGGATTCGATCAAGGTCAAGATATTTGTTGAGGACGAGCTTCTTCCGGAATTGCTGGGCTCGCTGCAGGACGGTAAATTTGTCAAGTTGTCCGGCAAGGCGCTGATGGACAGCTTCGATCATGAGATATCGATCTCTTCCGTAAGCGGTATCAGACTTATTCCGGATTTTCGCGCTACCAGAATGGATACGGCAGAAGTGAAGAGAGTTGAGCTTCACTGCCATACACAGATGAGCGAACTTGATGCCGTTACGCCCTGTGCGGAATTGGTCAGGAGGGCGTATTCCTGGGGAATGAAGGCACTGGCCATAACCGATCACGGAGTAGTTCACGGCTTCACGGATGCTTTTCATACATGGCAGGCATTGTGGGGCAAGGAGTCCGAAAAACGTAAGGCGGCGGGGGATCCCAATCCCGATCCTCAGGATTTCTTCAAGATAATATATGGCTGTGAGGCGTATCTGGTAGACGATCTGGAGAAGGTTGTGACCGGGGACCTGGACAGAAAAATAGCCGATCAGACATATGTGGTATTTGATATAGAAACTACCGGGTTTTCGCCGGTCAATGACCGTATCATAGAGATCGGAGCGGTCAAGATACGGGGCGGAGAAGTGATAGACAGGTATTCGACATTTGTAAATCCCGAGATACCGATCCCATTCGATATAGAGACACTCACCCATATCAATGACAATATGGTGATGGGATCTCCGACCATAGAGCATATCCTTCCGGAGTTTCTTGAATTCATAGAGGGGCCGGATACGGTTCTGGTCGGCCATAATGTCAAGTTTGACGTCAGCTTTATCCGGGAGAACATGAAACGTATACTTCATGAGGAACTGCCCTATACCTATGCGGATACCGCGGGAATGGCAAGAGTTGTGCTTCCCGGACATAAAAAATATACTCTGGATGCCGTGGCCAAGCTTCTGAACGTTCGCCTTGACACGCATCACAGGGCAGTGGATGATGCGGAATGTACTGCATGGATATATATCGATCTCATGAAGAAGATACTGGCAAAGGGTATTGAGGATTTTGCCGGATTAAATGATTTTGCGGAATCTGGAACCGATATCATCAAGAGTCTGCATCCGTATCACTGCATCATACTGGCCAAGAACAATACCGGGCGTGTCAATCTGTACAAGCTTGTGAGCTTTGCTCATCTGAATTACTTCTCACGTGTACCCAGGATACCCAAGAGCAAACTTCAGGAATACCGCGAAGGCCTGATAATAGGCAGCGCCTGTGAGGCCGGCGAGCTGTTTGAGGCTCTGGAAAACAGACAGTCCGAGGAAAAAATAGCCAATATCGTTGAGTTCTATGACTATCTTGAGATCCAGCCGGTAGATAATAACAGATTTATGATAGCATCTCCAAAGAGGCGCAATATCAATTCCGAAGAGGATATAAGGGACATCAACAGGGCTATAGTTGAGCTGGGCGAAAAGTGGAACAAGCCAGTTGTCGCAACCTGCGATGTGCATTTTATGGATCCGGAGGATAATATCTACCGCAAGATCGTGCTTGCGGGACATGGCTTTGAGGACGCGGATGATTCACCGCCGCTCTATCTGCGGACTACTGATGAGATGCTTCAGGAGTTTTCTTATCTTGGGGACAAAAAGGCATATGAAGTGGTAGTTGTCAATACCAATATGATTGCCGATATGATCGATTCCATGTCTCCGGTACGTCCCGATAAATGTCCGCCTGTCATCCCGGATTCGGATAAGACCCTGAGGGAGATCTGCGAGAACAAAGCTCATGAGATATACGGCCCCGATCTGCCCAGGGTAGTTGAGGACCGTATGGAAAAGGAACTGGATTCCATCATAGGCAACGGCTTTGCCGTTATGTATATCATAGCGCAGAAACTGGTATGGAAATCCGTGGAGGACGGATATCTGGTGGGATCGAGGGGATCCGTGGGTTCTTCCTTCGTGGCGTTTCTGGCCGGAATATCCGAGGTCAATTCGCTTGCTCCGCATTATTATTGTCCGGAATGCCATTATGTGGACTTTGATTCCGAGGAAGTCAGGGCGTACGGAGGAATGGCCGGATGCGATATGCCTCCCAAAAACTGTCCGGTTTGCGGCAAGCCTCTGAACCGTGACGGATTTGATATTCCCTTTGAAACCTTTCTGGGCTTCAACGGTGACAAGGAACCCGATATAGACCTTAATTTCTCAAGTGAATACCAGTCCAAGGCTCATGCTTATACCGAGGTTATCTTTGGAGCCGGACAGACCTACCGCGCGGGCACGATCTCTACTCTGGCGGGAAAGACGGCCTACGGTTATGCCAGTCATTACTACAGTGACAGACAGATCATCAAAAGGAGATGTGAGATAGAGAGGATCGCAGCCAGGTGTGAAGGCGCGCGTACCACGACCGGACAGCACCCTGGAGGGATCGTTGTATTGCCGGTAGGGGAGGAGATATATACGTTTACTCCGATACAGCATCCGGCGAACAAAGAGGATTCGGAATCCGTAACCACTCATTTCGATTACCATTCGATCGACCACAACCTGCTCAAGCTGGATATCCTGGGCAAGGACGACCCGACTCAGGTACGTATATTGTATGATCTGACGGGACTTGATCCGCTGGATGTACCGCTGGATGACGAGAAGGTCATGTCACTTTTCCAGAATACGGAGGCTCTTGGGATAACTCCCGCTGACATTGGTGGCACCAGGCTCGGATGTCTGGCGATCCCGGAATTCGGTACCGATAACTGTATCAACATGGTGCTTGAGGCCAAACCACAGCATCTTTCAGATCTGATACGCATATCCGGACTGGGACATGGAGAGGGAGTCTGGGGAGATAACGCCCAGACACTGATCCGGGACGGCAAGGCTACGATATCGACCGCCATATGCTGTCGTGACGATATTATGATCTACCTGATACAAAAGGGGTTGGAACCTGGCAAGTCATTTGATATTATGGAGAAGGTGCGTAAAGGTCAGGTTGCCAAGGGCAAGGTGGCCAAATGGGAATCCTGGAAGGAGGATATGAAGGCCCATGATGTCCCCGACTGGTATATCTGGTCCTGCGAACAGATCAAGTACATGTTCCCGAAGGCTCACGCAGCGGCTTATGTGCTGATGGCATGGAGGATGGGATATTACAAGATCTACTATCCGCTGGCTTTCTATACCACTTATTTTTCAATCAAGGAAACCGGCACCACCGGCGGTTTTTCATATGAAAAAATGGGAATGGGCAGGGGCGCGCTTGAGAAGACACTGTCGGAGCTGCGGGCCAAATCGAAGAACGAGAAGCTGGAGTCCAAAGAGAAGAATATGTACAGGGCGATCCGTGTGGCTGAGGAAATGTATGCCAGAGGGATAGAATTCGCTCCGATAGACATTATGAAAGCGGATTCGCGAAGATTTACCATCACCGATGACGGGCGGATCATGCCTTCCATCAACAGTATCGACGGCATCGGAGATGAACTTGCGGAATCGATAGCACATGCGGCAACCCAGGGTGAATTCCTTTCCAAGGACGAATTCAGAGCCCGTACCAAGGCTTCACAGACCAATGTTGAGAAGCTGTCCGAGCTGGGGATCATAGATCATCTTCCGCAGTCGGGTCAGCTGAGTATATTTGATTTTATGAAGGGAAACGTGAATTAAAGCGATCTCGCGCATTGACGTTCCGCTTCTGTTACAAAGAAGAATATGAAAAAAAAGATCACCCTGCCAAAGGAAAAAGATGATAACGACATCCGGCTTGCACCGATGATGAAGGCACTGAAAACCTTTCATTCGGCAATGTCCGCTACGGATATGCAGGATGCGGAGGCCCTTGCGAAGCACCGTTCATCCCAGGAGATACTTTCACGTCTGGTCACACCCGCGGTTGCTGTATCGTATGAAAAGGATATGATCAAGAGTATCCCTGTCGAATGGGCCAGACCCGAGTTTGTTCACCGCGAACATCCCGTGATCCTGTATTGCCACGGCGGCGGATATACCTCCGGTGGTCTCGGATATGCCGGGATACTGGCCGGTAAGCTCGCCATGCATACAGGACTGGAGGTATGCACCTTTGAGTACAGGCTTGCCCCGGAGAATCCCTATCCGGCAGCGATTGAGGATGCTGTGGATGTCTGGAATCATCTGATGTACCTTGGATACGGAGCACGTGATATTATCGTGGCGGGAGATTCTGCAGGCGGCAATATGGCTCTGGAGCTCACGCTCATCCTTCAGTCGCAGCGCAGGATGATGCCGGCGGGAATGATACTGATGAGTCCCTGGACCGATATGACCGCCAGCTCTTCGACATACGAAAAATACAAAGAAACGGATCCGATGCTTACATATGATTACGTATGCGGGGCCAGAGATGCCTATGCGGGAGCGGATATTGACTATACAAATCCTTCCCTGAGTCCGTTGTTTGCAGATCTGACCGAAATGCCCCCGACACTTATAGAAGTCGGGAGCAATGAGATATTGAGAGCGGACAGTGAGGATCTGTATAAGAAACTGCACAAAAACGGGTGTATAGCAAGATTACGTGTATACAGCGGAGGCTGGCATGTTTTTCAGATCCTGCCTACACCGAGAGCGGCAAGGGCACTGGATGATGTCGCCGATTTCATCAGGGAAGTGGGTTTATAAAAGATCTTGAGTGAAAATACATGGTATAAAACAGACAACGTAGCAAAGGTCTTTCTGGCGTCGCTCAACAGGAGAGACACAAGGACAATGCGTGTCAGCTGCACATTGACCGAGAGAGTCAATCCGGAATTTCTTCAGCAGGCTGTCGAATCCGCACTGGATGTCAGACCGCAGTTCAGAGTACGCATAAGAAGAGGTTTTTTCTGGCATTATATAGAGTCCACGGAGGCCCTGCCCAGGGTTTCCGAAGAGCATGATCGTCCGTGCCCCCTTTTGTACGGCAGGGAGTACGGCGGTATTTTACATTTTGCGGTGACATATTTTAAGAACCGGATCAATCTCGATATGTTCCATGCACTGAGCGACGGAACGGGTGTTATGGAATTCCTGTATGTTATTCTGGGCGAGTATATGAAGCTTGCCCATCCCGGGGAGATGGGAGATCTTTCGCTCGGGAGCGGCGCTTCCTACGGAGATATGACACAGAACGCTTTCAGCCAGTATTACGGTCAGAGCTCTGAGGGCGCCCAGATTCCTGTTACGGAGAATAAAAAGGCGTATCACCATCCCGGACGTAAGCTTCCCTATGACCAGCTGCAGTTTCTTGAGATAGGGATGGACAGCTCTGAGATCATATCCCGGGCCAAAGCCATGGGAGTCGGACTGACGAGCTATCTCGGTGCTCTTCTTGTACTGGCAATGTACAAGGATATGCCTGCCCTGATGAAAAAAATGCCTATCACGGTAAGTCTTCCCGTTAATCTGAGGCAGTTTTTCTCATCTGAGACCTCACGTAATTTCTTTAACAGCATAAACGTAGTGTTTGATCCGGGATCGGATATGACACCTGAGGGTATTGCCCATTCGTTTGAGAAACAGATGAAGGAAAACCTGAAGCAGGAGAATATTGCGCATCAGATGGATGCGTATGAAAAGATCGAAAGATACTTTTTTATCCGAATGGTACCACTTGTTATTAAACAGCCGGTAGTCAGATATTTCTCACGGATGGAGAACAAGAGGATATCCTTTGTGATGTCGAATCTGGGCAAGTTTACGGTTGATGAGAGGCTGAAACCGTATATCGAATCCTTCAGCGCGTTTTGCGCCCATTCGGAGATCTTTATGACGATCTACAGTTATAACGGACTGCTCAAGATGGGAGTTACATATGCCTACAGCGATACCAGATTCCTTAAGAACTTTGTGAGGAGTCTGAGTGAAGACGGCGTAAAGGTGACCGTCAATTCGACGGAGGTTATCAGGTGACGGATAAGGGAGGACTGAATGCTGATCCGGGGATGAACGTGCCCGTCCGCAGCAGGGAGATAAAGATGAAATACTGTCCGGGATGTAAAATAAATATTGAAGGCAGCCATAACAGGTGTCCGGTCTGTCAGAATATGCTGCAGGGAGAGGCTTCCGAAGATGTATACCCTTCAAGGGGAGCGCTTAAGGCGCAGTCCTTCCTGTATAAACTGCAGATGTTTATTGCGATATCCGTAATGGCTGCGGCATTGGCCTGTGAGTTCCTGCTGGATATCAGGACCGGTTTTCACTGGAGTCTTCTGACCGTGGTATGGGTGATAGGCGGCGAACTGTGGCTCTCCGGTATCATTCACGGACACAGGAATCCGGGACGTGTCATCACTCTCAATGCATTCTGGGCAGCGCTGCTGGTGATGCTTACCTTTTTGATAATCAAGGACATCAGACCGATATATTTCTGGTATATCATGCCGGCTATCGCGATCGCTGCAGAGACCATGCTTTTTGTATATATGATGGTTGACAAGACCCACAACAGTATGGCATATCTGCTGGGATGCAGCTTCCTGTGCATTATAATGGGAATCCTGTGTATGCTGATCACCCATCAAAAGAGCGTGCTATGGGTGCTCTGCCTGCTGATCGGAACCGTTGGGATCGTGGGAGCGGTAGTGTTTAAGGGACGCACGGTTCCCGACGAACTCCAGCGGAGGTTTCACCTGTGATGTGTCGCCGGGACGGTTCCGGAGACACATGCACAACAGAGAGGGAAAAAGTATGACGGATTTAAGAGAAATAAGGATTAACGAGTCGGATAAGATAAAGATCCACGGGCGGACAGGGCGTCAGCTTCAGCCGCTTCCTTTGTTCTTTAACGGGAGCGGGATAGAGGTTACTCTTACGGGTTCTGAGCTGTGGGTCGAGTTGGAGACTGACAGCGACAATCTGGAACCATGGGTGGCCTATGAGATAAACGGAGCCTTCATGGGACGCCAGATGCTGCTTCCGGGAGTCCATGAACTGTGCCTTTTCCGCAATCTGGAGCCCTCGGAGGTTAAGACAGTGATGTTTTATCGTGAGCTTCAGGCAGTCAGTGAGGATAACCGTTGTAAGGTTCTCGTCAAAGGGATAAAACTGGACGGTGAACTGCTCGATCCGCCGAAGCGCAGGTTAAGACTTGAGTTTATCGGCGACAGTATAACCTCCGGTGAGGGAACCTATGGCAGGATCGAGGATACCGTGTGGGTGTCGATGTATATGAGTGCTTCCGTGAACTATGCGACCATGGCTGCCCGGGCACTGGATGCCGATATCCAGCTGATCTCGCAGGGAGGCTGGGGGGTATACTGCGGCTGGGACAATGATGTGCGTCACAATATCCCCTCCGTATATGAAAATGTCTGCGGACTGGCTGACGGCCCGATGAACGCCGAAATGGGGGCGCAGGAACCGTATGATTTCTCGTTTGGACCGGATGCTGTCATAGTGAATCTGTGCACAAATGACAATTCGGCCTTCGATCAGCCTGCATTTACAACGCCGGACGGAGTATCGCACAAGCAGCACAGAAATCCCGACGGATCCTTTGTGAAGGAAGATGAGCGAAAGGTAGAGACTGCCATAATTGATTTCCTTAAGATGCTCCGCAGGCATAATCCCGATTCACATATCGTATGGGTATACGGCATGCTGGGTTATGAGATGACTATGACGATCACCCGTGCGATCAATGAATACAGAGAAGAGAGCGGAGATAAGAACGTCGCATTCATAAATCTCCCGAATACGACACCCGATACTTTGGGTGCACATATGCATCCGGGACCGAAGTCCCATGAGAAAGCCGCAGAGGTACTGGTCGATTATCTGAGAAACAGATTCGGGATCTGATTCAATGCACCGGATATGTTCCCGGAATGAAAAATGATGCCGGAATGAAAAAGCTGAAAAAATGACGCCGGGTCTTGCACTGACAGGCATAAGGTGTTATGATTATAGTCAACGAAATCAGTAATTGCCTTATGGTGTGTCATGATACTCGAATTTATGGCAGTTATGGTCTGGCAAAGTGCAATTACTTATTACGTTGACTATAGCTATCAAACGGAATTGGTAGATATATAGGAGGTATGGTATGGATACATCAATGATGGTCACACCCGATATAGCGTCGATGTCTATGGCTATGGCAAGCAGTAAGGCTACCAATGATATCGGTGTTGCAGTACTTTCCAAGGCACTTGATAATTTTCAGGATAACGGAGCTGCGATGACGAAGATGATGGAACAGTCTGTCACACCGTATCTGGGATCCAATTTTGACATGTCCGTATAGTGGCGTATATATCAAACACAATTCCAAGGGTCACCCGGAGACGGGTGATCCTTTTTTAGGTACACAGTCCTTTGCAGGGAATGATCCGGAGACAGAGATCAGACCCGGTGGTTTGATTCGTTTTCCTTTGACTGATTCTTCGTTTCACTTAATCGGGTTATGTGGTATTATTTATAAGGGTATACTTTGATCAGCGTTTCTCTGTAAAAGTATGTGCTGCTTTATGATACGGTGTATGTTTGAGATTATAGTAAACGAATTATAGTGAACGTCAAAAATATTTTGACGTTCACTATAAATCCTCCGGCGGGATGCGCACGGATTTGCAGAGGAAATTAATGCTTCGCATAGCAAATCCGGCGCAGTAAACGACTAAAAGTATAAATACTTTTGTCGTTTACTATGTAATTGGACTTTGCCGAGCCAAAATCGTTGACTATACATGGAATTGTCTGGTTTATGGAAGAAGTAAGAAAAAAAATACTAAAAAATAAAAATATTCCATGGGTGATCCTCATGTGCGCAGTCGCTCTGGTGCTGAATCTTAGCGGAGCGTCTCTTGCATCGGCGATACATCTGCCAATATACCTTGATACGATCGGAACCCTGCTGGCAGCGATAATAGGTGGATACCTGCCCGGTATTTTCGTCGGGTTTGTCAGTAATTTCATCAAGGCCTCATCGGATCCCACAGCTATCTATTATGAGTGTCTGAGTGTAATAATGGCCGTAGTGGCCAGCTGGTTTGAACAGAAGGGTTATCTCCGGAGATTCGGAGGGATTGTAGCGTTTACGGTCATAGCTTCACTTATCGGCGGCGGACTGGGATCGTTGCTGACCTGGTTCCTGTACGGATTTGCCGCGGAGGGGATCACGGTTCCTTTTGTAAAGCAGCTGTATGAGAGCGGAAGCTTTTCGCCGTTTATGGCGCAGATCACCGGTGATGTGTTTATAGACTTCGTAGATAAGGTCATAAACATGATCTTTATACTGCCGATCTATATCCTTACTCCGGAAAATATCCGCAGGAAATTCAGACTGAACGGCTGGCAGCAGAATCCGCTTGAGGATAAGGATGAGCTCAGAGCCGGATCAAGTAATAACAGATCGATCTCCATCAGGACCAAGATGATGTTTATGATCACCTCGGCTCTGATGATCATTGCGATAGTGTCCACGGTTATAGGTTACAGTCTTTATCTGGAGGACAGTATAGAGAACCACAGATATCTGGCCGAGGGAGTGGCATCCACCGTAGCCGGTGTCGTAGAACCGTACAGGATAAACGATTACATAGATCTCGGTTATTCTGCCATCGGATATGTGAGGACCGAGAATAACCTGTATGATATCAGAAACAGTTCTCCGGATATAGAGTATCTGTATGTGTATCGTATACTGCCGGACGGATGTCACGTGGTGTTTGACCTGGATACGGATGATCTGAAGGGAGCGGAGGCAGGAGAGATCATTCCGTTTGATGATTCCTTTGCTCCGTATATAGATGCCCTTCTCGCCGGAGAGGAGATCGAACCGATCATTACGGATGATACCTATGGATGGTTGCTTACGGTATATAAGCCTATTGTTGATGAAAACGGAGTCACTCAGGCATACGCCTGCATCGATATTTCGATGGACAGACTCAGATCCAACGGCTACGCCTTTCTGGCAAAGCAGATATCACTGTTTATAGGTACGTTTATCCTTATCCTGGCCATCGGACTCTGGATCATCAGATATAACCTGATCTATCCGGTCAATACCATGGCTATGGCTGCGACCAATTTTGCCTACCATATGGAGGATCAGCCGGATGACAGCGTGGATAGGGTCAAGGCTCTGCAGATCTGTACAGGTGACGAGATAGAGAACCTGTATATGGCCTTTTCCAAGATGACAGAGGACAGTGTCGACTATGTCAATGAGATACAGGAGAAGACCGATACCATACAGGAGATGCAGAACAGTCTGATCCTTGTTCTTGCGGATATGGTTGAGAGCAGGGATAAAAATACGGGCGACCATGTACGCAAAACCGCTATCTATACCGACGTTATCATGAAGGAGCTCATTAAAGAGGGAATCTATACGGATGTTCTTACTCCCGAGTTTGTAAATGATGTTTATAATTCGGCGCCGCTTCATGATATAGGAAAGATAAGCGTATCCGATGTGATCCTGAATAAACCCGGTAAGCTTACGGATGAAGAATTTGCGGAGATGAAGAAGCACACAACGGCCGGCAGCGAGATCATAAGCCGTGTTATAGAAATGGTACCGGAGTCCAGTTATCTCTATACGGCCAAGGATCTGGCGGAATTCCACCATGAAAAATGGAACGGAACGGGATACCCTCACGGAATATCCGGGGAGGAAATACCGCTTTCGGCGCGTATCATGGCGGTGGCAGATGTGTTTGATGCACTTGTTTCCAAACGAAGCTATAAAGAAGGTATGCCTGTAGAAAAGGCTCTGGGTATCATCAGAGAGGGAATAGGTACGCATTTTGATCCTTATGTTGCGCAGGCATTTCTGAATGCGGAAGAGGAGGTGCGTAAGGTTCTTGAAGGCAAGTGGGAAGCCTGATCCCATAAATATACGAACCTTTATCGGTTTAGCCGGTAGAAATATATTTTTAAAGAAAGGATACTCTTATGAAAAAGAAAACAATCAGTGTAAGGCTCACCGTAGCCGGACTCGGCGTGATAATGCTGATCCTGGTCATCGCTGTAGTAAGCTATTATGCGACCAAACTTAATAACGTTGCTAACAGTGATGAGGAACTCTATTATGAAAAGCTGTATGGAGTCTCAATGAATCTTATCAATGCGGATCGTGATTTCTATCAGTCCATGCTCGGGGCGACTCAGTATTATGACCTTGTCAACGGATTTGGGGATATCCCTACAAGTGAACTTGACAACACCCTGAAAACCAAGCTGTCCGATTATAAGTCAAATAAGCAGCAGGTAATTGACAACGTTGATGCGGCTATAGCTGTTGCATCACAGGATCCGGATCTGTATACCGGAACGATCCTGGACGGAAGTCCCAAGAATTTCCAGCAGTATGCCAGCGAGTTTAAATCCGATATGGCTAAATGGGAGGCGTCCTTTGACGTGGAGGCCAACGCCGGCAACTGGCAGTATTTCAATACCGGTTTTGAGACCACCAGAAAGGCTCTCTCCGATATGACCGATATCACGGAGCAATGGGCTGTTAATGAAAAGGATATGCAGCAGGCCAAGATACACAGAGATATCATCAGTTCAAGTGTTTTGATCGTTATATTGATCATATGCGTGGTTGTATTCTATGTGATTGTTATACGAAATATGAGACTCAGCATATCGGATATGGAGCAGTCTATCGAAAAGGTTGCTGCCGGAGATTTTGCTACTCCTGTTGACGCAAGCAGTAAGTTTACGGAATTCTTTAACGTAGAAAGCAGGATCGAGGAAATGAGATCCCATCTGCAGAGCGCATTGCTTGAGGTTACCAGATGTGCGGACAGTGTGGATGAGAGAGCGGAGAATACCAAGACCAGTATAGGAGATTCGCAGGAGACGACCAATAACATTTCCGCTGCCTCCAACGACCTTGCTCAGGGAGCCATGGTCATGGCCGAGGATGTCCAGACTACTTCGGGGATCACGGTCGATCTTGGTGAGAGCATAGACAGGGTACAGGTAGCCGCAGACGATAACCTTGTTAAGGTTAAGTCACTTTACGAGGAATCTGTTAAGGTTCAGGAACGTCTGAAGGAGATCCGCAAGGCTGACGAAGCTACGGATGCCAAGGCAGGTCAGGTTGCCGATTCGGTAGGCAAGACAGCTGAGGTTGTGGATGAGATATCCAAGGCTGCTGAAGGAATTATAGCCATAGCCAGCCAGACCAATCTGCTTGCACTTAACGCTTCCATCGAGGCAGCCAGAGCGGGTGAGGCAGGACAGGGCTTCGCGGTTGTTGCCAACAATATCAAGACTCTTGCCGAGGAGTCAAACAATATGGCCGGTGAGATCACCAATATGCTGAATATCATCACCGATTATTCGAATGAGAACAAGAATCTGACAGCCAGCATCAAGGAGGCTACCACAGCCGAATCCGAGGCTCTGACTCAGATGACCGAAGAGTTTGATGATATGCTTTCGATGCTACGCGATATGCAGTCCGGCAATGAGCAGATCGCTTCACTGGTAGATACGATGACACAGGGCAAAGAGCAGATAGTGAATTCGGTTGAGTCACTGTCCAGTATCTCGGAGGAAAATGCCGCGTCGACACAGGAGACAAGTGCTTCCATATCCCAGCTGAATATGAATATGGAAAATGTCGTGAGTGAGGCGGAAGCCCTTGGAGAGATCGCAGCCCAGCTCAAGGCAAACGTAGCCGTATTCAAGGTGTGACCGGGGTTCACGGAGAATGCCTCACGGCTTCATGCAAATGGTCCTAAGGATTGACCGGGATCTGATCCATCCGGGATTCATGAGAACTGAATTCATAATAATTGAATCAAGGTAAAAAGATAAAAAGTGGCGGGGATCAGCTGATCCCCGCCAGTACTTTGTACAGAAGATAGTGAAGCTGCATCGCTTCTTCGGCTGTCAGCCTGACGCAGCTGCCCATGGCTTCGGGTACGGTTTTTGCCTTTTCACGGAGCGCGCGTCCTTCTGCCGTCAGGCTGATTATAACGCTTCGTTCGTCATCGGGTGACCTGTCCCGTGAGACATATCCCTTGGACTCAAGCTTCTTCAGAACCGGTGTCAGTGTGCCCGAATCCAGCCACAGCTCCCTGCCGAGAGCACTTACGCTGACGGAGTCATGCTCCCACAATACCATCATCACTATATACTGAGTGTATGTCAGATCCAGAGGCTTAAGCAGCGGATCGTATCTCCTGACGATCTCCTTGGAGCAGGCGTACAGCGGAAAGCACAATTGATTTTTGAGTAATAACGGGTCGTAATCAGACATTTGTCCCTCCCGATCGGCATTCATTATCCGGATCAGATCAGTCCGGCAACACAGGCTGCCACGTCCTTCATGTCGGCAGTGGGCTCGAACCTGGCTACGACGTTGCCATCCCTGTCAACTACGAACTTGGTGAAATTCCACTTGATCTCAGGATTGTTCTTGTAATCCTTGTCGATGGTCTTGAGCATTGCGCTCATTGCCAGTGCCTTGGGCCCCTTTCCGAAGCCCTCAAAGCCCTTCTGGCTCTTAAGGTACTTAAAGAGCGGAATGGCGTTTTCTCCGTTTACGTCTGACTTCTTCATCTGAGGGAACTGGGTATTGTACTTAAGGGTGCAGAATTCATGGATCTCATCATCGGTGCCGGGGGTCTGGCCTGCGAACTGGTTGCAGGGCACGTCAATGACTTCGAGTCCCTGGTCGTGATACTTCTCATACATTTCCTCGATGTCAGCATAATGGGGGGTGAAGCCGCAGCCTGTAGCCGTATTGACTATCAACAGTACCTTGCCCTTGAAATCGGCCATCGATACCTCGCTGCCATCGCCAGCTGTAAGGGTGTAATCATAAATGCTCATTTCGTTTCCTCCTGTTTATTTGAAATTATAAATTGTTCATCGATGCTTCCATGGATGCATTAATAGAAAGTCACGTCGGTGTATCTGTTACAATTAAATTGTATGCAATTTAATTTCAATGTCAACCCCTTTTCTTATTTTTTCTAAAGAATCGCGGGGGAGGACAGGGACTAAGGAACTTTTTAAGTTAAAAAAGTAACCAGCGGTTTAGAGACAAGCCGTCCTTCTTTAGTTAAGATTATAATAGCTTGTGAAGGTTTTTTGATAGGAGGCACAACGCATTATCCGGGAGTATGATCAATACAAGGAATCAGTCCATGGATAGCAGGTCATTAATGCCATCTCCATACTCGTTGAAAAGTCCGGCCGAAAGTGTTATCTTTAAGGTAATGATGGAGGTCTGATGGGCAGAACGTACTGGCACTCGGCAATCTGCGGAGCCACCGAGTGGGAACTGAAACAGAATAAGGATGACCTGGAGTTTGAATCTGAGCATATTCTCAACAAGGAACCGATCAAGATGGACATGCTCGTGATCAAAAAACATCCGAACGCAACAATCCGGAATGAGATAGGCAGGATATTCCGGGGGCATAACGTCCTGGAATTCAAGGGCAGCGGAGATGCCTTGAACGTGGACGTATACCACAAGGTAATCGGCTATGCGTGCCTGTACAAGAGCATGGGATCTCACGTCAATGAGAGAGACGCCAAAGACATCACAGTGACCATGATCAGGGAGGCCTATCCAAGGGAACTGATCAAGTCGCTTAAAATGACCGGCATAACCGTTACGGAACAATATCCCGGGATTTACTATCTGTCCGGAAACATAATGTTTCCGACGCAGATCATAGTTACCGGTCGATTAAGCAGCGATCATGCAAGTCTGAGGATTCTGTCAAAAAAGGCTCAGGAAGCAGATGTACGCAAGTTCCTGCAGGAAGCCCGGACAGCAGTTGAACCGGGAGACTTACGGAACATAGATGCAGTGTTGCAGGTGAGCGTTTCAGAGAATGAAACGCTGTATAATATGGTGAGGGAGGACAAAATCATGTGTCAGGCTTTGGAAAATCTCATGCAGGACGTAATTGAAGAAAGAGTTGAAGAAAGAATTGAAAAAAGAGTTGAAGAAAGACAGGAACAACAGACCGTAAAAAACCTAAAGGCAATGATGAAAAACCTAAAGCTTACAGCCGAACAGGCTTTGCAGGCGTTAGATATTTCCGATTCTGACAAGCCTCGTTACATGGCAATGCTTTGATGGCTTTGTTTCAATGCTTCCGCATATGAATGATGGATGCATACAGGTACATGTTAGAGGTTGCCCAATTTAGGGCATTGACGGCGCTCTAATTTGCTCATTTGAGCAGATTAGGGCGTTCTTTTGCCGGAAATACGTCTTGCGTGTTTGCGGCTTTTCTTATGCCTGAAAAAAGAGATCATCCAAAGTGATAACCTTTACGAATGCACCAGCATAATCATTTTGCGTAAGTCCTGCCGTGGTTATGAGCGTGCTGTGGACAGTCGCGTTCGCAGGAATCAGTTCAATAAGCGCATCTATCCGTTCCAGAATCTTTTCGTAATATGATTTGCTGACACTGAACACCTTGTTATAAAACTTTATTTCACACATGTTGTAGACGTTGTCATTTCGTGCAAGAATATAGAAAAGGCAGAATGGATCTGTCAGTTTATAATAGGTTTCCCTGCATCCCATTCCGAATGGAACGTACTTTTCTATAAAGTCACTTGCGATCAGTGCATCAAGTGCATCCTTGAATACGCTTCCATCCTTAAGATTCAGCGCATTCAAAAGCTCTTTTCTGTTATAGCCGGATCTTTTTGTGGCAAGAAACGTAGTTATTTTTTGCAGGAAGACCGGGTTTTTAAACACTGATTTGAACAGACGATCGTATTCTTCTCGCAGTTTTGCCTGTTTTTCAAAGAAAAGCATGTCGATATTCTGCGCAACGCTGTAATCCGGTCTGAAGAAACTGTAATAGTAGGGTATTAATAACCTCACTTCGTTTTATAAGATTATAATCCGAGGATATCCCGAGGCCAATACGAAAATCTTATATATGACTTCGAAATAAGATAGAAAACAAATGTCTCGAAATATCTGAGTCGTTGATGGATTAACGGACAAAGTTAATGGACAAAGAGGGCGCATGTATGGAATATCCGGTATTAGTCCCAAAGAAAACAGGCGAAAGAATCAAACAGTTCCGCAGGGAGCGGTAGCATTTTGAAACAATAGTTTAGGGATTATTGTCCCATTTTGTGATACGATGTAAGCAGATGACAAAGTTTTATGTTCCTTACTTGATATTTTAGTAGCGATTTGGAGGAATGCGTGACATGAAGGTGCTGCACGTCGAAGACAACGTATACAAGCATATGAACGTCCTTAAGCAGCTGAAGGACATGAGGATATCGGACGTGACCTGGGCGCAGTCATTTGAGGAAGGCAAGGCGAAGCTTGAGGAAGGGCATTATGACCTGATGATCACGGACATGTCATTTCCGATAAGGTTTGGCGAGGTCGAGAATGATGATGCGGGTGACATGATGATCGACCTTGCTCACCGGATCCATCCTGACATGCCCATCATCCTGGTTACGTCCTTTCGGATGAAAAAGGACGGCATCCTGGGAGTCGTTCATTACGATCCCGATGAGCTGTGGGAAAATGATCTGCGCGACCTGGTACGAATGGTGGAGCGTTAAGGACCCATGACGGTCCGTCATAGCCCTCGAAAATGCTGTTTTATTTTTCGGATTCCGCATCCGGATTGTATTCGAGGATGTCTCCCGGCTGGCAGTGTAGCGTCTCGTCGACCTGAGTCTGGAGAAGGGATTGTTTTCCTGCCTGAGCGTCGTGAATATCCTGAAAGTGCACAGAGCATCTTGTGATTTGGAATAAATTCGTGTAATATGTACTTTGTATGTTAACATAATTCAAAGAAATCACTTTTGACCGGCATTTCTTTGAATATGGGTTTTAATGCTCGTAAGGAAGGTGACTTAATGAGGGTTCGTAAATATCAGATGAGAGATACTGATGCCATGATGGCTATCTGGAACGGGGTGGTTGAGGAAGGCAATGCTTTTCCACAGGAGGAACCGCTTGACGCATCGGACACAGATGCATTCTTTGCCTCCCAGAGCTACTGCGGAGTAGCGGTGGACTTTGCAGCCAACGTACACGGATTATATATATTGCATCCCAATAATGAGGGAAGGTGCGGGCATATCTGCAATGCCAGCTTTGCGGTAGCTCCTGACAGCAGAGGCCAGAAGGTCGGTGAAGATCTGGTGAAGGACTGTATCGTCCAGGCCGGGAAGCTTGGCTTTAAGATACTGCAGTTCAATGCCGTGGTCACATCCAACGAAGCCGCCAATAAGCTCTATGAAAAGCTCGGTTTTAACAGACTGGGTACGATACCGGGTGGATTCAGACTGAAGGATGGCAGCTTCGCGGATATCAATCTCTATTATATAAATCTGTAACTGCGGCGGGGCAAATGAAACACCGATCATTGCGGCGCTTCACTGAATGTATGGGAAATCCGGTACAGTTCATAGATACATTGTTATGATAAAAAATTGGAAATCTCGCAAGAGACCGATCATATTGACTATGACAGTCATTATGATCCTGACAAATATCCTGATCATATTTCCGCCTGCTGCGGCCAGAGCCGATCTCGAGGATACAATAGCGGAGATGCAGCAGCAGGAGGCTCAGACCCAGGAGACCATTTCCAATCTGGAAAAGGCCACCGTTGAAACGCGAGCTGCCATCCACTCTCTGGAGGGACAGAAGGCACAGGTGGAGGAAAATGTAAGCGCCCTTCAAAACAAGAGCGCTTCTTTGCAGTCCACCATAAACGGTTATAATAACCAGCTTGAAGCTCTGAACGGTGAGATCAGCGAGGCGGAATCCGCTCTTGCCGAGGTCTCTGCAGAGATCATCCAGCTCAATAACGAACTGGCGGAGGCACGTGAGGAAGAGGCTGCGCAGTATGCTCTGCTTAAGAATCAGCTGAAATCCACATATGAGCGCGGTGGTTCTGACAGTATGATCTTAATGCTTCTGACCTGTGGTACCATTCAGGAATTTCTGACCAAATCGGAATACATCAGTGCGATGGTGACGTATGATCAGCGTAAGATTGCCGAATATCAGGCGCTTGAAGCCGATATTGAAGCCAAGACGGCTATAGTCGAAGAAAAACAGGCAGAACTGGATGCATATCAGAATTCACTTGATGAAAAGCATGAAGAAATAGCTGATTTGACCGATGCGGTCAGAGGGCAGCTTGATACAACCAATTCTAATATTTCCTCCGAAAAGGGAAAGCTTGCCAACTTTACCCAGCAGCTGTCTGATCTGGATAAAAAGATGAAATCTCTTGAATCACAGACCGCAGCCGCACAGGCAGCTCTGGCTAAGCAGATAGCCGAGCGTCTGGCACTTCAGAGAGAGGATACATCCGGATCCTACGCAGCCAGCGCGACTGAACTTGAATGGCTGGCCGCTACGATTCAGGCCGAGGCCGGAGGTGAATCCTATACCGGTAAACTGGCAGTGGGAAGCGTTATCATGAACCGTGTCAAGAGTTCTGTCTTTCCCAACACGGTCATAGGAGTCATTACCCAGCATATGCAGTTTGCTTCCTACAGGTCAGGCAAGGTAGAACTGATCATAGCCAACGGACCCAATTCCACGTGTATTCAGGCGGCGCAGGAGGTACTGAACGGTGCCCGTGTCGGCGACTATCTTTTCTTTATGACAAAGTACTATGCCGATTATTACGGTATCAGTGAATACACGATGATCGGTAATCATGCATTCTTCTATCGCTGGGTTACAAATAAACCCGTTGTGACGGAACCTGAGGAAACCGAAGAGCCTGTTTCGGAAGAACCCCCTTCGGAAGAGCCTGCTTCAGAAGAGCCTGCCGGAGATGATCAGGGCGGCGGTGAAGAAGAATACACCGAAGAGTATTCCGAAGAATCCGGTGAACCCGAGGGCGAAGGCGAAGAGACTGAGTATTATGATGAGGGTTCGGATGGCGGAGAATCCGAAGAATAACTTGAGAAACAAATCCAAAGTGATAAGAGCGGTAATCGTGATGGGGGTGCTTCTATGCATAGCGATCATGATTTCTGCCGTATTCAATGTCACTACTCCCAATATATTAAGGGGCGATCCCGCATTGATCTATATTGATGAAGAATATGAGGGATTTCGGGAAGAGCTTTATTCGGATTTCGACCGTAATGAGCGGACGTTTCTGTTTGAACTTCCCGAGATTCCTTCTGGCGGAGAGACTCTGGCTGTCTGGCTTGTGCACCGTGATGTCGAGATAAGCATTGACGGTGATGTTATGTTTGATTCCGGTCCGCTGGATGCAAGCTGGATCACATCCAGTCCCGGTAATTACTGGGCACTGGTTCCGGTATACAGCCGGGATTCGGGTGGCGAGGTGGTTATCCGTTCCGTCGATGCCTACGCCGGCATACCTGACAGGACACCTGATATCATGGTGGCATCAATGGAACGACTTGTCGCATACTGTCTGAGCCGGGAGTGGATCGAGATGGCAGCCGGATTCCTGTGTGTTGTGCTGGGCGGAGTCTTTGCCACACTGGCATTTGTGCTTCATGCGGATCGGGATCAGAGGATCGGCGCGGGATATATGGGATTGTATATCAGTATGGTCGGCGTGTTCAGATTGCTGGATATGCCACTGATCACGCTGGTTTTTAATAAACACAGTCTGTTGATCACATATATCTCACTTATACTGTTTATGTGGATCCCGTTTATATTCTATATGAGTGCTACCTTTCAGAGTAAGGGTGTAAGACTGTATTCATATTGGAGTGCTTATTTCGCTGTAATAAATATTATCTGCTTTGTGCTTCAGATAGCACGACTGAGAGATCTCAGACAGAATGTGCTTTTGATTTATGCCGGCATGCTGCTCTCTTTTCTGTCGATCATCTTTCAGACAGTTTATGACCACACCCGAAAGAAGAATATCAAAGAGGCTCAATGGTTCCCTGCGATATACATACTGATGGGTATCAGTCTGACGGCGGATATGATCCTTTTTAAATTGAATGGTCATACCAGGCAGTCCAATATTTCACTCTATACCTCCCTGGTATATGGGATAATATCGGGATTTTCCATGATAGCCGAGATCATGAGCCGCCAGGAGGAATACCGTCTCAAGGAGCTTGAACTTTCCGACCAGAGAGGCGCAATGATGCTGAGCCAGATCAGACCTCATTTTGTATATAATACGATGAATACGATCTACAGCCTGTGCGATATCGATGTGGAGTCCGCCAAATGTGCGATACATGATTTTTCGGGATACCTGAGACTGAATTTTAGTTTTATGGATTACAGGAATCCCATTGACTTTTCGTTGGAGCTGCAGCACACCAGATTCTACCTTTCCATCGAAAAACTCAGATTCGGAGATGATCTGGATGTGGAATATGATATAAAAACCGAGGATTTCAGGATACCGCCGCTTACGCTGCAGCCGATAGTGGAAAATGCGGTACGACATGGAATACGTGGTAAAACCGGTAAAGGTAAGGTCAACATTTGTACGGAAGAGGAGTATAATGATTATGTGGTGCAGGTGGAGGATAACGGTGCGGGGTTTGATGTTTCGATCCTGAACCATGACGACGTTGAGGATGAACACCGGCATATCGCCGTCAAAAATGTTTCCGCCCGTATTGAACAGATGTGCGGCGGAAGGGTTGATATAGTAAGCACCATTGGTGAAGGAACAAAAGTAACGATTGTTATACCAAAAATAAGACCGGAGAAGTGAGACTATGAAGGTAATGATCGTGGATGATGAAAAGCTGTCGGCTATGTCGCTGAACAATACAGTGAGGACAGCGTTAAACGATGACAGTGAGATCAGAGTGTTTCCCAGCGGTGAAGAGGCACTGGCAGACCGTGGCTTCCAGCCCGATATAGCAATGCTTGACATAGAAATGCCGGGCATGAACGGACTCGAACTTGCGGACAGACTCAGAGACAGTTTTCCCGGACTGATCATAATCTATGTCACTGCATATTCGGATTATGCGATGAATGCCTGGAATCTGGGAGTGGACGGATATCTGCTCAAGCCGGCGAGTATAGATGATGTCAGGACCCTGCTGGACAATATTTTTGCCAAGCGCGGGATGAATGTAAAGAATTCCGGCAGGCTTGAAGTCAGATGCTTTGGCAAATTTGAAGTATTCTATAATGGGGAGATCGTGAATTTTAAACGAAGCCGCGCCAAGGAGATGCTGGCATATCTGATATGCGCAAGGGGAGCAAGGGTAACCTCCGGAGAGCTGTGCGGAGTACTTTGGGAGGATGCATCGGCGCTGCAGCGCAAAAAAACATATATCAGGCAGTATGCCCAGAGCATGAGAGAAGCCTTTTCGCAGCTGGGGATAGAGGATGTGCTTGTGCACAACAGAGATGCATACGCTGTCAATACTGAGCTGGTCGATTGCGATTATTACAGATATCTGAACGGAGAGACTGATCAGGATGAGTATATCGGAGAGTTCGTAAGCCAGTATGAATGGTCCGAACTGATAAATCCGTTTGTCGACTGAAATGGTGTGTGATACGCTTTTGCTACGATTGATGTGTTATAGTATTTTTCGTAAGGAGTTGCCTGTGGGCAGTTCGACTGCCTCATCCGCAGCAGGCATTATTACTTGTTTTTCAGTCACAATACTCCTCACATCTCACATTAGTAGGCGCCGGTCACTCCGGCGCCTGATTTTTTGCGCGATAAGGCCGTCAACCGTGCGTCGTGCCTGCACGTGCGAAAAACCTCGCAGATCATTGATTCTGCGAGGTTTTTGTCGTGAGCCATCCGGGACTCGAACCCGGGACAACTTGATTAAAAGTCAAGTGCTCTACCACCTGAGCTAATGGCCCGTGCTGGGCTGGCGGGATTCGGACCCACGAATGCAGGAGTCAAAGTCCTGTGCCTTACCGCTTGGCGACAGCCCAATACGCGATAGCGGACTTATATATTATATCCCGAAAACGTCATATCCGCCAGTGGGAAATATCCCGAGGGTGGGTAGAGGGACTCGAACCCTCGGTCTCCAGAACCACAATCTGGCGCGCTAACCAACTGCGCCATACCCACCGTAACGTGCCTGAAGGGATTCGAACCCCCGACCCACGGCTTAGAAGGCCGTTGCTCTATCCAGCTGAGCTACAGACACATATTCAGCAAACGTGCTTAAATAAATTATCATAAATAAGTATTTAAGTCAAGGATTATTTAACCTATTTACTCCGGAAGTTTGACGTGTTATATTATAGTAAAAGAAATTAAAAATTTCGTTTACTATAACGCTCCGCGGGGATGCGCACGGATTTTGTAAGGTAATATGCCGCTTTCAGCGGCCAAAATCCGGCGCAGCAAACGACAAAACGAAAAAACTTTTGTCGTTTGCTATAAATATGTATCGATATGCGACTATAAGTTGCGGAGAACTCTCTTTTACAGGAGAGAGCGGACGGCAGGGAAGTCGTCTTCGTACCTGTACAAGGATGTGAAGGAGGTATGGCTATGAATATTTCAATTTCAGCAAAGAATGATTATTCTTATTTGTTTAACAGTCTGAATAAATCATCCGGATCGAATTCGATTGCCGATATGAGCTGGCTGAGCGATTATTCATCGATCAAGAGCGGCTCTTACGGTAAACTTCTCAAGGCTTATTATTCATCGGATGACGGAGCTGAGTCTACGGTCAAGTCGGCTGCATCCAAGCTTGCGTCTGACAGGCTTGCGACCGAGAAGACAGCTCTTGATGAGGCAACCAGGAGTTATCAGACAGCTTCAAATAAGGCCGGTGAGCTGCAGAAATCGATCTCTTCGGTCAGCAGTCTTGAGGATGATGCGGATGATGACGCTGTATACAGCGCAGTCAGCTCTTATGTGAAGAATTATAACGAACTGGTTGATTCTGCCGCCAAAACCAATGATTCGGCTATTACCAACAGACTTAATTCCATCGAAACCACTACAGGCAGCTATGAGAAGAAGCTTAACGGTATCGGGATCAGCATCGGCAACGACGGCAAGCTCAGTCTGGATAAGGACACCTTTGCGACTGCGGACAAGAGCGCGGTCAAGGAGCTCTTCGGCAGGGGGTCATATGGTTCAAATGTAAATGTTTCCGCGGCAATGATCCAGTCTACAGCCAACTATGACGCTTTGAGAAGCGGTACCTATACCGCTGCAGGTTCGTACTCGTCCCTGACAGGCTCGTTGTGGGATTCGACGACCTGATATCAGATAACATCCGAACAGGTACGTATGGATAACGCAGAGACCGTACAGAGAAGTACGGTCTCTTTTTTGTAAAATCCTCTTGCATACAGTTTTGATGCGTGCTATTATATTAGAGCTGTCCTTATTTGACAGCAACGGATGAGAACGAAGGTCCGGATACGGACTTGACAATTCGCGCGAGCGTAGATATTGATGTGCCCTGTGGGGCGGACAGGAGGAGTTTCAGAGATGAAGGAAGGAATACATCCTAATTACTATCAGGCAACAGTTACCTGCAACTGCGGCAACACTTTTGTGACCGGTTCAACCAAAGAGAGCATCCACGTCGAGGTGTGCTCCAAGTGCCATTCATTCTATACCGGCCAGCAGAAGGCAGCGCAGGCCAGAGGTCGTATTGATAAGTTCAACAAGAAGTACGGCATGGGCGGCGAAAAATAAAGAGTTACTTCTTAGGCCGGAGCTATGCTCCGGCTTTTTATTTCCAGGATTTTTCACCGGGAGGATTACCGGATGTCTGAAAAGACCAAAAAGAAAAGAAAGATCAGAAAACCCAGAAGATGCTATTCCGGTATCGGCGGACAGGCTGTACTGGAGGGCATCATGATGAAAAACAAAGACCAGTATGCAGTGGCTGTAAGACGATCCGACGGAAGCATTGCCGTGGATGTGGAGAGCTGCGAAGATTTTCTGGCCGGCAACAAAATAGCGGGACTTCCCTTTATCAGGGGAGTGATCAATTTTGTCAATTCACTCAGACTGGGGCTCAAGTCGCTTAATTTTTCGGCAGACATGTACGCCGATGAGGGAGAGGAACCTGCAAAAAGTGACAATGTCACAACAACACTTACCGGTATTATTGCCGTGGCTCTGGCTGTAGGCCTGTTTATGATCCTGCCCGTGTATATCACAAAATGGATCACCTCGGATATACGTAATGAATCGCTGATAGCCATTATCGAGGGCGTGATCAGACTCGGGATCTTTCTGATATACGTAGTGGCAATATCAGCGATGAAGGACATCCGCAGGGTGTATATGTATCACGGAGCAGAGCATAAGTGTATCAACTGCATAGAAAGGGGCAAACCGCTGACCGTCAAAAACGTTATGCGGTCATCAAGAATGCATAAGAGATGCGGGACCAGCTTTATGCTGTTCGTGGTGGTTGTCAGCATCATAGTATTCTTTTTTATCAGGGTCGATAATATGGCGCTCAAGATCGTGCTGCGGCTGGCGCTGGTGCCTGTGATCGCGGGTATCTCATATGAATTGCTCAGACTTGCGGGCAGATATGACAATGTCATAACCCTGATATTATCCGGGCCGGGACTTCTGCTGCAGAGACTGACTACGAGAGAACCTGACGAGGAAATGGCAGAGGTGGCGATCCGTGCGGTAGAGGCGGTATTTGACTGGCGAAGATTCCTTTCGGAGGAGTTCGGACGGGAAACCGATGACTCACAGGAACCGGCATGAGATGTTGAGTGTCAGACTTTCTGAGATAAAGATTCAATTATGACGATTGCCAAACTGCGTGATTATATATTCGATACACTCACAGAGATCGGCGCCCGTGACGCTGCAAGCGAGACCAGGATCATCATGTCGGAGTATGCCGATGTACAAGCCGTTGATCTGACGGTACATGGTGATAAAACCGCAGACAGGGAAGCGGTACTGCGGGTCGGGTCGGTCCTTGAGAGACGGAGGAGCAGAGAACCACTTCAGTATATTCTGGGCAGATGGGATTTCATGGGGCTGGATTTTGAATTGAGTCCCGATACACTGATCCCCAGACAGGATACCGAGATACTTGTCGAGACCGTGCTTGGAGATCTCCATGACGGTATGAGGATATTGGATCTCTGCACGGGTACTGGATGTATTTTGATCAGTCTGCTGAAATATTCAAATGACTGCATGGGGGTTGGAACGGATATCTCTGAGGGAGCCATAGCCACAGCAAAGGTAAATGCGAAAAGGCTCCTTGACGATATGACCGATGTCATATTTACGGTGGGCGATCTCTATGATGCAGCCGATGGGCAGTTTGATATAATAGTATCCAATCCGCCGTATATACCTTCCGGCGTGATAGGTACACTGGAGCCGGAGGTCAGGGATTACGAGCCGTTGAGAGCACTTGACGGAGGTACTGACGGACTTGAACTGATCAGACGGATCATAGACGGTGCCCGGGAGCATCTGGTAAGAGGCGGCAGTCTGTATATCGAAACAGGTTATGATCAGGGAGCTGCGGTTACCGGACTTATGACTGATGCCGGTTTTATAAATGTGAAAGTATACAAAGATTATGCCGGATTGGATCGTGTGGTGTCCGGCACAAGGCCGATTTTGGAGGGGAGCGTAAGTGCAGGTTAGACTGGAGCATGTGACAAAGACCTTTCCCGGGAGGGAGAGGAAGAATCCTAAGGATGTTATCGCGGTAGATGATTTTAATTTTGATATACCGGACGGCAAGCTGATCGGTCTGCTCGGACCATCGGGCTGCGGCAAGTCGACCACTCTTAATCTGATCTGCGGTCTTCTTAAGCCGACCTCCGGACATATATGGTTCGGAGATGATGACGTTACAGAGCTTCCTCCGGAGGCCAGGGGCGTCGGCCTGGTATTTCAGAATTATGCGCTTTATCCTCATCTGACGGTCAGACAGAATATCATTTTTCCGCTGCAGAATCTGAGAGGTGATCAGAAGCTGAGTAAGGAAGTGATGAATCGAAAGGCCGAAGAGGCGGCGAAGCTGGTTCAGATAGAGGGACTGATGGACCGCAAACCGTCGGAGCTGTCGGGAGGCCAGCAGCAGAGGGTCGCTATCGCGAGGGCTCTTGTTAAGACTCCCAAGGTTCTGCTTCTGGATGAGCCATTGTCAAATCTGGACGCTCGTCTCAGACTGCAGACCCGCGAGGAGATCCGCAGGATACAGACAGAGACCCAGGTTACCACGATTTTTGTTACACATGATCAGGAGGAGGCTATGAGTATCTCGGATCTGATCGTGGTAATGAAGGACGGCGCGGTACACCAGATAGGCAGACCGCAGGATGTGTATGATGATCCCGCGAACCTTTTTGTGGCAAAATTTCTCGGAACTCCGCCGATCAATGTATTTAACGGATCGGTGCGGGGCAATCTTCTCTATATCGGAGAAACACCGGTACTCAGGGTATCCATGCCCGATGGCGAGGTGTATGTGGGTGTCAGACCCGAAGGCTTTGAACTGCTGACCGATGATAGCAAACCTTTGCCGGACGGCATCGAACCGCTCAGATGTGACCTGATGGCTGTTGAAGTTACAGGACGCGATACCAGTATTGTATCCACACATCCGGACTGCACGGCTGCCGCGATCAGATCCATTATGGACAGTACTGAAGCCGGCAGGGTAAATGGAAATAAGGTCAGCTTCAGACTGAAACCTGCCAAGGTACGGGTCTTTGACCGCAGTACGGAGGTCAGGATCTACGGAGACACCTGATGATACTGCGCATTTCTTTGATGAAAAAGTGTGACCGTAAAGCATTGTTCATAGGATGACCTGATGGAAAAAATGACGGATCCGGGCGGATATAAGAAAAAAAATGAGATCTTCGAAAAATACAAGGGATGGATATATCTGATCCCTGCGTTTATATTCCTGGGACTGTTTATGGTCTATCCTCTGATCGATGTTTTTGTTTACTCGATGGAGCAGGGCTATAATTTTGCTTCACAGTCGTATAACGGTACCGGACTGTATAACTTCTCGTATGTGCTTCACGATCCGTATTTTCTGCAGGCGCTCAAGAACACCTTTATCATAGTTATAATCACTGTACCGCTTTCAACGGTTATTGCACTGCTGATCTCTGTGATGCTCAGCTCGATAACTGTGCTCAGGAGCCTGTTCCAGACCGTGTTTTTCCTGCCGTACGTGACCAACACTCTGGCAGTCGGCCTTGTGTTCATGATCCTTTTTAAGAAGACCGCGTATACAGATGGTATGATCAATCTGCTCATCAATGCTTTCGGCGGGACAAGCGTGGATTTCATTGACGGGCCGTACTGGGCCAAGATGACAGTGATGTGCATTTATACGATATGGATAGTTATGCCGTTCAAGATACTTATACTGACCAGCGCCCTGTCCTCGGTCAATAAGGATTACTATAATGCTGCGCGGGTGGACGGTACGAGGCCGGGCAGGATCTTTTTCCGGATCACGCTTCCGATGATATCTCCGATGATCTTTTATCTGGTGATAACCGGATTCATCGGAGCGTTCAAGGCGTATTCCGACGAAGTTGCTCTTTTCGGTACCGATCTGAACGCCGCCGGGATGAATACGATCGTGGGATATGTTTATGACATGCTGTACGGCGACAGCGGCGGATATCCTTCATATGCTTCTGCCGCGGCCATTATCCTTTTCGTCATAGTACTGACGATAACCGTTATCAATCTTATGATCTCTGACTCGGGAGATTAATGCTATGGATTATATCAGGATAGAACGCAATACCAGGATCAAAAAAGGCATATCGGGAACAGTTAAGTATTTCCTGCTGGGTGTATGGGCGATCGTTGTCCTTTTTCCGTTCTACTGGATGATACTGACCTCATTTAAAAGCTACGGATCATATAATAATGAATTTATCCCCAGACTGTATGTTGCCGATCCGACCTTTACCAACTATTCGGATGCGTTTACAGCGGTTCCGCTTGGCAGGTATTTCCTCAACACCGCTATATTTACGGTCATTACCACGGCTGTTATGCTGGTGGTCATCACATTGGCGGCATTCGCTTTTGCAAGACTCGAGTTCAGGGGCAGAAATTTTGTTTTTGTGGTCTTTCTGAGTCTGATGATGATCCCTACAGAGCTGGTTGTTATAACCAACTTTGTTACTATCACCAACTGGAATATGCGCAATTCTTTCCCGGGACTGATACTGCCGTCAATAACATCGGTATTTTATATCTATCTTCTGAAGGAAAACTTCGAGCAGGTGCCCGATTCGTTATATTATGCGGCCAAGGTTGACGGTACGAGTGATCTTAAGTATCTGCTCAGGGTACTGGTACCTATCTCCAGGCCTACCATAGTTACGGTCACGATACTCAAGGTGATCGAATGCTGGAATTCATATATATGGCCGAGACTTATTACAGATGATCAGGCATATTTTCTGGTATCAAACGGCATTCAGGAGATCCGTGAAAACGGCTTCGGACGTGAGAATATCCCCGCCATGATGGCGGCGGTGGTGGTAATCAGCGCACCGCTGATAGTGATCTTCCTGGTATTCCGTAAACAGATAATGGCCGGAGTTCTGAGGGGAGGCACCAAAGGATGAAGAATATGCTCTCCCGTATTTATTTGAAATCCGGATCGGGAATGAACGTAAGAACCGGACATCGCATCCTGACCGCTCTGCTGACGGCGGCACTGATGCTGAATGTTCTGTGCGGATGTCACGGAAACGGAGTCTCGGCCGGATTTAGCGTCCCCGCAGAGTTTGATGAATCGGATCAGATAAATCTGACATTCTGGGCCAAAAACGATACCAATAAGAACCAGACGGCGGTATATGAACGCGCAGCGAGGGAATTTGAATCGATCTATCCTAATGTAAAGATCAATATCAGGCTATATACCGACTATGGCAGGATATACAATGATGTGATAACGAATATTTCGACGAATACCACGCCGAATGTATGTATCACATATCCCGATCATATTGCAACTTATCTGCAGAGCCCGGGACAGGTCGTGGCACTGGATGAGCTGTTGACCGATCCGGTCTACGGACTCGGCGGGAGCGGACTGAGGTTTGACGGCCCCACAGTCTCTGATATGACCGATAAATTCCTTGATGAGTGCTATCTGCAGGGAAGCCTGTACGCAATGCCCTATATGCGCAGCACGGAGGCCTGCTATGTCAATAAGACTCTGGTGGAAAAGCTCGGATATGAGCTGCCGGATATCCTGACCTGGGATTTTGTATGGGAGGTCAGCGAGGCTGCCATGATCAAAGCCCCTGACGGGACGTTTGAGGTCAACGGACAGAATACGATGATCCCTTTTATCTACAAATCCACGGACAATATGATGATCTCGATGCTTAAGCAGCTGGATGCCGGTTATTCCACCGCGGAGGGAGATATCGAGATATTTAACGATACCACGGGAGAACTTCTGAAGGAGATCGCTTCGCACGGAAGGACCGGTGCGTTCTCTACATTCAAGATATCCAGCTATCCTGCCAATTTTCTGAATGCAGGACAGTGTATATTTGCGGTGGATTCCACTGCAGGGGCTTCGTGGATGGGATCTGATGCTCCTTTGTCGGATATTGCTGATGATAACAAGGTTGATTTTGAAACGGTTGTGATGCCCATCCCTCAGTTTGATACTGATGAACCCGCGATGATATCTCAGGGTCCCTCGATATGTATTTTCAACAAGGCCGACCCTCAGGAAGTGCTGGCTTCATGGCTGTTTACACAGTATCTGCTGACGGATGACATCCAGATAGGATACGCTTCAACCGAGGGATATGTACCGGTGACCGACAGGGCGGTGCATTCCGATAAGTATCAGGACTATCTAAAGCGCAGCGGTGAGGATAACAATGAGCATTATCGTGTCAAGATCGATGCTGCCAGACTGCTGCTGGACAATACCGGCAACACCTTTGTAACACCTGTGTTTAACGGTTCGGCCTCGCTTCGCGATGCGGCCGGAGCACTGGTGGAGAATTCGGTCAAGACGGTACGCCGCGGGGGAACCGTGGATGATGCTTATATAGATAAGCTGTATTCGGATATGAAAGGGCTATACAGGCTTGACGGAGTATCGGCGGCTGCCGGGGCTGTACGTGATCTGGGTCCCCTTCCGGCGGGATCGGTGGCATTGATCGTATGTATCTGCGCCGCATGGATCGGCATAGGCGCCTGGGAGCTGGTCAGGTACAGAAGGAATAAGACGAAATAAAGAAATAAAACGAGCCGGAAGATAAACGACATAATGGTGAAACAATGTTTGAAGGACTTGAAGACGTAAAAAGAAGATATGAAGAGGTCATGAATCTCCTGAGTTCGCCGGGAGCTGCCGATGATCAGAAGAAATACATGGCATTGATGAAGGAGCAGAGCGATCTGTCGCCTCTGGTCGAGACCTATAACGCATATATCCAGGCGAAACGGGATCAGAAGGATTCGCTGGAGATGCTTGAGTCCGAATCCGATGATGAGATGAGGGAGATGCTTAAGGAGGAGCTGTCGGATGCAAAGGATCGTGAGGAGGAGCTTGAGGATAAGCTTAAGATACTCCTTCTTCCAAAGGATCCCAATGATGACAAGAATGTTATCGTAGAGATAAGAGCAGGTGCAGGCGGTGATGAGGCTGCGCTTTTTGCGGCGGAGATTTACAGGATGTATGTCCACTATGCCGAGAGCAGACATTGGAAGGTCGAGACTCTTGAGGCTGAGGATACCGGTATCGGCGGAATGAAGAATGTGACCTTTATGCTGACCGGGGCAGGAGCTTATTCCGTTATGAAGTATGAATCCGGGGTACATCGTGTGCAGCGTGTTCCCGAGACCGAATCCGGCGGACGTATACATACGTCCACTATCACGGTGGCGGTAATGCCCGAGGCCGAGGAGGTGGATATCGATATAGATGAAAAGGATATCCGTATCGATGTCATGAGGGCGTCCGGAAACGGAGGACAGTGTGTCAATACTACGGATTCCGCAGTCAGGCTGACCCATTATCCGACGGGGATAGTTATCTATTCCCAAACCGAAAAAAGCCAGCTGCAGAACAAGAATAAGGCTTTTGCCCTGCTGCGTACCAAGCTTTATGATCTGGAGTGCCAGAAGGCTCACGATGCAGAGGCGGAAGCAAGACGAAGTCAGATCGGCACCGGAGACCGCTCGGAAAAGATCAGAACCTATAACTTCCCTCAGGGAAGGGTTACCGATCACCGGATCAACCTGACCTTGTACAAGCTGGATAAGGTTCTGGACGGTGACATACAGGAGATCCTGGATGCCTGCATTTCGGCGGATCAGGCTGCAAAACTGCTGAAGATGGATAATAACTGATAGCAACAATACGGAGACAAATATGTGCGAAATCTGGGATCTGTATGATATACACAGAGATCCGACGGGAGAGACCTGGGAGAGAGGCTCAGGTGAGCAGATTCCTCACGGACTGTATCATATAATAGTGAGCATATGGACTGTGACACCTGACGGCCGTGTGCTGATCACGAAGCGCCATGACAAAAAAAGCTTCGGGGGACTCTGGGAAAACACCGGAGGAGCCGTAGTCGCCGGAGAAACCTCGGTTCAGGCTGCGTTTCGTGAGCTTGAGGAGGAGACAGGTCTGGTCCCGGCGAAAAAGGAGCTGATACTGCTGGGAGATGTGTGGCACCCGGGCAGCATCATAGACGCATACCTGTACGTGACCGATCTGGATCCGGACAGTCTCAGACTGCAGGAGGATGAAGTCGTGGATGCGCGACTGGTTCTTCCGTCCGATATAGATGAGATAAACCGAAACGGAGATATGGTTCCGTCAGTGTACAAGACCTTTTGCTGTTACCGGGAAAACATGAAGGAAATCCTCGGTCTGACCAAATTCTGACCGAAGGATCAAACCGATCATTCAGTTGTTATTATATAAGGTGTGCCGGCTGATGCCGGCAGAACCGGATACATATTTACAAAAAAGGAGAAAAAAATGTCCAAAGAATTAGCCAAAACCTATGACCCCAAGGATATAGAAGACAGGATCTATGCCGACTGGCTGGAAAACAAATATTTCCATGCCGAGGTTGATCACAGTAAGACTCCGTTTACCATCGTGATCCCGCCCCCGAATATCACGGGGCAGCTTCACATGGGACATGCCCTTGATAATACGATGCAGGATATCCTGATCCGATATAAGCGCATGCAGGGATATAATGCGCTTTGGCAGCCGGGTACCGATCACGCCTCCATAGCTACCGAGGTTAAGATCATAGAGACCCTCAAGAGCCAGGGTATCAGCAAGGAGGATCTGGGACGTGAGGGCTTCCTCGAGAGAGCCTGGGACTGGAAAAAGGAATACGGCGGACGCATCGTCAGTCAGTTAAAGAAGCTCGGAAGCTCCTGCGACTGGGACAGGGAACGCTTTACAATGGACGAGGGCTGCAATAGAGCGGTCAATGAAGTGTTCTGCAAAATGTATAAAAAGGGCTGGATATATAAGGGAAGCCGTATAATCAACTGGTGTCCGGTCTGCAATACCTCCATTTCGGATGCCGAGGTTGAATATGAGGAGCAGGACGGCCACTTCTGGCATATCAAGTATCCTTTTATAGAAAAGGACGGAAGCGTGAGCACCACCCGTTTCCTCGAATTTGCCACCACCCGTCCCGAGACTATGCTCGGAGATACAGCAGTGGCAGTTAATCCCGCTGATGACAGATATAAGGATCTGATAGGCGAGAGGGTCATGCTTCCGTTAGTTAACCGCGAGATCCCCATCGTCGGTGATGGCTATGTGGATGTGGAATTCGGAACAGGCGTGGTTAAGATCACGCCCGCTCATGATCCCAACGACTTTGAGGTGGGCAAGAGACATGATCTGCCGGAGATCAACATCCTGAATGATGATGCCACGATCAACGAAAACGGCGGTAAGTTCGCCGGAATGGATCGTTATGAGGCACGTAAGGCGATCGTAAGCGAGCTGGATGAGATGGGACTGCTCGTGGGGATCGAGGATCATAAGCATAACGTAGGCACGCATGACAGATGCGGGACTACCATTGAGCCCATGATCAAACAGCAGTGGTTCGTCAGGATGGACGAGCTGATAAAGCCTGCCGTAAAGGCTGTTAAGGAGGGCGATATCAGGCTTATTCCGTCCCGTATGGAAAAGACATATTTCAACTGGACCGATAACATCCGTGACTGGTGTATCTCCAGACAGCTCTGGTGGGGACACAGGATCCCGGCATATTACTGCGACAAGTGCGGTGAGATAGTTGTGGATAAGGAACAGCCTGCAGTCTGCCCCAAGTGCGGCGGAGATCACTTCACGCAGGATCCGGACACGCTCGATACCTGGTTCTCATCGGCTCTGTGGCCGTTCTCAACTCTGGGCTGGCCCGAGGAGACCGAGGAACTGAAATATTTCTATCCGACCGACGTTCTGGTGACCGGATATGACATAATCTTTTTCTGGGTTATCAGAATGATATTCTCGGGCTTTGAGCAGATGGGCAAGCGTCCGTTCAAGACCGTACTCTTCCATGGATTGGTACGAGACGAGCTGGGACGGAAGATGAGTAAATCCCTCGGCAACGGTATTGACCCTCTGGAGATCATAGATAAGTACGGTGCGGATGCACTCAGGCTCACACTGATCACAGGCAATGCCCCCGGCAACGACATGAGATTTACCAATGCCCGTGTGGAAAACAGCAGAAATTTTGCCAATAAGGTCTGGAACGCCAGCCGTTTCATAATGATGAATATGGAGAAGGTCTCCGAAGAGGATCTTAAGCTTTCGTTTGAGGAGGTTTCGGATAAGCTGGAGCCTGTGGACAAATGGATACTCTCCTGTTTTAATTCGCTTACCCGTGAAGTGACGGACAATATGGATTCCTTTGAACTCGGAATAGCCGTGCAGAAGGTTTATGACTTCATTTGGGATCAGTTCTGTGACTGGTATATAGAGATGGTTAAGCCCAGACTTTATGCCACGGATTCACACGACAGTCACATAGCCGCACTCTGGACGCTGAAGACTGTCCTTATCGGAGCGCTTAAGCTGCTGCACCCTTATATGCCATTCATCACGGAGGAGATATTCTGTAACCTTCAGTCCGAAGAAAAGTCGATCATGATCTCCGACTGGCCGGTCTACCGTGATGAGTATGCATTCGAAAAGGAAGAGGAAGCGATAGAGACCATTAAGGAGGCAGTAAAGGGCATCCGTGCGGTACGTACGCAGATGAATGTGGCTCCGTCAAAGAAGGCCGGAGTATATGTGGTCAGTGAGGACGTGAATGTCCTGAATGTTTTCCGTGAGGGCGAGGTTTTCTTTGCAACGCTTGCTTATGCTTCGGAGGTTCATCTTCAGTCCGATAAGAGCGGGATCGCGGATGATGCCGTCAGTGTGGTGATCCCCGGTGCGGCACTCTACATTCCGTTTGCGGAGCTTGTGGACATTTCTGCCGAGATCGAAAGGCTGCAGGGAGAGGAAAAGAAGCTTCAGGGCGAGATCAGGCGTGCCGAGGGCATGCTGGCCAACGAGAAGTTTATTTCAAAGGCTCCGGAAGCCAAGGTCAATGAGGAAAAGGAAAAGCTGGCAAAGTACACCGGAATGCTTGAGCAGGTAAAGGAACGTCTCGCTCAGCTCGGCAGATAAACCGAAACAACCGGTGCAGGGCAGTGAATTCCTGCCGGCCCTGAAGATAAACATGACCGTCAATGATGCATATAATCTGATAAATGAACTGCCGAAGTTCACTACGAAGCATACCTTCGAGGAGGGCCGGACCTTTTTGGACAGGCTCGGCTCTCCCGATGAGGGGCTTAAGGTGATACATGTGGCGGGTACCAATGGAAAAGGCTCCGTATGTGCATATATGGAGTCTATACTTATGCATGCCGGATACACCGTCGGATGTTTTATCTCCCCACACCTAAACGATATGCGGGAACGCATCCGCATAAACGGACAGATGTGCGGGGAGGATGATTTCAGAGAGGCAGTCTCGGAAGTCAAAGCACTGGCGGAGGATTTTTACTGGCCGACCTATTTTGAGTATCTGTTTTTTGTATCGATGCTTGTGTTTAAAAAGCATAGACCCGATATAGTGATACTTGAGACAGGACTGGGAGGAAGACTTGATGCGACCAATCTTGTCCGGGATAAGCTGATGAGCGTTATCACATCTATCGGACTGGATCACTGTGAGTATCTCGGTAATACATGCGCTCATATAGCCTCCGAAAAGGCCGGGATCATTATGTACGGACGTCCCGTGATCTACTGGGATGACACGCCGGGAGCCGATATTATCGATTCCGTATGCACCGCCCGTCATTCTGTGAAAATTGCACTATCGAAAACGCAAATAATAGATATACATAGGTCTAATCGTGGTATTGATTTTTGTTTTCGATATAAGTATGATAAGTTTATCTGCCTAAATTTGGGGACATGTGCCCTTTATCAGGTAGAAAATGCCTGTCTGGCCGTAGCGGCACTGGCCCGGATCCCCGGCATCTGCGACAGAATTAGCAGCAGAGCCATGATCGATGGGGTAAGCTCTATGGTGTGGCCCGGCAGGATGGAAGAGATCAGAAAACATATTTTTCTGGACGGAGCGCATAATGAACCTGCCGTTGAGGCATTGCTTCAGACGGTCAGGGAGGATGGCGCCGCGTCCAGACTGCTGATCTTCGGATGTATGGCGGACAAAGCTTATGTCCGGGAGATCGGTCTCATTGCCGACAGCGGTCTTTTTGAGAAATGCATTACCGTAGCGATCGGTTCGGCCAGAGCACTGGATGCGGGTAAGCTGGCGGAGAGCTTCCGGGCGGCCGGAGTTGACGCAGAGTCCGTGGACAGTGTCAGCGAAGCCTGGAAAATGGCGTGTGCATATACAGGATCCGACGAAACGTCGGAAGACGGGGCCGGTGAACCGGAGACTGACAGCGAAGCATCGGGCGCCGGATACGTATATATAGCCGGATCGCTGTATCTGATCGGTGAGATGAGAGGGCTGATAGATGATAAATTTTGATGAAGAACTCAAGAAATTCCACCCGTCTCTTGAGGTGGAGGATGTGAGCGAGGCGATCTATAATCAGGATCTGACCGATATGGCCGACTTGATCGTGGGGATGCTCAAGGATACCGATAACAGCCGTAAAAAGCGCAGCACATCCAATGAAGAAGAGTGAGTTAAGCGATAAGGGTGCGTTTATATGATCTGCTATAATTGCGGACGCGATCTTTCAGAGCACGATTTTTGTACCGGCTGCGGAGCCGATGTGACCCAATATAAAAAAGTAATGTTCATTTCCAACAGGTTCTACAATGAGGGCCTGGAAATGGCTAAGGTGCGGGATCTGTCAGGTGCGGTGGGAGCACTGCGCCAGTGCCTGAAATTCAATAAAAACAACATAGAAGCCAGAAATCTGCTCGGACTTGTTTATTTCGAGACCGGCGAGGTCGTTGCTGCCCTGAGTGAGTGGGTGATCTCCGCCAATATACGTCCGAAAAAGAATATCGCCAACGATTATATCGAGATGATCCAGTCCAACCCCGCCAAACTGGACACCATCAATCAGACTATCAAAAAGTACAATCAGGCGTTGAAGTATTGTGATATGGAGTCTTATGATCTGGCGATCATTCAACTCAAAAAGGTATTATCCCTGAATGAAAACTTTATCAGAGCACGCCAGCTTCTGGCACTTCTGTACATCAATGACGAGAGATGGAGCGATGCCAAGGCTCAGCTTATCAAGTGCGCTTCTATAGATACCGGCAATACCACGACCATGCGATACAGAATGGAAGTGGATGAAATGCTGACTCCTGTTGACGGAGACGGCGGACGCAGGAAAAGAAAAAAAGAAAAAGAAGAGATCATCAGCTATAAATCCGGCAACGAACTGATCATACAGCCGGCCAATACCAGAAACAGCAGCGGACTTGGGGTTATACTTAATCTGTTCCTCGGTGTATGCATAGGAATAGCCGCCGCATGGTTTATAATCATGCCGGCAAGAGTAGGGATAGCTTCCACAGAGGCTGAAGCCAGACTGAAGGAGGTCAATGAACAGCTGGATGCCAAAACCGTAGAAGCGGAGGATCTGAAGTCCCAGCTTGAGACGGCGCTTGAGCAGAACAGACAGATGGAGGAAAGCCTGGCGGAGTATCAGGACTACAACGGAACGATGGGCAGTTCCTACTCCCTGATCCAGGCGGCAGCCGCATATCTGAACCGGGAAGAGGGAGCGGATATGAGCGAGATCGCCGATTATCTCGATGATGTTGACGTTTCCGAGCTTGGTGAAGACTCCAGTGAGGCTCCGCTTCAGTTGTATAACTCACTTATGAAGCTGGCAGGTCCCGACATGGCCGGACAGTTTTATGATACCGGTTATGAAGCATACAATACCGGAGATTACGAGGTTGCCATAGAGAATCTTTCGAGAGCTTATCAATATGATCCGTCAAACGGAGATGCATTGTATTATCTGGCTCAGTCTTATAATCATTCGGGTGACGAGGCACATGCCATTCAGATGTACCGTAAGGTGGTGGATGAGTTCCCGGATACGGAAAAGGCAACCAAATCACAGGGATATCTTGAACAGCTTACGGGAAGCAGCGACTGATGTCATCGGCAAAAAACAGATCATATACAATCGATATGTGCTCGGGACGTATAGCCGGGAAGATGCTTATGTTTGCAATTCCGCTAATGCTCTCGAGCATTTTGCAGCTTCTTTTTAACGCTGCGGATGTGATCGTGGTAGGCCGTTTCGCAGGAGATAATTCTCTGGCGGCGGTAGGCTCGACCTCGTCTCTGGTCAATCTGCTGACCAATGTATTTCTGGGGCTTTCGGTAGGTGCGAATGTCAGTGTGGCCAAATACATCGGGGCCGGCAGGGATGAGGATGTTTCCTCTACGGTGCATACCGCTCTCTGTCTTGCGATCTTCAGCGGAGCCCTGCTGAC
Organism: Lachnospiraceae bacterium; assembly: GCA_017460885.1. Classification (GTDB taxonomy): domain Bacteria; phylum Bacillota; class Clostridia; order Lachnospirales; family Lachnospiraceae; genus XBB2008. Next base: position 96,210 of record JAFUAB010000041.1, read on the forward strand.
GGTCATAGGCTGCCTCGGTGCCAGGACGATACTGACCTGGATGTCTTCTCCTGCGGAAGTCATTGACCTGTCGGCATTGTATCTCAGGATCTTTTTTGTCGGGATGATCCCGAACATGTTATATAATTTCGGCGCAGCGATCATGAGATCCGTCGGAGATACACGCAGACCGCTGTATTACCTGTTTTTTGCGGGCATTGTCAATGTCATACTTAATCTGATCTTTGTTATTGTTTTTTCGATGGATGTGGCCGGTGTGGCACTGGCTACGATCATTTCACAGACCATCTCCGCAGTATTGGTGCTCAGATGCCTGATCAGAGAAAGAAGTGCGATCAGATTTGATATCCGAAAGCTGCGCATCGACAGGAGAATATGCGGGGAGATCCTGCGGATAGGTCTGCCCAGCGGTTTTCAGGGACTGCTGTTCTCGCTTTCGAACGTTATCATACAGTCGGCCGTTAACAGCTTCGGAGCCACCGTAGTTGCTGCCAATTCCGCCGCAGCCAATATCGAGGGCTTCGTGTGGGTATCTATGAATGCTTTTCATCAGGCGGCCATTACCTTTACCGGACAGAATTACGGTGCCGGCAAGAGAGACAGGGTGCTGCATGTAATGAAGGATGCCCTTATCTTTGTCATCCTTACCGGTCTGATCCTGGGCAGGGGTGTGTATCATTTCGGCATACCGCTTATGGGACTATATACCGCCAATCCGGAGGTTGCCCGTCTTGGTCTGGTCAGGATCGAATGGGTATGCGGATTATATTTTCTGTGCGGTATGATGGACGTGATGGTAGGAGTTCTCAGGGGTATCGGGTATTCGGTGCTTCCAATGATAGTTTCGCTGATAGGAGCCTGCGGACTGCGTATCATCTGGATATTTACATTCTTCAGGACCGGGAGATTTCACAGTCCGATGTATCTGTATATCACCTATCCGGTGAGCTGGGGGATCACTTTTCTTTTTCATATTATCTGTTTTAGTGTAGTCTGGCGTAAAATCGGCAGACGGGATTAAAGAGGTACGTTAACCGTATATGACCGAAATACATATATCCGTCAGAAGCCTGGTGGAGTTTCTATACCGTTACGGTGACATAGATTCTTCGGGAGAAGCCGTCTCGGCCGATGCGATGCAGGCCGGAGCCAGGATACACCGCAGGATACAGTCGATGGCGGGTTCCGGTTACCGGGCGGAGTATGCTCTCAGCTACAGCTACGATTCGAGTCTCTGTCATGTGACGATCGAGGGCCGTGCCGACGGCGTGATCAGTACCGATACTTCTCCAATGACGGGATCTTTAATGTCGGATCCGGGTACAGCTTCTTTAAATATGATCGAAGCTGAAGGATCAGAAGCCGGACCGGCATACCCTTCAATCATTCCCGATGAATACATGATCATAGATGAGATAAAAACCACGAACCGGAATGTTAACCGTATGTCCGGCCCCGATCCGGTGCATCTGGCACAGGCTAAGGTTTATGCGGCCATTTATCTGATGGCGGAGGGACTCTCGGAGATTTATGTCCGTATGACATATGTCAACAGGGACAGTGAGGAGATCAGATACTTTTACTCTGAATACTCCGCCTCCGAAATAACCGCATGGTTTGAAGCTACCACAAGCGAGATGGCCAAATGGCTGGATATGCAGGCCGAATGGACCGATATGCGGCAGAATTCCATTCATGAGATGGAGTTTCCGTATCAATACAGACCGGGGCAGAGGGAGCTTGCAGAGTATGTCTACAGGACGATATATCACGGGCGTAAGCTCTTTATTGAGGCACCGACCGGAACCGGCAAAACACTTTCCGTACTTTTCCCCGCACTCAAGAGTATGGGCGAGGGCAGGGGAAACCGTATCTTTTATCTTACCGCAAGGACAATTGCCAGAACCGTTGCCGAGGATGCCGTCAATACGCTCAGGGAACAGGGACTGAAGCTTAAGTCGATCACTCTTACCGCCAAAGAAAAGATATGCTTTATGGATGAGACCCGCTGTACTCCCGAGGCCTGTCCTTATGCCAAGGGACATTATGACAGGGTCAATGACTGCCTTTTTGAAATGGTGTCCGGTGAAGAGTCTTATCCGAGAGCCGTAATAGAGGAGTACGCCGGGAGACATATGGTATGTCCTTTTGAACTGGCTCTCGATCTGAGTCTGTATTCGGACTGTATCATATGTGATTATAACTATGTATTTGACCCCAATGCCTATCTGCGCAGATTTTTTGCGGAGGGCAGAGAGGGTGACTATCTGTTTCTGGTTGACGAGGCGCATAATCTGGTCGACAGGGGCAGAGAAATGTATTCGGCGGTGATGATCAAGGAGGATCTGATGGAGGCCAGACGAGCCTGCGCTAAGTCGCAGCCCCGTATAGCCAGGGCGATATCCAAATGCAACAGGGACATGCTTGAGATCAAAAAAACAAGAGGAGATGCGTCGCCTTCTGAGCTTGTTGTAATGAATACGCCCGGAGAACTGGTGGGTCATCTGGACAGAACCAGACAGGTGATCAGCGAATATCTGGCAGATCACAGAGAAGGTCCCGGTCACGATGAGATACTGGAGCTGTATTTTGAGATATGTGAATTCCTGAATATTTATGACTGCCTGGGCCCGGACTATTGCATATATAATGCGATGACCTCCGATATGGATTTCTATGTCAAGCTGATGTGCGTGGATCCTGCGAGAAATCTTAGTGACCGAATGGGTCAGGCAAGGTCGACGGTGCTTTTTTCGGCTACGCTTCTGCCGGTACAGTACTATAAGGCACTGCTTGGAGGCACACAGGAGGATTATGAAGTATATGCAAACTCCGTCTTTGATGCAGGCAATCGTCTCATGATCAGGGCAAGGGATATCACTACCCGGTATTCGGGACGGAGCCGGGGACAGTATGAAAGGATGGCAGAATACATACATCGTATATCAGCTCCGAAGGAAGGCAACTATCTGGTCTTTGCTCCGTCATATCACTATATGGAAAATGTCGCAGGGATATACAGCGGAAAATATCCCGCTTCACCCGAAACAGAGATCATTATCCAGTCCAACGGTATGAGAGAACGGGAACGTGAAGAGTTTCTGGAAAAGTTCCGGACAAAGGACAAAGGGACTCTGATAGGCTTTTGTGTCCTCGGAGGGATCTTTGCCGAGGGGATCGATCTCAGGGACGATGCGCTGATAGGCGTTATCATTATGGGAACCGGACTGCCGCAGATCGGAGGGGAGAGAGACCTGCTCAGATCATTCTTTGACAGAGACGGTCACAGGGGATATGAGTATGCCTATGCTTACCCGGGGATGAATCGTGTCCAGCAGGCAGCCGGGAGGCTGATTCGTACCGAAACCGACTGCGGTGTAATTGCCCTTCTGGATGACAGATTTGCATGGGATTCCAATGTCAGGATGTTTCCGCGCGAGTGGAATGATATCAGGGATGTTACGATTGATACCGTTGGAGATGCGGTGGTCCGTTTCTGGAACAGCAGAGTACAGTAAAGATCGCTTAATATGGTTCGAAGCCGAGTTCTTCGGTCTCTGTGCGGATCTTTTCGGCATGGCGGTCCCAGGATTCATAACGGGCATCACCGTGACGGTTGGGAATATCGAATCTGTTCAGGATCTCCTGTCCGAGATATTCGGTAAATTTACAGCTGCCGCTGTAGTTTAAGTGGGACGGATCATTGAAATCCGTTTCAAAATCAAGATTCATGTGATCATAGAAATAGTTGGTACTGTTGAAAGGGACGTCATTCCTGTCGGCGATCTCGTGTACCCTGTTGTATACCAGTTCATGGGCATCTGTTGTCGGATAAGGAGCGACGATGAGGAACAGGTCTATATCATTGTCTTTGGTATAGTCGATTATCTTCTGCAGATAGATCTCCGATTTGACGGTTATGTCTCCGCTGTATTCCATTGTCAGGTCGGGCTCCTCCTGGGCCTCGGTCATATAATAGGGAGTGTAGCCCTTATATGCAGCTCTTTCGTGTTTTGACATGGTCAGGTACTCCCAGTCTTCCTCAGTCAGCCGGGTAAAGCGGTTGTGATATCTGACCATCGATGGGAAATAATCCTGATATTTATCGGGTTCACAGGCGACATACAGCATTTTCAGCTTGTTCAGTGAAAAACGTACCCCCAGCAGATTGTCCTCCAGCCAGGTATACTGATAATCATCCTTAAACGCGGCAGGACAGTACAGATCCAGTACTACGAGTTTGGGCTGCTGGTATTTGCAGATCTCCTGCAGATAGTAATATGTAAGCCACAGGGGCTGTTCGGCTGCGCTGTAGTCATATGCGGCCATTCCGTATTTCTCCCAGAGCAGAGCTGTATTCACATTGACATGTATATGGCTTGATCCCATAAAAACCACATCTATCGTATCCCCGGGCTGGGCATACATATCCCTGGCCTGACGGATGCCGTGACCGGTCTTAATACTGAGTACGCGATCGGCTCCGGATAAGAACAGGATCGTTAAGATCAAAAATATGATGACTGTTAGTGTGCTGGTTATCTTTTTTTTCATATCGGTCAGAAGTTCATATAGATCATAGTGTTGTTTGTATCAGGACCATAGTTGCCGAAAATTACGATAGCGATCAGCAGCAGCATGCACACACTCAGACCTGCGGGCAGAGGCAGTGATGCTGTAACGGCGGAAATTGAAGTTCCGGAGCGGTACTGGATCACGTCAAAGATGATCATCAGTATGATGGATATCAGTATCACCCATCGGATAACGGGATATCTGATGAGGGTTTCTAACTGGTCATTAAATGCATCGGTACAGGGACCGTTTGTGAAGATATACAGTATATATTTCAGTCCGCCGGTGAATGATGAAGCCCTGAAGAACACCCAGGCAAAGGATACCTCGACAAAGGTGATGATCCTTCCGGTCATTCCTGTACGGAATTTTTTGATTCCGTGCTCACGCAGAACGGAATCCACCGCAGAGTAGATACCGTGCAGCAGACCCCAGAACAGGAAGTTGAAGCCATTGCCGTGCCACAGACCGCATATGGCAAAAACTATCATGGTATTAATGATCTTACGCCTGTTTCCCAGACGGTTTCCTCCGAGCGGAATATAGAGATAATCCTTAAGAAAAGAACTGAGACTCATGTGCCATCGTCTCCAGAACTCGGTTATATTCCGGGAGCAGTACGGAGAATCAAAGTTGGTTACCAGTCTGATACCGAAAAGCAGTGAAACCCCGGCAGCCATCATCGAGTATCCCGCGAAATCGCAATAGATACGAATGGTATATGCCAGTGATCCCAGGATCAGCCAGATACTGCCATAGGCGTCCGGAATAGCGAAAAGAGTGTCCGTCATGCCCTTTAATCTGTCTGCGATCAACATCTTATAGAAGCAACCGAATACAATGAGCGTGAATGCGTTATACCACCTGATCGGATCGTTAAGATGTACATTACGCAGATTCCTGATCTGAACGGCAAATCCTCCCTCGCGTTCGATGGGACCGCTGATAAATTTGGGAAACCAGGTAAAGTACAGCCCGAGGTCGACAAAGCTCTTCTGTACATCGGTCCCGCCGCTGTACACATCATACAGGTAACTGACTGCTTCAAATATATGATAGGAAAAACCTATGGGTATTATGATACCAAGAGCGTCTTTGCTGCCGATGAGGGACAGGATCCTTGCGGAAAACTTGAACACCGCCAGAGAACATATGCATAAGGCGATCGAGATAACGGTTACGGCCGCTGCGGGGATCCTTAGCTTACGTGCCTGCAGATAACCGATGATCCGGCTTGCCATATAGACGGTCATCACGGTAACGGTCACTGCGATCCCGGCATATCTGTCACAGATAAAGGAATAGCATAATCCGGCGGTAAAGAGCAGGAATCTGCGTGCCGATGGATTTATCAGGTAAAAAAGGATAAGTACTATGCCGATATAAAACAGGGAAAAAGTATTAAACGCCATGAAGATATTGTAACATAATAGACGCCGGTTAATTTTTAAACTTTTATGAATAGTTCGGCGAGTATCTTTTGAGATATAAAAAAAGGATCCCGATATGGAATCCTCAGGAGAGCAGGTGAAGGGAGTCGAACCCTCCTATCCAGCTTGGAAGGCTGGCGTACTAGCCGATGTACTACACCTGCAGCTTCGTTGCGTTATGAGTTGCTTTACGCGAACATTAAGATTTTACTAACAAGTTCAATCTTTGTCAAGTATTTTTTATATGGTACAATTGGGCGTGGAAATACATCCGTGTATTTCCAAACACGCCCCGTCCCATCCGTGGTACAATTGGGCGTAAGGGGTGAGTGATGAAATTAATACATCTGTCGGATCTGCATCTTGGTAAGCGCATCAATGAGTTTTCCATGCTTGAGGATCAGGAATTCATTTTAAACAGGATATTGAAGATAGCCGGGGAAGAGAAACCGGACGGAGTTATCGTCGCGGGAGACGTTTATGACCGTTCCGTACCCGCCGAGGAGGCAATGGGGCTCTGGGATGACTTCCTGATCAGTCTGTCCGAGATGCATGTTCCGGTTTATGCCATCAGCGGAAATCACGATTCCGCCAGAAGGTTCGCGGATCATGGAAGACTCGTAAGCTCTTCGGGAATATATCTGGCTCCGGAATATGACGGTACGGTTACTTCGGTCGAGGCCCGGGATGAATACGGCATTATAAGGATATGGCTGTTGCCGTTTGTGAAGCCGGCTCAGGTCAGACGTTTTTTTCCCGATGAAGAGATAAACGATTATACCGATGCGTGCCGTGTGGCGATCTCGCAAATGGATATCGACACTTCCTGCCGGAATGTACTTGTGGCGCATCAGTTTGTGACAGGTGCGGTCAGATGCGAATCCGAGGAGATAGTGGTAGGCGGCCTTGATAATGTGGATGCCTCTGTTTTTGATGATTTTGATTATGTGGCACTCGGACATATTCACGGCAGTCAGAGTATCGGAAGGGATACCGTGAGATATTGCGGTACACCCCTTAAATATTCTCTTTCCGAAAAGGACCATGTCAAATCGGTAACGGTTGTTGAACTGGCTGGGAAGAGCAGCGTATCGATACGTCCGGTTCCTCTTGCCCCCAGACATGATCTGAGAGAGATCAGGGGAACCTATGAGGAACTCACTGCCAGAAAAAACTATGAGGAAACCGCAACAGACGATTATATCTATGCGGTTCTGACAGATGAAAACGATGTAACGGATGCAATGGCGAAGCTGAGGATAATCTACCCTAATCTGATGAAGATCAGATATGACAATGCCAGGACCAGGGAACAGAGGGATCTGGCTGAGGGCGGAAATGCTGAACGACTGTCACCGATGGAGATATTTGAAGAATTCTATGAGAAACAGAACAATCAGCCGATGACCGAAGAGCAGAGAGAGCTGGTCAGCGACCTGATCGTATCGGTATGGGAGGAGGGAAGATGAGGCCTCTTGTGCTTAAAATGTCTGCTTTCGGCCCCTATGCCGGATATACCGAGATCCGTATGGATGAATTGGGAGATAAGGGATTGTATCTGATCACGGGAGATACCGGAGCGGGAAAGACCACCATCTTTGATGCAATATGCTTTGCGCTTTACGGAGAAGCCAGCGGACCCGAAAGGGATCCTTCCATGCTCAGATCAAAGTATGCGGATCCGGAAACTCCCACGGAAGCAGAGCTTACTTTTCTGCATAACGGCAGTGAGTATACCGTCAGACGTAATCCCGAATACATGCGTCCCGCCAAAAGGGGTGACAAGATGACAAAACAGCTTGCGGACGCGGAATTGCGTATGCCCGATGGCAGGATCATCACCCGGCTTAAAGAGGTGACGGCTGCCATAGAGGAGCTGCTGGGGATCGATAAGGATCAGTTCACCCAGACTACGATGCTGGCTCAGGGGGATTTTATGAAGCTGCTCATGGCCGATACCAGAAGCCGGATGGAGGTTTTCAGGGAGCTGTTCAAAACAGGTTATTATCAGACTCTTGCCTGCCGGCTTGACGATAAACGTAAGGATATCTATGGGAAGACGGAAGATGGCAGGAAGAGTATCCGTCAGTACATATCGGGTATACGGACATCCGGGAACGATGAGTACGGCAGCGAGGTGGAAAAGGCAAAAAAGGATGAGCTTACCGTTACCGCTGTGATAGAGCTGCTGGACAGGATCACTGAACGTGACATTGCCGTCAGAGACAGACTCGACAGGGAACTGAGGGATATAGGCTTAGAGCTTGAGAGGGTCAATAACAGGCTGGGAGCGTCCGAGGCACTTAAAAATGCGATGGAATCCCTCGATAAGGCAACAGCCGCTCTGAGTGAGGAAGAGCCAAAGCTTGCTCCATTGAAAAGGGAAATGGATGAGGCCGGAGAGGCCCTGTCCGAAAAGGCCGCGCTTGAGAGACAGTCTGCCCTCATAGAATCGGAACTGAAACGCTTCGAAGAGGCAGAACAGATAAAGAAACGGATAGATCTGATACGTAAGGATTATGAGGGGTATCGCTCCGGGCTTGACAAACTGCGTGAGGAGATGCGGACAGGGACTGAGACGTTCGCTGCGCTGGACAGGGAGCGTGATATGCTGCAGAATGCCGGTGCCGAGACAGAGAGACTGAATGCGGTCATGAAAGAGCTTATTAATCAAAAGGGGATACTGGAGGAGATTTCCGAAGCATCCCTGCAGTATGAGAGGAAACAGACCGAATGCGAGGAGGTCAGATCGGCATACAGGGAGGCGGATAAAGAGTTTAACAGGCTGAAAAACAAATATGACGAAATGGAGCAGGCTTATATGGATGGTCAGGCCGGAATACTGGCCGAAAAACTAATGGACGGTGAACGATGTCCTGTATGCGGGTCCACCGAACATCCTCTCCCGGCTCATCTGACCGGTGACATTCCCACCGAAAAAGAGTTGAAGGATGCCGGAAAGCTGACGGAGGATGCACGCGAAAAGAGAAGCCGCTGCTCTGAAAATGCCGCTGCGGCCGGCAGGGAGCTGGAGACACTTGAAAGCGGACTGATCAGAATGGCCTCCAGGCAGCTCGGAATAAAAGAAGCAGGTGAGATAAAAGCTTCCCTTGCGGAAGCAATGCTCAGGAACGATAATCTGAGAGAAGAAACGGATGCGGCGCTAAATGAGGAGCGCAGGCGGAGCAGAAGGAAGCAGGAACTGGATGAACTTCTGGAAAAGCTGCGGACGGATACGGAGGCCCTGAATGCCGGTATCGGAGAGCTGAATACAAAAGTAACAGCTGAGCGTACACGTCTGGATGAGAGCGAAGCCTCTTTAAAACAGATAACAGAGGGGCTGAAGTTCGGTTCAAAAAAGGATGCCGTGGCAGAGAGAGACAGACTGTCGGAGCTGGCAGCCGGGATTCAGGCACGTTACGAAAAGGCCGAAACGGAATACAGGGGCCAGAAGGAACTGATCGACAGTCTGAAGACAAGGATAGGATCCCTGAGGGCTACGATCGAAGGATCCGAAGCCGGAGCCACGGAGGCGGATACGATCAGACAGGAGGAGCTGAAGCACGCCCAGAGCGAATGTATAAGCAGTATAAGGGAAAATTCAGGCAGAATAGATAACAATGAGATGATCAGGAGCAGTATAATCAGGGAATCCGCAAGGGTTATCGAAGATGAAAAGCGCCTGCAATGGATACGTGCGCTCTCCGATACCGCCAACGGAAAGCTGACGGGTAAGGAAAAGGTTATGCTGGAGACCTATGTTCAGACGGCATATCTTGACAGGATCGTAAACAAAGCCAATATTCGTCTTATGACCATGACGGGCGGACAGTATGAGCTTAAGAGAATGACCGAAAGTGTCAATACCAAGAGCCAGTCCGGACTGGAACTGGGTGTTATCGACCACTATAACGGTACCGAGCGGAGCGTAAGATCACTATCCGGAGGTGAATCCTTCATGGCTGCTCTTTCTCTGGCACTCGGACTTTCCGATGAGGTTCAGTCTGCCGCCGGCGGTATAAGGATAGAGACCATGTTTGTGGACGAGGGCTTCGGAACGCTGGATGACGATTCGCTCGATCAGGCCTATAAAGCCCTGGCGGGGATCACGGAGGGCAACATCCTGGTCGGCATTATCTCGCATGTTCCGTCTCTGGCGGACCGTATAGACAAGCAGCTGATAGTAACAAAAGAAAAGACCGGCGGAAGTATTGTGAGGATCGTTACATGAGCACAGTATGTCACGTCTGGAATTTGTATATGAAGGAAATGTGTGATCAATGTGAGGAGAAAATATGAATACGGATATCAATTCATTGTTGACGGGAAAAGGTATCAACGATCCGGCGTATGTCAAGGAGGTATTCAGACAGGCAGCGGAATACGCCAGGGAGACCGGCGTTGATCCGGGATTCACGGAAATGCTGACGGCCGAGACCGCCAGACTGGCGGCACAGACCGGGGAAGGCGCCGATGTAACGTCCGAGCTGACCGAAGCAGTCAATAAGTCCAGGGACTTAAGCGAAATGCAGGAACTGATAGCATCTCTTGATAAATCGATCCTGGGAAGCGTGAGTGCTACGCTTGATAAGGACGCTGTTGCATCAGATCTGATGAACGATCCCGATGCCGGGGATGTGGTGGAGTCCCTTGTGAACGGACATCTGAACGGGATCGTCCTCGCAGATCCGGATGAGCTGGACGAGGAGGACGATGAGTTTGAATCGGAGGCCGGTGCCAGGCTCAGGGATCAGACTGCGGAAACCCTGGCAGAAAACCTCGAGAACATAATAGCTTCTCTGGGACAGACGATAACATAGTGGACTAAAATGGCCGTATTTGATAAAATTTAAATTTGAGAGGCACTGGACGTACGGAGATCGTAACCCCGATGTTCCAGGCACGTGATATTAAAAAGGATGGTGAACGCATTATGAACAGACAGTTGCGAACGAGACATTTGAGCGGAGTTCCCACAACAGAAGTTCGTGAATATGAGACCAGACACAGACAGCTGGCAAGAGAGGCGGCCGCTGACGGCATGGTTCTTTTGCAAAATGAAAATAATATTCTTCCGCTTGCCCCCGGCTGCAGTGTGGCTCTGTACGGTGCCGGCGCCCTGCATATGACAAAAGGCGGAACCGGCTCAGGAGATGTTAATCAGCGTGAAGTAGTAAGTATCTACGAAGGACTTAAGAATGCAGGTATCACTATTGCCAATGAGTCCTGGCTTGAGGAGTTTGAGAAGGAGTATCAGGAAAAAAGGCTCATCTGGAGGGATGAACTTCTGTCCCAGTCTAAGCTGGAGGATCACGCGGATCTGTTTGAAATATATGCCGGTAATCCAATGAAGTGTCCCATGGGCCCCGAGCCTGTCCGGGAGGATACCGATATTGCGATATATGTACTCAGCCGTACCTCCGGCGAGGGAGCTGACCGAAAGGATGCAGAGGGCGATGCTCTGCTCACCAAAGAGGAGTATTCTCTTCTGAGCAAGCTGACCGGTATCTATGACAGTCTGATCCTGGTGCTTAATATCGGCGGTCTCATTGATCTCGGCTTTCTCGATGATTTCACCAATATAGAGGCTATCGTATATATGTCCCAGCCCGGAATGGAGGGCGGAAATGCGCTTGCGGATATTTTGACCGGCAAGGTCAATCCGTCGGGAAAGCTTACAGATTCCTGGGCATATTCATATAAGGATTACCCCGGGGCAAAAGAATTTTCGACCAACGGAGCCACCCTGGAGTATGCGGCATATCACGAAGGGATATATGTCGGATACCGGTACTTTGACAGCTTTCACAAGGCGGTAAGATACGGCTTCGGTTTCGGTCTGTCTTATACGAATTTCCGGATCACAACCGAGGGCGTGGAGCTTTCGGATAAGGACGGAAGCAAACCTATGGTAGCGGTCAGGGTCAGGGTACAGAATGTCGGAGATACGTATGCGGGACGACAGGTTGTCCAGATTTACGTATCCTGTCCGGACGGACGTCTGGCCAAGGAACACAGGAGACTCGTGGCTTTTGCCAAGACGAGCATGCTTGAACCGGGGCAGACCGAACTCCTCACGATCAAGTTTTCGGTTGATCTGCTCACATCCTACAGTGAGGAGGCTCCGGGCTTTATACTGGAGGAAGGCTTCTACGGGATATGGGTCGGCAACAGCCTGGGCGACAGCAGTATCCGCGGTATGCTCAGAATGGATCACGGTATCATAGTTACTGTCACCGACCACATCTGTCCGATCAAAAAGGCCATAAAGGAGCTTGATCAGACCGAATCCAAGAGATCCACCCGGTATAAAGCATGGATAGAAAAGGCAAAGGGCAGGAATGTGCCGATCGTAAATATTTCCAATGTATATCAGTTCTCGCGCATAGTTGATTATTCCGAGCATGAAAAGACGGATCCGGAGAGTTATGCGATCGCCGAATCACTCGATATGGATGAACTGGTCAAAATGACTACCGGAGACCTGGCCAGAGGCGAGATGCATTCCGACGGAGTTATAGGCTCCAGCGGACTGGCTGTTCCGGGATCGGCTGCGGAGACCTGTACCGCCTGCACCGACAGAGGGATCGGCTCCATGGTCCTTTCCGACGGTCCGGCGGGGCTGCGCCTGGATCAGTATTATTATGTGGATCCTAACGGCGGACTGACCCAGCGAAACTTTATGGAAAAGGTTGAGGACGGCCTGTTTAACACAAGAGGTGATTATCCCGATGACTACACTAAGTATTATCAGTTTTGTACCGCATTTCCGGTAGGGACCCTTCTGGCACAGTCGTGGGATACCGAGCTGCTTGAGAGATTCGGCGCGGCAGTGGCAGAGGAGATGACGGAGTTTCAGACATCGCTGTGGCTGGCACCCGGTATGAACATACATCGCAATCCGCTTTGCGGACGTAATTTTGAATATTTTTCGGAGGATCCCTATCTGTCGGGTATGATGGCTGCGGCTGTTACGAAAGGCGTGCAGAGCAGGGGTGGTTGCGGAACCACCATCAAGCACTTTGCCTGCAACAATCAGGAGGCCAACAGAATGCATTGCGATTCCCGCGTGAGCGAACGGGCTCTGCGCGAGATCTATCTCAAGGGCTTTGAAATATGTGTCAGATCCGCTCAGCCGATGTCGGTTATGACCAGCTATAATCTGGTCAACGGAGTGCATACCGCCAACAGCTTTGATCTGTGCAGCAAGGTCCTGAGAGACGAATGGGGCTTCAAGGGACTGGTAATGACCGACTGGACCACTACCGAGCATGGAGATGACTGTACGGCTGCGGGGTGTATGAGAGCCGGTAATGATCTGATCTGTCCCGGTAATGTATCGGATCATGAAAATATCCGTTCGGAACTTATTGACGGCCTGCTTTCACAGGGAGAGATAAGACAGTGCGTGGCCAGACTTATTCATGTGTGCATGCAGTCGAATGCATATCTGGACGTTCCTCCGTATACGGAGCAGTTTGGAGGTACCTTGAAGAAGTACCTGAAGGTGGAAAAGGAAATGTCGTGATCCCTAAGGCGACCGTTATCCGATGGCACTGATTGATGAGCTGATCCAACTTAATAATTCCGATATGCTGCCGCTGCATATGCCCGGGCACAAAAGAAGCCGGCTTATTGAAAAAATGGCAGACATATATGCGCTCGATATCACAGAGATCGACGGCTTTGACGATCTGCACGATCCGTCCGGGCTGCTCAGACAAATGAGCGAACAGGCGGCCCGGATATATGGGGCCGAAGATGCGTGGATTTCCGTCAACGGTTCTACGGCAGCCAATGAGGCTGCCGTTTTGAGTGTATGTCATGAGGGAGAGAAGATCGTTATTCCGAGGGCATCGCACAAGTCTGTTTACGCAGCGGCAGAAGCCGGCGGGCTCAAACCGGTTTATCTGCGCAGCCGTTTTTTGGAGGGAACCTCGATCGTACTGCCGCCCTCGCCGCAGGAAGTAAACGAAGCTTTGGAGGATCACCCCGAAGCGGGGACCGTATTGATCACTTCTCCGACTTATGAGGGCCTGATCGCCGATATCAGAGGGATAGCCGAGACTGTACATTCGCGCGGAGCTGTCCTGATAGTCGATTCGGCTCACGGAGCTCATATGGGTATATGCGGTACCGGATCCGCGGAGCATGTGATCCGGGAGGGACCGCTGTCACAGGGGGCTGACATATGCGTTGTCAGTCTGCATAAGATGCTGCCTTCTCCCACGCAGACAGCTCTTCTGCTGACAGGACGCGGTACCGTCATGTCACAAAGGATACGGCCGGAACGCATCAGTCATTATATGGACATGTTTGAATCCTCATCGCCCTCGTATGTCCTTCTGGCGGGCGTAGGTGAATGTCTGGATTTTGTTGAGCGCAAGTGCTGCAGCGAGGGCACAGGTACCGGTATGTTTGATAGTGTGATCGGTATGCTGGACCGGATGAGACGGGACTGCGCGGACCTGGAGTTTACGGATATCAGTCCGGCAGGCATGAGAGCGGATCCCTTCAAGGTCGTGATCCGGCCTCGCAAAGCTTATACCACCGGACAGGAAATATATGATATATTAAGAAGAGACTATCATATTCAATGTGAGATGGCAGGGATAGGATATGCGCTGGCACTTTTCAGCGTAATGGATGATGAAGGATCCATTGACCGATTGAGTCAGGCACTGCGCGATATCGACAGAAGATATGCTTCCGGAGATCACGATTCATCAGGGAACAACGACTTCATGCCTGATATCTCACATATTCCTGACAGGATCACCGACCCGCGAACGGCATACGGTATGGCTTCGGAACTCATACCTGTGTCCGAACTTGGATCCGGCACCTTGGAGGGGATGATAAGTGCTTCGTATCTGTATCTGTATCCCCCCGGGACTCCGCTGCTTGTTCCCGGTGAGATAATAGACAGGGAGACAGCAGATATTTTCACTAAGATAAAGGAAGAAAGGCTGAAAGTGACCGGATTGGTTAACGGATGCATTTCGGTTGTAAAACAGATATGAACAGACTGATATGCCTGATGGGTAAGAGCTGCTCGGGCAAGGATACAATATATAAGAATCTTCTTAAGGACAGGGAACTGAACCTTAAGGTCCTCAGACCGTATACTACCAGACCCCGCAGGATCAACGAAAAGGAAGGGATCGAGTACAACTTTGTCACGGAAGAGGAATATCTTGCCATGCGCGACAGGGGATTGATCCTGGAGGAGCGCGCGTACGATACGATGCACGGAGTCTGGAGGTACTTCACGGTCAGGGACGCGGGTCTGACGGATAATGAGAATGACCTGCTGTATATAGGTACTCTGGAGGCATATGTAAACTTGCGTGAAGCCTTGGGAAATGATAAGGTGATACCGATATATATAGAAGTAAGCGATACCGTCAGGATCGATCGTGCGGTCCACAGAGAAAAGAAACAGGCCGAACCGAGGTTTGCGGAGATGTGCAGACGTTTTCTGGCCGATAACGAGGATTTCAGCGATGAGAAGCTAAAGGAAGCGGGCGTAACGGTCAGGTTCAATAACGAGGATCTGAATGAATGTCTGAACAGGATAAAGACATTTATCGCTGCGGAAGGATGATGAACTTTGGACATTAAGGTCAACAATATACAACAGGCTATGCCTGTGGAACAGACTGCTCCCGCGCAGGAAGCAGACGGAGCCTTTAAGTTTATGCTCGCAAGCCGGATAGAGGAAACGGATCTGCAGCAGGCTCTCACCCAAATGATGGAGGAGATCGAGAGTCAGGGCAACCGTCTGGCCAGGCATCATGACATCCGGGATATGAAACGATACCGGTCTCTTGTAAAGGGATTCCTTAATGAGATAGTAACCCGGTCGCATTCTTTTTCCAGAGAGAATTTTCTGGACAGAAAGGGGCGGCACAGAGTATACGGTATCATCAGACTTGTGGATGAAAACCTGGATGCACTTGCCCAGGAGCTTGTAAAGGAAGAGAAGGATCATCTGGCCATCCTCGGAAAGATAGGGGAGATCAGAGGTCTTCTTTTGGATATATTCACGTAGACCAGAGTGCGACGTGCGTGTCATGGTAACCAATATGGTACCGGCACGGTCGGGACAGGAGTAAAATGGCTGGATTTGACAGTATCATAGGACAGGAACAGATAAAGGAGCATCTGACCGGTGCGATCACGACCGGACATGTGGGTCATGCCTATATCATTAACGGGGAGCGCTTCAGCGGCAAGGAGTATATAGCAAACCTTTTTGCCAGGGCGCTTCAGTGTACCGGAGAAGGTGAAAGACCCTGCGGACATTGTATGTCCTGTATACAGGCGGATGCCGGAAATCAGCCTGATATAATTCATATCACACATGAAAAGCCGGGCACGATAACGGTGGATGATATCCGTACCCAGCTTGTGAATGATATGAGCATCAGACCGTATGCTTCCAAATGGAAGATATATATCTGCAACGAGGCCGAGAAGATGAATCAGCAGGCACAGAACGCCCTGCTTAAGACACTGGAGGAACCGCCGGAATACGGCATCATCGTGCTTCTTACGACAACGATGGAGGCAATGCTTCCTACGATACAGAGCAGGTGCGTGACCCTCAATATGAAGCCGGTAAGGGATACCCAAATGAGGGCTTATCTGACCGGAGAGCTTGGGATAGCTCCTCAAAAAGCCGATCTGTGCATAGCTTTTGCACGGGGAAATGTCGGTAAGGCCAGGCTGCTCGCACTGAGTGAGGAGTTTGACAATATACGCCATGATGCGCTGTCTCTCCTGAGGAACATTCATGAAATGGACATCGCAGAGGCTTCGGCGGCGATCAGACGCATCAGCGAATACAAACTGGAGATAACGGATTATCTGGATATCATCTCCGTATGGTACAGGGATGTCCTGATGTTCAAGGCTACCAAGGACGGGGATTCACTGATATTCCATGATGAGATCCAGTATATACGTGATGTGGCGGGACGCAGTACTTACGAGGGCATTGAATGCATCATAGAAGCCCTTGATACCGCATGCCGCAGACTTAAGGCCAACGTTTCTTTTGAGTTGACAATGGAACTGCTCATGCTTACCATTAGAGAGAATTCGTGATATACTGAGAAAATGTTATAATTCAATGCCATGTTTTGGCGCCGAAAGGCAGAGGTGTATAGATTATGAATACTGTAGTTGGTGTAAGATTCCGTAATGCGGGCAAGATTTATTTTTTTGCGCCCGGTGAGTTTGAGATATCCAAGGGTGACCATGTCATCGTGGAGACTGCAAGAGGTATCGAGTACGGTACCTGCGTGAGTGATCCCAGAGAAGTGGAGGATGACAGGATAGTCGCTCCGCTTAAGCCCATACTTCGAATGGCGACGGAGAGGGACGACAAACAGTCTCAGGATAATCGGATCCGTGAAAGAGAGGCCTTTAAGATTTGCCAGGACAGGATCCGTGATCATGGTCTGGAGATGAAGCTTATAGATACGGAATATACCTTTGATAACAGTAAAGTGCTGTTTTATTTCACTGCCGACGGCAGAGTCGATTTCCGCGATCTGGTCAAGGATCTGGCCGGAATATTCCGTACCAGGATCGAACTCAGACAGGTTGGCGTCAGAGATGAGACCAAGATCCTGGGTGGTATGGGAATTTGCGGACGGGCCCTGTGCTGCCACAGTTATCTCTCGGATTTTACGCCTGTTTCCATCAAGATGGCCAAGGAGCAGAATCTTTCTCTCAATCCCACCAAGATATCCGGAGTATGCGGCAGGCTTATGTGCTGTCTGGCCAACGAGGAAGAAGTATACGAGGAGCAGAACCGCAAGCTTCCAAGTCCCGGTGATTATGTGACCACCGTTGCCGGTGAAAGAGGGATCGTTCAGAACGTGGATATTTTCCGTGAGACCGTCAGAGTACTGGTTCAATCGGGAGACGACAAGGAACTTAAGGATTACAAGGCTGAGGATATCAGATTTAAAAAGCGCCGCAAGCGCGGAAAGCTTGAGCTTACACCCGAGGAAATGGAGCAGCTCAGAGCACTTGAACCCGAGGATGTGGCCGCTCTCGAGGCGGAGGTTGCCGAAACCGGAGAGAACCTGATGGAATTCAGTGTCAGGGACAAATACAGGAACGACAATCGCGAAGAAGGCGAATCCGAAAAGGAAGGAAACGAGGGACGGAGTCGTAACAGAAACCGCGGACGCGACAGAAACCGGGACAGGAATCGCGACAGAAACGAAAACCGTGAAGATGGACAGGACCGGGATAATCCTGAGGGCGGAAACCGCGATAATAACAATCGTGAGAATCGCCGAGACCGGGATCGGAACAAAGGCAGAGAACGTAATCGTGACGCATCGGAGAATCGTGAGAACAGTCGTGAACGCGATAAGCGCGAGGACAGGAGAGAGCGGGGGCAGAGCGGTGAAACAAGAGAGAACCGCAGCCAGGGACGTGAAAACGATAAACGCTCCGATAGAAATGAAAGAGATCAGAGTACCGACGTGACAGAGAAGCGTGAGGGCACTCAGGAACGCGAGGGGCGAAATAACAATCGTAACAACAGACGCAGAAGAAACTTCCGTAATCACAGGGACGGAAACCGCGGCGACCGCAATGATCAAAACGGATCAAACGGACAGGGTGGATCAGATGCCTGAGATTGACGGATCACGGGATCTGAGTGAATTGCTTCTTCATCCCGGTGAGAGAATAGACGATCTGGAACTCAGCGGCCTCAGGATCATACAGGATCCTGCAGGCTTCTGTTTTGGTATGGATGCCGTGCTGCTTTCGGGATTTGTTCAGGCACCGGATGGTTCGACCTGCCTTGATCTTGGCTGTGGCGGGGGTATCATACCGATACTGATGTCGGCGAAGACCGGGGCGGCTCATCTGACCGGGCTTGAGATACAGGAAGAAGCAGCGGATATGGCAGCCCGCAGTGTCCGTTTAAACGGGTTGGAGGATCGTATAGACATAGTGTGCGGAGATATAAGGGAAGCTGCCGGGATTTTTAAGGCGGCTTCTTTTGATGTTGTGACCTCCAATCCTCCTTATATGACTGCGGATCACGGGCTTGTCAATCCGGATTCTCGCACCGCCATAGCCAGACATGAGATATGTGCTGCACTTGATGATGTGGTCAGAGCCGCGGCACATCTGGTCAGGACCGGAGGGAGCTTTTATATGGTCCATCGACCCTTCAGACTCGCCGAGATCATCTGTACGCTCAGAGACCACGGACTGGAACCCAAAAAAATGAGACTGGTATATCCCTTTGCCGACAAGGAGCCGAACATGGTCCTGATCAAAGCGGTTCGCGGGGGCAGACCGCGGATGGAGGTGGATAAGCCTCTGATAGTTTTTGACGCACCCGGCGTATATTCCCGGGAAATGGTGAGAGATTATGGCTTCTGACAATACGGGGATCTTATATATATGTGCAACGCCCATAGGAAATATGAGCGATATCACGCTGCGTGTCATCGATACCCTTAAGGAGGCAGATCTGATCGCGGCGGAGGATACCCGCAACAGCATCCGGATACTTAATGCTTATGATATAGATACTCCGATGACCAGCTATCACGAGCATAATAAATACGATAAAGCGATGCAGCTCATCGATACCATGAGAGCGGGAAAAAGTGTGGCGCTGATCACTGATGCAGGTACGCCCGCGATCTCGGATCCCGGTGAGGTACTGGTCAGGGAATGTATGAATGCCGGAATACCGGTTACATCTCTGCCCGGAGCTTCGGCGTGCATAACCGCCCTTACCCTTTCGGGACTGTCCACGC
This sequence comes from Lachnospiraceae bacterium, assembly GCA_017460885.1. Taxonomy (GTDB): domain Bacteria; phylum Bacillota; class Clostridia; order Lachnospirales; family Lachnospiraceae; genus XBB2008. Next base: position 116,023 of record JAFUAB010000041.1, read on the forward strand.
GCAGATTCGTCTTTGAGGGATTTCTTCCCTACGATAAAAAAGAGAAGGCTCTGGTTCTGGAGGACTTAAAGACCGAACACCGAACCGTGGTATTGTACGAGGCTCCCCATCATCTGGTGCGTACACTTAAGGAACTGTCCGAAGCCCTCGGAGACAGGCGTATCACGATCTGCCGCGAGCTGACCAAAAAATTCGAGACGGTTACACCAACCACCCTGCGCGAGGCGTTGGAGTATTATGAGAGCAATGAGCCCCGCGGAGAATATGTGATCGTTATGGAGGGTCGTGACCGGGAGGAGATGAAGGCCGAGGAACGCGGCAGGTGGGAGAGCATGACTCTAGAGGAACATCTGGACATGTATCTTTCGGACGGACTCGACAAGAAGGAAGCCATGAAAAGGGTCGCCGCCGACCGCGGCATCTCCAGACGCGAAGTCTACAACTCCCTTCTTGCCAAATGACACTCGGGGACGGAGGCATTCCGGACAACGTGCCGTGCTTCCGTGTCGTCAATTCCAAGGGAGAACTTGCCGGTGAGTTTGCATTCGGCGGAACCGGAGAGCAGGCAAAGCTTCTGGAGGCCGAAGGAATAGAAGTTAAGGATGGAAGGGTGGACCTTGCAAAATACGGATGTGAGATCCTGTATTATGGACTGGACACAGATTTGTGAAATTTTATATCAAAATATCGTTGACAATGTCATTCCTTTTTGATATTATACCATTTGCGCCACGGAAAAGAGATAACATGTCTAAGTAATTCCAAGGCGTGTCAGAACCTTGAAAAACAGTTATTAACATAACTTCAAAGCAGTGCGACCTTGAACAATTCTAAGAAATTATTCAAAGCAAGAAGAAGAGAACTTCTATAAAAAACGAACTCATTATTCGGAAAAAGCCAGAAGGTTTTGTTCCAGGATGATAACCAAAACAATTTTTGTCGAGAGTTTGATCCTGGCTCAGGATGAACGCTGGC
>JAFUAB010000042.1 GCA_017460885.1 Lachnospiraceae bacterium
ATCTGATTTAAGGATTGCAACAAAAACGAAGTATGCAATCCATTCGACATTAATAACAACATATGAAGTGAAGGACACATCATATTCTGGGAATATACAGGCTATCATAACTTCAGAAGAGTTGTTTGCGTAGTTGATGATTAGCCGCCGCACACTCGTGACTTTAGTCGTGAGTTAGGAAAGGGTCATGTTGAAATGGAGTCGTGATTTTGCTATCATTTAATCATATAGTCAACGAATTTAGTAATTGCCGTATGGCGAGCCATAATGCTGGAATTTATGGCAGTTATGGCTCGCCAAAGTGCAATTGATTAATTCGTTTACTATAACTACACACGATACGGTATCATTTACCGTTTTCTTTGTTTGGGGAGACTGACACTATGGAAGTAAAAGCATGCAGAGGTTGTGGGAGACTGTTTAATTATCTTGGGTTCGGACCTGCCTTTTGCCCGGAATGCAAGGACAGTCAGGAGGCTAAGTATCAGGAAGTCAAAGAGTACGTCTGGGAGCATAAGGGAGTGAATATCGCTACGGTTTCCTCCGAATGCGATGTTTCCGAGAATCAGATAAGAGAGTGGATCAGAGAGGGACGTCTGGAATTTGCACCCGGCATAGCAAACAACACATGCGAGAAGTGCGGAAAAACCATTCTCGGAGGACGTTTTTGCGATGCATGCAAAAAGGCAATGGTCGATAGCCTCAACTCGGTATATGGCAGCAAAGCGCCCGCAAAGGAAGATAATGATACCGATCACAATGGACCCAGAATGAGATTTATTTAGGTTAACGCTGTAGTTATCGACTAATTCCGCGATTTTTGGTATAACGGCTATATTTTTTAAATTTTCTGGACCTTTTTTGATTTTTGGTTCGTCTTCATTTATACAAGTGTAGTTGACCGGACAGATTTTTTCTTGCAAAACCTTTACTTTATGAGTATAATGGTCGATACACTATATGAAATCCAAATTTACATCTTAGTTATCAAACCAAACACGGAACGCCCGAACATCGAGCCGTATTTTGTGATAACCCCCTTAGGGAAAAGGAGGAATGATTATGAAGAAGGCAAGGTTTTGGGCTCTTTTAATGACCGCAGTTCTGGTCTTCTCAACACTCAGCAACGATTATATAGTGGCCAGCGCATCCGAGGGCGAGCCGGTAGTAGAGGAGGAAGAACCTGTATTTACCGAAGCTGACGGCTATTCGCTTACCATGGTCGACAGTCTGGGTTCGGATTATACAGATGCCGGTGATGAAGGAGCCGATAAAGAATCCGAAGGATCTGACGGATCCGGAGCAGACGAAGGGGGAGCAGAGGGTTCTTCTTCCGAACCGGGTACGGATAATGAATCTGAGGGCAGCGATAATTCTGATCAGACAGAGCAGGGCGTTGAACCTGTTCAGGATAATACCGATGAGGATTCTGATAATAATGAAGATGAACAGAAGCCTCAGGAGCCTGTCGAAACCAATACGGAAGAGCTTACCGATCCCGCACAGGAGAATCCGGATGCACAGCCCGGTGCGCCTGTGGATGAGACCTTAGATCCCGATAACAAGGAGAAGGAAGTCCCCGAGGAGGAAGAAACCGAGGAAACCAAAGAGGAGACCGAAGAGGAAGCAGTCAAGACTCCGGTAGATACATCCTATACGATCAAATGGGTTGAGGTTGATGAAAACGGTGCCGTGAAGTCTGCCATCAAAACCAAAACCGGTGAAGGAAAAGCAGGCGATGAGGTTTCCGTGGAAGCCGAAGACAAGAAGTACGAGGGTTACGAGTATGCGGGTATAGATCCGGCTGCCGGCTTAATTACACTTGCTGAAGAAAAGGATAAGAATGTCATCACGATTTCTTTTAAAAAGGTAAAAGAACCCGAACCCGAGCCGGAGAAAAAACCGGAGAACAATGATTCCGTACTTGTACATGGACAGAACGACTATAAGGTAAAATACAGTGTCGGCGGAGCTGCCAGTGAGTATGGCGGCAGTGTCCGTATGTATCCCGAAAACGGAGAAAAGGTGATCGGAACCAGATACAGAGATCTGGACGTGGAAAGCTATACAATAGAGAAGAGCAGTGCCTTTTTGGCAAAGATCGGACAGTACACCGGGTATGACGTAGAGTGGGATTCCTATGAGTGGACCAGTTCCAAGGAGGTACATATCAACGGAAGTCTGGTCGGTAACGTCACGGTTCAGTATGTCGATGCCGACAATCGTGATGCGGTTCTGCAGACAGAGACGATCACCGGTCGCTTTAATTATCTGAACGGCAATAAGGTAACCGCATCACCCATTGATATCCCCGGATATACCTATGTAGGCAACGGCAACGAGAGCACCGGCTTCCATGCGAATGCCGAGGATAACGTAATTAAGCTTAGATATTCCAGGAGCGAAGATATCACCTATACCGTACAGTGGATCGATGTTGATACCGACGAGGTATTTAAAACCGATGTCAGACCGGGCGGCAAAAAGATCGGTGCCGTGGTTCGTGTATCCGATGATGAGAGAAAGGGCGCCGGAACCCCTGCCGGTTATGTATATCTTGAGGCTGATCCCGAGTATGCACAGCTGACTCTTGCCGAGGATTCCGAGAAGAATGTCATCAAAATGTTCTATAAGAAGCTTACGGGCTATTCGGTACATTTTTATTACGAGGATGAAAACGGCAACTTTATTGAAGACACCTCGGAAACCGTTACCGAGGAAAAGTTCAAGAGCGGTGATAAGGTTTCTTATGAAAAGAAGGTTTCCGACAAGAAGACTGTAGATGGCATCAGCTATACCCTGGATAAGACAAAGAGCAGGCTGATCATTGAATCAGCAGGGCTTACCGCCGATGACAACAGGATTGAGGTATATTACAGCAGAGCAAATTACCGCTACAGAGTATCGGTATATTATGAAAATGCTTCGCACGACGGATTCGGTAATCCCGTTAATAAGGATTATGACGACGGCAGGCAGGGGACTGATCTTGACTATACTCCCGATCAGGAGATCGTGAAGGACAACATCACCTACAGGCTTATAGAAGAGGACAGCATAACACATATTGATGCCGGAGATATCAAGGTTAGCAACAATGCCGGCGACAATGTTATCAAGCTTTACTATAAGAGGGCAAATAACGAGGTATGGTTCTCTATCCTTTATCCCGGCGAAGGTCAGGTTGACTATCGCCCGCAGAATACGGCGAGATTTTATCCTACCAGGATACAGGGACAGGGATACTGGAAAGGTACCGCGGATTTCCTCGACGATGGAACCTGGTATGTATATAACTGGGAGAACGGCATCAATTTCAGCGATTACAATATCCAGATGTCATCCGAGGCTCAGGCCGGATTGGATGCATATCTGGCAGAAGCGTATCCCGGACAGAATGTACATGTTGTATGGTATAACTATAAGAACGACAATCATGAGTGGGGCAAGCCCTGGTATGTAAACGGATATGTAGTTGCCGACGGAGCTGAAGAGCTTGTGCTGGCTACATATGATCAGAACTTCAGCGGCGGTACCGTATATAAGGACACCGAGTTCAAAAAGGGCGCCAACTATACGATCCTCGGTTCCTCGGGAGACAACGCATACGGGCTGACACAGCGTGAAGGATATACGTTCCTTGGCTGGTCAGAGAATAAGAATGCCGAGACGGCAGATTACCAGCCGGGTCAGACCGTGGAAATGAACAAGGCATATACCTTCTATGCGGTTTGGCAGCAGAATATAAGCGGTGAGATCACGGTGACCGCGGCTACCGGATCCAAGACCTATGATGGCAAAGCACTGACCGACAGTAATTATACTGTATCAGGTGATCTGCCCGAGGGTCTGGATGTAAGCGTTACCGTATCCGGAGACAGTACCATTACCGATGTTGGTACAACAGCCAACAGAATAGAGTCGGTAGTTATAAAGGATTCCAAGGGCGAGGATGTAACCTCGAAGCTGACGGTCAACAAAATAGACGGAACCCTGACGGTGCTCCCTGCGTTGCTTACGATCAAAACCGGTTCTGCATCCAAGACCTATGATTCCAATGCACTTACCGAAGGGTCAGCCACGATCTCCGGCCTTGTAAACGGTGAGACCGCTTCCGTGACAGCCACAGGTTCGATCACCGAGGTCGGCAGCACTGCCAATACCTACAGGATGGACTGGGGAACCGCTAAAAAAGGAAATTACAGTATAACGGAGGATCTGGGAACCCTTACCGTTACAAAAACAAATGCTGAGATCAAGGTGACCGTAACAGGCGGTACCTACAGATATGACGGCATGATGCATACCGCAAGTGTTGATGTAACAGGTATCCCCGCGGGCTACAGCCTGGCAGATGCATCGTCATCAACCGGACGCAGGAATGTGGGTACTTCGTATGCCGTATGTGACACGCTCCGTATCGTAAATGCCGGCGGCAAGGATGTAACCGCCGATATGAATATCACTTATGACCTGAGCAGAGCTGCGATAACTGTTACTCCCGCACCTGTGACGATAGTAACCGGCAGCGCATCCAAGGTTTATGACGGTTCTCCTCTCAGCGAAGCCTCAGCTGAGATCAGAGGTCTCGCAGCCGGTGAGACAGCATCGATCACGGCTACAGGATCCATAACCGAGGTCGGAACTGCGGTTAATACCTATAGCGTTGCCTGGAACGAGCTGGATCTTGGCAACTACACGATCACGGAAAGACTCGGTACTCTTAAGGTTACGGAATCTTCTGCAACTGTAACCGTTGCAGTCACAGGCGGAACCCATGCCTATGATGGAAAGGCACACGGAGCCGAAGTGCAGGTGATCGGATTACCGGCAGGTTATTCTGTAAGAACCGCAGTCTCCAATGCTTCCATAACTAATGTGGGCTATGTGGATGCGGTATGTGATGAGCTGCAGATCGTTAACTTAAGCGGTGAGGATGTTACCTCCAGATTGAATATAGTCAACGAGTCAACCGGCAGGGTTGCTGTAACACCGGCAGTTGTTACCGTTACCACGGGTTCAGCCGAGAAGAAATATGACGGCAAGCCTCTGACAGAAAATACCGCAGAGATATCGGGACTTATCGGTTCCGAAACGGCAAAAGTTACCGCCGTCGGAACCATTACGGGAGTCGGAGTTGTGCCCAATGATTATAGTATCAGCTGGGGAACGGCAGATCCCGGAAACTACACAGTAGTAGAACAGCTCGGTACACTTACCGTTACTACCAATAACGCGGAAATAAAGCTTATTGCGGCTTCCGATACCAAGGTATATGACGGACAGCCTCTGACAGCCGATAAGGTAAGTGCGGAAGGACTGCCTGCAGGCTTTACATTTGAAGCAAAAGCAACCGGTTCTCAGACAGATGTCGGAACCGGAGTAAATGAGATCAGCCCCGGCTATATCATTAAGGACAGCACCGGAGCGGATGTGACATCTTCCTTTACAAGCATTGAGACAGTAAGCGGTGAACTGACTGTAACCGGATTACCTGTAACGATCACCACCGGAAGCGCTTCCAGAGTTTACGACGGCACTCCGCTCACCAGGGATGAGGCAGATATCACCGGTCTGGCAGCAGGCGAGACTGCGCAGGTAACCGCTACGGGTACCATAACCGAGGTAGGAAAGACCGAAAACACTTATACGATAGACTGGGGCACTCTGAATAAGGACAATTACGAGATAACCGAGAAGCTTGGTACGTTGGAGATCACAGAGTCCAATGAGGAGATCCTTGTAACGGTAGTCGGAGGAACCTATGTATATGACGGTAAAGCACACGGGGCTGTGGTTTACGTAGGAAATAACGTTTCCGGAAACGGAGAAGTCTCTAATCTCGGAGCATCCGTCGGCGGACTTCCCGCAGGCTACAGCGTGAGAGAGGCTTCATCTGATACCTCACTTACAAATGTCGGAAGTGAAGATGCGAAATGCGATAAGCTGGTTATAGTGAATGCGTCAGGCGAGGATGTTACTTCCAGACTGAATATCAGGTATGATCTGGATAATTCAGAATTGACCGTCACACCTGCACCGGTTACGGCGAAGACCGAAAGTGCTTCCAGGTATTACAACGGTAAGGAGCTTACTGCACCGGGCAGCGTTAACGGATTGGCAGGCGATGACAATGATAAGGTTGTATTTACCATAACAGGATCCCAGACAAAAGTAGGATCAAGTATAAACACGTATACGATCGATTGGGGTGATGCCCTGGCCGGAAACTATACTGTGATTGAAGAGCTTGGTACACTAACGGTAAAGAGGAATCCGGAGCCTTCATCTGATGAGCCCTCGACCGGGGACACTACAGGAGGAGAGCCTGTATCCGATCCCGGAGAAACTACACCGACACCGGCTTCTGATCCCACAACAGGTAATAATAATGCACCGACACCTGTGGTTCCGACGGTTACCTCTAATCCGGAGGCACCTTCGGGAACCCCCACTCCTATAGTTGATGCGTCGGTAATAAACGGAACGCCTATAGCAGATGAGCCGGTACCGCTTGCGAATCCCGCAGATGTGCTTGGGGCATCCAGAGGAATAGAAGCAGATGCGTCCTCCATACTCGGAGCAAGAGTAGCGGCAGCCAACGCAGGAGTACTCGGAGCGAGACGTGATGCGCAGACCTCCGATTCCAACCAGATGGCACTTTATCTGATACTGATGGGTATCGCCACAGGTGTCGGCGGTGCGTACGTCAGCAGCCGCAAGAGACATGAACATGAGGTATAATGCATAAACGGTTTCAATGAGAGGATCCCCTGAGGGTCCTCTCTTTTTTTGACACTCGGGGACGGAGTCACGGTGTCATTTTGACAAACCGGTTACATTCCGATGCAGATAACCACCCCCAATGCTACTTCGATGCAGATAACTACCCTTGATTCTACTTTGACGCAGATAACTGCCCCTCGATACACCGTTACAATACGCACAAAACAAGCGGAAAATATATGTAGTATTTTGATAGTTGCAGGTTTCGGCATCATATGATATTCTTTTAGAAGATACTAAAATAATTTGGATAAATAAAAACAATATTCAATTAGCTCTTACAGCAGATAAGAGATTTATAAGAAGTATTGAGGAGAAATAAATATGGATGCAAATTTCGATTACCTGAAGCCCTGGATATTTCAGAGGGCTGATCCTTTTGTGACCCGATATGGGGATTATTATTACTTCACGGCGTCGGTTCCGGAGTATGACCGCATAGTGCTGCGCAGGTCTAAAACGTTGACCGGCCTGTCTGATTCCGAAGAGCGGATACTTTGGACATGCCATGAGAGCGGTCCCATGAGCAAGCATATCTGGGCGCCCGAGATGCACTATGTGTTCGGCAGGTATTATATTTATTTTGCCGGCGGAGAGAAAGATGACATCTGGAAGATCCGTCCTTACGTGCTGGAGTGTACGGGGCAGGATCCGTACGCAGATCCGTGGATCGAAGCAGGCCCGATGCGGTGTGCAGATGACGACGAGTTCTCGTTCAGGGCTTTTTCGCTGGATGCGACGATATTTGAGGATGTCGGAGAGTATTACTACGTCTGGGCGGAAAAGGTAGGCGTTGGCAAACAGATCAGCAACCTTTACATAGCTAAGATGGAAAGCGCCTGCAAGCTGAAGACCGTGCAGGTTCTGCTCACGACACCCGATTATGACTGGGAAAGGATCGGCTTTTGGGTTAACGAGGGTCCCGGAGTGATCAGACGCGGTGACAACCTGTACCTGACCTATTCGGCCAGTGAGACCGGCGCGGATTACTGCGTGGGTATGCTGAGTGCAAAGAGCGGAACAGACTTGCTTGATCCTCTGAACTGGACCAAGGAGAGACACCCGGTGCTTCAGACTGATGCTTCGATAGGCCTGTACGGCCCCGGACACAATTCTTTCGTAAAGGACGAAGACGGGCGTGATATTATGGTCTATCATGCGCGTACCGAGTCCAAAATAGAAGGCGATCCGTTGTATAACCCGAATCGCCATGCATTTTTGATGTTAGTGAACTGGGACGAGAATGATCGTCCGGTGTTCAGATATCGAAAGTGACCTACTGACCCCGTCCCCGAGGGTCATTTTGATTCGGTATAGCTTATGCTTGCTTTGATGTCCTGCGCATAGTTTCCGAAGGTAGAGCCGAAGATCGTGAGTCCGCCTACATGCTCGGAGTCGTCCTTGACAGCGAAGCGGAAGCGGAGCTTACTGGTGTGGTCGAGACTGAATTCGTCGATCGAGACATCCGAAATCTGACGTCCGTCCAGAAAGGTTCCCGTGTTATTGATAACGATCATCTTGAGAAGTCCGTACTGGTTCCAGTTGGGATACCACCATTCGGGAGTGAAGATTCCCCGCACATCCCCAAAGTCCCCCGGAGACGTCCACATTCCGATCTCTCTGTCATTAAGTGAAAATGTAATATCCGATGGCCATACGGAGTTAACCCCCGGAGCCTCACTCGATAACTCGGCTGAGATCATCAGCTGGGTTATTTTTTGCCCTGAGGGAATGAAGTTCGGTATCTCGTACTCAACGTAACCCTTTGTAAACCAGAGTATATCCGCGTTGTATCTGCCGGGATGTGAAAAATATCTCGTATCATCCACCTCGCCTATGATCGCATCTGCTGACGACAGCCCACAGGTGGGGAATACGTTGTAGTCCGAATAGTGCCCGACCTTGATGCTGGCATTGGTAACATTTGCGGTTTTTTCGGGAGTCTCGAAATCGATCAGTATCTTGTCCCTGTTTAAGGAGCAGAGCTTCTGATTGCCGTGACCGGCAGCCTCGTTCGATATAGTGATCAGACCTACGTTTTCCAGCTTCTTGATGTGGCTGGTCAGGGCGCCGTTGGTAATTCCGAGATTTACGGCGATCTCATTCAGATTCATGCGTTTATTGGTAAGCAGAAGCTTGATAATGTCGATCCGTACCTCAGATCCGAGCGTTTTGAAAAGCTCGAGTCCCTCATCGGGTGAAGAAATGATAAGCATATGTTGTACCCCTTTTTGGTGTTTTACACTACTAACTATATATCCTTTATTGTGAAGTTTCAATAAAATATTTTAGATTTGTCAAAAATATAAAAACATAGTCGTGAAAATTGTCTAAAACGGCGAAATATGTGGATGAGTATTGTTCTGTATATTTTGAAGGAGTATATTCAATAAAGATGACTTGTGTAAAATAATTTAGAATTATCTAAATAAAAAGGAGAATAATACTATGAAAAAGAATAAACCGACAAGGAAAACCCGGATAATACCTGTATTGATGTCAGCAGTGCTGATGCTTTCCGCATGCGGTTCCGTACCGGCAGAGACTGCGGCAGATCAGGATGCCGAAGGAACAGTGACGGACGGTTCGGCTGAGGACGTATCACAGGAGATAAACGAAATGACCTATGATTATACTATGAAGCTGTCCGATCTGCCAACCGGTGACGTATCCGCTCCGGGAGTTGCCGTGCATGATCCTTCAATACTTAAGGCAGACGGTAAGTATTACATATATGGATCACACATGTCGGCCGCCGTCAGTGATGATCTCAAAAGCTGGAAGATGATCGCGGACGGATATTCCAGGACTAATTCCGTATATGGTCAGATTTACGAAGTGGCTGATGAGGCATTTGCTTATGCGGGAAGTAAGGACAGTATTATTCCGACCGATGACAAAAGCGTGCATGTGTGGGCTCCAGATGTTATCTATAACGAAAAAACCGGACAATACTGGATGTACTACTGCACCAGTTCTACGTGGAATGCCTCAAACCTGTGCATGGCGATTTCCGATTCGCCGGAAGGCCCGTTTATATGGCAGAAGGCCCTGATCTACTCCGGATTCCACAATGATGAGACCATAGCGGCTACGAATGTATTGGACTTCGTTGATGAGGACTATGTACGCAGTCATTACATGCATGGTCTTGAGTACAACTATAATGATTATCCCAATGCCATCGATCCAACCGTACTTTTTGATGCCGACGGACGTTTGTGGATGGTGTATGGATCCTGGAGCGGCGGAATCTTTTTGCTGGAACTCGATCCCGAAACCGGAGATGTGATCCATCCCGAACCCGACGAGGCCAATAACGTTGATCCTTACTTCGGCAAAAAGCTTCTGGGAGGTGGCCATATGTCGATAGAAGGACCTTATATCATGTATGATGAAGCGGACGGATATTATTATCTGTATGTTTCGTACGGCGGTCTGGTATCCGCCGGCGGCTATCAGATGAGAGTATTCAGATCCGCAACGATTGACGGAGATTATGAGGATATGAACGGTAAGGTGCCTTATAAGGGTGACGATCATGCGAAATTCGGATTGAAGCTTTCGGGAAATTATAAGCTTCCGAGCCTGAGCGTTGCATATATGGCGACCGGACACAATTCAGCCTTTATAGATGGGGACGGCAAATCCTATGTCGTTTACCACACCCGATTCAATGATAACGGAGAGGGTCATTCGCCGCGCGCACATCAGGTTATCGTCAATGAGGACGGATGGCCCTGTGAGCTTCCCTACCAGACATCCGGAGAAACCATTGCGGAGGAGGGGTATGCACTGGATGAGGTTACCGGAAGATATTTTGTGGTTAATCAGGGACATGCGATCAACGCCGACATCGCCAATCCGGTCATATTGTATCTCAATTCTGACGGAACGGTCAGCGGCAGGGAGTCGTCCGGGACATGGAATATGAAGGGCGGCACTCCGTATGTAAGCGTGGCCATAGACGGAATTGAATATAAGGGTGTGTTCTGCGCAATGAAGGATGAAGCCGGGATCGATGCCATGACCTTCAGTGCCGTCGGTGATAATACAACTGTCTGGGGAGTCAAATATAACTGATGACACCCGGGGACGGAGTCAGAGTGTCATTTTACACTTCCTCCGCCACGTCTGTGCCGTGCCACATTCCCATCACGGGAGAAGGCAGGCATCCGGCAGACAGTATATTTCAAAAACTAATAACGTAATCCACCACAAAAATATTTTAGACGATAATAAAATATAAATCGTTTTACTCTTAAAACACACAAAACAAAGACGGTATTTAGAAAAAAATACATAATTTTGACCAATGGATTTTTACTAATTTTAACAAATCATAAAACATTTTAGGAAAATTTAAAATAAAGTATGGACAAATCAAAACAGGGTCATTATACTGAAACCATAGTCAATACGGCAGACCGTCCGGATCCGGTCAAAACATTGTTTCATTTAAATAAGGAGGATAACATGAAAAAGAAGTTAGTCAGCTTGTTACTAACGGCAGCAATGACAACTACCCTGCTTGCAGGATGCGGTTCATCAGCAGAACCGGCAACAGATGCAGGCGCAGGCGATGCAGCATCTACAGAGGAAGCGGCAGAAGCTCCCGCTGAGGCAGCAGCAGATGAGACAGAGGCAGCAGTAGAGGAAACACCTACAGCCACTTTCGGTGATTCCACAGGTACTCACCTCGAAATGTGGACATTCGTAGAGCTTCACGGACAGCACTACAAGGATATGGCAGAGGTTTGGAATGAGCAGCATCCCGATGAGACCATCGAGATCACCTGTACCACATATCCTTACGGCGACATGCACACCAAGCTCCTGAGCTCGCTTGAAGCAGGTACCGGTGCACCGGACATCTGCGACGTAGAGGTCGGACAGTTCCCCAATGTGGTAGCAGGACTTGATCAGTGGCTTGTTCCCCTTGATGATTACGCAGCAGATTACATGCCCACGATGGTTCCTGCCCGCATGCAGACATATCAGGGTTCCGACGGACACTATTACGGAGCTCCTTATCACGTAGGCGCCACCGCAATGTACTACAACGTGGCAGCCATGTCAGAGGCAATGGGAATTTCCCAGGATGAAGTTATCGCAAAGATCGATGCAGTATCAACATGGTCAGATTATGAGGCACTTGGCAAGGAATACGTAACGGCCATAGGCGAGGACGGCAAGTATTGGACCTCCGTAGATACAGGCGGTACTGACTGGCTGTGGCTTGCAATGGCTGAGTACGGCGATGACTGGACAGGCGGATTCGATAATCCCGCCAACGTACAGCTTGATTCCGTTAAGAATATGCTTAGCATGCAGCAGAGCTGGCTGAAGGACGGCATCGCAGAGATCTCACCCGACGGACATGTTGACCTTGAGGCAGGCTTCCAGAACATCCTTGATCACAACATCGTATCTTTCCCCAAGGCACTCTGGTATATGAGCCGTTTCACCAACTATATGCCTGAGGAATCCGGCAACTGGTATATCGCTAAATGTCCTGTATTCGAGGCAGGTCAGAAGTGCTCCGTAGGTATCGGCGGTACAGGTACCGTTGTAACACAGCAGTCCGGGAATGCAGATCTGGCAGCAAGATTCCTTTGCTGGGCAAAGATGTCCGACGAGGGTGAGCAGCACATCTGGGACAAGCTTGGATTTGATGTCTGCAATGCGGCTCTTTGGACTAACGATTCGTTTGCACATGACGACAACAACCAGTTCAACGCATTCTTCATCAACTATCCTTATGATGTGCTTAACGAGATCGGAATGGATAACATCGGCAAGATCTCTGTAGTAGCTATCAGCCCTACCATTAACGAGTACATCTGCACCACCACACTGAACGAGGTTCTTGAAGATCCCGATTACAGCATCGATGATGCACTTCAGGAAGCTCAGGACGCCATCGATCTGGAGCAGTGATCGACTGAAAGATTGAGATAGATATTGATACCAATCTTTATTATAATTACCTTGGAGGGGGATGCCGGATATCTCCGGTATCCCTCTTTCTATCCAAAACGAAAAGGAGGGCATGGGTTTTGAAGACTAAAAATTTCCTGTATTCACAGAAAGTCGCACCATATGTTTTTGTTCTTCCCTTTATCCTGAGCTTTGCAATCTTCTGGATCTACCCGCTCGTTACTGCTTTTACGATGAGCTTCCAAAAGATCACTCCGGCGACTACCGACTGGGTAGGGTTCAGCAATTATACCAAGCTTCTGAAGGATAAGGTGTTCCTGACTGCTGTTGCCAACAGCGCTAAGTATATGTTTTTTACTCTTGTACTGCTCATCCCTTTCCCTATGATCTTTGCCGTATTGATGGATTCGAATATCGTCAAGGCAAAGGGTGTATGGAAGGCGATACTGTATATGCCGGCTCTGACCTCGGTGGTCATCTCCGGTACCCTTTTCCGTCTGATGTTCTCGGAGTACAAGACGGGTCAGATGAATGTGATCACTCAGATGCTCGGAATGGGAACATATAAATGGCTCAAGAACGGATGGTCCGGTATGGTTGCGCTTCTTGTGCTTGCCTGCTGGAGATGGACGGGTGTAAATATGCTGTATTTCCTTTCCGGATTAAAGGCTATCGATCCGAGTCTGTATGAAGCGGCCGATATTGACGGTGCTTCACCCGTACAGAAGTTTTTCCGTGTTACACTTCCTCTGCTCAAGCCCACCACGATATATGTGCTGACTATTTCGGTATATGCCGGACTTGCGATGTTCCTCGAATCCTACATGTTATGGGCAGGAAACTCATCGCCGAATAACATCGGACTTACCATAGTAGGTTACCTGTATAAGAGAGGTATCGAAAAGAACGATATGGGTTATGCCTGCGCGGTAGGAGTTGTTCTGCTGATCGTGGCACTGATAATCAACTTTGCCCAGCTGATCATGAACGGCACATTCAAAAAGGAGGATTGATCATGGCTAATACAAAACAGAAAGATCTGTCACACACTCCTTCACATATTGTCAAATCCGTTCTCGGAACGGGATTGTTTGCAGCACTCTGCATACTGATCGCTTTTCCGCTGCTGGCCGGACTGCTGGCATCCTTCAGACCCGGTACCGAGCTGATCCGTAAGGGTCTGGCTATCGATCTGAATCCTTCTACGATGACGCTGTCCAACTACGCATATCTTTTCGGAGGGAACGAGGACAGCCGCAAGTATTTCATGTGGTATAAGAACTCACTGCTGATCACTTTCTTTTCGGTGGTACTGACGCTGATCATCTGCTATTTCGTTGCATACGGACTGACGATGTACGAGTTCAGATTCAAGAATCTGCTTTTTACACTGGTCATAGCTACTATGATGGTGCCCTTTGAGATCCTGATGCTTCCCATGTACAAGGAGATCATTGCTCTGCATCTGATCGATACCTATGTGGGAGTTATCATCACGGGACTGTGCAGTGCTTCGACGATATTCTTCTTCCGGCAATATCTGTCGGGGCTTCCGAAGGAGCTTCTGAGCGCGGCCCGGATTGACGGAGCTAATGAGTATTATATCTCGGTCAAGATCATACTTCCGCTCGCAAAGCCCGCTTTTGCCTCAATGGGAATCCTGAGCGCTATGGGCGCGTGGAATGCTATCCTCTGGCCATTGCTTGTGTTAAAGGGAGCTCAGAAGTTTACGCTTCCGATCGGACTTAATACCCTGCTCACACCCTACGGCAACAATTATGATGTGCTCATAGCCGGCTCCATGTTCGGTATACTGCCAATATTTGTTATATTCCTGATCTTCCAGAAGTATATCATTGACGGAATGACCGCAGGAGCAGTAAAAGGTTAAATGTCATTTATCTGTTGTTGGGAGTGGATGAATATCTTATAATCTTATTAGTATAGTGTTTTCATCAATATATGGAGGAAAAGAATATGACTAATAAACAGGTTCAGTTTTTGACATGGCTAATTACAACAGCAACAGACAAGTGTTCCAGTATAGAAGAGCGTTAAGCGAAGAGATTCGTAAACATTCCGATGGACTTATTGATGAAAATCCCTGGATTATAGAGGATGAAAAATCGGATAAATAGGTATTAAGGAGAAAAGATATGTCAAAATTAGTAATTAACAATGAAAATAAGAAAAGCACCATCAACCCCGAAATCTACGGGCATTTTTCCGAGCATCTGGGCAGATGTATCTATGAGGGACTGTATGTCGGAGAGAATTCCGATATCCCCAATGTAAACGGAATGCGTACCGACGTGGTAGAAGCGCTGAAGGAGATGAAAATCCCTGTGCTTAGGTGGCCGGGTGGATGCTTTGCGGACGAGTATCACTGGATGGACGGCATCGGTCCCAGGGAAAAGCGCAAAAAGATGATCAACACCCACTGGGGCGGGGTCGTAGAGGATAACAGCTTCGGCACGCATGAATTTTTTGAACTCTGTAAGCAGCTGGGCTGCAAGACCTATGTGAACATGAACGTGGGCAGCGGCACAGTCCGCGAGATGAGTGAATGGGTTGAGTATATCACCTTCAAGGGAGTATCTCCGATGGCTGACCTGCGTAAGGAAAACGGTCATGAGGAGCCCTGGACCGTGGATTATGTAGGCGTCGGAAATGAGAACTGGGGCTGCGGTGGAAATATGCGTCCGACCCACTATGCCGATGAATACCGCAGATATCAGACCTATGTACGCGGTTATGCCGGAGCAAGTCCTATTCAGAAGATATGCTGCGGTCCCAACGGGGATGATTACAACTGGACCCGCAAGGTGATGGAGACCTGCTTTGATCATACTCCGCCGCATATGCACGGGTTTATGGACGGTCTTTCTCTCCATTACTACACCCTGCCTGAGACCGAGGATGACTGGAATTACAAAGGATCGGCTACGAAGTTCACCGAAGAGGTCTTCTATCAGACTCTCAAGCGCGGCTTCTATATGGAAGAGCTTATCAATAAGCACGGAAACATAATGAACGAGTTCGATCCCGACAAGAAGATCGGTCTGATGGTAGACGAGTGGGGTATCTGGACCGACGTTGAGCCCGGTACCAATCCCGGATTCCTGTATCAGCAGAATACCATGCGCGACGCTCTTGTAGCCGGTATGACCCTGAACATCTTCAACAAGCATTCGGATCGTGTGAAGATGGCTAACATCGCACAGCTGATCAACGTACTCCAATCCGTGATGCTGACCGAGGGCGAAAAGATGATCAAGACTCCTACCTATGCTGTATTCCATATGTATCGCGATCATCAGGGCGCAGAGCTTCTTGACAGCGCGCTGCTTGAGAACAGTACCGTTGGCAGCGGCAAGAACGAACTGCCCAAGGTGTTTGAGTCCGTATCCGAGAATTCGGACGGTATCATCACGATCACCCTTACCAATAATTCACTCGAGGCAGCCGAGGACGTTGAGGTTCAGCTCACAAAGGACGGCGCAGCATACAACGTATGTGCCGCAGCCGTAGTGACCGGAAAGATGGACGCTCACAATACCTTCGAAGCTCCCGATGTGGTCAAGGAAGAGGAATTCAAGGGCTTCGTTAAGACCGACAGCGGAGTTAAGATCACTCTTCCCGCATGCAGCGTAGTAAGCGTCAGACTTAAGAAATAATGGATCACGGGGACGATTCTTCTGATCCATATTCACAACGTTATACAGAAGATTCCCGGGGCTTTCGCTCCGGGAATTTTTAAACAAGTGTCAGGAACCTCTGAAGACATTATAACATCGTAATACAGTATTTTCTATCGTAATGATCGCAATTTTGCTTGTATTCCCTGTATTATCTGTTGTATTATCAATATATGAATAGTATTTTACAGGAGCAAAAGAATTTGGTCCTGCTGTTTTTGACTCTGTGAATTGGATGTACGAATGATGGATCGATCATTACCATCCTTTGATTCAATTGGGGAGGCGTAACCGTTCGCCGATCCGGCTTTGGGAGTTTATAGATGGAACGTAAGGCGATTGCCGTAATACTCAGCTTAATTTTGATAATCACGTGTGTTCCTTTTCAGGTGTTTGCAACAGAGGGCGTTGCATATAATGAGGGAGTGATCCTTGGTTATGCATCTTCCGATGATGCTGCTTTGGCTTCTTCGGACGCTGACGCGACGATTACGACGGCGGATACCGGGGCAGGCGACACTTCCGGATCGGGACAGACAGAAAGTGCACAGACAACAACCGGGACAATTGCCGACAGCGGAAATGAACAGACAGCTTCGGCAGCGGGACAAACGGGCACGGAGGAACAGTCTGCAGTTTCCGGTGAGATCGTAACGGAGATTTCCGATTCGTCGGGCATTGCCGGCGATACCCAGGGCGACATTCAGACAGGGACCCTGGATACAGGCGTTATAAACGGCAATACATTTGTGACGGATACCTATACCGAGGATACCGGGATCATTAACGATTACACATATACAACCGGCACTTTGTCTCAGGATTATACATTGTCCGACGGCACCGGTTCCGGCAGCTCGGGCTACAGCGGACTGATCACAGATACGGATACCGGCTATACGGACATCACGGCAGACAGTGATTGGGCCGGTCAGAACAATATGATCGTTACCGAGGACGGTTACTATGAATATACGGATGATGAGGGTTCTGTCTGGGATTATAATCCGGATGACCCTCAGCTGCGGAGGTTTTTCAGCGGCCCCGATGTGGAGCAGATCAAATATAGCTATGATCCCGACCGGCTATTCGGCGGATCGAACACAGATCCGTATGTATACAGGTTCAACCCCAAATACAGCTACGGATATCCTCTGTATTACAAAAACAAAAATGCTTCCGAGCTTGTGGATGTTCATTACGGTATGGATATCTCGTACTACCAGCGTAATATATCCGTCGAGAATTGGAAGAAACTCAAGGAGCTCGGTCTGGAATTTGTCATAATCAGGGCAGGATACAGAGGTTACGGTGATTCCGGTACACTCAATCCGGATACGAGTTTTGCATATAATGTACAGGCTGCTTATAAGGCAGGCATCGCAGTGGGAGTTTATTTCTATTCTCAGGCGACTACCGTGGAGGAAGGAGCTGCCGAGGCGGTCTATTGTATGGAACTGGCGAATCCCTACAGGGAAATGATCACTCTGCCTATCATGATCGATTATGAATATGCGGATACAGCCAACGGAGTCGGGGGTCGTCTTAAGAAAGCCGGACTTACCAAAGCAGAGCACACGGCTGTTGTCAATGCTTTCTGCTCTACGGTTCGCAGAGGTGGGTTCCTGGCCGGTATTTATGCCAACAAGAGCATGATCCAGAGTGATATGATCCTTAAGGATATAGCTCCGGAGAATTATATTTGGATGGCCAATTTCGTCGGCTCCGGAAGCGACGGACTCTGTACCACCAATTACAGCGGCAGGCTCAACGCATGGCAGTATACAAGCAACTTTACCGGTTGGGGTCCCTCGGGATTAAAGCTTTTGGGTACCGATAAGCTGGATATGGATTTCTGGTACGGTGATTTTCCCGCGGCTTCGACTTCTTCCGATGATAACGGCGGATCTGCCGGGATCATTGAAACCGACGACGAGACCGAGGCCTGGGGCGATATTATAAAAGAAGGAAATGAAGAGATCCTTAAGTATTTCCTCGACAGAGACATGGGTCCTTCGGACATTCCCGAAGGTATGTGGGTGTTTGGCGTGGAAAAGGAAATGGATTTCACGGGCAAAGAGCTGACCCAGCCGGGGCTAAAGGTTTTCTATGATAACGAGCAGCTTACGTCGGGCAGGCAATACACCGTAAAGTATTCCGACAACACAAAAGCCGGAACTGCAAAATTTGTGGTAACGGGCAGGACTAAGCCATATTCATCGAGCAGGGTTCAGGGAAAATTTACTATCAATGAACTTGATCTGAGCGAGGGAACCATAGCGCCCGATATCAGCTTCAGCTACAGAGGACGCGTCCGCAAGGGAACTACTGCCGTCTTGTACCCCGTGAACGGGAAATACGTGGCATTGAAAGAGGGCAGGGATTTTACCTTTGAGTATCCGCATACCGACAGAAACGCAGCGGATTATGACAATCATGCTTTCGTCGGCGACAAGGATTACGATACCGTTTACACCGTTAACATTATCGGAAAAGGGAATTTCGCGGGCTCTGCGTCATTCAGGGAGGTAATACTTGCCAGAAATACCGATAAGGTAGCGGTCAGCAAGCTTAAGGTTGCGTCGATAGCAACACAGAATCTGAGTTATAACGAGGATGGCAGGATCGTTCCGGCCAGCCCCGGGCTGCTGGTCAGGGACGGCAGGGAGGTATTGGATGAGACAGAAGCCGGATCGGATGAAGACGGCTATTCTGTTTATCACATTAACAACGATACGCTGGGCACCGGATCGGTCCTTATCACCGGTACGGGCAAATACTACGGCACGAGACAGGTGAATTACAGGATTGCAAAAAGATCGTTATCGAGGGTCTCGATCTACAATCTTCTGGAGCTGCTTCCGTTTACGGGAGAAGCGGTTGAACAGGAGGATTACGCTCTGACCTTTGATGACGGAACCGAGGACCTGATCGAGGGCCGCGATTACACAGTCTCCTATACGAATAATGTCAAGGCCGGCAAAAATAAGGCATCGATCATCTTTACCGGCAAGGGGCTTTATTCGGGAGTAATCAAGAAGAAGTTCAGTATAGAGTGATTCTTGCCGTACTTCTGAACGTGCAAGGTATCCCGTGACAGGGATTGATGGTTTAAAAGGATTTAACCATGGTAAACGAACCGGAATTTCCGGCAGTTTACGCACACGCAAGGAGGCGTTTATGAATACGGGGATTATTCAGACAGGTCTGATCCCGGGGTATTCGGGATCAAAAAACATCAATTTGGGCTATCCCGTCAGGTCGGATAACGACGGCGGGGCAGCATCTATGCGCAGACGAGAGTCCGAAGAGCGGCAGCAGGCCAAAGCTTACTCGGGTAACCGTACTGTCGCCCAGTCTCAAAGCTACGGACAGAGTCTTGCCGCAAGCCGTACCAGGGCCAAGGAAGTAGCTTTGGAAAAGAAAAAGGTCCAGTATAACTACAAAGCAATATCGAGCCAGATCCTGCGCAGCAAGACATCTACGCAGGCGGGTACCGTTGTGTCCAAAGCCAAGCGTGAAGTTCAGCGCCTGAAACGGCTGATGAACAGCAATAATAACTATGATGAGGATGAACTCAGGGCAGCCATTGACCATGCCAGGTCCATGGAACGCGTGGCCAAAAAGAAGGTGGCACATCTCCGACAGGAGGAGGCGGTAGAGAGAGCCGGTAATTCCGCAGCAGCAGCTATGGAAGAAATAGAGGAGAAGCGGAAGAAAGAGGGTGATCTCCCGGATGTTACTTCGGAAGAAACTGACGAACTGCAGGGCTCAGATGAGGTATCGGCGAAAATGCAGGATGTCTTTTCAGGAGAAAACGAGGCCCGCATGCAGGAGCAGATGGCTGCAATGCAGGAGCAAATGCGGGCGGAAACAGAAGCCCGGACAGAGGCCATGCGTGAGCAGATGACCGCCGAAATGCAGGCATATACAGAGGAAATGACCGAAGAGCTTATGGATGAGATGTCCGGTTCCATGAGTGATATGCTTGAGGAAATGGGACTGGATGAGCTGGCGGACTCTCTGCTTGCTCCCGATCCGAATATTAGTGAGGAGGATTTAAAGAAGCTCAAACTCAAGCACCGCACCGATGAAATGAAGGAAATGACCAAGGCCGATGCGGACTATCTGAAGGTGATATTTGATAAATACGAGAAGAACAAAAATGCGGGGATAAGCACAGGCTGCTCCGGAACCGGAGGCTCATCGACATTCTTTGGAGGAAGCGGAGGAGCGTCGGGCGGTGGATTTGCCGCGGTCACCGCAGGATTCGCCTCAATGGGACTGCCGATGGCATCCGCACCGGCTGTCAGCGTGGATGTGAGTGTGTAGGGAGATGTTTATATATAGTGAACATCAAAAATATTTTGACGTTCACATAACTGATGCGATATCGGAGGGTATTTGAATGGGAATATATCTGAATCCAAGAAATGAGAATTTCAGAAGCTTTCTAAATGCACCGATCTATGTTGATAAGACTATGATGCTTGAAGTGCTGAACAGGTTTATCGACAGGGATAATAAGTATATCTGCATATCCCGTCCCAGACGTTTTGGAAAGACTATAGCAGGGGAGATGATCTCTGCTTACTATTCAAAGGGCTGTGATTCGCACAGTCTGTTTGATGATCTTAAAATATCGCAAACTCCCGGCTATGAAGAGAAACTGAATAAGTATAATGTCATCAAGATAGATTTGAACAGCGAATATCAGAATACGATAAACAAAGCGCAACTGGTCAGGAGACTGACAGATAAGATACGTTCGGAAATGACTGCAGCATATCCGGGGATCGTTTTTACGGAAGAGGATTCGCTGGCGGATTGTATACTGAACGTATATTCATCCACGGGTGAAACCTTCATAATCCTTATTGATGAATATGATGTGCTTGTCCGGGAACAGGTTTCTCAGCAGCTCTATGATGAATTCCTGGGCTTCCTGAATGGCTTGTTTAAGAGCGCCACCTTGAGACCTGCGATTTCGCTGGCATACCTTACGGGGATCCTCCCGATTGTTCGGGACAAGATCCAGTCGAAACTCAATAACTTCAGAGAATATACCATTCTCGACGCTAAGGAACTGACGGAGTATGTTGGATTTCTCCCGGAGGAAGTAGAGAGCCTTTGCCGGGAATGGGATATGGATTACTCGGAATGTCGTCGCTGGTATGACGGCTATTCACTGAATGGATATGAGATATATAATCCGGAATCCGTTGTCATGAGCATGCAGGATAAGAAATATTCCAATTACTGGGGAAAAACCTCATCCTATCAGGTGATCAGCGAAAGACTTGAAGCGAACTTTGACGGGATGAAGGATGCAGTTATCCGGATGCTCTCCGGAGAAAGTGTGCCGGTCAATGTAACCAGATATTTAAACACAATGGATTCCTTTGGAAATCGTAACGATGCATTTACCTATCTGATCCATGTCGGCTATCTTGCTTATGATATAGAAGACGAAACCTGCCGGATCCCCAACCGCGAGATCAGACAGGAATGGGATAATGCAATGGAGACACAGCCTGGCTATGAGATGACTCACAAGATCATTGAGGCATCCAGAGAACTGCTCACATCGACTATCAATGGAGATGAGGAAGCTGTCGCCCGTGCGCTTGATGCAAGTCATATCCATGTGACCAGTAATAGAAGCTACAATAACGAGGATGCACTCCATAGTGCTATTTACCTGGCTTATATCTATGCCATTAATAAGTACACAGTTATAAAGGAGATGACCACGGGAAAGGGATTTGCCGATGTGGTATTTATCCCATTTGTTCCGGATATACCCGCTATGATCATCGAACTTAAGCATGACAAATGCGCAGAGAGCGCGCTCGACCAGATAAAAGAGAAGAAATACTATGATTCACTTGCTGATTACAGGGGCGGGCTTCTTTTTGTCGGAGTGAGCTACAAGGAGAAGGACAAGACCCATGAGTGCCGGATCGAGAGATTTGAAAAGGGCGAGTAACGGAGCAGGGCTGAAGCAGATGCCTCAAAAAGCGAAATAGAGTTGCAAACCGGGTTTTTCGTTTATCCGGACCTCATGCGGATGTCATCGGATATCTGTCAGACAAGCGCAAAAAACATAATGATGCGATACAGACCGGCCTGCGTGAAGCCATAGAATCCGGAGTTCAGGTTGGACGTCCCGAGGTAGAGCTTCCGGGGTCATACAACCCCGCGATACAGCTTTTCTTACAGAAGCACACTCCGAAGGATATGACTCCGGCGTAGCCTTCTTCCAGAATTCCGTCCTCGTAGCGTTTATCACGGATCCGGTCAAAGGCTTCCTGCAGGCCGTCATCCATTTCGTTGAATTTCTTACGTACCTTTATCTCAAAGATATATGCGGGATCCTTTCTTCCTTCCGGATAAAGGATTATATCCGGCCGGCCGTCTCCGGCTTCACGGTTGGATCTCGCGGCATAATCCGGCATTCCGAGCAGCAGAGACAGCATATACCCGTGGTAGAAGCTTTCGCTGCTGTCGAATGTGCTGATAGACTTTTTAAAGAGTTTCTGCATTATATCTGCGATAGAGTCGGCATCCTTATTTCTGATCGCATTGTACAGTGCTGTGCGATCTGTGGATTTAACTATTTTGTCAAACCATTCACTGATCTGATTATCGTAGATACATGCTACCTCCTGATTGGGGATACACATAGTCACATAGATATCTCTTCCTGCCTGTCTCTCCGAAACCTTCTTCATATATCCGGTGAAGAACAGGAAATTCCACAGATTATCCTCCGAATCATGGATATCCCCGTAGGTGATGTCTTCGTGGATCCTTTTCTCTATTGTACCGCCGGCTATAAGGTCTTCCAGTTCTCTTTTGACATCTTCATCCGCATTGAATACGAGCTCTTTGATTATGGAGTTGGATGAAGTGTTGGCCCAATAGGGCTTGTTAAGTCTATCCGGGGCCCCCATATGTTCATTGATATATTGTATAACACTCCAGGGATTATAAACCTCCGTTTCGCCAAAAAGGTATCCGTCATACCAATCCTTAACCGCCTCTGTGTTGCATGACAGATCATAGTGTTCGAGTATTGCCTCGGTCTCACTTTGTACAAAACCGAAATACTCGCCATAATCCCTGCTGAGTATTGAATTTACCTGAAGATTATTAAGCCCCGTAAATATGCTCTCTTTGCTTATCCTCAAACATCCTGTGACAACAGCCCTCTCCAGTGCGTCATTTGTTTTGAGCGCTGATTCAAAGAGTGACCGTATGAATCCGACCATCTCATCATAGAAGCCCGTAAAATATGCGTTTTCCAAGGGTACATCATATTCGTCGATGAGGATGATGACGTTTTTGCCATGGTGCTGCTTCAGACAGTCAGACAGTGTTTTAAGAGCAGTAGAGAACAGAGTTACCTCTTTTTTGAACAGTAGATCCCGTTCGTTCTCCGATGTGGCTTTTTGATCATTCTCGTACCATATTGATCTGGCATTATGGAGCCTCTTAAAGTTGCTTCTGTCTTCACTGCTTACCCTGTCAGAATCCATAACGTACCTATGTCTGCCAAATTCTCCGACGATCTCTTCCCTCAGTTTCATAAAGGCACTGTAAAAATCAGGCTGCTTCGCCGATTTCAACGACAGCTTGATCACCGGATACTGCCCGAGCATGGGCATGATATCTTCACACTGCTCTATCTTCATTCCTGAGAAGTATCGTCTGTTATCAACCACATTTCCGTCCCGGTCATACTCCAGTTCGAAGAATGTGCGGATCATGGACAGCGCCAGGGTCTTGCCGAACCGTCTGGGGCGTGTAAAAAGAGTGGTCTTGCCGCCCTTGTCGACCAGATCCCGGATCAGCAGCGTCTTATCGACATAATACATATTCAGGTCCGTGAACTCTTTGTAATTTTCATATCCAATACCAAGCTTCTTCATTGAAAACTTCCTCTTTTGAGTCGACTTAGGATCTGTTACTGAATCAAAAGTCAATTCCGAACGACTCATTACGGTTTGTAAAACATGAATTGCTGCGGATAATGCAGTTTTCCTTTTGCTTCAGATTTTATCAAACCGTCAATTATTAAACAATCCTCATTATTGCTTTTTTCCTTAAAACGCACGATAATGTATGATATTAGGATCAAAGGGTATAAGAGCCGGATATGAGGCAGAATTGATGAAAATAGTATCTGCAATAAGCATTGTGAGCGGAACGGCTGTCGGCAGGATCAGATATATCGGAAAAACTGATTTTGATACGGGTGACAGACAGATAGCCGATACCGTTGCCGAGGCCGGCAGGTTTGAAGAAGCCGGACAGAGGGTCATATCCGATATCCGCAGGATGAGGGAAAGGGCCGAAGACGCCGGAGAGAAAGAGACAGCCGATATCCTTGAGGCACATGAACTTCTGATCTCGGACAGGGGCTTGACAGATGCAGTTCTGGATGAGATCGCGGCAGGTCATTGCGCTGAGTTTTCGGTAGAACAGGCTTTTACGTTCAAAGCGGATATGCTTCGCGCGACCGGTGATGAATATCTGGCTACGCGGGCTGATGACCTGAACGATCTGAAGAATTCCCTGCTGGCAGCCCTGACCGGAGCTGAGGAAAACGCTGTTCTGTGCGGTCCTGAAAAGAACGTCCCGGAGGGATACGGCGGTAAAATCACGGAGAATGATGAGGCTGCATTGTCTTTTACATTCGATCCGGAAAAATATATCATCGCAGCGGTCGATCTGCTTCCGTCCCAGCTGCTTGGGCTTGACCGATCGAGGCTTGCCGGGATAGCATTAAAAGAAGGAAGTCCCGTCAGCCACACCGCTATTATAGCCAGAAGCCTGGGTATACCTATGGTGATCGGGTGTGCCGAAGTGAGCGGAGACTGGGATGGGCATATTGCGATAATCCGCTCCGGATTCCCGGAAGATGCCGGCATCGGTGAAAATGCTGATCACGGAATGTCTTCCCATGAAATCCCGGTACACGCCGCTGACAGCGGCCGGGCATTCATTATCATCGACCCCGATGAGAATCTTCTGTCGGAAACAGCTAAAGCATTGGAAGAAACGGGATCCGGAAGGATGTCGGAAAGAGCCCGCAGGATACAGGATCTGCGAACGATTCTTGGAGGTATTGAAGTCAGAGACAACCCTAACCCTAACCCTAACCCGGATCAGTCCCCCTTTTTATATGATAAAGACAGGATCAGGATATACACCAATATCGCGCTCCCGGACGAGGCTGCGGATGCGGTCGAAGCCCGTGCGGACGGTATAGGTCTTTTTCGAACCGAATTTCTGTATATAGGGCGTGATTCCGCCCCCTCAGAGGAGGAGCAGTTTAACGCATACAGACATGTTCTCGAAAAGCTGGCTCCGCGTCCGGTGATCATCCGTACCTTTGATCTCGGCGCAGATAAGATCGCGGGGTTTTTAAATGGGCCGGCAACACCGGTCAATGCTGCGTTCGGTAAAGATAATGGTGACACAGACGGTGTACATACCGTGAAATACGCAGATTCCGGTATTAACCGTGGATTACGGGGTATAAATCTGGCTCTCAGACATAAGGATCTGTTTAAGACGCAGCTACGGGCACTGATCCGTGCCTCTAAGTACGGTGATCTCGGGATAATGTTTCCGATGATAGCCACTGTCGGTGAACTGCGTGAATGTAAAAGGCTGCTTACGGAGTGCTGCCGGGACATTTCGTTTCGCGTCGGTACGATGATTGAAACTCCGGCGGCAGCGCTTTGCGCGGAGGAGCTGGCTGCCGAATGTGATTTCTTTTCTATAGGGACCAATGATCTGATGCAGTATACCTATGCCGGGGACAGATTGAATTCCGGGAATGTATATGCGGAGCCGGATCTGTGCGCTCTTTTTAAACTGATCGGAATGGCGGCTGAGGCTGCGCATAAAGCGGGGATCCCGGTGGGAGTATGCGGAGAGCTGGCGGCGTCTCCGGAGTATAGCGTTGTTTTTGCGAAACTCGGGATCGATTATCTGAGCGTCTGAGCCGGCATGAAATTATATAAAGTGATGCAATTTACTTGGATCAGTGGGTTTATATAACTCGCTGCAGAGAAGAGTCCCCTGTTTTTTGAAAGGATACAGATGTTCCAAAAAGATTTTATTATACAGAGTCCCCATCATATTGGGAAAACCATAGCGGATATAAAGAAAACCCTGATGTCAGTGCCGCATAAGGACGCGCTTCTTACCATATACGAGAGTGGATTTCCTGCAGTTTCGGTTAAAGGAATGATCGAGTCCCTTAAAGCGATCCTGGGTAACGAAGTCATGATCGCGGGACTGGCGGTTTATGCAGTGGCGGATATTCCGCAGGGAATAGGTCTCAGACTGAATCTGCTGCTGACCGAAAATGCGGATCTTGAGGTGGTTTCGATTCCCTGCTATCCCGGGGATGAGGCAAAGGCATCGGAGGTGCTCAGGGGCAGACTCGCAGCCCATCCTAATGCAAAGGCTGTCCAGCTCCTTGTATGCAATATGGGGTTGAATGTAACTTCCTTTCTGGAAGAGACCATGAGAGACCACTCTGACCTGGAGGTATTTGGAACGCTTGTTTACAGTTCTTCGCCGGAATCGCTTGCGATACACAGATACACAGGGTTCAGGCTTATCAACAATCCCGGTTTTGGTGTCGGATCGTATTATTGCGCCATCGGAGACAGGATCATTGACGATGGCTTTGTGGCAGTGATCTATTCGGGGGAGGATCTGCGTGTACAGGGCAGATATTCACTGGGCTGGAATCCGGTCGGCAGAGCCATGCCGGTTACCATAGGGCCGAGGGCAGGATTTGGAGAGACTACTCTGACCGAGATCGACGGTCTGCCTGCGGTCGAGATATTTAAGGAGTATCTCGGAGTTCCGGCGGATAAGTATCTGATCAGCAATATCTGTGAGTTCCCTCTGATCATTGAACGGGAAGGGATCAATTTCTGCCTGATCCCGTTTGATTACGGGGATAACGGAGAGATATACTTAAGCAATACAGTGCGCCCCGGCGAAACTGTCAGATTTTCATATGCATCCCACGACAGTGTACTGAGCGCGACCAAGGATTCCTGTGAGGCAACCGCACGGTTCGGACCGCAGGCTTTATATATGGTTCTCTGCGGCAACCGCATCAATTTCCTCAAGGAGGAAGCCAGGCTCGAATGGGACAGCTTCAAGAAGATATGCCCGGATCTGGCGCTCATTCATGGTGGAAGTGAGATATACTATCACAACGGCAGGGGCGGTGTGTTAAACAGTGCTCATCTTGTCATTGCCATGAGGGAGGGAGACGTTCCGGTTTCGTCCGAAAGCGACGCTCCGGTTGATATAGAATGCCTGCATCATCATGACATAATCCCGTTATCGGAGAGAATGGCGGTATTCTTAAGCAAGATGACGGATCAGCTTGTCGGCGCAGCCAGGGAAGCAAGGGCAGCCAGCGAGGCCAAGTCTTCCTTCCTGTCAAATATGTCGCATGAGATCAGAACTCCCATCAATGCCATCATGGGTATGGATGAGATGATCCTACGTGAGAGCAGTGAGACCGGTATCATAGAATACGCCGAGGACATACGTTCAGCCGGCAGTTCGTTGCTTGGCATAATCAATGATATTCTGGATTTCTCCAAGATAGAAGCGGGCAAGATGGATATCATACCCGTGGAATACGAGTTTGCCTCCGTGATAAACGATCTCTATACCATGATCCACAAGCGGGCCGGGGATAAAGGGCTGACGCTGCATGCCGAGGTCGATCCCACGATCCCCACGATCCTTTACGGCGACGAGATCCGGATCAAGCAGGTCATTACCAATATATTGACCAACGCCGTCAAATATACCGAGAAGGGAAGCATAACCCTGACCTTTAAACGTATGGAGTGTCCCGGGGACGATACGTGCCGGGATGGCTACGGAGACAGGCATGGCAAGGCCTGCTTTGCCAATCCGGTCAGGATCGCGGTTTCGGTCAGGGATACCGGCATCGGGATCAGGGAGGAGGATCAGAAGCGGCTTTTTGGCGCGTTTGAGCGTGTGGACGAAAAAAGAAACCGTTCGATCGAAGGCACCGGACTCGGACTCAATATCACAAGACAGCTGCTGAACCTTATGGACAGTGAACTCAAGCTTGAGAGTGTATACGGTGAGGGCTCGACCTTTTCGTTCGAGATCGTTCAGGGTATTTCCAGGGATGAGCCCATAGGAGATATGACGGAACGATTCCGCAGACAGAACTCGAATGTTAAGAAATACCATGAGTCCTTTACTGCTCCGGACGCAAAGATACTGTTGGTTGATGATACTAAACTGAATCTGGATGTGGTCATAAACCTGCTCAAGAAGACCCGTATACGGATCGATGCGGTCGAAAGCGGAGCGGAGGCTGTTCAGATGGTGCGTGAGAACGCATATGATGTGATCTTTCTGGATCACAGGATGCCTCAGATGGATGGGATCGAATGTCTGCAGATCATGAAGACGATGGATGATAACAGATGTCCGGATGCACCCGTTATATCTCTGACTGCCAATGCCGTATCCGGTGCCAGGGAGGAATACCTGCAGGCCGGGTTTGCGGACTATCTGACCAAGCCCATAGATCCGGCTAAGCTCGAGGAAATGCTGATACGATATCTTCCGCCCGAAAAGGTTGTAAAGGCCGCTCCCGGGGAAGACAGCAAGGATGCACCCCGAAAGGCACCGCAAGTCATCAGGGGCAGC
The DNA here is from genome assembly GCA_017460885.1 of Lachnospiraceae bacterium. Taxonomy (GTDB): domain Bacteria; phylum Bacillota; class Clostridia; order Lachnospirales; family Lachnospiraceae; genus XBB2008. The sequence continues at coordinate 29,169 of JAFUAB010000042.1, forward strand.
CGGATCGCACTGATAGATGATGAGAAGATGATACATATGGTAGCCGGAGAGATACTTGGCAGGAACTACAGGTTCGAATCGTATTTTTCCGGGCAGGAGGCGATGGAGCATCTGACGGAGGATCCCGTCGATCTTATCCTTCTGGATGTAAAGATGCCTAAGCAGAACGGCTTTGAGGTATTCGAGCTGCTTAAGCGGGATGAGCGGACTTCGTCCATACCTGTAATTTTCCTGACAGGTGAGGACAGCCGCGAAACGGAGATAAGGGGCTTCAACGTGGGAGCCTGGGATTTTGTGCGCAAGCCCTTTGTTCCGGAGGTTTTGCTCAAGCGTGTGGAGCATACGATAGAGCTTTCGCATCTGCAGAAGGAGCTTGAGCATGAGGTTGCGGTACAGACACTCAGGGCGGATCACCTGTCATACGAGGTGATGATGGCTCTTTCACAGGCGGTAGATGCCAAGGATCACTATACCCAGGGTCATTCCCGCAGGGTAGCGGGGTATTCGGTTGCTCTTGCGGCAAGGATGGGCATGAGTGAGGATGCGCAGGCAGACATCTATGCAATGGGTCTGCTGCATGATGTTGGCAAGATCGGGGTTCACGAGGAGATCATCAACAAGAACGGTAAGCTGACCGATGAAGAATTTGCCCAGATTAAGACGCATACCGTCAAAGGATATGATATATTAAAGATCATAACGGAGATGCCCGGTCTGGCTACGGGAGCGAGATGGCATCACGAGAAATACAATGGTACGGGTTATCCGGACGGTATAGCCGGTGAGGAGATACCGCTGGAGGCGCGTATCATCTGTGTGGCAGATTCATATGATGCAATGACATCCAAGAGATCCTACAGCAATGTCCGTGAACAGACGGCAGTTCGCGCGGAGATAGAGAGATGCGCGGGCACGCAGTTCGATCCGGGTATCGCTAAGGTGATGCTGGAGATGATCGACGAGGATAAGGATTACAAAATGAACGAGCTGGGCTATGCGGAGAGCCGCGTCAGCGCATTTGCGGAAAAGCTCGTTGCCAGGAACTCCGGTAAGATCAGACATATGCAATCGTCCCTGACGGCAGATGCCGGAAATACGGCAGTCCCGGATATGTCGGATGAAGCAGATGAGCCCGAGGTATCGATCCCCGACTGGCTGACTTCGGCAGAAGGCATAGATGTCGATACCGGTATCGCAAACTGCGGCTCGGCAGGAGGCTTTATGTCAGTGCTTCAGACCTTTGCATCCACTGTTAGGGAAAAGGCAGACGAGATACAGAGGTATTATGATGAGGAGGACTGGAAAGATTATACGGTCAAGGTTCATGCTCTTAAGTCATCCGCACGTATAATCGGGGCAAAGCAGCTTTCGGAGCAGGCGGCGGCACTCGAGGCAGCAGGCGATGCGCTGGATACTGACAGGATACGCAGTGATACCCCCGGATTGCTTGAGCTTTTCAGATCCTATATCGATATTCTGGCTCCGATGAATGACAATGACCGGGATCTTCCTCCGGCATCGGATACACAGATAGCGGATGCTTACGCGGCTGTTTCGGAGTTCGCGGCAAATATGGATTACGACCTCACGCTTATGGTACTTGATTCCATGAAGGAATATTCACTGCCGGATGAAGACAGTGAAAGGTTTAGACGTATACGCACGGCTCTGTCGCAGCTTGACTGGGAGAGCATACGTAAAGAAGTAACATGATATCCTGCGTCTGTGCCGTGGTATTAAGGATATATTTTGGAAATGCCGGATCGATCCGCATTTTCCCGGAAAGGATTTTTTATGAACAGAAAGATACTCATAATCTCGAGTGAGGAGACGTTTTCGGTCAGAGGCCTTGAAATGAAGCTTAAGGGACTTGGTGTGGATACTTCCTTTTCCACCCCGAAGCTTCGCGATGCGGAGGCCAAATGCGCGGATACCACGCTGATCATATTGTATACCGATGAGAGTATAGGCGATTCCGCGGACACACTGGTATATCTCAAGGATCATTGCATCGCCCACGAGGAGAAGGTGATCGTCATCGGTGCGAAGGACGAGATGACCGTAATAGAGCAATATATTCCGGAGAAGTGCATCCTCAGGTTTTATGAGAGACCTTTGGATATGACCGGACTTCTCGATGACGTGGAAGAGTATCTTGCCGAAGCATCCGAATATGAGCGCAAAAAGTGTGTGCTGATCGTAGATGATGATGTTTCGTATATGAGTATGATTCATGACTGGCTGGGAGACAAATACCGGGTATCCATGTGCGCTTCCGGAATGCAGGCGATCACGTGGCTGGCCAGAAACCATGCGGATCTGATACTGCTGGACTATGAGATGCCGGTTACCAGCGGAGCCCAGGTACTTGAGATGATACGCTCGGAGGCGGAGACATCCATGATCCCGGTCATGTTCCTGACGGGTAAGAGCGACCGTGCCAGCATACTGAAGGTCCTGGACTTAAAACCCGCGGACTATCTGCTCAAGACCATAGACAAAGCAGGTCTGCGTGAAAAGGTCGATAATTTCTTCTTAACACAGAAAGGACAGACAAACTAGTGGATCACGGGGACGGTTCTTTTGATCCGATTGGATCACAGGGACGGTTCTGCTGATCCGTTTCCCATGAGTTATATGTACGATTATGAACTGGTCCGCTCCAGGCGGAGGACAATTTCGATAGAGATCGATAAAGAGGGGCGCATCAAAGTACGCGCCCCTTATAATGTGAGCAGCCTTGCCGTTAAACGCTTTGTGGACGAGAAGTCCGAATGGATCGAGCGTAATGTGCTTAAAATGAAGGACAGGATGGCCAAACTCGGGGAAGAGGATGCAGATATTGCGGAAACCTCTACCGATGAGCTCCTCGAGTCGCTGGCAGAGGACGCCAGACGTGTCATTCCCCACAGAGTTGCGTATTATGCTAAAATAGTCGGAGTTGACTACGGGAGGATCACGATCCGTCATCAGCGTACCAGATGGGGCAGCTGTTCTTTCAAAGGTAATCTAAACTTCAACTGTTATCTGATGAGGGCACCGGAGGAGATCCTGGACTATGTTATAGTACATGAATTATGCCATCGCCTGGAGATGAATCACTCCGAGCGTTTCTGGAAAGAGGTGGCCCGTGTCATGCCCGATTACAAGGAGAGACGTAAGTGGCTCAGGGTTCACGGAGATGAACTGATGAAAAGGAGGTTTGATTATGGACAGTAAAGAGATTTACCAGGATTCATCCGGAAAGGGAAAGAAGATCGGAAGGATCATTTCCTTTATCCTGATCACCGTGATCGCACTCATGGTCGTCGGAAGCTGTTTCTACAGCATCAATGAACAGACCAACGGAGTGGTAACGCAGTTCGGACGTGTAATGACCGTCAACACCGCGGGATTCTACTTCAAGGCACCGTGGCAGTCGGTCAAAAAGGTGGATGTGACGACACACGGAACCAGTATCGGATATACCATCGAAAATGATACGCAGAAGGGTTCTTATCCCGTGGATGAGGAAAACGCGATCATGATCACATCTGATTTTAACCTTCTGAATATCGACTTTTATATTGAATACAGGGTTTCCGATCCGGTCGCCTATCTGTATAATGCGGAGGATCCGGAGGGGATACTTAAAAACATCGCAATGGCCAACATAAGAAATGTTGTTTCCAATTATACCGTTGACGAGGCCATGACAACGGGCAAAAGTCAGATCCAGTCGGATATCAAAAGGGATATCATCGATTCACTGGATCGCAACAACATTGGGCTTTCACTGGTGAATATCACTATCCAGGATTCGAGGCCGCCGGTAGAGTCGGTAGTGTCAGCCTTTAAGGCAGTGGAAACGGCTAAGCAGGGGGCAGATACGGCCATGAACCAGGCACTTCAGTACAAGAACCAGCAGATCCCCTCGGCAGAGGCCGATGCCGATGCGATAGTTCAGAAGGCCAACGCGTACAAGGAATCAAGGATCGCCGAGGCCGAAGGACAGGTTGCCCGATTCAACGATATGTATGAAGAATACAAAAAATATCCTCTGGTAACCAAAAAGCGTCTGTTCTATGAGAAGATGGAGGAGATACTTCCTGGAATGAAGGTTGTCATCACTGATGGAGATACGCAGACCATGATGCCGCTGGAGAGCTTTACGGCTCCTTCCGATACGACATCCGGCATGGGTATTACCGAGACATTAACGGATGAGGAATCTGCAGAGTGATCGCGGCACTGTCCCGAGCTGAAACGGAGCAAAACAGCGTTTGACCCTGACATCATAGTATCGATCCCATAGAAGGAGAAAACCATGAAAGGAATAAAGAGAACAATAATCATAGCGATAGTTGCCATAGCTGCACTGATAGTGATAATGGGCTCGGCCTATACGGTCAGACCCAATCAGGCAGTCATCATCACCAGATTCGGGAAGGTTGCAAGGGTAACCACAGCCACGGGGCTGCATCTTCATGCCCCGTTCATAGATAATGAGACCTACGTTTATACCGGCGATTACCTGTATGATATCCCGACATCGGATGTCATCACATCCGACAAAAAATCAATGATCGCGGACGATTATCTGATCTGGTCGGTAAACGATCCGGTCAAGTATTATCAGACGCTGGGAGCAGTCCGCGGCAGAGCTGAGGAGCGTATAGAGGCGGCTGTTTTTAACGCAACCAAAAATATAATTTCCTCAATGACCCAGGATGCGATAATCGCTGCCAGAGGCAGTACGCTGACCAACATGATCACAGAGGAATCCAATTCCGATATCTCCCAGTACGGAGTAGTGATCACCATTGCGGAGATCAAGGCGCTGGACCTGCCTGATGACAACAAGGAAGCCGTATACGAGCGTATGATCTCCGAGAGAAACAATATTGCCGCAGGCTATACAGCACAGGGTCAGTCGGATGCGAGAAAGATCCGCAATGATACTGATCGTCAGGTTTCGGTCATCAAGGCGAATGCCGAAAAGGAAGCTGCCAAGCTGGAGGCCGAAGGTGAGGCCGAGTACATGAGGATACTTTCGGCAGCATACAATGATGCAAACAAGGCCGATTTTTACAATTACCTGAGAAGTCTGGATGCGCTGGATTCCATGACCGGCGGCAGCAAGACGCTGATCCTGGATAAGGAGTCGGAGCTTGCAAGGATCCTTTACGGAACGTCCGACAACGGAGCAAACGGTGCCGGCAATGCTGTCGTCACACCGGCCGATAACGGGCAGTGATCCCCCGCGGTATACAAAAATCGAAATAAATGATAAAATCGGGCGTGGAAATACATCCATGTATTTCCGGACACGCCCGGTCCCATCCATGGTACCTGTGGGCGTGGAAATACATCCATGTATTTCCGGACACGCCCGGTCCCATCCATGGTACCTGTGGGCGTGGAAATACATCAATAAGGAGTTAATCATGAGAGAAAGCGGTATTTTATTTCCTATATTTTCAATCCCATCCAAATTCGGTATAGGATGCTTTTCCAAAGAGGCTTATGAGTTTGTGGATTTTCTGTATGGTGCGGCAGTGGGTTATTGGCAGATCCTGCCTGTGGGACCCACCGGTTACGGCAATTCTCCTTACCAGCCGTTTTCCGCTTTTGCGGGCAATCCCTATTTCATATCTCCCGAAGACCTGATCGAGGAGGGATTGTTGACGTGGGATGAGTGCAATGAGTATGACTTCGGCTCCGATGAGCAAAGGGTTGACTACGGTGCAATGTATGAGAATCGCGATAAGCTCCTGAAGAAGGCCTTTGAGCGGTTCACGGAGAAGGCCTCCGATGAGGATAAAAAGGCATACAAAGCCTTTCTCAGGAAGGAAGAGGACTGGCTTGTTGACTATGCACTTTTTACCGCGATAAAGGCCTCACGGGGCGGCGCGAGCTGGCTCACATGGGAGGACGGACTGAAAAAGAGAACCCCGGATGCTCTTAAGAAGATATCGGGGGAGCTTAAGGACGATATAGAGTTTGTATATTTCAAGCAGTATGAATTTGACAAACAGTGGCACAAGCTTCGTAAATATGCAAACGAGAAGAATGTCAAGATCATAGGAGATCTGCCTTTTTACGTATCGCTTGACAGTGCAGACTGCTGGTCGCATCCCGAGGTTTTCCGGATGGATAAAAACCTGGATCCCAAGGTCGTGGCCGGGTGTGCGCCCGATGCCTTTTCCAGAACGGGACAGCTTTGGGGCAATCCGATATATGACTGGGATGCCCAGAAGAAGGCCGGATATGACTGGTGGGTACGTCGCATCCGCCGGAATTATGAGTTTTACGACGTGATCAGGATCGATCATTTCCATGGATTCTGTGAGTATTATGCGGTACCCTACGGCGATGAGACCGCCGAGAACGGCAAGCTGCACAAGGGACCGGGCATGGATCTTTTCAACGCGCTTAAGAAGGAGATCGGCGAGCTGAGGATCATTGCTGAGGATCTGGGGAACAATACACCGGAGAACGAGGCACTGCTTAAGGATTCCGGATTCCCGGGAATGAAGGTGCTGCAGTACGGCTTCACCAGCTGGGACAGCTATTACGTAAATCACAGACATATCAATAACTGTGTGGTATATACCGGTACCCATGACAATACCCCTACCAGGGCATGGGTAGAAGAGATAAATGAGGGAGAGAGGGATTTCTGCCGCAGATATATCAATTCACTGAACAGCGATTACGGTCAGCTGGTGTGGGATATCATCAGGGAAGCGTACAGATCCGTGGCCGATCTGTGCATAATCCCGCTGCAGGATTATCTCTGCCTCGGACGTGAGGCGAGACTCAATACACCGGGAACCTCCGAGGGCAACTGGGAGTGGAGGCTTCGTCCCAATTTCCTGTCAGAGGATCTGAAGAGGAGCATCAGGGGACTCACCGAGCTGTATTCCCGTGTTCCCCGGTAATGACACCCGGGGACGGAGTCAGGGGTTCATTTTGCATCGTCATATGATTCAACGAAAGAATGGACAAGGTATCGTTTTCAAAAAAAATAGGATACATATTTGATAAGCGTCAGAAACGCCAGCTGGTAGGGCTCGGTGTGATGATCTTCATCGGAGGTATGCTTGAAACGCTGGGCGTCAGCGCGATCATACCCGTGGTCAATGCACTCCTGAGTCCCGACAAGATTGCTGCCTATATCGACAAAACGCCTGCGCTCAAAAGGATATTTACCGCGCTGAATATCGATCCGAACGGAGGCCGAGGTATCGCCGTTCCGCTGATCGCCGCACTGATAATCATCTATATCACCAAGAATATTTATCTTTTGTATCTGATCAAAAAACAGAATGTATTTATCGCGACGGCACGCAATGACATGATCTCCCGTGTGATGAGGGAGTTTCTGAACCGCCCGTATGAGGATTATCTGGGTGCGGATATTCCGACTACGTTTCGTATCACGGACTCTGATATTCCCAAGCTGTTCACAATGATGATCGCGCTGCTGAACCTTTCTACGGAGGTTGTGGTTTCCCTGCTCATCATCGTTGTACTGTTCCTGCAGGATTATAAACTTACGTTGTTTATCATGGCAGTGTTCCTGATCATGACTCTGATCGTCACCAGGCTGCTGAAGCCCAGGCTTAACCGTATCGGCGCGGAAAGCCAGTCGGTTTCCTCGCGTATTGCCAAGTGGCGCATCGAGTCCATTTACGGACTCAAGGATGTTAAGGTTCTCGGGCGTGAGGATTTCTTTATACGCAATTATTACGAATCCGGCAAGGTGGGTGCTGACCTGTCGTGTAAATACGCGGTGCTGAATTCAACTCCCAGACTGCTGATAGAAACAGTGTTCATAGTGGCGGTGCTTAGCTATGTTGGTGTATACGTCGTGGTCGGCGGAGATATGGATGCGATGATGACTACCCTTACCACATTCGCAGTGGCAGCGATGAGGGTATTGCCGAGTGTTAACCGTATCAATACATATATGACCGAGATAGCATACAACCAGCCGAGCCTGGATTTTGTCTACGAGAACCTGCAGGAGAGCATGAAACTGGATGCCGAGATGCGCAAGTTCAGGACTTCGGAACGCACCGAGCCAATAACTCTCAACGACAGGATCGAACTCGACCATATCGCTTTTCATTATCCGAACAGCGACCAGATGATCTTTACCGATGCGCATATGACAGTACCCAAGGGTAAATCGGTTGGTATAATGGGAACCTCCGGCGCGGGCAAATCCACCATTGTGGATATCCTGCTCGGACTTCTTCACGCCCAGCAGGGTACGATCACCTGCGACGGTGTGAATATCTTTGACAATTACGAATCGTGGCTGGCCCAGATAGGTTATATTCCCCAGAGCATATATCTGGTAGATGAAAGCATCCGTGACAATATAGCTTTCGGGATCGACGCCGACAGGATAGATGAGGAACGTATCTGGGAGGTACTCAGAGAGGCCCAGCTTGATGAGTTCATAAAGTCTCTTCCCGAGGGCCTTGATACGTTCATAGGAGACCGCGGGGTCAGACTTTCAGGCGGACAGCGTCAGCGTATCGGTATTGCGAGAGCTCTTTATCATAATCCGGAGATCCTTGTGTTTGATGAGGCTACCAGTGCATTGGACAATGAGACCGAGGCTGCGCTTATGGAGGCGATCAACTCCTTCCATGGCAAAAAGACAATGATCATCATCGCCCATCGTCTCAACACGATCGAAAAATGTGATATCATTTATCGTGTTGAAAACGGTCGTATGGTGGAAACGAGGTTGTGACGGATGTCGGGGAATATGCTTGATTATCTTCAGGAATTCGGAGATATCCCTTTTTCACAAAGACATTTCTGTACCGCGGATGCCATCCTTCTGAGTCAGCTTGTTTATTGTAAATTTGACGGGCTTATAATGGGCGATGATCCCGTATATATGAAGGATCTTTTGAACGATCCGGAGCTGGACGGGCTCTTTTCCGATCCCAAATACGAACGTGATAACAAAAATCTCTTTGCCAGGATGACGATGGGACGAAGGTTCTGCGATCTTCGGCTTTCGGAATATGTCAATATCGTGGATAAGGAGACGGAAACCCAGTTTTCGGCGATAACATTTACATTGCCGGAAGATGTATGCTTTGTTGCTTTCCGGGGAACCGACGAAAGTCTGGTGGGCTGGAAAGAGGATATCAATCTTTCGTTTATGGATGAGGTTCCGGGACAGAATTATTCCGTGATGTATCTTGAGGAGGCAGCATCCCGGATAAAGGGGGACTTCTATGTCGGAGGTCATTCCAAGGGTGGTCACCTGGCGATATATTCTTCCATGCATTCGCCCGAACAGCTGCAGAACAGGCTCATCAATATCTACTGTCTGGACGGCCCCGGCTTTATGGAAAAAATGGTTGACCGCGAGGGCTATGGGAGGATCAGGGACAGGATCGTCAAGCTGATACCGCAGTCCTCTCTTATCGGACTGCTGCAGGAAAAGGATAACAACTACAGCGTGGTCAGGAGCAGTACGTGGGGTCTTCACCAGCACAACATGTACACCTGGCAGATCGTAAACGGAGAGCCGGAACCGGATATACTGAGAGACGGATCCAGATTTGCCGCGAATACGATCAACAGCTGGATGCTTCAGCTGGATAAGGAGCATCGCGAGAGATCAGCAGATGTGATCTATCAGGTGCTTAACAGCTGTGAAGTCGATAACCGGGTTGATTTCATGTCCAATTTCACCGGCAATATGGGGCAGGTGCTGACAGCGTTCAGGGAGCTGGATCCCGAGATGGCGGAGCTTTTGAGGGGTCTGATGAATTCTCTGATGGGTGACGCCAAACAGAATCTCAGAACGGAAGTGGAAACCGAGGTTGTGGCACCGGTGCAGGACTGGATAGACAGCCACTTCCCCGACTGGATAGATAAACTAAAAGGAAAGAAGTAAAAATGTACACAATAGAAAGAACCGTGGCCTTCAGCGAGACGGGCCCCGACAACCGTATCAAGATCACCAATCTGCTGGATTACTACCAGGATGTCTGCACGTTTCAATCCGAGGATCTGGGTATCGGAACAAGGTACCTCAGAGAACGCGGGATCGGATGGGTTGCAAGTTCCTGGCAGGTAATAGTGAACCGCTACCCCGAACTTGATGAAAAGATCCGAGTGGGTACCGCACCTTATGAATTTAAAGCTGCGATGGGAATGCGTAATTTCCGTATGGAGACCATGGACGGTGAGGTATTGTCCGTAGCCAATTCCATATGGTCAATGATCAATATCGAGTCCAAGATGCTGATCCGTGCCCCGAAGGAACTGATGGAAACATATACACTCGAGGAAAAGCTTGACATGGATTATGCTCCGCGCAAGATCACCGATCCGACAGAGCTTACCGCTCTTCCTCCGGTGACAGTGCAGTACCATCATCTGGATTCGAACGGACACGTAAACAATGCCCAGTATGTTGCTATCGCCGAGGATCTGTTTCCCGAGATACGTAGAGCCCGGCAGATCCGTGTGGAGTACAGATCAAGCGCCCGGCCGGGCGATCTGATCATGCCTTACATAGCTCACGATGAAGCTGCAGGTACCTGTACGATAGTACTTGCCGATACCGGCAGCAAACCCTATGTTCTGATAGAATGTGTCACCGGAACGGTTCTGTAAACGCGAGGATTGACAGTGAATTTATTACCGGGAAAATCATACAGTTTAACAGTAGTCAAAAAAGTAGATTTCGGCATTTATCTGGCACAGACAAAGGATGCGGAGGCTTCGGAGCGTGTACTCCTGCCCGCAAAACAGGTGCCCGGGGGAACCCGGACCGGAGACATACTTGAGGTCTTTCTTTATCTCGATTCGGGGGATCGTCTCATTGCCACTACACGCACCCCGTATATCCGTCTCGGAGAGGTGGCGCGGCTTCGTGTTTCCCAGATCAACAAAACGGGAGCCTTTCTCGACTGGGGGCTCGAAAAAGATCTGTTTATGCCATATGCCGAGCAGACCTATACGATACATGAGGGAGATGAGGTCCTGGCTGCGATGTATACCGACAAGAGCGGCAGACTCTGCGCAACCATGAATGTTTATCCCTGTCTGAAGACCGGCAGTCCGTATATCATCGGAGACGAGGTACAGGGCAGGGCGTATGAAGACAGTGAGAGATTCGGTATATTTGTAGCCGTTGACGATATTTATCAGGGACTTGTGCCCAGACGTGAATGCTACGGAGATATCAGCCTCGGCCAGGATATCAAAGCCAGAGTCATTCAGGTTCGTGAGGACGGCAAGCTTGATCTGAGCGTGCGCCGCAAAGCTTATGAACAGATCGGCGATGATGCGGATAAGATACTTGAGATCATCAGAAGCTATGACGGCGCGATGCCCTTTACGGATAAAGCGTCGCCTGAGGTTATCAAGCTCCATACCGGCATGAGCAAGAACGAATTTAAACGAGCTGTCGGACATCTTCTCAAGGAAAGACTGATCGTGAAGACCGAAACCGCACTGATCCTTGCCGAAAGACATATGCAGACCGATTAATCAGCGTTTCCACAAAACGTAAATACCGTCGCTGTTTTGTTGAAAATGCAACAATCTTTTGTTATAATGTGTACATTATTGGGGTTGCATTTTTGTGCAAAATTTAGAAGGGGGTATTTATGGTTTCCGGTCAGATACTTCAGAATACGATCGACGGACTAAAGGCTATCGCCCGCGTAGATTTTTGCGTAATGGATACCGAGGGCAATACTTTGTCCACTACCTTGGACAGTCTGGAGAAATGCAAAAAGGCGGCGAACGAATTCGCCTCCAGCTATGCGGATTCCCAGGAAATACAGGGATTTCAGTATTTTAAGGTTTTCGACGAGTCTACACTTGAATACATACTGATAGCCGCAGGAGACGGCGAGGATGTTTATCTTGCCGGTAAAATGGCCGCTTTTCAGCTGCAGAGCCTGCTGACGGCATATAAGGAAAGATTCGATAAGGATAATTTTATCAAGAATCTGCTCCTGGATAACCTGCTGCTTGTGGATATATACAGCCGATCCAAAAAGCTTCATATCCGTACCGACGCCAGGCGGGTTGTTATAATTGTGGAAACGATCGCTGACAAGGACAGCAATACGCTGGAGCTTCTCAGGATGCATATGGGTGCCAGCAGTCTTGATTTTGTGACTGCGGTGGATGAGCACAATGTAATTGTTGTCAAGGATGTATCCGAGTGCGACAGCGATAAGGATATCGACCGGATCACCAAAAATATGGTTGAATACCTCAAATCCGAGGGACAGAAGAATGTCCGTATCGCCTATGGCACGACGGTCGGCGAGATCAAGGAGGTCAGCCGTTCCTATAAGGAAGCCAAGATGGCTATGGACGTCGGCAAGATATTCTTTGATGAGCGCAATGTGATTGCGTATTCCGAGCTGGGGATAGGACGTCTGATCTATCAGCTTCCGATACCTCTTTGCAAAATGTTCATCAAGGAGATTTTTGACGGTCAGAGTCCGGATGACCTGGATGAGGAGACGATCACCACCATCAACAAGTTTTTTGAAAACAGCCTGAATGTGTCGGAGACCTCCAGACAGCTTTTTATACACAGAAATACACTTGTTTACAGGCTGGATAAGCTTCAGAAATCCACTAATCTTGACATCAGGGTGTTCGAGGACGCGATCACCTTCAAGATAGCATTGATGGTGGTAAAATATATGAACTATATGGAGAAGTTTGAGTTCTAAGGGAAGGCAATGCCGATTGATCAGGCATTTCCCTGTAAAAAGAGGATTTAGTTGTGGCAGAGATTAAGAGACGTAAAGTCGCCAAACCATCCCCCTACATTATTGAGATCAATAATGTGACCAAGATTTACCGCGACAGCTCAAATGCAGCCGCGGGAGGGCAGCACGCACTTCACAATGTCAGCATTAAGATAGAACCCGGAGAATTTGTTTTTATCGTAGGTGAAAGCGGTTCCGGCAAATCGACGATGATAAAGCTTCTGATGCGGGAACTGACGGCTACAGAAGGCACCATCAATGTCATGGGTTATGATCTGGGCCATATCAGACACCGCAAGATCCCGAAGTTCAGACGTAATATCGGTATCGTTTTTCAGAATTTCAGGCTGCTGCCCGACAGAAACGTGTATGAGAACGTGGCCTTTGCACAGCGCATAATACAGAAATCCAACAAAGATATCCGCAGAAACGTTCCGGCCGTGCTCGCGAGAGTCGGGCTTGCAGGTAAGTATAAAGCAAAGATCAAGCATCTTTCCGGTGGCGAACAGCAGAGAGTTGCCATTGCCAGGGCGCTTGTCAACAAGCCGTCGATCCTTCTTTGCGACGAGCCCACCGGTAATCTTGATCCCAAGACCACATGGGAGATCATGAAGCTGCTTGAGACCATCAATGAGCAGGGAACTACAGTGATCGTTGTCACACACAACGCCGATATAGTAAACTCTATGCAGAAGAGAGTTATTACACTTGATAAGGGCGTTGTGGTCAGCGACGAAGAGAAAGGAGGGTATATCGATGAAGATTAGTTCATTCTTCTATACGCTCCATCAGGGATTCAAAAACATATTCAGAAACAAGCTGTTTACACTTGCTTCTCTTGCAACCATCGGAGCGTGCCTGTTCCTTTTCGGCATCATGTATTCCATACTGGCCAACTTCCAGTATATTATCAAGAATGCCGAGAACGGAGTCAGTGTTACCGTATTTTTTGATGAGGGTCTCGATCAGGCATCGATAGACAGTATAGGTGATCTGATCAAAAACAGTCCCGAGGTGGATCATGTGGTATATGTTTCCGCCGAGGAAGCGTGGGCCAGCTTCAAAGAGGATTATCTCGGAGAGTACGCAGACGGGTTTACCGAGAATCCACTGGCTGACTCCGAGCATTATGAGATCTATCTCAGCGATGTTTCCAAACAGCAGCAGCTGGTAGATATGCTTACCGGACTTACAGGAGTGCGCAGGGTAAATCAGAGTGAGCTGACCGCGACTACACTGACCGGTATCAACAGGCTGGTGGCTTACATTTCCATTGGAATTATAGTGATACTGCTGGCAGTATCGGTCTTCCTGATCAGCAATACCATTACGATTGGTATCTCTGTCAGACGCGAGGAGATCGAGATCATGAAATATATCGGAGCGACGGACTATTTTGTCAGGGCCCCCTTTGTTGTGGAGGGTATGCTGATCGGTATCATCGGTACGATCATTCCGCTGCTGCTGATCTATTTCCTCTATGATGTAGTTATCAGGTTCATCCAGGAAAGATTTTCGGTGCTTTCACAGCTCCTCACTTTCCTGTCGGTAAATGAGATTTTCCGCATACTTGTGCCGGTATCGTTTCTGATCGGTCTCGGTATCGGTTTTGTAGGAAGTATCGTAACGGTGCGCAAGCATCTCAGAGTTTGATATGTCGTTCAGGTATGGATCATTTGCCCGGATAAGTAAGCTCCGGGCAATTTCATATATTCTGGTTCTCACACTGGCACTGCCGGTGTTCTTCGGTTTACCCCTTCCAGCGTATGCCACGCCCACCAATGCCAGCATACAGGCCAAGCAAAGTGAGGTGGCAAAGGATAAGGAGCAGGTCAACAGTCTCAAAAACGGTCTTTCCGATGTAAAGAAGATAAAGCAGCAGCTGGAGTCTCAGAAAAGTGATCTGAATGCTTATATTGCGCAATTGGATGCCCAGCTTACCGATATGGCCGAAAAGATCGCCGAACTGAATGAGCTTATTACAACCAAGGAGGCTGAAATAGTGCAGGCTACCGACGATCTTGCCGAAGCCGAGCGTATCCAGAAGGAGCAGTATGAGGCGATGAAAAAACGCATCAAGTTCATGTACGAATCCGGTGATTCGATGTACATGGATATGCTCGTTGGAGACGGCAGCTTTTCCGATAAGATCAGTAAAGCAGATTATATAGAGATGTTATCTGCATATGACCGCCGCAAGCTGGATGAATATGTGGAAACCACCGAATACGTTGCCGCCTGTAAGGCTGCGCTCGAATCCGAGAAGGAAGTGCTTGATGCAGCCAAAGAGACGGTTGAAGAAGAACAGAAAAATGTAAATGAACTGATGGATGCGAAGACGGAGCAGGTAAATTCCGTATCCGCCGAGATCGCAGATAAGGAAGCCCAGATCAAGGAATACGAGAACAGTATAGCCGAGCAGAATGCCGCCATCGCAGCTCTGGAAAAGGCCATAGCGGCCGAGATCGCGGCGTTGGAGGAAGCAAACAGGCGTCAGTATAACGGAGGAGTTTTTGCCTGGCCGTGTCCGTCTTATACCAGGATTTCGGATGATTATGGCAATCGTGTGCATCCCATACTCGGGGTTGAGAAATTCCACAACGGGATCGATCTGGCAGCGCCATACGGATCATCGATACTGGCAGCTTATGACGGCGATGTTGTTGCGGCCGATTATTCATCCTCCATGGGAAATTATGTGATGATAAGTCACGGCAGCGGCATCTATACTATCTATATGCACGCCTCCAGTCTGAAGGTTTCCAAGGGACAGAGCGTAAGCAAAGGACAGGTAATAGCCGCAGTGGGTTCCACCGGACGTTCAACCGGTAATCACCTGCATTTCTCGGTCCGCAAGGACGGTAACTACGTCAGTCCGTGGGGCTACCTGAAGTAAAATGACACTCGGGGACGGAGTCAGTGGTTCATTTTGACCCAACATGCCGGACGAAGGGATTACAATGGAAGAAAACAGAACAAAGCACAGATTCGGCGCCGGCTTTATTGCCGGCCTTTGCATCGGTCTTACCGTTGCAGTAATAGTGGGCGCAATCTTTTCAATGAGACTCAGGGACTATAATGATCCTACAGGGGCGCTTGATGCGGCTGCCGCGCAGAAGCTGTCGCTCATATCGAGTATCATCGATAAGAACTTCTACAATTATACGGAAGATGAGCTTACGGTTGAGGACAAGCGTGACGGCATGTATCGCGGCCTTATGGATTCGCTGGGTGACAGATACGCTGATTACTTTACAGCGGAGGAACTGCGGGAACTGATGATCGATAACGAAGGGGTATATTTCGGAATAGGAGCATATATCTCTTTTGATGAAGAGCTCAATTATCCTTATCTGACCGGTATTATGGAGGGAACTCCGGCTGAAAAAGCGGGACTGCGCTCCGGGGATGTTCTGGTGGAGATAGACGGAACATCGGCCTACGGAATGACATCATCGGATGCGGCGAGCATTGTCAGGGGAGACGAGGGCACGGTCGTTCACCTCACGATCTACCGTGACGGAGAAGATGATTATCTCGGATTTGACGTTACCAGAGGCAAGGTTGCATCCACAACCGTAGTCAGCGAAATGAAGGAGGATGACATTGCCTATATCCGTATCGTGGAATTTGATCTGACTACGGTTGAACAGTTTACCAAAGCATATACCGAGGTCAGAAACAGCGGTGCCAAAGCCCTGATCCTGGATCTGAGGGGTAATACCGGAGGACTGGTGTACAGTGTTGAGGAGATCGGCAGACAGATCCTTCCGGAGGGAGTGATATATTATAAGGAAAACAGCTCCGGCGAGCGGGAAGAGCACTACTGTGACGGCTCCCATGAGATCGATATCCCGCTGATAGTCCTGATCAACGGAATGTCTGCCAGCGCTTCGGAGATCCTCAGCGGTGCGATACGGGATTATGGCATCGGTACCCTGCTGGGTACAAAAACATACGGAAAAGGTATCGTACAGAACACGATCAAACTGTCAGACGGTTCGGCAGTCAAAATGACAACGGGAGCTTATTTTTTACCAAAAGGTATCAATATACAGGGTACGGGAATCGAACCCGACATAGAGGTGGAATTTGATCCGGACGCATATTATGATGAGGGATTCGATAATCAGCTGGATGCCGCGATCAAAGAAATTAAGAAGATGATAGGGCAGCAGGGTAATGAATAAAAGAGTGGTGATGATTGAAAAAACCTCGGATTAGTTGTATCATATACTTTGTGTCTTTTTAAGTAAGTTCTTGATGTTTTATTAAGAGAGGAGAATTATCATGTCAGACAACAAAAATGGGTCCGGCGGCTGGCGTACCAACAAATGGGTCCGCGCGGCTATTCCGGCACTGCTTTTGCACTGTAGCATCGGTACCGTGTACTGCTGGTCGCTTTTCAGTCAGGAGATCGCAGACTACATCGGATACAGCAAGGGTGCTACCGAATGGGCATTCAGCTTCGCGATCTTTTTCCTGGGTATGTCCGCCGCTTTCCTCGGCAATGTCGTGGAGAAGGACATACATAAATCATCCCTGATCGCTTCGATCTGCTTCGCGGCAGGTATGATCCTGACCGGCGTGTTCATTATGTACGGCGGTTCTCATCAGCACAGCCCCGTTGCACTGATCGGAATCTACCTGAGTTACGGCTTCATTATGGGCGTTGGTCTGGGTACCGGATACCTGTCACCCGTCAAGACGCTCATGCTCTGGTTCCAGGACCGTAAGGGCCTCGCAACCGGACTTGCCGTTGCAGGCTTCGGTGCAGCCAAGGCCATAGCCAGCCCGATCATGACATCCATGCTGTCGGGACTCGGAGAAGGCGGAATCTGGAAGATGTTCATCATCCTCGGATGCGTATACTTCGTAATGATGTTCGTAGGTCACCTGCTCCTGGCCAAGCCTGCTGACTGGCATGAGCCTCAGGGTAAGGGTGAAAAGCCCGGCATCATGGCTACACTCAAGACACGTCCGATCACCAACTACATCGGAATCTGGCTGATGTTCTACATCAATATCACCTGCGGCCTGGCTCTGATCTCTCAGGAAAAAATGATATTTAAGTGCCTTGGCTTTGCAGCCGCTGCCGGAATCCTGTCGACCATCTCCGCCATATTCAATGCCGGCGGACGTCTCGGATTCTCCGCATGGGCAGATACCATGAAGGACAGGAACACGATCTACAAGCTGATCTTCATCCTGTCGATCGCATTTACCGGACTCGTAATGCTTACTCAGGGCATCAAGACCGGATCGGGCAATATGGCACTGGCCATTCTCGTGCTCGCGCTGGTATATGTCGTTAACGCAGGATACGGCGGAGGCTTCTCCAACGTGCCGACGCTGCTTTCCGACCACTACGGAATGGGCAGTATAAGCGCCATCCACGGCATCACCCTTTCGGCATGGGCCTTTGCAGGCCTTACCGGCAACCAGGTTGCCTCGCTGATCGTTCGCAGGACCGGTGTAGAGGAGACCATCACCTACATGGAAAAGGGCGCCTCGCATACCGCCACCGTTAACCCCACGGGTTATCAGAACGTGCTGATCTTTACGATCATCCTGTACGTCATTGCGCTGTGCGCCTGCCTGTTCCTGGTAAAGCCTACGACTGACAAGAAATAAGAGACTTTTTTTGGAACCATTCCCCTGGCTTATGTCTGGCAGGGGGGTGGTTCTTTCTATTCAAAAAAGCATTGGGGGAAAGAAATATGAAATTTGAAAATGGCTGCTGGATATTTGATGAAGGATATACATGCTTCCCGGCGACGCAGGTATATTTTGTAAAAAAGGAGAACAATGCGCTGCTGCTCACGGTGCCGACGACGCATATCACCGGTAAAGGCGATACTCTCGGAGGTGTGAATCTTACTGTCCGTATATCTTCTCCCGCGGAGGGGATCATGAGACTGCAGACCTGGCATCATACCGGAGCAAGGAAAAAGCTTCCGGAGTTTGAGCTTGAGCTCTCCGATGAGCTTCCTCTGGATGTGGATGAGAATGAAAAAATGCTCACGATCACCAGCGGAAATATCCGGCTTGAGGTGGATAAGTATCCCTTTACGCTCAGATATTACAAATCAAAAGACGGTTCCCGCAATACGGAATGGAAGCCGATCACATCTTCGAAGGGCCGTGATCTGGCCTGTATCAAGAAGGATTACAAGGGCATGGCCTATGACAGGGCAGGGGATACCGCCGATACTTATATGAGAGAAAATCTGTCGATCACTGTTGATGAGCATATTTACGGCTGCGGAGAGAGATTTACAGCCTTTGTCAAGAACGGACAGACCGTCAGGATAGAGCATAAGGATGGCGGAACCTCTACCGACCAGGCATACAAGAACATCCCCTTTTACATTTCCGACAAGGGCTACGGAGTGTTTGTGAACCACCCGGAACCATTTGATTTCGAGATCGGCTCGGACAGCGTCGTTAAGTGTGAATTTGCCGTTGAGGGCGGCTACCTTGACTACTATGTGATCGCCGGTGAGGGTATGAAGGATGTGCTGGTACGCTACACCGACCTGACCGGTAAGCCCTCACTGCCGGCACCGTGGACCTACGGGCTGTGGCTTTCCACATCCTTTACGACCAATTATGACGAAAATACCGTCATGAGTATGATCGACGGAATGCTTGACAGGGGTATCCCGCTTCGGACATTCCATTTCGACTGCTGCTGGATGCGGGATTATCACTGGACGGATTTTACCTGGGATGAAAAGATATTCCCCGATCCCGCCGGCATGCTCAGACGTATCAAGGAGAAGGGTATAAACATCTGCGTATGGATCAACCCGTATATTGCGCAGGGCAACGATATTTTTGATGAAGGCGTGCAAAAGGGTTATTTCGTACGCCGTACAAACGGAGATGTGTGGCAGTGGGATATGTGGCAGCCGGGAATGGCGCTCGTTGACTTTACGAATCCCGAGGCGGTAAGCTGGTATCAGGGCTTTCTTGGAGAGCTGCTTGATATGGGCGTGGATGCCATCAAGACGGATTTCGGCGAGAGGATACCTGTTGATGATGTCGTGTATTACGACGGGTCCGATCCGAAACGCATGCACAATTATTACACATACCTGTACAATAAAACGGTATTTGATATCATGGAGAGCAGGCTCGGCAAAGGTAAGGGTATGCTTTTCGCCAGATCGGCCACCGCAGGCGGACAGAAGTTCCCCGTTCATTGGGGAGGAGACTGCTGGTCGGATTACGAGTCCATGGAGGAAAGCATCCGCGGAGGACTTTCGCTTCAGATGTCAGGCTTCGGATATTGGGCGCATGACATAGGAGGCTTTGAACAGACATCCACCCCTGATGTATATAAAAGATGGGTGGGCTTCGGCCTGCTGTCCTCGCACTCGAGGCTGCACGGATCATCCTCCTACAGAGTGCCGTGGCTCTATGATGAGGAGGCCGTGGATGTGGTAAGATTTTTCACACGGCTGAAGGCAAAGCTGATGCCTTATATCTATAAGACCGCCGTCGAGACCAGCCATACCGGAATACCGACCATGAGAGCCATGATACTGGAGTTTACAGGGGATCGGAATGTTCCGTATATTGACAAGCAGTTTATGCTGGGAGATTCGCTGCTGGTGGCACCGATCTTTAATGACGAATCCAGAGCGGAGTTCTACCTGCCTGAGGGCACCTGGACCGAGTTTTTCACGGAAAAGAAATACGAGGGCGGCAGATGGTATAAGGAGACGAGAGGATATTGTGATATACCGCTCTTTGTTCGCCCGGGTTCCGTCATAGCCATAGGTGCACGTGACGACAGACCGGATTACGATTATGCCGACGGAACTGAATTGCGCGTATACGGACTTGAAGAGGGAGAGACCGCCTCGACTGTTGTTTACGACATGAATAACGAGATTGCACTTACGGCAACATTTACAAAGCGCGGCGGTGAGGTTACCGGTGATGTCAGGACGGATAGGAAGTATACCATCCGGTATGTGGATTAGAATTACAGGAGGAAAATTTAATGACAAACAATTATTTTGATCTGACGGGAAACGTAGCTATCGTAACAGGTGCATCCAGCGGACTTGGTGTGCAGATGGCCAGGGCTCTGGCCAATCAGGGTGCAACGATCGTGTGTATGGCCAGAAGACAGAATCTGATAGATGAGGTAGCTGCGGAGATACATGATACATACGGCGTGGAGGCAGTCGGGATCAGGTGCGATATTACCGATACGGAAAGCGTGGAGTCCGCGATCGATCAGGTTATAGAGAAATACGGACGTATCGATATCCTTATCAATAATGCCGGAACAGGCGCTGTTGCACCCGCCGAGGACATTACGGATGAGCAGTTTGAGAATGAGTTCAATATAGACCTTTTCGGCAGCTTCAAGGTTACAAGGGCAGCAGCCAAAAAGGCTATGATCCCCGCGAAATACGGACGCGTGATCAATATTGCATCGATGTACGGACTGGTAGGAAATAAGGTGGCACCGGCTTCTCCCTATCATGCCGCCAAGGGAGGGGTTGTAAATCTTACAAGGGCTCTTGCGGCAGAGTGGGGCAGATATGGGATCACCGTAAACGCCATTTGCCCCGGCTATTTCTATACTCCTCTGACAAAGGAGACACTGGACAGTGAGTTTTTCCAGGCAAATGCCAGGACTATGATCCCGATGGAAAGATACGGCAATGAAGGCGAACTGGATACCACGGCAATATTCCTGGCCTCGCCGCGGACCACATACGTAACCGGCAGCATTATTCCCGTTGATGGGGGATATACCGCAATGTAAAAGCCCGGCAATGATCCCTTCTCCGGGATGCTCCGTCGGAGCGTCTCGGAGGATGGATCCGGACGGAGGGACTGCAGAGAAACGCTGATTAAAGTCTTTCCCTAACTCTCGTTTTCTTCGGGGTGCATCGCATCCGAGGTGTCCATTTTGGACTGTGCCACGAGCTTGCGCGGAGACATGCTGTATTCTTTTTTGAATGCGCGGTAAAAGCTGGAATAGTCGTCGAAACCGTAGGTATTATAGACCTGTGAAATAGGTTCCCCTCCCATGATCGCATCATGGCAGAGCTGGAGCCTTTTTTTTGCGATGTACTGATGGATGGAAATCCCTATGTTATCTTTAAACACATGGGAAATGTAATATTTGCTCAGGAAAAAGTGATCGGCGATGTTGTCAAGTGAGAGATTTCCGTCGATATTGTGCTCGATATAATCACAGATATTCTGGTAGAGTGCGTCTTTTGTAACCTTGTGGGGTGAAAACTGCTCGCTGGCCAGACGGTTGATGGTCAGGATCAGATCCGCTACGCTGATCTGAAGCTGGGTGTTGCGTCCGAACCGGTTGCCCTTTTCCTCTTCGATTATAAAGAAAAGCTTGGAAAGAACGGAATTAAAGGTGATCCTGTCGGTATGGATGACATGACGGTTCTCGGTAACGGCCTCGTCTATAACATAGCTGTAGTCATGACTGATCCCCAGCAACCTGTTGAACATCGAGGTGCTGACCCAGAGGTCGAACCTTCTGTACGGAATATCAAAATCCTTGACAAAAATGCCATGAGAGGTCTTGGGAGGCACGATCAGGATGTCTCCGTAAGATAGCATGTAATGCTCTTTTTTGACCTGTGCCTCCGCATGACCCTCTATGAAGAAATAAAACTCGTAGTAGGGATGGGAATGAAGTCCCGTCCTTTTGTTCTGGCCGGTGTCCTGATAATAGTACAGCTCAAAATCACCGGCTCCCATATATTGTCTGTCGTCATAGTTGGATGTAAGCTTTTCGCGCATATCCTATATGATCCTCATGAAATCAGTCTTTGACGATTATGTCCTCGTTTTCCTTCTCTGCTGCGAATTTTGACTCATCCAGATTGCTGGGATCCTGTCCGATGTAGGCCGAGATTCCGCCGTCGATATAGATGACCTGACCATTGATGAAGTCGGAGGCAGGTGAAGCAAGGAATACCGCAAGACCCATCAGATCCTCTGTGTGTCCCCAACGCTGTGCGGGAGTCTTGGAACGGATGAATCTGTCGAAGGGATTCATGGATCCGTCCTCGCCTCTGGCTCTAAGGGGAGCTGTCTGGGGAGTGGCTATATAGCCGGGACCGATGGCGTTGCACTGTATATTGTACTGACCGTATTCTGAACAGATATTTCTGGTGAGCATCTTGAGTCCGCCCTTTGCGGCAGCATATGCGGATACGGTCTCGCGTCCGAATTCGCTCATCATTGAACAGGCGTTGATGATCTTGCCGCTCTTCTGCTCCATCATATGAGGCAGGACCGCCTTGGAGCATATGAAAGGACCCGTAAGGTCGATATCGATAACAAGCTGCCAATCCTTGAGTTCCATCTCTACCATTGGAATACGCTTGATGATTCCTGCATTGTTTACCAGGATGTCGATGGGACCGACGTTCTTTTCCACATCTTTAACGAACTGCTGCACCTGATCTTCCCTGGTAACATCACAAAGAGCACCATATGCGTCGATACCGGCTTTTTTGTACTCTTCCATGCCACGCTCATAGTGCTCGGGATTTACATCATTAAATACTACCTTTGCACCGGCCTCTGCGTAAGCCTTTGCATAAGCAAATCCAAGTCCGTAGGAAGCACCGGTCACCCATGCGACCTTACCGTCGAGTCTGAAGCTGTCTAAGATTCCTGACATAATTTTTCCTCCGTTTTTGTTCAAATTGAATAGTTTGAATTAACAACTATGACACATAATAATCATATTTAACTAAAAAGAGCAAAGAAAAATGCAAGTTTAAGCAAATTTTGCAATGTAGGAAACAACTTTATCACTATAATAAATCGCGTAACGGCTTTATAATCCGTTATAGTGGTACAGATTTCAAGGGAAGTCTGGTTAATTTTTAGGAGGGTAAAAATAATGAAAAAGAAATTGCTTGCAATCCTTCTGTCATCTGCAATGGTAGTATCTCTTGCAGCCTGCGGATCCAGTTCCGATTCAGGATCATCCGATACTTCCGCTTCAAGTGGCAGCAGCGATTCAACAACCACAACATCAACAGAAACAGCAGACACTATAGCTGAGTCCGGTTCTTCCGACGCTGCAGCCGAGACTGCATCAGCCGGCAGCTACGAGCTTACCGATCTTTATATTACTGTAGACGGTACTCTTACAGCTAACGTGGACAGCGGTCAGGACGCTTTCATCGAGCAGTGGGAAGCAGCTGTTTCCGAGAAACTCGGTCATCCGATCAAGCTTCACATCAATCAGCCCGAGCATTCCGGATACAAGGATAACGTATCCCAGCTCCTTACCACGGGTCAGCCCGGAGACGGACAGTATCCCGACGCACTCATCATGAGCGCAACCATGTTTAAGCAGTATCAGAACACCGGAATCCTTTGGAACATGGCAGATGCGTATGATAACGCAGAGTTCCAGTCCAGGATCACCCTTCCTTCGATCAATGAGAACATGAAGACGGCATCCGGTGAGCTTTACGGATTCGCGCCTACTTACGGCAACGGCTGCGTTACCTATATCAAGCAGTCATGGCTGGATGCGGCAGGCAAGACCGTAGACGACATCAAGACCTTTGATGACTATTATGCACTTCTTCAGGCCTTCACTCAGGGCGGACAGACCGGCGTTATCGCTGCCGGCTTCGGTAAGCTTGACGAGGCTCCTTACATCAACTACATGCCTGAATTCTGGCAGGGCGCTTATCCGGCAATCTATCAGAACAACGGAACCTGGGTAGACGGTTTCCAGGAGCAGGCTACGATCGATGCACTGACCAGGCTTGCCAAGGGCTATGCTGACGGTGTCATCGATAAGGATACTGAGGAAGCTTCCACCAAGACCGCAAGAGAGAAATGGTTCTCCAATGACCAGACCACTTCAGAAGGCGTATTCACCTACTGGGCAGGTACGTGGCTTCGTACCCTGACCGATAACCTTGACAAGAACGAGGTTGACACAGAACTCGGCGACGACAGGCTCGTACAGCTTCCTCCGATCAAGGAGATCAAGGACACCTGGGGCGGATACCTCAACCGTGAGGCTCCCGTTTGGGTAATCACCGATGACCTTGACGGCGACAACGCTCGTGAACAGGCAATCTTTGACGCACTGCTTGAGACCATGCTTGACGGCGATACCGTTCAGACCCTTTGGACCTATGGCGCAGAGGACGTTCACTGGTCAACCAAAGCTGAGACATTCACGACCAACCCTGATGATCCCGAGAAGAAGAAGGATTATGAGTACGCTGACGGTGAGTTCCATCTTAAGCAGGCTCCCAACGATCCTAACTCCGTATGGAAGAAGAATCACCTGGATCCCGTGCTTGTCATCGCTCCTCTTACAAATGGTTTCGTTGATGACGATCCCCTTATCGAAGAGGGCAACAAGTTCTTCACCGAGAACTGTGTAGATGCTCCTCAGTCACCCTCCAACGAGATGCTGACAGAGGTAGAGGCTGACCTTGTAGTAGACAAGACTACTCTTATGAACGAAGTAGTAGCCGGCAAGAAGACTGCAGAGGATGCCATAGCTGAGTATCAGGAGAAGTGGGGAGACACAGTTTCCGCTATCCTTGAGGAACTCAATTCAGCTGAGTAATATTTGATAATAATAAAACCAGTAAATGTATGGGCGCCCGATTAAGGGTGCCCATACAAGCACTAAAAACGGGGTATGACTTATGGCAAAAAAGCAAACTCAAACTTCAACGGGGCGGGAAATAAATAAAAAACCTCTGAAATTACGTATATGGAACAACAGGGGCTTTTATCTGATGTTTATCCCTGTTCTTATCTATGTTTTGATCGTGTATTACTGGCCTATGCTCGGTATACGCTATTCGTTTTATGATTACACGCTTAAGAAAATTGAATTTGTCGGCATGAAACATTTCCAGAAGATGTTTTCCGAGAAGGACTTCTGGAAAGCCTTTACCAATACACTGGTGCTGTCGATCACCAAGCTGCTGATCACTACGGCGGCATCCGTTATAGTATCGGTGTTCATTAACGAGATGGCCAATCTGTTCGCAAAGAAGGTGCTGCAGACCGTTATCTATCTGCCTCACTTTATGTCATGGACAGTTACGGCAGCCATCTTTACCCTGTTCCTTTCCACTTCTTCCACCGGTTTCGTTAACGAGACATTAAAGAACTGGGGATGGATCAAGGAAAGTATAGACTTCATGCACGAAACGCATCTGTGGCGGCCTGTTTACTATATTGTAAACATCTGGAAGGAGACCGGATGGGGAACCGTAATATTCCTTGCGACGCTGTCCGGGATCAATCCCGAGCTGTATGAGGCTGCGGATATTGACGGTGCCACACGCATGCAGAAGATCTGGTATGTAACGGTTCCCGAGCTTGCCAATACGATCATCATCGTTCTGATCCTTAACCTTGCTAAGGTTCTGAACCTGTTCGAGTCGGTTTTCGTTATGTACAACAACCGTGTATTTGAAGTATCCGATGTTATTTCAACTTACATCTACCGTAAGACCTTTATGACGGCCATCCCCAATTACGGTTATACAACAGCGGTCGGTCTGTTTAAGTCACTCGTAGGCTGCTTCCTCGTTATCGTATGTAACTGGGCTAGCAAGAAAGTACGCGGACGCGGAATACTGTGAGGTGATGTGATATGGCTAAGAGTAAAGATTTCGGTACAGGAAGAAAGAAAAAGACCGGCGTTTTTGACGTCGTAAACTACATAGTATTTATTCTGATCGGCTTGATAATCCTTATACCGATCTGGAAGGTTTTGTCAGACTCCTTCAATGCGGTAGGCGTTTACAAGTTCCAGCTTTTCCCGAATAAATTTACGCTGGATGGCTATAAGGTGATCATGACGACCTCCAAATTGTACAGACCGTTTGTCAACTCGGTTATTACGACGATCCTGGGTACGCTGCTCGGACTGGTAATGTCCACTCTCGGCGGCTACGTACTGGCTCAGGAGGATCTTCCCGGCAGAACCATCATCGCATATTTCCTTCTTTTCACGATGATCTTCTCCGGAGGAATGATCCCCGAATACCTGGTCATGAAGAAGCTCCATCTGGTAAACTCCATGTGGATCCTGGTTGTCAAGCACGGCATGAACGTATATAACCTGGTACTGATGCGTAACTTCTTCGAGGGAATCCCCGGATCGCTGTTTGAGGCAGCCAAGATCGATGGATGTTCTCCGATGGGTATCTTCTTTAAGATCGTGCTTCCGCTGTCAAAGGCAGCCCTTGCTTCCATCGGTCTGATGTTCGCTGTTACTGTCTGGAATGATTATTCAACGGTACAGATCTACATCACAAACCGTGATCAGGTCAACTTCCAGTATATCCTGAGGGTTATGGTCATGGACGGAGATACGCCGGTAACACAATACAGTGTGTCGCAGACGACATTGTACTATGCGGCGATCATCTGTGCGATACTTCCTTTCATGGCTCTGTATCCGTTCCTTCAGAAGTATTTTGTAACGGGTGTAAATGTGGGAGCTGTCAAAGAGTAAAAAAGAAATTCAGCCCCGCGCCAGGCGCGGGGCTTTTTTGTAACAGGAGATTCTATGAGAGTGATATTTTGGGCGGGAGATTCGACGAATACCTGCAACAAGGCAAATAAATATCCGCAGACCGGGATCGCCCAGGCTTTTGACAGATATACGGCTTTTGATGTGGTGGTCTACGATCATGCGATCAACGGGAGAAGTACCAGGAGCTTTATAGATCAGGGCAGACTGGCATTTATATATGACGAGATCAAAGAAGGTGATTTCCTTTTCATCCAGTTTGGACACAATGATGAAAAAGAAACCGATCTGGCCAGGTACACTGATCCGGATACGGATTTTATAGAGAACCTCGGTAAGTTTGTAAATGTTGCCAGAAATAAGGGAGCCATCCCACTGTTCATCACACCGCTTGAACGCAGGGAATTCAAGGATGATCATGTGACCCTTGAGGATTCACAGCACACTCCCTATGTACAAGCGTATCATAAGGCGGCTGAGAGGTTCGGAGTACCGGTTGCGGATCTGTTTAAGGCAAGCCGGGAATTTCTGGAGAAGACAGGTGATGAGCCGTCCAAAAGGTATTATATGCATGTTAAGCCGGGAGAGGCGTTCTGGCTGCCGGAGGGATTGTCTACCGACAATACGCACCTTAAATACGAGGGTGCGATGAAGTTCGGAGAGTTGATCGCACGGGAATTGATCAAACTCGGAGCTCCTTTTTCCACGCTGGTGGATGAGGCTGTACTTCGTGATCTGGATTCCGTGTACGATTCGAATCTTCTGGAAGACGGACTCAGAGAAGAATATAAGCAGTGATGAACGATATGAATTTTCAAAACCCTATATTATTTGCCGATTATTCGGACCCTGATGTTACCAGGGTCGGGGACATGTTCTTTATGACGGCATCCAGCTTTAACTATACTCCGGGGCTGCCGATCCTCAGATCCCGGGATCTGGTGAACTGGACACTGACCGGATATGCGGTCAGGGAGCTTGGTCAGACATTTGATTATCCCAGACATTCCGAAGGAATATGGGCGCCCGCCATCAGATACTACAATGATACCTTTTACATTTATTACGGTATGCCCGACGAAGGGTTGTATGTGGTGAGAGGGCGTTTTCAGACAACCGAGGGCTTTCGAAATCATTGTGTCGATCCCGTGCAAGGTGACGGATCTGAAGACCGTGGATATGAGTTCGATCATGGATGCGACCTGCACATTCCGGGATTCATACCGATTATATGGGACAGACCGGTATGCGTGCTGGAGGGAAGGGGACTTATAGATCCCTGCCCGTTTATAGACGAAGACGGCAGGTTCTGGCTCGTGCATGCATATGCAAAAAGCAGGATCGGTTTCAAGAGCATACTCGGAATGGTTGAGCTTGACGCTCAGGGGATAAAGGCGATATCTCCAGATCACATCATCTTTAACGGTAATCTGGTTTCATTGCCTTCTGACGGAAACCCGGATTCCGGAGAAAGAGGTCCCGGACTACAGGCTTCATCGGATGCCGGCAGGGCAGGAGATGAGAGAGCTTTTAACGGTATGATACACCGGGAGGACTATGTACACAGATTTGCGGGTTCGAAGGCAAAGGAGCCCGACGATAACAATGCACCTGCGATCACGATAGAAGGCCCGAAGGTTTATAAGCGCGACGGATATATTTATATACTTGCTCCCGCGGGCGGTGTCCGTTACGGCTGGCAGCTCGCGCTAAGGTCAAAGAATATCCATGGTCCCTATGAATGCAGAGTTGTGATGAGACAGGGCTCGAGCATAGTCAACGGCCCTCATCAGGGAGGTCTGGTATCCTATAACCGAAGTGACTGGTTCATACATTTCCAGGATCTTGGTCCGTATGGCAGGGTCTGCCATCTGCAGCCGGTGGTCTGGAATGACAGCTGGCCGGTGATCGGAGAGCCTGCCGGTAAAGGCACATGGGGAGAGCCTGTATCGGGCGGGTCAGTCGCAGAGATATCTCAGAATCGGTTCTCAACATATCATGACTATCAATGGCTGGGCAATTATTCCGAAGAATATTTTGCCGTTTTTAACCCGGACGAAAATGTCGTTTCCGAAGATATGTCATATCTTTTCGGCGGCAACAGTCCATATCTGGGAAATCATGGTAAATACAGACTGAAGCTCCAGGCTCTCAACAGTCAGGGAGCGGATCCGGTGCTTTGGAAATGTCCGAACGTGCTGACGCGAAAGCCTGACCGCAGGGAGTTTGAAGTGACTGTAGCATTTAAAGTAAATAAGCTCCAGACCGGTGATCGTATCGGTATCACGTTTATGGGAGGAGAGTACGCCTTTCTGGAGTGTGCAAAGAGGAAGGACGGCGGCCTGGATATCCGTTACGGCACCAGTGAAAGCATAACCGGGACCAAAGATAAAAAGGAAAACCTGAGAGTGATCGAAACGTCCGGAGCCGAAGAGACGGAGTTTATTGTTTCGATGGTCTGTCGCGAAGCCGGAAACGGAGAGAGTGCAAAGGAGTTCACTTCGGTGGAGGATTGCCATCCCGTGGCGAGCTTTAAATACATGACCGGTAAGGCTTTACCTGATGATGTGACAGTCGGGACCGGAGATGCTGCGTTCAGGGATATCGGGGAAGAGTTTAAACCCTCCGATCATACCTGGGTCGGAGCCAGAGTGGGCGTATATGCGGTTTCTAAGGGAGTACGCGGCGGGTATGCCGTGATCGACGCCTATGAGTGGGACGATTTTGGGTCAAAAGAACCATCCCCGTGATCCAAATGGATCAAAAGAACCGTCCCCGTGATCCAACCAAAGAAGATGAATTCAAGTGATATATTATACAAAGCCATAAAAGCCGGCGATCTCGAGACCGTACGCAGCCGGCTTGTCAGGGATCCTGCCATGATCCGCGGAGAGCATCTTTTCGCGGCCGCAGAAGCCGGCCGATCTGATGTGGTGCGTTATCTGGTCGAGTATTCCAGGATCAGTCTGGATGAGAGGGATGAAAACGGACGCGATGTACTTCATTATGCCGCTGTATCCGATGATACCGGACTTTGGGATTATCTGATCGGAAAATGCGGAATGGACCCTTTTCGCGGTGACCGTGAACTGATCACTCCGTGGGAGGTGGCCGTATCGTCCGGCAGCAACAGTATCTGCCGTTATATGACAGAACACTTTGGAAATATAGACGATTACTACAAAAATCCGATACGGACAGGCATGTTCCCGGATCCGTCCGTGGTCAGAGTCGGTGAAGACTATTATATGGTCAACTCGACCTTTATATTTTTTCCCTGTATACCGGTGTCACATTCCAGGGATCTGATCAATTGGGAGATAATCGGCTATGCCATCACCAATCCCGAATGGGCGCACCTCGATGAGCTGGAAGGCGGCAGGGGATACTGGGCGCCTGATATTTCGTATCATGACGGCAGGTATTATATTACCGCAACGATGAGATTCAATGATGATACGGGTTCATTGGGCATTACGCCATACAGGCGGCAGATAGTGGTCTTCTCCGACAGACCGGAGGGACCTTATTCCGAACCGGTGTATATAGAGGAAGACGGCATAGATCCAAGCATTTTTAATGATGACGATGGCAGACGCTATATGCTGTTAAACCGCGGCGCCAGGATACTGGAGCTGGATGAGACCGGTACCAGACAGATCTCCGAGGCGAAGCTGCTGTATTACGGAGACAGAAAACGCGCTCCGGAGGGACCGCATTTATACAAAAAGGACGGTTATTATTATCTGATCCTTGCCGAGGGAGGAACCGGCCCCGGACACATGGTGACGGTTCAGAGATCAAAAACGCTTTTCGGCGATTATGAGCCGAGTCCGTATAATCCGATAATGAGACAGAGCGATCCCACGGCCGCCATTCAGAGATGCGGACACGGCGATCTGGTGGATACTCCCGACGGGCGCTGGTATATGGTTTATCTCTGCGGACGTATGCTGGACGGTAAATACAGTATGCTTGGACGGGAGACGGCACTGGATCCGGTAACCTGGACTGCTGACGGCTGGCCGATCGTCAACGACCTCAGGGGGCCGTCGGTACTGCAAAGAAAGCCGTTTCCCCAAATGGATCACAGGGACGGTTCCGCCCGTCCGGCCGACACTGATCCTAAGCCCGGGGGACTTCCCGCAGGCTTTATGACTCCGAGACCTCACGCTCCGGGTACGATCGTGGCTAAGGTTCATAGAGACGGGGTATATGAGTTTACTCTTTGCCCATCCGCTTCTCCCATGTCCTCCACGGCCTGCAGGAGTATAGTGCTGAGGAGGCAGATCGCATTTAAATGCAGAGTATCGGTTGTCGTCACTGTTCCCGAGTTTTTTGCGGAGGGCATGGAATTCGGACTGACGGGATACTATGATGAAAACACCTATTGTGTCTTCGGGTTGACGAAAAGGAACGGCCGGATCGTCCTGCGTGTCGGTGAACATATAGGAGATGAGGATACGGAATATATTGCGGATGTGACAGAAATAACGGAGCTTCTTACCGCAGGTGAGGCGTTTCCTCTTGAGATGCGTGCAGACGGCTTAAAAAGAGATTTTTACTGTGGAGAAAGACTCATACATACATTACCGGACGTTTATTATCTCTGCGATGAAGGAATAAAAAAGGGCAAACGGTTCACGGGGGCGATGGCAGGTATCTATGCTGTCTGCAGCACCCGGGACGACAACACCCCTCCGGTCAGATTTACGGAATTCGGGTATGCCTGAGGTGTATAAAGTACAGATTGTAGATCATATGAGGAAGTATCATGAAAATGAAGCACAGGGCGGAGCCCGAGATATTTGAGGAGAGCTACCGCCTGCATAAAGGGAATTCCCTGATGACCCTTGTGGGATTTTACAAGGGTTATTACCATAATTTCCTGCTGTCGGTATTCTTTTATATCATCAAGCACAGTCCGGTTTGGGTGCTTCCCATCGCCACAGCCAATATAATCAACTATGTGACCGACCGTGATCCCGGGGCGGCAAAGCTGATCCTGATCAATTCGGGCGTTCTGGTATTTCTGCTTTTGCTCAATATCCCGATGAATTACCTGCATATGCATTTCAGGGCATCGGCGGTCAGGGATGTGGAAGCGGGACTACGCAGCATGCTTGTACAAAAGATCCAGACAATGTCCATTCTTTCCGAAAAGGACATTCAATCGGGCCGGCTTCAGTCGAAGATCATTCGCGACGTTGAAGCTGTGGAAACATTATCGGATCAGATCTTTACAAGCTTTATGAATATCATCATTAATGTGGCCGTGGCGCTTGCCGTAACGATAACCAGGAGCAGGGTTGTTTTTATATTTTTCCTGATGATGGCTCCGTTGGCGGGGGCGCTGGTATATGGTTTCAAGAGACCGATACGGCTTCATAACCAGCGATTCCGTAAAGAGGTTGAAGCGACCAGTGCCCGTGTTTCCGAGATGGTGGAACTGGTACCGGTCACCAGGGCACACGCTCTTGAGGAAGAAGAGATCGCACGAATGAATGAACGCGTGACTCAGATCGCCGAAGAGGGATATCAGCTTGATATCATACAGACCAACTTCGGTGCCGTCAGCTGGGCATGCTTCCAGATCTTTCAGGTGATCTGTCTGGCATTCACGGCGTTCCTGGCATTACGAAGCGTGATCAAAACAGGAGATGTGGTTCTCTATCAGAGCTATTTTACGACGATCGTCGGACAGGTGTCCGGTATGCTGAATCTTCTGCCTACGATCTCAAAAGGACTTGAATCGGTTAGAAGCATCGGAGAGGTGCTGGAGGTCGAGGATATCGAGGACAATTACGGCAAACCCTCGATCGATGAGCTCAGGGGAGAATACCGGTTTGAGCATGTATCTTATACCTATCCAAAAACAGACAAGGTAGTGATCGAGGACCTGAATCTGGAAGTAAAGCAGGGACAGACAGTGGCTTTTGTCGGGGAGTCCGGTGCCGGCAAAACAACAATAATGAATATGCTTATCGGGTTTATGATGCCAACAGGTGGTCGGCTTTTTGTAGACGGCAGACCGATGAATGAGATAAACTTAAGGAGTTACCGGAGATTTCTGGCGGTAGTCCCGCAGTCGACGGCACTCTTTTCCGGGTCTATCAGAGACAATATACTGTACGGAACAAGTGATATCTCCGAAGAAGTCCTGCAGGAGGTAGTAGCGGAATCCGGACTTAAATCCGTGATCGAAAAGCTGCCCGACGGTCTTGAAAGTTCTGTGGGCGAGCACGGAGACAAGCTGAGCGGCGGGCAGAAGCAGCGTATATCCATAGCCAGGGCTTTGATCCGGGATCCCCGGGTGATCATATTGGATGAAGCCACATCCGCTCTGGATGCGATCTCCGAGAGAGAGGTTTCAGGGGCACTGGACAATATGTCCGAGTCCAGAACGACATTCATAGTGGCGCATAAGCTGGCAACAATACGCAAGGCGGATCTGATAGTAGTAATGCAGGACGGACGTGTAGTGGAGCAGGGAACCTATGACGAGCTTATGGCTCTAAAGGGATACTTTTACGAATTGGAAGAAAATATAGTGTAGCAGTAATACTTTCCGTTGTCACTATCGGCGAGGCGCAGGAAAATGTTATTCAAAAAACACGAAACAAAAAAGTATTATGAATCTCTGAACGGTATGCTGGACAGGTTTGGCAGATATGCCGTCAGGGACCGGTTCACGGGGAATACGGTCGAAGAACTGAAGGCGTGGCAGGAACGTGAGAGGAAGTCCCTGACAGGGATAACGGGACTGGATAAGCTGCTTGAAGGCGGATCCGGATCCGATGATTATCATGATATCTGGATAGAAACCTCCCGTGTAAGCATCTCTGACGGTATTATCAGGATAAGGGCTGTTTTCAGGGTTGACGAATATACGTATATGCCGATGATAGTACTGGAACCGGGGTCTGAAAGCAAAGGAACCTGTCTGTGCCCTGCCGGCCATCAGGGAGGCGGTAAGGAATCCGTTGCGGGAGTCAGGGACATAAGGTCTATCAGTGATAAGATAGACTTCTTTAACTATGATTACGGACTCAAACTTGCTAAAATGGGATATACGGCAATATGTCCCGATCAGCGTGGTTTCGGAGAGAGACGTGAGTCCGCCGATCAGGGCGACAGCGACGAGAAGCTCTTAGGCTGCAGCTGCCGGAATATCGCCAATATGGCGATACCGATGGGACTTTCCGTAATAGGATTGTGTACGTTTGACTACATTCGTCTGATCGACTATCTGGAGAAAAGCGGCAGATACGATGTAAGCGGTCTTAGATGCGTGGGCTTCTCCGGAGGGGGAATGCAGGCACTTTATCTGGCTGCGCTCGATCCGAGAGTGAGTAAAGTTTTCATCAGCGGTTATATGTACGGCGTCAGGGATTCCCTGATGATCCTTAACAATAACTGCAGCTGCAATTATATCCCGGGACTGTGGGAGCATCTGGATATGGGAGATATAGCGATGCTCATCGCTCCCAGACCGCTGTTGATCCAGTCCTGCAGTGAGGACCACTTAAACGGGCCACGCGGATTGGAAAATGTATATGAACAGATCGGGATCATCAAAAAGGCATACACATTATTTGGAGCTGAAGATGCACTGACACACGACATCCGTCCCGGCGGCCATCATTTTCATGACGAACCGCTCGGGGACTGGATTGAGTGAAAGATCAACATCCTGCCGGAGGCTTTATAGTGAACGTCAAAATATTTTTGACGTTCACTATAGAATATAATATTCCGGAATTCAAAGATCTGAGTATGAAGATGGAAAGGAAAGAAATATGACTCATGAAGAAACAAAGAAACTGCTGGATGAATATGTTAAATTTCTGATGCGGGAATCCGATGCGGAGCACCCTATGTGGAATATCGAAAAGGTGCGCAGCGGCAAACCCAATAAATGGAACTATATCGACGGATGCATGATCACGGCGCTGCTTCGTCTGTATGGGATAACAGGAGATAAGGATTATCTTGATTTCGCAGACAGCTTTGTTTCTTTCTTTGTGCAGGAAGACGGAAGCATCAAGACCTATGATCCCGAAGAATATAATCTCGACAATGTGCGTCCCGCATGCAATCTTTTTGCACTGTACGATCTGACAGGCAAGGAGAAATACAGGCTGGCAATGGATACCGTCAGGGGACAGCTTGAGAAGCATCCCCGCACTGACGAGGGAAACTTCTGGCACAAGAAGATATATCCGAATCAGGTGTGGTTGGACGGCTTGTATATGGCACAGCCTTTTTATACCGAATACGAACGGAGATACAACAAGATGACGGGATGCCTTGATTCCTTTAAGCAGTTCCGGAATGTGTACAGACTAATGCGAGACGCCGGGACAGGCTTGTACTATCACGGTTATGACGAATCACGTGAGATGTACTGGGCAGACAAGGAGACCGGTCACAGTCCCAATTTCTGGCTGAGGGCGACGGGCTGGTATATGGCTGCCCTTATCGATACGGCTGAGGCTATGGGAGAGGAATTATACAATGAGTATCGTACTCTTCAGGATACATTGAAGGAGCTTGCGGATACCCTGATGAATTATATGGATCCGGAAACCCATATGTTTTATCAGGTTATCAACAAACCGGAGGCTGAAGGCAATTATCTCGAGACATCGGGTTCCGCCCTTATTGCGTATGCGCTGCTCAAGGGTTCAAGACTCGGTTATCTGCCGGAGAGGTTTGGTAAGGTCGGAGAGGAGATATTCTTTGGCATTACCGATAAGTATCTTTCGAGAAACGCAGACGGAACGCCAAGACTCGGAGGTATATGCCTGGTTGCCGGACTGGGCGGCGCCCAGCATCGTGACGGATCACTGGAATACTATTTCAGCGAGCCCGTAGTCGAGAACGATGCCAAGGGTACGGGACCGCTTATAATGGCATATACGGAATTGCTCAGCAGATAAGCCGATCCGTGCAGCTCTGATCAAAGAGTATCCGCGCAGGAGGAATAACATGAAATTAAATATAATCGATACGGAACCGCATCAGATAACGATCGAACTCGAAAACGATACCTGCTATACGGCTCCCTCAAAGGTGAGCGCAAAGGCCAGATGTATTGCTTCCCAAACTCCGGGAGTGAGGTCATCAGAAAGAGAATACGAGTTTACTACCAACGTATTTACCATAGACGGTCTTAGTCCCGACACAACCTATTCCCTGGAGCTTCAGGATGAAAGCGGCGATATCGGAAACGGAAGCTTCACCACATCTAAGGAATCGGTGTTGTTGGATGTTCGCAGGTTCGGAGCAAAGGGCGATGGTGAGACACGCGACACGTCAGCGATACAGGCTGCGATCATGGCATGTCCTCCGGAGGGAACCGTATATCTGGGCAGCGGTACTTATCTTTGCGGTCCCCTTTTTATCAAGAGTAATATGAGCATCTGGCTGGATGAGGATGCTGTTATCCTGGGATCGACCGACCGCGGTGACTATCCCGTGCTTCCCGGTATGGTATATTCCACAGATGAAAAGGAGGATTATAATTTCGGCAGCTGGGAGGGAAATCCGCTGGATTGCCACGCTTCGCTGATCACCGGGATCGAGGTTGAAAATGTACGGATCTACGGGCGCGGAAAGCTGGACGGAAATGCCCAGAACGGTGACTGGTGGGTCAATCCGAAGATCCGCAGAGATGCGTGGAGACCGCGCACTGTATTTCTGAATCGGTGTAAAAATATAAAACTGGTCGGCATCACGGTGTGCAATACCCCCTGCTGGACCATACATCCGTATTATTGTGACAATGTGGATCTGATCGGGCTTACGATCCGCAATCCTTCCGATTCACCGAATACGGACGGCATAGATCCCGAGAGCTGTGTCAACCTCAATGTCATCGGTACAGATATCTCTGTAGGTGACGACTGTATCGCGATCAAGTCGGGCAAGATCTATATGGCCAGGAAGCACTACAGAAGGACCAGCGGACTCATTGTACGCAACTGCAGGCTGAACCGCGGACACGGCAGTGTGACGGTCGGAAGTGAGTGTGCGGGCGGCGTTGAAAATGTACATGTGAGTCAGTGTATCTTTGACAGTACCGACAGAGGTCTGCGTATCAAGACCAGAAGAGGACGCGGCAGCAGGTCTGTGCTTGAGGATATAGTTTTTGACAGTATCCGTATGATCAATGTAAGGATGCCCTTCACGGTCAATATGTTCTATTTCTGCGATCCCGACGGACACAGTGAGTATGTACAGACTAAGGAGCCGCAGCCTGTTGATGAGCTTACTCCGGAGATTCGCAGCATAATTGCACGTAACATTACATGTGAAGGCGTGGATGCCGCTTTGCTCACGGTATACGGTCTTCCCGAAAAAAAGGTCGGAGAGGTCGTTCTCGAAAATATCGAGGCAGATTTCCTGCCTGAGGAAAAGAGAGTGCCGGCGGTCCCGGTGATGATGGACGGAATGGAACCCATGAGCGGACGGGGGATCTTTGTCCGGAACGTGGAGAAGCTTACACTGAACAATGTGAACATCCGCGGGAGCGTGGATACGGAGCCGGATATAGGATGATGTAAAAGAAGGTGGAAAATGAAAATAATTACTGTCGGCCCGGAGGGCGATTACACAACAATAACCGAGGCGGTGGAAGCTGCCGAGTATGAATGTGAAACCGAGGTCAGGATCGCGGCGGGAGTCTACCGAGAGAAGCTGTTTATAGAAAAGAAGAACATTTCGCTGATCGGATCCGGACGCGGACGCACAGTGATCGAATGGGGAGACGGTGCGTTGGACGAAATGCCTGACGGAACCAGAAGAGGGACATTTCGTACCCAGACGGTGTTCCTTGGCGGTGAGAAATGTACGGTCAGGGATCTGACGATACGCAACACGGCAGGTGACGGAGATATCAGGGGACAGGCGCTTGCTGTATATTCTGACGCTTCCGAGGTACATATGGATCATGTGGAAATGTCCTCACATCAGGACACGCT
This sequence comes from Lachnospiraceae bacterium, assembly GCA_017460885.1. GTDB lineage: Bacteria > Bacillota > Clostridia > Lachnospirales > Lachnospiraceae > XBB2008. The sequence continues at coordinate 67,466 of JAFUAB010000042.1, forward strand.
TTTTATGGCGCCGCTTCCGAAGGAAGAAAGACAATCCCGCGGCTTTTTCGGTCCAAGGATGCTTTCGGACAGAAAGCCTACCAGACAGTTCTTTAATAACTGTATAATCCGCGGCGATGTGGATTTCATCTTCGGCGGAGCCGATGCGGTATTTGAGGGCTGCGAGATAATAGTTTATGACAGGGGAAAGGATATCAACGGTTACGTTACGGCTCCCTGCGAATGCCCCGGAGGGACGGGCTTTGTATTCAGGAACTGTGTGATTCGCGGCGAGAACATGGATATGAAGGGAACGGTATTTCTTGGACGTCCCTGGAGACCGACCGCCAGAGCTTCCTTTGAGAACTGCCGGTACGATGACAGCATACATCCGAAGAGGTTCAGCGGATGGAAATCCATAGATGAATTGGAGCCGGAGGTAGTCTTTGAAGAGCGGGATCCTTTGGATCTGGGCGGCAATCCTTTGAATCTTTGATCAGGCAGTGTCGGTTGTGTATTCGAAGGGATTTCCTGCTTCGTAATGGACAACATTGACAAATTTCATAGCAAGAATTACAACGATTTGTACAAAACATCTGTTGTTATTATTCGTTTTAATCCGTAAAATAACGTGAAAGCTCGGGAATGAGCTTGTCACGGGTCAAGGATGACCGGTTTGATATCGGCCCCGCATAAAAGGGAGTTCCGATCATCAAGGGAAAGGAGGAAAACGGAATGAATGACAACTATGTGATCAAAACGGTAGACAACGAGTACTTCGGAGGCTGGAACAGGCTGGGACAGATTACGATCAAGGAGCCTGAGGACAGGGGACTTGCCTACAGAATGAGCAGGACCGTTGCTAACAGGAACCTCTACAAGATAGAAGCCTTTACCAATAAGAAGTGTGAAGTTGTCGCCATGTAACGGCAACATATCTTGAATGTGAGCAGCCCTTTGCCGTTACGGCAGAGGGCTGTTTTTGGAAGGAGAACAAATGCAGATAGGAATACGGGCGCATGATGTGGAATACGGTCCGTTGGACGTGTTGATACCGAGGATCAAAAGCCAGGGCTTTACATGTATGCATATAGCCCTGTCCAAATCCATAAAGGAGTTTAAACCGACTCTTTCGGCCATGACTCCGGGGCTTGCTTCTTACATCAGAAGGCTCTGTGACGATAACCACGTGGATATCGCTGTATTGGGCAATTATCTGAATCTTGCCCATCCCGATCCGGATAAGCTTCGCGAGATCACCGAAAAGTACGTTGTTCATATGCGTTTCGCGTCGATACTTCGTCCGAGTGTAGTTGGGACCGAGACGGGTGCCGTCAATGCGGAATATAAATATGAACCCGCCAACCATGAGCGCGAGGCACTGGATCTTTTTGTCAGGAATGTGCGTCCCTGTGTTGAGGCTGCGGAGAAGTTCGGAGTGGTCATGGCTATCGAGCCTGTATGGAAGCACATAGTATACGGCCCCGAGCAGGCCAGATATGTATTGGATGAGGTGGGAAGTCCCAATCTTCAGATCATTTTTGACCCTGTTAACATGTTATATCCGGGCAATATCGATAAACAGAACGAGATCATAGAGAAGACATTTGAGCTGCTGAAGGATGATATCGCGGTCGTTCACATGAAGGATTTCGTTGTGGAGGGTGACGATCTGAAGTCGATCCCGGCAGGCCGCGGAGGACTGAATTATGAGCTTCTCCTTTCAAAGATAAAAGAGTTCAAGCCCTATGTTCAGTGTACCCTGGAGAATACGAGCCCGGACAACGCGGTACAGACCCGGGAATATATTCAGGGTCTGTATGACAGAGTATAAATACATATAGTAAATTAATCATAATACGAAAAGGAGAAAAGAAAATGGAACTCAGAACCGCATGTTCACCCAAGGATGAAAAGTACTATGACACACAGAGACTCCGTCAGGAGTTTCTGATCGACGATCTCTTTCACCCCGATGAGATCAAGCTCGTTTATTCCCATATCGACAGGATCATCACGGGCTCTGCCGTACCGGTCCGGAAAAAGCTGGTGCTTGAGGCCGGAGAGGAGCTCAGGGCGGAATATTTCCTGCAAAGACGTGAGATGGGTGTGATCAACATCGGCGGCGCCGGCGTGATCACTGTTGACGGACGTGACTATGAGGTTGATTACAAGCAGGGTATGTATATCGGCATGGGCAAAAGGGACATTTCCTTTACCTCAAAGGATGCCTCCAGGCCTGCAAAATTCTATATCAACTCGGCACCTGCACATATGACCTATCCTACGGTTCTCATCAAGAGAGAGGGCACTCCTTCCGAGGACGTGGTCATAATCAAGGATGAGAACAAGAAGGAGCTTGGATCACTCGAGGGCTCCAACCACAGAGTCATAAACAAATACATCCTTCCCGGACAGGTTGAGACCTGTCAGCTGGAAATGGGTATGACGGAGCTTAAGCCCGGAAGCGTCTGGAACACGATGCCCTGTCACACACATGACCGAAGAATGGAGGTTTATCTTTACTTTGATATACCCGAGGATGCATTCGTGTGTCATTTCATGGGCGAGCCCCAGGAGACCAGACATATCATCATGCGCAATGAACAGGCAGTGATCAGTCCCAGCTGGTCGATCCATTCCGGAGCCGGTACTCAGGCATATACCTTTATATGGGGAATGGTAGGTGAAAACCAGGATTTTGATGACATGGATGATGTGGCAATGCAGGATTTCATGTGATTTTCGACAAATGTGCCAAAACGGCATCCCGAATATGACCTGAAAACCTTGTAAATATTGCTTGACTTGTTGTATAATTTGCAATTCTGTACCCTTTTTGTGGTTATTGTGCCATAAAAGGGGTACATTTAATTTTAGGTGGATTTTTATCCGGTATTTCAGTTAAGGGGGTTATAAGATGAACGAATTATTGCAGAAAATTCATGACATCGGCATTGTCCCGGTCATAGCGATCGACGATGCGAGCAAAGCCGTACCGCTGGCAAAGGCACTTGTTGCAGGAGGTCTTCCCGCAGCGGAAGTCACATTCCGTACTGCGGCAGCCGAGGATGCCATCAGGGCTATAGTTAAAGAGGTTCCCGAGATGGTTGTCGGTGCCGGAACGGTACTTACCAGGGAGCAGGCTGACCGCGCCATAGATGCAGGCGTGAGCTTCGTTGTCAGCCCCGGTTTTAATCCCGAGATCACTAAATATGTGCTGGACAAGGGCGTGTGCATGCTGCCCGGTACAGCTACCGCAGGAGAGATGGAGCAGGCTATGGCTCTCGGTCTCGAAGCGGTCAAATTCTTCCCTGCGGAGCAGAACGGCGGGATCGAGAAGCTGAAGGCACTGGCAGGTCCCTACAAGAATCTCAGATGGATGCCTACGGGCGGAGTAAATACCAATAATCTGGCTAATTATATGAGCTTCCATCAGATACTTGCCTGCGGCGGTACATGGATGGTCAAGAAGGACCTGATCGAAGGCGAAAAGTGGGATGAGATCACATCCATCTGTAAGGCTGCGGTTAAGAATATGCTCGGCTGCGAGCTCAGACACATCGGCATCAATACCTCCACCGAGGATGAGACGGCAGATCTGGCTAAATGCCTCTGCGCGATGTTCGATCTCGAATACAAACCCGGCAACAGCTCGATATTTGCGGGCAAGCCTTTTGAGGTTATGAAGCCCGGCGGAAAGGGAACCCACGGTCATATCGCTCTGGCGGTCAATGATGTGGACAGAGCCGTTTATCACTTCGGAAGAGCCGGAGCAACCTTTGATGAGAGCACAAGAACCACTGACGAAAAGGGAACAAAGTTCATCTATCTGGACGGAGAATTCGGTGGATTCGCAATACATTTGATCAGAAAATAAACAGGAGGGTTCAAAATGAGTAAGGTAGTTACATTCGGAGAAATAATGCTGAGACTTGCGCCTAACGGTTATTACAGGTTCTTTCAGGATGACCAGCTTCAGGCAACCTTTGGCGGCGGCGAGGCAAACGTGAGCGTATCACTGGCCAATTACGGACTTGATTCCGTATACGTTACCAAGCTTCCCGAGCATGCCATAGGTCAGGCTGCAGTCAACAGCCTCAGATATTTCGGAGTAGATACGAGCCATATCGCCAGAGGCGGTGACAGAGTCGGTATCTACTATCTGGAGAAGGGAGCTTCACAGAGAGGAAGCGTCTGCATCTACGACAGAGCACATTCAGCCATCCAGGAGGCATCCGCTTCGGATTTTGACTGGGATAAGATATTTGAGGGAGCTGACTGGTTCCACTTTACGGGCATCACTCCCGCTTTAGGACAGAATCTTGTTGATATCTGCATAGAGGCCTGCAAGGCAGCTCATGCTCACGGCGTAAAGATCAGCTGTGACTTAAACTACCGCGGAAAGCTCTGGACCAGGGATGAGGCTCGCGCGGCCATGACAAAGCTCTGCGAATACGTTGATGTATGTATTTCCAACGAGGAGGATGCCAAGGACGTATTCGGCATCGAGGCTGAGAATACCGATATCACAGGCGGTAAGCTCAATACTGAAGGATACAAGTCTGTGGCAAAGCAGCTTGCCGATAAGTTCAATTTTGAGAAGGTTGCCATCACACTCCGTACATCCATTTCCGCCAATGACAACGACTGGCAGGGTATGCTGTATGACGGTACGGACTACTGCTTCTCCAAGCAGTATCATCTGCGCATAGTAGACAGAGTAGGCGGCGGTGACAGCTTCGGCGGCGGTTTGATATACGCTCTTGTCAACAATTATTCAACTCAGGATGCGATCGAGTTTGCGGTAGCCGCTTCGGCTCTTAAGCACTCCATCGAGGGTGACTTCAACCGTGTGACGGTAGCAGAGGTTCAGAAGCTGGCCGGCGGAGACGCTTCGGGTCGTGTACAGAGATAATGGAGAGAATTATGAAGAAATTTTTAGATGAGGATTTTATACTCGGAAATGACACAGCAAAACATCTTTTCCATGATTATTCGGAGAAACTGCCGATAATTGACTACCACTGTCACATATCGCCTCAGGAGATCTATGAGGACAAGAGATTCGACAGCCTGGGCGATGTGTGGTTCGGTGGGAAGCAGCCTGACGGACACTATTTCGGTGATCACTATAAATGGCGTCTGATGCGATCAAACGGTATGACCGAGGAGCAGGTGACGGGCAGGAACGATGAGCTTGGCAGATTCAAAGGCTTCGCGGACACACTGACACTCGCGATCGGCAATCCGATGTATCACTGGTGCAATCTGGAACTTAAGAAATACTTCGGTGTGACCGAGCCTCTTAATCCCGATAATGCCGAGGCGATCTGGAACAAGTGCAATGATATGCTGAAGAGTGATCCCAATCTCACGGTCAGAGGTCTGATCCGTCAGAGCAATGTGGCTTATGTAGGGACAACCGATGACCCCGTGGATTCTCTTGAATGGCATGAAAAGATCGCTGCCGATGACAGTATAGATTTTATGGTAAGGCCTTCCTTCAGACCCGACAAGGCCATCAATATCACCAAGGCCGGGTTTAAGGAGTATATCGAGTCACTTGCTCATGCTGTAGGCAAGGATACGTTAAACAGCGCACAGGATGTAATAGATGCTCTGATAAACCGTATCGAGTTTTTTGCCGCCCATGGCTGTGTGGCATCCGATCACGGTCTTGACTATATACCCTTCCGTAAGGGTACCATCGAGATCGCCGATGAAGCTTTTAAGAAGGTTATGGCAGGAGGAGATATAAGCGTAGAAGAAGCAGAGGTATATCAGACCCAGCTGCTGATCGCCATAGGCAAGGCTTATCATAAGCACAACATCGCCATGGAGCTTCACTATTCATGCCTCCGCAATATGAATGAGAGAATGTTCAGACTCGAGGGTCCCGATACGGGCTTTGATATGATCTCTCAGAATACCTGCGGCGGATCCATAGCCGAGCTGCTGTCCGAGCTGGACAGGACAAACGAGCTTCCCAAGACCATACTATTCTCCCTGAATCCCGCCGACAACGAACAGATCGGTACCATTCTCGGAGTATTCCAGTCTCCCGAGGTTCCCGGCAAGATCCAGCACGGTCCCGCATGGTGGTTCAACGATACAAAGTCAGGTATGGAGAATCAGATGAAGTCTCTGGCCAATCTGGGTCTGCTTGGCAACTTTATCGGAATGCTGACGGATTCCAGATCCTTCCTGTCATATACAAGACACGACTATTTCAGAAGGATCATGTGCAATCTGATCGGTGAGTGGGTAGAAAACGGTGAGTATCCGAATGATGATGCTGCATTAAAGAGGATCACAGAGGGTATCTCTTATTATAACGCAAAGAGATACTTCGGCTTATAAGAGCAGGATACAGATATTTATTTGTGGAGGTTATAAATGGACAGATTAAGTTATAAGACACTGGAAGCACAGGGGTATGACGGTTATCTCCTTAAGGAAGCACCCGAGCGCGTGCTTCAGTTTGGGGAAGGCAATTTCCTTCGTGCGTTTGTGGATTATTTTATCGACCTGATGAATGAGCGTGCAGGCTTTGATTCCAAGGTAGTTCTCTGCCAGCCCATAGGACAGGGCCTTGCGGATATGATCAATGAGCAGGACGGTCTGTATACACTTTTCCTCAGAGGTCAGGAGAATGGTGAGAAGGTCAACAAAAAGCGTGTGATCTCCTGCGTCTCCAGATGCATAAGCCCCTATGCACAGTATGATGAATTTATCAAATGTGCGGCAAATCCGGAACTCAGATTTATCGTGAGCAACACTACCGAGGCAGGTATCGCATATGATCCCGCGTGTCAGCTTGATGATAAGCCTGCCGGAAGCTTCCCGGGCAAGCTCACACAGTTGCTGTATGCACGTTTCAACAACAAGCTGCCGGGCTTCATCATTCTGTCCTGCGAGCTGATCGACCGCAACGGTGACGAACTGCTGAAGTGTGTCAATCAGTATATCGATCAGTGGGGGCTTTCCTCTGATTTCAGGAAGTGGGTCGCAGAGGAAAATATCTTCTGTTCAACACTGGTAGACAGGATCGTTCCCGGATATCCGAGGGCTGAGGCTGCATCCATCTGTGAGGAACTCGGTTATCAGGATAATATCATCGATACGGGAGAGGTATTCGGCGCATGGGTCATCGAGGGTCCTCAGTCCATCAAGGATGAGTTCCCGGTTGAAAAGGCAGAACTTCCGATCCTGGTGGTTGATAATGTCGATCCCTACAAAAAGCGTAAGGTCCGTATCCTGAACGGTGCCCACACATCGATGATCATGGGAGCATATATCGCAGGTCAGGATATCGTCAGAGACTGCATGAAGGATGATGTTATAAAGGGCTTCATGAACAAGGCGCTCTATGATGAGATCATTCCCGTCCTGACAGGACTCGATCAGAAGGATAAAGAGGATTTCGCCGCTGCGGTCACAGACAGATTTGCCAATCCCTTTATCGATCACGAGCTGCTCAGCATTTCTCTTAACTCGGCTTCCAAGTGGAAGGCAAGGGTAATGCCTACCGTTATAGAATACTATGAGCAGAAGAAGGCTCTTCCGCCCGTTCTTACCTTCTCATTTGCCGCATTTTTGTGCTTCTATCATCTGGGCAGGGAGCTTAAGGACGGTGCACTCGTCGCTACCCGTACAGGGGCTGACGGCAGCAATGAATTCCTGATCAAGGATGACGGCTGGGTGCTTGAAGCGTTCCTCGAGCTGAAGGATGCAGATGACGATACACTTGCCGATGCGATCATCAATAACGAGAAGATGTGGGATGACTCCTTAAAGAAGCTTCCCGGCTTCGCGGATGCCGTAAAGGCAGACCTTAAGAGCATACGTGAAAAGGGTATGTATGAAGCCATGAAGGCTGTTCAGCAATAGATTCGGACCGGGGAAATGCTGAATATACCGGCATTTCCCCGGATTATTATATGATCAGATAAAGAGGCAGGTTAAATATGAAAACAATCAAGATTCACCCGCTGGATAACGTTCTGGTAGCTCTCGAGGATATTAAAACCGGAGAAACGATCGAAGGAGTGGCAGCAGTCGAGGATATCCCCCGCGGTCATAAGATCGCTCTTACCGATATCCCGGAGGGATCCGAGATCATTAAATACGGATGCCGCATAGGTACCGCGTCCGGGAACATCAAAACCGGAAGTCATGTGCACACTCAGAATGTAAAAACAGCCCTTTCCGAAAATGCGAAATATGAGTATGATCCGGTTTCCTATCCTTTGCCCAATGTAGGCAGAAAGACCTTTATGGGCTATCGCCGTGCCAAGGGTAAGGTCGGGATCAGAAATGAGATCTGGATCATTCCCACCGTAGGCTGTGTCAATTCCATTGCCGAGAAGCTGGTGCGTGATAATCAGGATCTGGTTAAAGGCTCCATAGACGGATTGTATACCTTTACTCATCCTTACGGGTGTTCACAGATGGGAGATGATCACGCCACTACAAGAAAGGTTCTCGCAGCACTTATGCATCATCCCAATGCGGGAGGTGTGCTGGTGCTTTCACTCGGATGTGAAAACCTGACCGATGAACAGATGAAAACGGAGCTTCGTGAGTGGAATGAATCAAGAGTAAAATTCCTGACATGCCAGAAATCCGATGATGAGCTCGCGGACGGCAGAAAGCTGCTGGAGGAGCTTGCCGAGTTTGCGGGTCAGGCACAGAGGGAGGAAATAGATGCTTCCGAGCTGATAGTCGGAATGAAGTGCGGCGGTTCGGACGGGCTTTCGGGAATTACCGCAAATCCTACGGTTGGACGTTTTTCCGACAGACTGATCGCACTCGGAGGTTCCACCGTGCTGACCGAGGTTCCGGAGATGTTCGGTGCGGAATCAATTCTGTTTAACCGCTGCAAGGATGTTCAGACATTTGATAAGGCCGTCAGGATGGTTGACAACTTCAAGCAATATTTCGTCAGTCATGATCAGGTAGTATATGAGAATCCCAGTCCCGGCAACAAGGCCGGTGGCATCACTACGCTGGAGGATAAATCCTGCGGATGTGTACAAAAGGGAGGAAGCGCTCCGGTAGTTGATGTCCTCGAGTATGCAGAGCCGGTGACCTCTAAGGGACTTTCACTTTTGTCCGGTCCCGGAAACGATATGGTATCCACGACGGATCTTACCGCGGCGGGGGCTCATATGATACTGTTTACCACGGGACGCGGCACGCCATTCGGCGCACCCGCACCTACCGTCAAGATCTCGACCAATACCGCCCTCTTTGAGAAAAAGGGCAACTGGATCGATTTCAATGCGGGCGGAGTGGCGGACGGTACGGAAACTCTGGATGAGGCAGGCGACAGACTGCTGGATTACGTACTTGAGGTCGCAAGCGGCAGGAAGACCCGCCAGGAGGAATCCGGATATCGTGAGATCGCGATCTTTAAGGATGGTGTAACATTGTAAATTTGTCCGATGGGGACAATTGCGGCTAAGGGGACAGTTCTTCTGCGAAGGACTGTCCCCAAATTTGTATGTTGTTATGAAGCCGGGGACAGTTCTCTGAACGAGATCTGTCCCCACATTGTTGATTACTGTCTTGAAATTGTTTACATAAATTATAGAATTATGTCTACCAATTTGAATCTATATGATGTATAATAGCCTTAAATTTTTAGCATATATTGTATTGATATCGCAGAAAACTGCAATTTTTACAATGCTTAGGAGGTATATTATGAAAACCAGAATTATGGGTATTTTAAGCGGTATGCTTGCTGCGGTACTGGTTTTTGCCGCATTCATTGACGCACCTGTAAATGTAGAGGCGGCCGAGTCGACTTTTTCGGGAACCGTGTCTGACAAGACGACGGCAGATATCCTGTATCTTGTGACCAGCGGGGGAACGATGCAGTTTAAGATCGATTCCGGAACCGATCTGAGTACGGCCAGATTTCTTTTGCCGGGATATAAGGTAACGGTTACGGGATCCGTCGGCTCGGATGAATACTGGCACGCTACCAGAGTAAGCGGATCAGCCGTAGCCGGGGCAGCCGCTGTGGATTCATCCAAACAGTATACCGTCAGCGGTAAGGTTGAAAAGGGAACTAACGAGGAAATGCTTCATCTCAGTACCTCGGACGGTACAATGGAGATCAAGATAGATCAGAGTACCGACGTCAGCAATGTCAGGATGTTTGTGATAGGCAGATCTCTGCAGGTAGTCTGCTCCAGGGGATCGGATGCGTATATGCATGCCATAAGCATTTCGGACAGCGCTGCTCAGACCAATTCCACAGCGATCGCAGCGGTTGCTGCGGCAGCAACGGATACGATACAGGCACAGGCTCCGCAGACAGCTGCACAGCAGCCGGTACAGACTCCCGAAGCCTCTTCAACTACTACTGTGATGGGAACCGTTGAAAAAGCCACGACAGCCTCGGTTCTCTGTCTGGATACCTCCGGTGGGAAGATGCAGTTCAAGATCGATTCGAATGCCGTAGCCAACTGCAGGGCGCTTATACCGGGGCAGACTGTAACTGCGGCATATTACAGAGGTGCCGATGAGTGGAATCATGTCAGTTCACTTACCAATAATTCCTCCAAAAAGGCAGATACCACATCGCTTGAGGGTTCACAGCTGACAGTTGCCGGAACGGTTGGTTCAAATACCACCGAGGGTACGCTGTATCTGGTTACCAGCGGCGGAACAATGCAGATAAGGATGGATGCCGGAACGGATTTCTCTGCCTGCTCCGTACTTGTCAGCGGGCGCAAGGTGCAGGTGGTATGCCAGAGGGGCGGAGACGAGTATTATCACGCAGTGTCGATATCCGCTCAATGATCGTGATCACGGACAAACGGGGATATTTCTCCTTCGGAATGAATGATCTGCGGCTGAAACCGGAATCGATCGTTTCGAACAAATGTTCTCAAACATATAGACAAAGCCCTGCAAAAATGGTACACTTCCCAATAGTGTGCCATTTTGATTTTGTACAGTTTGAGGGATACGGATCTATGGAATTTAAGCTTCATTCCGAATATCAGCCTACCGGCGACCAGCCCCGGGCAATCAGGGAGCTGGTGGAGGGCTTCAAAAAGGGCAACCAGTTCGAGACGCTGCTGGGTGTTACGGGCTCCGGCAAGACCTTCACGATGGCAAACGTGATCGCGGCACTCAACAAGCCGACCCTGATCATTTCGCACAACAAGACCCTTGCCGGTCAGTTGTACGGCGAGATGAAGGAATTTTTCCCGGAGAACGCGGTTGAGTATTTTGTCTCCTACTATAACTTCACTTGATATTTGGTTTTACTGAGTCCGTGAAATGCCCATTTTATCCGGCTTTCGCGGACTCTTTATTTTTTCTAAGGACTAAAAAACACTGCTCGGACATATAGTATTTGTGACCTTGAGTGGTATTCTGGAGATGTTAGTGCCATATGTCTTAAAAGTTAGTCAGATATTACTTAAGATATTAGATATCAAGATAGTCTTTCATCAAATTTTCTTTTCAGTCAGCGCCAGATTTTGCTATAATATATATGTATCTTTATGCCCTGCGCGGGGTAAAGAATCCGCGTAGGCATGCCGATACATGAGATGAGAATCTGGGTTTTTCTCAGATTTTTGACTGAAAGGAGCATGATCAATGCCGGAAATCTCGTTATTTTTTGGAATTAGAGTTACGATGTACTACGATGATCATAACCCTCCGCATTTTCATGCTGAGTATAATGGACAGAAGGTTCTTGTCGATATAATGGAGGGAAGAATCTTGAATGGTGCTTTTCCTTCACGACAGCTGAAATTTGTTCTTGCTTGGGCCGAGATACATCAAGATGAATTAATGGAGAATTGGGATTTGGCAAGGAAGGATCTTCCTTTGAAGAAGGTTGCTCCGCTCATGTAAAGAGGAGGAGATGTGTTATGATGAATTATGTTCCTGATATTGTGCAGGTTGTTCCGCATCCAGATTATACAGTATCCGTTTATTTTGTGGATGGGAAAATCGTTGTATATGATGTCAAACCCAAGCTTGGAAGGGGCGTATTTCAAACACTTCAGAATAAGGATGTTTTTATTAATAGTTGTAAGATCATGAATAATACATTAGCTTGGGATGTGAGCGGTAACAACGACATAGCGGGCTGTATTGACATTGATCCGCATACATTGTACGCACTTGAACATGTTTCGGAAGTGCATGAAGCAGTGTAAGCAATGATAGCTGATTGTTTTACAGAAAGGGGTTGACAAGTATGTCGAGATTCGCTACGCTCAAGCAAGCAATCAAGCAAGCAAGCAAGCAAGCAAGC
>JAFUAB010000043.1 GCA_017460885.1 Lachnospiraceae bacterium
GAATGATTTCAGACATTGGGTTTATGCAGTTTTCCTGGAGCTGATCGAGGAGAATAAAGATGCGGATGATGAACTGTCGGATGCATTGCTGCCGTATATCTACCGGGAGGGCAACTGTTCAAACTGCCGCAGGCGGATCGTGGAACACATAAAACGCAGGGGCATTCTTGCTCCGGACGTTAGGAAAGAATGCATATACGACTGTAACGAGAATATACATGCCCTGGTGTGATGCGTTTACGGTTTTCCTTCAGGACAGCAATTCATCGTTTTTTCGGATAAACTCCTTCAAAATGGATTCCTGCACGTCGGCTTCCGCGGCATCATATTTTTCATAGTATTCATCACGCAGATCCTTTAATTTATCTGCAAGCATAGTGTTTGCGGGAACTGTTTTTCTTCTGATGCGGCCATAGAGTCGGTTGTAGGCTTTGATATATTCCTGATAAACCGGGTGTTCTTTCAGCCGATCCTGGTATTGCTTCCGGCTGGCATACTCATAGCAGGTTGTCTTGGTATCACGGTACTGTCTTGAACAGCAGGTTTGTTTAGACCCCCACTTTGTCTTGAAATAGCCACCGCACAGAGCACACTTGCGTAGGATCGTGTTTGATGACGAAAGGTTATCAATGGCTTCGATTACCAGCTTTTTTAATGACGGAAAAGCATATCCGTACACGTTACTGATCTCGACTCCGTGATTGTCGATCAGGAAGTCGTCCCAGTTCTCCGGCTCACCGTGTTCGTTGTCCTCGCCCGTGCGATGCGTATTAAACAGGCTGATCTTGTGAAGCGCAGCATATATCTTATATAATTCCGCGGATTCATCGGACGTGACAGGAACGTGAAGTTCTTCTGGACGCATAAATATCGAATAAACGGCTGTTCGCGCCTGCTCATAATATTCCCGAAAATGTGAGACTTCTTTAGCAAGTGATGAGAATATTGTGTCGGTTAAATAATCGTTTTCTTTTCCCTCTTCGATAAAATGCTTTCCGTTCCACAGCTGATTCAGCGTCATCTGAAAAAATGGATAGATGTAGCTGATGGCAGGCTTAATGTTGACGGCTTCTTTAAGGCATTTCAGTACATTTTCTGCCAACTCATCCAGATGATTCAACACATCTGCTTTATATGGGATGCGATACAGTGTATGGCTTTCTTCGAATAAACTCTTATTTTTCAGATCAAGGAATGAAAAATAATCAAATGCCTTTTCTATATATTGAAAAGCATCCAGGGTTTTGGGAGAGTCAGAGGCATTAAAATCCAGAAGACTCATCCAGATAGAATCCTGAGGAACATCCTTGATCAGATAGAAAGAAATCACCTCTTTAGGTGTCGGATCATCATCGTCATCGTATATGTCGTAGTCCGCATCCTCAAAGTCGTCATCGGAGGTATATGTTGCGGTGAACACGAGGCTCTCGGTGTGCTTTGAATAATTGATCTCGTGTTTGTAACGGCTAATGTCATATTGAATGATTTCTTTTGAAAAAATATCCGGTATCATCTTTGGCTCCTATCATTCGATTATTTACTTCATAGATTGTACATCAAAACAATGATTGCCGCAATAAAATTATTTTGAAATTGTGTTGACATGTATCAGATGCGATGATATGATAGTCAATGTATTTAGATAGTAAATATAACAATATTGACAGAAAGGAGGCCGGGCGATATGGATGAAATGATGGAAAGGGCTTATCATAACTTTTTCACCGAATATCCTGATGTCGTGTCCGTCGAGGATCTGAGCCATATGCTTAATATATGCAAGGTCAAGGCATATGATCTCGTAAAGACCGGTCAGGTCCGCGGCGTGAAGATCGGGCATGTCTACAGGATACCGAAGAAGTCCGTTTATCAGTATCTTGACTTATCATCGTAGGGAGGAGGTGAGAATAATTGGCAACAGTTACTGTTCAGCCCAAAGGGAAATGCTGGTATTCCGTGATCAGCTATAAGGATCAGAATGGAAAGTGGCGGAATAAGATGCAGACCACGGGGCTTACGATCAAAGGTAACAAGAAGCGGGCGGAAAAGATTGCGGCAGAGCGTCTGGCAGCCTTTGAGGAACCGGAGCAGCTTGATGAGAACGATCCGTATCTCGCGGATTATCTGAGAAGCTGGCTTAAGTTTGTTGAGAACCGTGTGGAGATATCCACATACAATGGCTATGCTTCTTCTGTTGAGTGTGTTCTTGTTCCGTATTTTGAACCAAAGAAGATCAAGCTTAAGAATCTGACCCTGAGAGATGCTCAACAGTTCTATGATGAACTGATGGCAAGTGATCGTGGAAGAGGCGGGAAAGCACCGCAGCCGACTACGATCAGGCGGTACCATGCTGCGCTTCATGCCGCACTGGAGCACGCCGTAAAGATGGAGATGATCGATTTCAATCCGACAGACAGGGTTGATCTGCCAAAACAGAAGCAGATCATGCACAATACCTTTACGGAGGAACAACTGAGAAGGCTGAACAGACTTCTGGAGGATGAAGATATCGGCCCCTTAATCCTGTTTGACTCTGTGTATGGCTTAAGACGCAGTGAGATGTGCGGCCTTCGCTGGAAGTCGATTGATTTCGAGCATGATCTGTTTACAGTGGACCATACTGTTGTCATGGTCAAAGGGAAAGACGGCAAAAAGCAAATGATCAGAAAAGACCGCACGAAGAATAAGAGCAGTTGCAGAACGCTCCCTCTCACGCCGGAGATCCGCAGTATGTTCTTCGAACTTCGCAGACGGCAGGAAGAGTACCGGGAACTGTTTGGAGCAGGATACAATGAAGCGGATTCGGAATATGTCTTTGTGGATATGCTCGGGAATCTGATCAGACCTGATTATCTGTCGCGGAAATACTCAAGGCTCAGGGATAAGTATGATCTGCCCCATGTTACGCTTCATGAGATCCGTCACACCGTTGCAACGCTGCTCCTGAAGCATAAGGTACCGATGAAGTATGTGCAGGTTACGCTGGGGCACAGTGATATTTCGACTACGGCGAACACATACATGCACGCGGCAGCGGATGAGGCGGCACATGAGACCGCAGGCGTAATGACGAATATCCTGTATGGAGAAAATGAAAAGGAAGGAAATGACAAAAATGAGAGTCAGCCCTGAAAGGATGAAAAACGGGCTTCACCAAACTGATGAAGCCCGTCTGACGGAGTCGGAGGGATTTGAACCCTCGCGCCGCTTGCGCGACCTGCCGCATTTCGAGTGCGGTCCCTTCGGCCAGCTTGGGTACGACTCCCCGTTGTAACTTATTGGCAACCCGGTCTTCTGAAACGAGATTTTTTAGAAATCCTTTTTAGAAAAACGGATCTGCAAGCATTATTGGATTTTGAAAGTACTGTATTTTCAGCGTTTCTAAAGATGTCACATCAAATGGTGCATGGTTTTTCGAGTGCCTCCTCTTGGACCTCTTGAGTATCTCTGCTGGTATATTGAAAAACCTTATCTCTCATCTCTCTTCCGATAGAGGTTTCGGAGAAAGGAGAGAACTACAGGAGAGAACAAAGCGTTTTCGCAAAAATTAAATTATCAAAAGTTCAGTAAAATCAATGGTTTGCAGCAACAGCTGCTCCAAAAAGCAATTAGTTTTCGAGTGCGGTCCCTTCGGCCAGCTTGGGTACGACTCCCCGTTGTAACTTATGTCTGACAGACAGATCATCGGAATCGGATAAACCGGTTTTCCGTTTTGCCGCCGGACAATTACAAATCTTATAATAAATCCTTGAATAAGTCAATCCCCGATAACGTCGCGGAGTTTCTCCCCATAACATCGGGAGCTTTTCGCCGATAACGTCGGGAGTGTCTCGCGCAAACGGAGCGGATCACAGATATTTTCCCAGTTCAATGCCGGAATCGCGTCTGACATATATCGTAAAGGTTCCGCAATCGCCGGATTCGTATTCGGAATCCTCCAGTCCGAGATATTCGTATGCGTGATATTCCCAATGCCTGTCCTGCTGATTGTATGCAACTATGACATCGAAGTCATTGAGATCATCCGCTTCGGGCTGGCTTGAAACATAGTGTATATAATGGTGGTATTCCACCGGGTGGATGTCATATGAACCGGTCTCCCATATCGGGGTCATTTCATATACATTGTCATAGCCTGCAAGCAGATCGCAGGCATAGATCGTATACCCTACTTCGTAGTACAGACAGGACAGTATTTTCGCGTCCGGTTTATCCGCAGAGATCTCTTTTACCGTCTGAAGCATATTTGTAGTTCCGATACCTCTGTATCTGTAGTAGTTTCCCTCGATCAGAACGCCCCGGAAATGCGCTAGCAGCATAAGCCCTGCCGCAATATAATAAATCCTCAGTCGTACCCTTCCGATGTCCATATGAACCGGCACGAGGACGATGTAGAATGTTGCAAAGCCGATCATAAAGGGCAAAAGGTACCGCTCTGTTATTCCCGTTGAACGATAGAGATAAAATTGAGGAAGGATGAATGCCGCCAGAAGGATCGCTTCCTTCCATATCTTTAATGCTTCCATATCCCTGGAAATGATGATGACCGACATCAGTCCTCCGAATATGACGATCCATTTCATATCGGATGTCAGTCCCTCTGTAATGGGTCCGAATCCGGAGGATTCACCGAGATAGTCCTGTCCGATCACAAAAAGAATAAAGGATACTTCCGCAACAAAGATCATTGCCAGCGTGATCAGATAGACTACCGGAACAGAATGGAATATTTCCGGCATCAGTTTTTGGGGAGATCTTAGGTCCGTATTTCCCGGAAAGCGGAAGTATATCACATACAGTATGATAAACGGGATCAGTACAATAAAGGATTCTTTGTACAGACTCATGATCAGATAAGACATAATACTTGTCACCGCATATGATAAGCGGTCGGTTTTGAGATATCTGATCATCAGTATCATACCCGTGGCGAACCACAGAGTTGTGACGATTTCGTGAGTTCCGAGCTTCCACCAGGTACATGACTGGTATCCGATCATGGAGATCAGAACCGCAGCGTATGAACGGATTATCCCCGCACCCATTTCCCTGAACATATAGTAAAGCAGGATAAATGTTATAGTAGTCTTAATGAAGGCCCAGATATAATAGAGCCTGATATTGTCTCCGAGAAAATACATGAATATGCCGCGCATGGTCAGATACAGCGGTCTTAATCTGCCCGATTCAAGATTTCCGAGGTTATATTCGGAGATCAGATCCCATAGCGGGACTTTGTTGACACGAAGCAGATAGGTCCACATGAGAAATTCGTGATCATCTACCGGGTGCCATCCTGAATTGGGAGTGATCAGGATGAGCATGATCCCGCCCGTTACAAACAGAGAGAGTATGATTATGAGCAACAGCTCCTTGGCTTTTCCGATATTTTTCATAATAGATTCAGTTTATCACTTAGGGCTGAAGGCGGTCTACTCTTTTTGGGAAATGCCGGTCAGATCAGGCTTCCGCTGAACAAGGGGGTTCGGTTATTTACGGAGGATCGGGGTGTATGGTATAATTAAGTCTTGAAATGCATCCGTGCATTTCAAAACAGACTTTGATTACATCCGTGTAATCAGTCTTGAAATGCATCCGTGCATTTCAATACAGACTTTGATTATATCCATATAATCAGTCTTGAAATGCATCCATGCATTCGCTTGTTATAGTTAAAGTAAATTATCACCAGGAGGGCTAAGATGAAGAGAATCGGTATTCTGACCAGTGGGGGCGACTGTCAGGCACTTAATGCGGCCATGAGAGGATTGGTAAAGTGTCTGGATGTAAGCGGAGAGAACATTGAGATCTATGGATTTATAGACGGTTATAAGGGGTTGATCTACGGTGATTTTCAGATGCTTACCGGTCATGATTTTTCGGGTATTCTGACAAGGGGCGGTACGATCCTCGGTACATCCAGAACACCGTTTAAGACAATACGTGAACCTGATGCCAATGGCCTTGATAAGGTTGAGGCCATGAAGCAGAATTATTACAAGCTTAAACTGGATGTTATAGTCATCCTTGGCGGCAACGGTACACATAAGACTGCGAACCTCCTCAGAGAGGAAGGACTGAATGTCGTAACACTGCCCAAGACGATCGACAACGATCTGTGGGGTACGGATATGACCTTCGGATTCCAGAGTGCCGTAAATATCGCAACAGAGGCTATCGATTGCATACATACCACAGCGGCATCCCACGGACGCATCTTTATCATAGAGATCATGGGACATAAGGTTGGATGGCTTCCGCTCAATGCCGGTATGGCAGGCGGTGCCGATATCATACTGCTGCCGGAGATACCTTATGACATTGATAAGGTCGTAGAGGCTATTGAGGCCAGAGACAAGAGAGGCAGCAAGTTTACCATCATGGTAGTTGCGGAGGGTGCGATATCCAAGGAGGATGCGGCCCTTTCCAAGAAGGATCTCAAGAAGAAAATGGAGAATTATCCGTATCCCTCGGTTTCCTATGAGGTGGCTGACAAGATACAGAAGAAGACCGGTAAAGAGGTCAGGGTTACCGTTCCCGGACATACTCAGCGCGGCGGAAGCCCCTGTCCTTACGACAGGGTATTTGCTACCAGACTTGGTGCAGAGGCCGGCAAGCTGATACTTAACGGTGAATACGGTTTTATGGTTGGATATAAGAACAGAGAGATAGTTAAGGTGCCTTTGGATGATGTTGCAGGCAAGCTCAAGACCCTTTCTCCCGATGCTACGATCATCCAGGAAGCCAAGATGATAGGGATCAGCTTTGGTGATTAAGCATGTCTTACACCGCTTTATATCGTAAATTCCGTCCTGCCTCTTTTGACGATGTCAAGGGGCAGGACCATATTGTGACGACATTGAGGAATCAGATCAGGGCGGGCCGGATAGGCCATGCGTACCTGTTCTGCGGGACCAGGGGAACCGGTAAGACTACGGTTGCCAAGATCCTTGCCAGAGCCGTTAACTGCGAGAATCCCGTTAACGGATCACCCTGCGGAGAGTGCACGGTGTGCCGTGCCATAGCAAGCGGTTCCGCTCTGAATGTCATGGAGATCGATGCGGCATCCAACAATGGCGTTGAGCAGATCAGGACCATTATCGATGAGGTCGCGTATTCGCCTACCATCGGCAGATACAAGGTCTATATCATCGACGAGGCTCATATGATCTCCCCCCAGGGTTTCAATGCGCTGCTTAAAACTCTGGAGGAACCTCCGGAATACGTCATTTTCATATTGGCGACCACGGATCCGCAGAAGCTGCTTACTACTATCCTGTCACGCTGCCAGAGGTATGACTTTCACCGGATCACCATAGAAACGATCCAGGCCAGGCTGCAGTATATCTGTGATAGTGAACAGCTGGATGTGGAGGAACGTGCCCTCAGATATATCGCCAAGATGGGCGACGGCTCCATGAGAGACGCACTTTCGCTTCTGGATCAGTGCGTGGCTTTTCATTATGGCGAAAGGCTGACATATGACAGCGCTCTTGACGTGCTCGGAGCCGTGGATACGGCTGTCTTTGACAAAATGCTTCGTGCGGTCTGCAATGAAGACGTGGTCGGGACCATGAATCTGCTGCAGACGATCGTGGATCAGGGCAGGGAACTGGCACAGTTTACCAACGATCTGATCTGGTATATCAGATGTGTGATGCTGATGCAGACGGATGCCGGTCTGGAGGATGTCATAGACCTCAATTCCGAGGATATGGCCAGACTCAGGGAGACTGCACAGATGTTCTCCCGGGAGACCGTTACGAGATACATTTATATTTTATCGGAACTTACATCTCAGTTCAGATATTCTTCACAAAAGAGGATATTGCTGGAGGTTACGCTGATCAGGCTCTGCAGGCCCGAGATGGATGGAGGTGCAGGCGGGGCTGTGACGGATCCGATTCCCGTGGAAACTTCCCGGGAGCTGAACATTGTTACCGAAGCCGCAACGGAAGAAAACGGATCCGGGGGAGGCGTCAGTGTTTCGCGTGAGCTTGACAGATTGGGACTCAAACCCGCGGAACTGCATCTTTTCATGGACGATCTGAATCTGCGTTTAACCCGGCTGGAGGACACGTTCAAAAAGGGACTCGTGCAGGCGGCTCCGGAGGAAGGTGTACAGGAAGAAAAAGTATCACTTCCAAAGGCTCTGCCTGAGGATATCAGGATGATCCTGAATCGGTGGGACGCTATAATGGCCGAACTTTCCGAGGCGACCCTTGCACCTTATATGGAAAACGTCAAGAAGAGCATTACCGAAGACGGCAGACTGCAGCTTGTCTGGAATGCCGGTCCGGATAATGAGATGAGTTACGGCAGAGTATGCCTGCCGGAAAACGTACAGCGTTTCAAGGAAGCTGTTGCAAAGGTGATAAAGAAGGATGTTGATCCGGTGTTTACCATAGTCGAAAACAGCAGGGAATATGTGGAGAAGTATCCTGATATTTCCGTATTGGCCCAGGGAATGCCCGTGGTCGAGGAAAATGAAGAGCCCATGGACGGATGGGCATAAAACTGGAGGATAATCAAATGGCAAAAAGAGGCGGATTTCCCGGAGGAGGTATGCCGGGTAACATGAACAATCTGATGAAGCAGGCACAGCGCATGCAGAAGCAGATGGAGGAAAGTCAGAAGGAGCTTGAAACCGCGGAATACACGTCGACAGCAGGCGGAGGTGCGGTGAGCGCCACGGTCAACGGCAAGAAGGAGCTGGTCGGGATAAAGATCGATCCTGATGCGGTCGATCCCGAGGATGTAGAGATGCTTCAGGATATGATAGTTGCAGCCGTTAATGAAGCTATCAAGCAGGCTGATGAGGCAAGTGAAGCGGCAATGAGCAAATTTACCGGAGGCCTGGGCGGTCTCGGCGGACTTGGATTCTGATGGAATTATATAACGGTCTCATCAACAATCTGATAGAGGAACTGGCTTCGCTTCCGGGTATCGGTGTCAAGTCTGCCCAGCGGCTGGCTTTTCACATTATAGGTTTACCTCAATCCAGGGTTGATCACATAGCAAATACCATGATGAAAGCCCGTGCCGGTGTAAGATACTGCAGTGAATGCTGCAATCTTTCCGATGCGGATACTTGTCCGATCTGTTCAAACGGCAGGAGAGACCACTCCACTATCATGGTCGTGGAGAGTCCGAGAGATCTGGCCGCATATGAAAAGACCGGCCGGTATGAAGGCGTATATCATGTACTTCACGGAGCGATCTCTCCGATGCTTGGGATAGGCCCGGGAGATATCAGACTGAAGGAATTGATGACACGTCTGGAGGGAGATATTCAGGAGGTCATAATTGCTACCAATTCAAGCCTTGAGGGAGAGACCACCGCAATGTATATCAGCAAACTGGTCAAACCGATAGGAATAAAGGTGACCAGAATAGCCAGCGGTGTACCGGTCGGCGGAGATCTGGAAAACATAGACGAGGTAACATTATTGCGTGCCCTTGAGGGTCGTACGGAGATATAAAATCAGGCAGACATGGTGTCTGTCATCAAAAGGAGGTCAATCATGACAACTATTACACAATCATCATTCGGAAAGACAAAGGACGGACAGGAGGTTACGCTCTACACTCTTGAGAATGCCGGACTCAAGGTCTGCATCAGCGATTTCGGCGCTCATATCGTGAGTGTATTTGCTCCCGACAAAAACGGAGAAGTCAGGGATGTTATCCTCGGCTTTGATTCCGTTACCGGATATGAGAACAACCCGAGCTTTTTCGGTGCGGCTATCGGCCCTAACGCCAATCGTATCTGCAACGCTACCTTTTCCATCGGCGATAAGACTTACAAACTGAAGGTCAATGATGGACCCAATAATCTTCATTCCGATGAGGCAAAGGGATTCCACAAGAGAATGTGGGACGCTAAGGCAGAGAACGGAGAACTGGTTCTTACTCTCAGGATGGAAGACGGAGATATGGGTTTCCCGGGTAATCTGGATGTTAAACTGACTTACAGTATTACCGATGATGCGGGACTTAAGCTTCATTACCTGGTAACGACCGACCGGCCGGCGCTGATCAATATGACAAATCATGCATATTTCAATCTTTCCGGGCAGGGTTCCGGCAAGATACTTGATCATGAGCTTAAGCTTAATGCTTCAAAGTACACCCCTGTTGTTGAAGGTGCCATCCCCACAGGCGAGGAAGCCGATGTAAAGGGTACTGTTTTTGACTTTACCGATTTCAGACGTATAGGCGATGATATTGATGACGATCTTGAACAGCTTACATTGGTTAAGGGATATGATCATAACTGGGTTATCGACGGTGCTGACGGCTCGCTTAAGACGGTTGCGACACTGAGAGATAATGCCAGCGGCAGGTATATGGATGTGCTGACCGATCAGCCTGCCATTCAGTTCTATGCCGGCAACTGCATCACTCCCGAAGACGGTAAGGGCGGCGTTCACTATGATGTCAGAGACGGACTTTGCCTTGAAACCCAGGTACATCCCGACAGCATCAATCAGGCAGGTTTCCCCGATTGTGTATATACGCCCGAGAGACCCTATGACACCGTTACGATCTATAAGTTCTATGCAAAATAGAACTGTAATATATGGCCGGAATAATCAAGTTCCCAAAAAAGAATAAAGAAACGGACGACACACAGCCAAAGGTGAAGTGGTCCTACAAGGACAGGATACGCAGTCACAAGATGGTGATAATCTACCGGCTGGTACTGGCGGTAGTGCTGATCGCAGCTGTCACCGTGGCGGCGTATCTCCAGTCCCGTAATCGGAGCTATGAGGTCTGTGAGGTACTGTCGAGTCAGGACAATCATTCGATAAGGACCGAGAATCAGCTGGATCTTGACGGCTATATTCTGAGTTACGGTATGGATGGAGCCGCATGCGTGGATTCTACGGGTGCGGCTGTTTGGAATATTACATATCAGATGCAGGAGCCGCTTATTTCCGTTCAGGGCAATATGGCGGCTATCGGAGATTACGGCTCCAGAACCGTATATCTGGTCAATACTTCGGGCAGCGTGGGGCAGATTACGACCACACTGCCCATATATAAGTTTTGTATCTCCAGCTCGGGCGAGATAGCCGTTGTGCTGGGCGATACGGATGTCACCTGGATCTATCTGTATAATATGAAGGGTGATATCCTTGCGTACTTCAAAACGACAATGCGTCAGTCGGGATTCCCGCTTGATCTGACTATCTCACCCAACGGTAAGCTGGTGGGAGTCAGCTTTGCCTATGTGGACAGCGGAGAGATGAGATCCCGGGTGGCTTTTTATAATTTCGGGGATGTCGGGCAGAATGAGACCGATAATTATGTCAGCGGCTATGATTATATAGGTGTGGTCATACCGTCAATCTGTTTTATGGATAACGAAACCGCTTATGCGGTGGCTGACGACAGGATAATGTTTTACAGGGGAGCCGAAAAACCGGTATCGGTAGCCGAACATCTTGTGAGCGATGAGATTCAGAAGGTTTTTTATGATGAGGATAATGTTGCGCTTGTGTTCTTTTCCGATCAGGCCGAATACCGCAACAGGATAGAGCTGTTTGATAAGAGCGGTAATCTTGTGGACAGCCGTGAGACCACGATGGAATTCAGAGGACTTATCATGAAGGATAATGTGGTTTACGTGTATTCTGAGTCGCGGGCCCTGATCTTCAGAGTGGGAGGCGTAACGGTATATGACGGAACCCTGCCCAGGAGCACTTACCTGCTTGTTCCCGGCAGGCGTGTGAACAGATTTACAACTATCAATTCGGCTACAGTAGACATGGTGACACTCAGATGATACCGGATACAAATGCGGTCAGAATGCTGATCATGATCCTGGGGGTTCTGGTCATCATTCTGTTTATGAAAAACGGATATAAAAAGGGTGCCATGAGAGAACTGCGATCCCTTCTCAGTGTTCTGGTGGCGGTCATTTGTATTTTTCTGATACTGCTGCTTCGGACCTCCGTAAAGGAACAGACCTATTCAACGGCTATAGTGATCGGCGGAGCAATCGTGATCCTCAGCTTCGGGTGGAAACTGACAAGGATGATTCTTGATCTTTTATCGGGAATAAGAGAATTGCCCCTCATAGGCTTTGCGGATAAGCTGCTCGGTGCGGTGTTCGGTGCAGCGGAATGTATCGGAGTGATCTGGATCGTATATAAACTGTATTCACTGACGTCCTGAGGATCTGTTACAGAACAGATCCTGATTGGTATCGATTCCTGAATCATCACGGGTGAGATCGGAGAACCCGTAAACTGAGGATTATGCTGTTAAGTATCATCGTTCCCGTATATAATATGGCTTCAGGCAACAAGCTTGGATTCTGTATGGACTCACTCGTCGGACAGACCCTTAAGGATATGGAGATCATAGCGGTAAATGACTGTTCTACGGATGACTCGCTGAAGATACTGCAGGATTATGAGCTCAGATTTCCGGGCCGGGTAAAGGTTTTTTCCACTCCGGAAAATCTGCATCAGGGCGGTGCCAAAAATCTGGGTATGTCCAAGGCGGCAGGTGAGTGGATCGGCTTTATGGATGCGGATGACTGGATGGATCCCGACGGCTATGAGAGGATGCTCAGGCTTGCGGCTGATACGGGTGCCGATATGGTCGGATGCGATTATTGCATGGTGGACGGGCACAGTTTTGTTAAGACAGAAGGTGCCCGCAATAATCATTCCGGTCAGACCGGAGTACTGGATGACGAAAAATACCGCAGCCTGATCCTGGATGCGGGCAGTCTGGTGGTCAAACTGTATCGAAGAGAAATAGTGATAGACTGTCCTTCACGTTTTCCGGAGAAGATATTCTATGAGGACAATGCTCTGGCAAACACATGGATGCTCAGGGCAAAGCATTTTGAGTATATAGATGAGCCGCTGTATTTTTATTATCAGCATGATACTTCTACCGTACATACGGTGACGACGGAGAGGCTTTCGGACAGGATGGAAGCCGGTCGTATCATGATAAGCGAAGCCCGCAGATACGGTTACCTGGATAAGTATCATGATGAGATCGAATACTCCTTTGCGAGACTGTTTTATTTGAATACTCTGATGAGTTATATGATCGGTGTCAGGCCGCGAAGGGCAGGATGGGTGCGTGAGCTCGGCGACGAGATGAGGTCTTATTTTCCCGGTTTTCGGGATAACAGGTATTTCAGGGAGAAGGTACATCCCGAGGAACAGAAGTGGGCGGCATTGCAGCAGAAGTCCACATTCTGGTTTATGATGTATTATATTATCAAAAGCTGGTACAGAAAGTTGAGACAGTGAAGCCTGATCATGTCCCCATGATCCGACTCCGTCAACGGTATATATAATTGAGAATCGCTGTAATAGGCGCGGATGCGGAATCCGTGCATACAATTGAAAAGGCTCATGAGCTCGGACATGAGGTCGTGACCGTGGATATCGATCCCGATGCTCCGGGAGCCATGCTCGCCGATACGTCCCTGCAGTGTGATATTTCGCATGAACGGGAAGTCATCGATCTCCTGAAGAAGGAGAATATAGATCTGGTATGTACTACGCCTATCGGCCGGCATCTGGTAACGATCGGCGCGGTGAATGATGCACTGGGACTGCCGGGCGTCACCAGAGAGCGCGCGGAGACCTGTATCGATAAGTATGCTTTTCATACCAGGCTTCGTAATGTGAGGCTGCGTACCGGACACTGTTATATGATAGGAGAGGATCATCCGGTCAATGCCGAGGATATCGCTTATCCTGCGGTGTTCAAGCCCAGATACGGTTCGCACGGCAGATCGGTACATTATCTGCAGAGCAGTGATGAGCTGAAGAAACTGTGGGCAGAGATATGGCAGCAGTCCAAAGACAAAGCGGATGATACTGATACACCCGGAGCGGAAGAAGGATCCGTCAAGACCAAAGCCGGCGACATCCCGGCAGATAGTCTCGCTGCGGACACGGGAGACGATACCGCTGATAAGGATCATAATCTGGCAGCCGCCAGATTCCGCGCCGTGCTCAAGGAAACCATGGAGAAGCAGCGGAAAAAGGAATCCGGAGAGGATGATCCCCATGAAGAGTATATTCTTGAGGATGCCATCCCCGGCACTGAGTATGCCGTTGACGGGATCGTGGAAGGGTGCAATTTTAATCCTGTTCTGATCCGGCGTAAAACGATTACCTGTCCTCCCTCCAGACAGGCTGTCTCATATATGACGCTTATACCCGGAGATAATCCGAGAGCAGAGGTGCAGATCAGGGAGTATATGAGTAAGCTGTGTGAGGTTCTGGGGCTTACCGAATGCATGCTGCATGCGGATGTCAGCATACAGGGAAGAACAGTGAACTGCATCGAACTGTCACCTTCTCCGGCCGGCAGGCATGTGTATGACGAATTTATTCCCATGACCACAGGCGTGGATATAGCGGAACAGTATCTGAGATATATGGCGGGCGGATCGCATAATTTCCAGCCTCTTTTTCATAAAAGGATGGTGCTCGGATATTTTGGGATGGAGAACTGCTTTGTTCACGGGATCCCATCGGAAAAGGATGTTCGCGATGCTCTTCCCGAGGGTGTGAAGCTGCGTAAATGGATATGCAATATACGTATGCTGGATTATCTTGCCAGGATCACCGATGAGAACTCGATACTCAGTCGCGGATGCTACATCATAGAAGGAAACAACGAGAGGGAACTGACGCGATGCATTGATATAATACGTGATCTTTTTGCGTTGGAATAAAGAGAAAAATGATAAAGATCCTCAAAAAAATGAACCTCCTGCTTGACGGGAGACAAAAAGCCCAAATGGGCGGAATAGTGCTGCTGATGCTGATCGGAGGCGTACTGGAAAGCGCAGGTATTACGATGGCAATACCCGCTCTGCAGGTGATTATCGATCCGACCACCGTTCAGACCAATAAATACATGAATTCCATCTTTGTTTTTCTGCATATGTCCAGTCCCATGCAGTTTGCGATAGTATCGATGATCGCCCTGATCGCCGCGTTTGTGATCAAGAATGTCTTTCTTTTCTTTCTGAATAAGGTGGAGCTTAAATTCGTCTACACCAATCAGTTTGCGACATCGAGACGCATGATGATCAATTTTATGCAGCGTCCCTACGAGTATTATCTCGGGGCGGATACCGCCGTGATACAGCGGAGCATTACATCGGATGTGAACAATATGTACGGACTGATCCTGAGCGTTCTTCAGCTTTTCAGTGAGTGCATCGTATTTGCGTGTCTTGTTGTGGTACTGTTGTATGTGGACGCAAAGATGATCATATCAATTGCGCTGCTGCTGATACTTGTACTTGTCATCATCAAGTTTGTTCTGAAGCCTGTTATGATAAAGGCAGGCGAAGATAATCAGGAATATTACAGCGGACTATTCAAATGGATCGAGCAGTCGGTCACAGGTATCAAGGAGATCAAGATCGCCAACCGTGAGCCATACTTTATTGATGAATATGCCAAATGCGGTGAAGGCTACGTGAACGCTGTACAGAAATATAACCTGTTCAATGCCACACCCCGTCTTCTGATAGAAACGGTCTGCGTGGCCGGACTGGTTATCTACATGATGATACAGCTGACCGGAGGGGCCTCCGTAACCGAGATGCTTCCGCAGCTGACGGTATTCGGGCTTGCGGCCATGAGACTTTTGCCCAGCGCCAACCGTATCAATAACTATCAGACCGCGATCTCATATTTCGAACCGTTTTTCTTCGGAGTGACGGATGATCTGCAGGTTGAGATACATGATGAGTCGATAGATTATGACGCCGATTCATATGTGAACGTGGAGAAGGTGGAAAAGCTTCCCGTACGAGAAACTATCGAGCTGAAGGATATCGTTTATCATTATCCCGACAGTCGGGCTTATGTGTTTGATCATGCCGATATGCTGATCCCGGTGGGCAAGTCCGTCGGCATAGTGGGGACCTCGGGCGCAGGTAAGACTACGATCGTAAATATCATGCTCGGACTGTTGAATATAGAATCGGGACAGATCCTGGCGGACGGTACGGAGGTACGGTCCCATTACAGGGAGTGGCTCAAGAATATAGGGTACATTCCCCAGAACATCTTTATGATAGATTCCAGCATCCGCAGGAACGTTGCGTTCGGAATACATGATGATGAGATAGATGATGACAAGGTCTGGGCTGCTCTCAAAGAGGCGCAGCTCGACGATTATGTCAGGTCATTGCCGGACGGATTGGATACGGGTATCGGAGAGCGCGGTATCAGACTCTCCGGCGGACAAAGGCAGAGAATAGGCATTGCAAGGGCACTCTATGAGGATCCCGAAGTGCTGGTGCTGGATGAGGCGACCAGTGCATTGGACAATGAGACGGAAACTGCGATCATGGAATCCATAAACCGCCTGCAGGGTCGTAAAACCCTGATAATCATTGCACACCGCCTGCAGACGATCGAGAAGTGTGATATGGTGTACAGAGTGGAGGAGGGACGGATCACCCGCGAAAGATGATCCTGAAGACAGCGGTGCAGATTTCACCGTCGGAGAAAAAATGAAAGAGTTATACAAAAAACATAAGGAAATAATCGACTATCTTTTTTGGGGAGGAGTTGCCTTCTTCCTGAGCATGTTTCTGTTCTGGCTGTTTGCAGACCGTTTCGGCTGGAACGAGGTTACCGCCAATAATGTGGACTGGGTGATCTGTGTAATTTTTACATTTATCACCAACAAGCTTTTTGTATTTCACAGCAAAACGGATGATGCCAGGGGGCTCGGAAAGGAATTTGTATCCTTTGTTGCGGCCAGAGTATTTACGCTTCTGCTTGAGGATCTGATAATCTGGATAGGCTGTACCAAAATGGGCTATAACGAAGGAGTAGGCCAGATAGCGGTTAAGTTTATCGCTCAGTTTGTGGTGATCGTGACCAATTATATTCTCAGTAAGCTGATAGTGTTCAGAAAAAAGACCGATCCTTCACCGACTGATCCGGACGAAAGCACAAAGACCGGTGATCGGAGCTGATCCCTATGAAACATCAACGTCAATCAAATTATGAATGGCTGCGCATACTTGCCATGGGCATGATAATCTCGCTCCATTATTTTTTTAAGGGAGGTATCATTTCCATGCCTGTCGAGAACTTCTCGGGGGTATCCGTGACCGGCTGGCTGATAACCTCGTTCTGCATGTGTGCTGTCAATACATACATTCTGATCAGCGGTTATTTTCTGGTTGAAGCAGAGTTTAAACCGGGCAGGCTTCTCGCACTGCTCGTTCAGGTTCTGGAATACAGTCTTATCGTACTGCTTGTGCTGATCCTGACGGGGACCGTCAATCCGTCGGAGATGAACCTTTACAGCTGGCTGGGGTATCTGTTTCCCGTAGGTACCGAGGAATACTGGTTTGTGTCCTCGTATTTTCTGATGTATCTGATCGCACCCGTGCTTGCCGGAGGTGTTAAGTCCCTGAACAGAAAAACGCTGCGGTCCGTGCTTTGGATGCTGCTCGCATTTGAATGTGTCGAAAAGAGCATTCTGCCGATGCTTTTGCCCGGAGATAAGTACGGATATGATCTGATCTGGTTTATGGTGCTGTTTGTGACAGCTGCATACATCAGACTGTATGGGATAGATTTATTTACGAAGCACAGATGGCTTCCCGCCTGCCTTTTCACCGGTTCATCGCTGCTGATCTTTGGGATGGGTCTTTTGTTTTCTTATGCCGGGCTGACTGTGGGATCCGGAGTCCTGCTTCACTATGCGGATATCACCTCTCATTATAATTTTATCCCGGTATATACTGCCTCCGTAGGTCTGTTTTATATTTTCCGAAATGCGTCGTTTGATGAGGAGGGTATCCCTGCCAGAGCAGCCAGGGTGATCGGTCATCTTACGTTTGGGGTTTATCTTCTGCATGAGCATCCGGAGGTACGGAACAGGTGGCCGGATTGGCTTAATGTGCGAAGTGACAGGACTGTTGCGGGAATGATCCTGCACTGGATAGTATGTCTGCCGGCGATATATGCGGCAGGTCTGCTGGCTGAATACGTAAGGGACTATGTTCATCGTATGATAAAGAAGGTCATTGAAAAGTAACGGCTGCATGAAAAAAAGGGGCATTCAAAATATAATATATTCCCTGATCCTTGTGCTGTACCCCATGGTTCGTGTCGGATTCGGACTCAGTGTGATCGATACGACCTACAGTCCGGCCAACTTTCTGTTTTTTAAAGAAATGTCCGGGACATGGACGATCGCAACGTATCTTGCAAACGCTCTCGGACATCTTTTTACGATCATGCCGGGCGGCGGCAGTCTGCTCGGGCTGAATATCTATACCTCGCTCGTAGTCGGAGCTACGGCTCTGATCCCATTCATTTTTTTACAGAAGAAAATCGGTAATCATATACTTTTTACCGGAGAGATACTGGCATTGGGGCTTTGCTGGTGCCCGACCACGGTGCTGTACAATTATCTGACATATTTTCTGCTTACCTTAGGAGCAATGCTTCTGTACAGGGCAGTTACGGAGGATGACCGTCGCTGCTTCTATGCGGCGGGCGCGGCGCTTGGATTTAATGTTCTGACACGCCTTCCCAATGTGACGGAGGCTGCGTTTATCGTGGTGGTATGGTTTGCGGCTTATATCAGACGCAGCGGTTTTAAGGAAGGACTGTCGAATACCATGAGGTGCATTGCGGGATATCTTGCCGGCTTTCTGATCCCATGGGGGATATTGACAATCCGGTTTTCTCCCGGTGCATATTTCGAGATGATCCATAATATGTTTGCCATGACCGATAAGGCGGTGGACTACAAGCCCGCAGCCATGATCACGGCAATGTTTGAGGATTACATATATGCCGGACGTTGGATCGTTTTCTGGCTTTTAGGCTGTGTGTGTGTCGCCGGGACGGTTCTGCTGACACTAAATTTATCCGCATCCGCTAACGGTGGTAAGAACGGCAGGACGGTATTTACGCCGGGGCATATACCGGCGGTTGCGGTGCCGATATGCATCATGGCACTTGTTATCCGCATCTGCTATGGCCGGGGAATGTTCGGCCTTTCGTATTATGAGTATCGCAGTATGTATTTCTGGGCTGTGATCTTACTGCTTTTTGCCACGATCCTGTGTATAGCATGTATGGGCGAGCGGGGGTGTCGTATCATTCTGCGGGTGGCGCCGGCTGGCATACCGGATGCGTACGGTGCATATCGGGAGGCCGATTCCGATGACCGGTTGACAGACTGCAGGATCCTCGTACTGCTTGCCCTTATCATGATCTATATTACATGCATCGGCTCAAACAACGGTCTGTACCCGATCGTTAATAATCTGTTTATAGTGGCTCCGGTGGTTCTGTGGATCGTGATCGGAGGGATAAAAAACAGTATCCCGAAGCGAGCAGATGTGAGCCCGGCGGCAGAATATCCGGAGGAGTCACTGGGTGGTTCGCGTGATCCGGCAGAAAGGATAGTAAGGAGTTTGTCTGTGGCACTGTTCATTACAACGGGGGTGCTTTTTGCCGGTACCCTGATCCAGAGCGTTGGATTTCATTTCAGCTTTGCCTTCGGCGACGGGATATACGGGGAACCCCGTGATGCGTATGTAAACGGATATGACCGCACAGCCGGGATACGCACCACATCTGCTAATGCGGAGAGCCTGCAGGGACTTATGGATCACATGTATTCGATCAAAACCGACGGAGATACGCTGATCACCTACGGAGATATACCGGGAATGGGATATCTGCTGGATATGCCGAGCGCGCTGACTACCTTCTGGCCGGACCTGGACAGTTATAATTATTCCGAATGGAAAAGGGATATGGATGCGGTATTTGCCCCCGGACAGTACGGCGAGAACCTTCCCGTGATCGTGGTAACTCTTCCCGTTGCGGCATGGGAGAGCGGGGATGATGCTGCCATAGATTACTTCGGGATCGACAGAGATGAATATGCTGCGGACACCAAGCTGAACGATCTGGTTAAAGTGATCCGTGACTGCGGATATACTCAGGAATACAGCAATGATGCTTATTCCGTGTATGTATGCAGACAGCGGGATCAGGCTGTCGGTCCGGATCCTGAATAATGACATAATCGGCAATAAGTGATAGAATGGAAACAATATGGCTATGATAAATTTTAATGTACCGCCCTATACGGGCAAGGAAATAGAATATATTCGCGAAGCGGTTGAAAATCAGAAGATCTGCGGCGATGGTCCTTTTACAAAAAAGTGTTCCGAATGGATTGAAAAAAAGACCGGTACCGCGAAGGCTCTTTTGACTACATCCTGTACGCATGCCACCGAGCTCGCCGCTCTGTTGCTTGACATTAAGCCCGGCGATGAGGTGATCATGCCTTCATACACCTTTGTATCTACTGCGGATGCCTTTGTGCTGCGCGGCGCAACTGCCGTATTTGTTGACATACGTCCCGATACCATGAATATAGACGAGACGCTGATAGAAGACGCTATAACGGACAGAACGCGGGCAATAGTACCGGTGCATTACGCAGGGGTAGGCTGCGAGATGAATACGATCATGGATATTGCCAGGAGGCATGGTCTGGCTGTTGTTGAAGATGCTGCTCAGGGTGTGATGGCCACGTATAAAGGACGCGCGCTGGGCGCTATCGGCGATTTCGGATGCTATAGCTTCCACGAGACCAAAAACTTCAGTTCCGGCGAAGGCGGGGCTCTGCTGATGCGGGATGAATCTTATGTGGAGAGAGCCGAGATATTCCGTGAAAAAGGAACCGACCGCAGTAAGTATTATCGTGGTCAGGTGGATAAATACCGCTGGCAGGACTACGGTTCCTCCTATCTGCCCAGTGACATGAATGCGGCATATCTTTATGCACAGCTTGAACTCGCGGATGAGATCACCTCTGCCCGTATGTCCAGATGGAATCAGTACTACGAGCTGTTATCCGCGATTGCCGACAGAGACCTGATCGAACTGCCGTATATTCCCGAGGAATGCGTTCACAACGCTCATATGTTTTATATAAAATGCCGCGATATAAAGGAGAGGACCTTGTTGATCGATCATTTGAAGAATAAGGATATCCTGTCCGTATTCCATTATATCCCGCTTCACTCGGCACCAGCCGGGGTCAGATACGGACGTTTCAACGGGGAGGACAGATATACTACCCGTGAGAGCGAGAGACTGCTCAGGCTCCCCATGTATTACAGTCTTGGAGCAAATGATGTAGAGTATATCTGCGATTGTATCCGGGAGTTTTATGACTGACAGATCGCCCGTCTGTGTATTTCGGCGCGACATTTGCGGCACGTATATTCCTGATAATGAAAAAATTATCAAATTATAAATTTATATTATCGCTGCTGGTTTCTCTGATACTGATGGTGTTCGTCGGCATCGTATTTGACTATTACTACGAGTTCAATGACGACGTACTGATGAAGGATATATTGTCCGGAGCCTATATGGGTTATCCGTCTGCCCTCAATGTACAGATGCTGGCTCCGATCAGCTTTTGCTTTTCTCTTTTGTACCGTATCACGGGCGCAGTGCCCTGGTATGGTCTTTTTCTTGTGGGCATACAGTACCTTTGTGTTTTTCTCGTTATCCAAAGGTCTCTTGAGATGGCGGATAGGATATCGGGTATAGCGAGTACTGTTCTGATCTCTGTTTTGTTCTGCCTTGATCTTCTTCTGCCGCATCTTGTTATGGTCCAATATACGGTCACGGTGTCGTTTATGGCCGGTGCCGCGGGATTTCTGATAGTCACGATCCCTGCGGGCCTTGAACGTAAAGAATTCCTGAAACATGCTGTCATTCCGGTTGTCCTGATCGTGCTGGGATTTCAGCTTCGTTCCGAGATGATGGTTCTTATGCTGCCTTATGTATGCGTTGCGGCTGTTTCTTCGCTGGTTCGTGATCGGAGAGGGCTCTCTTCGCCTTATGATGCAGACCGGGATTCCGGCAAAGATAAGATGTCTTCATCGGGTGATCCGAAATCGGGAATTCTGATCAGCTATATCATTGCAGTCAGTACTGCATTTCTGCTTATGCTGATCTCTTTTGGGATCGACAAGGCGGCATATTCGGGACCGGATTGGAAAGCTTTTTTGGACGAGTTTGATGCAAGGACGGAATTGTATGACTATCAGTTTATTCCGGATCACAACAGTGAGAATATCACCTTCTACGAGCAGGAGGGTATTTCCGGATCACAGGTCAGACTGCTTCAGATCTACGATTACGGAATAGATGATCGTATAAACGCGGATATGATGCGCCGGGTAGCATCTTACGCCGAGGAGCTGCGTTCGGAAACGTTTTCCTTACGTCTGCGACAGAGTTTTCACGAATATTTCTACAGGATTCTTCATTTCAGTGACGGCGTGTATGTAATGCTGGTTTTTGTTCTGTATGTCATAGTGATAATGGCTATGTGCATACGCCGGGATATGAAGCCCTCCGATCGTCTGCTTCTGTTGTTTTCCAATATCATTCCGCTGGCCCTGATGCGATCCGTGGCCTGGATCTTTATTATTTACGGGCGCAGGGAACCGGCCAGGATAGTACATTCGCTCTATATCATCGAGGCAATGCTTCTTTTCGGAATGCTGTTGAATCAGATCTCATGCAGAATCAAAGACAGGGCGTTTTTTAAGATGACCTCTGCCGTGCTGCTGATAATCTGCGGCCTACTGACGGTTCCGGGGACGTATTCCGGGCTGCAGCGCAGAGTCTCCGCACAGGATGAGATAAACGGATATGCCAAAGCTATAGACGAATACTGCATGGACCATCCCGGGAATTTTTATTGGGAGGATGTGTATTCCACGATCATTGATGGGGAAACCTTTAATGAAAAAATCTTTGTTCCGTCCACGGGAAAGCTTAAGAATTATGATATCATAGGCGGCTGGGCAATGAATTCCCCTCTGCTTGGAAGCAAGCTGGCTCACTATGGTATTGAAGATATCGGACAGAGCCTTTTGGATGCGGATAATGTCTTTGTGATCATTTCCGATGAATATGACGGGAACTGGATTTCCGATCATTATGACGATATAGGTATCGATGTCCGGATCAGTCCGGTGGACAGGATCGCGAACCGGTTTACGGTATATCGTGTGGATTAGCGAAGCGAAGACAATTCGCTACAGTTCCTTAATAAATCAGTATTTCCTAAGTGGTATTTCGGAGAACCGTCCCCGATGCACTGCTTTAATTGATATACATCCTACGGAATTGTGTCGGCGTCATGCCCTTTATCAATTTGAACATCCTGATAAACGACGACTGGCTTTCAAACCCGGATTCATTTGCAACGTCCGTGATCGTCATTTCCTGCTTGGCGAGCAGCAGCTCTGCATGTTCGATCCTCTTGTGGCTCAGATACTGGTAAAAGGTCTGTCCGGAAAACTGCTTGAACAGACGGCTGAAATGGAATTTCGAGAATCCTGTCAAAGCGGCCATCTCATCCAGATTCAGATTTTCCGTACAGTTGGCTGAAATATAATCACAGATCGCAAGAAATTTCTCGGTATACTCCTGCCTTTTGTCGGGAGCAACATCAAAGTCGCCCAGATTTGTTGCATGATAACGTCCCATCAATACAAAAATCTGCAAAAGCTTGCTGTATATAACGGCTTCGGACAGATATGACGAGTATTGGTACTCGTCTACTATCTCGAGCAGAAGCTGTCTGATATCCGAATAAACATCCGGAGCGTTTGATCTGGTGATCAGTCGAACAGGAGCCATCAGGGACAGAGCGGCTCCGACCTCCGTCAGCTGCCGAAGAGGAGCGACGTCAGGCTGGAAGATGATCCGCTTTCCATGGGGAGGTGCATATATCGTATGCAGATTACATGGGAATATCACCAGAATATCCCCCTCGTTGAGTTCGAATCTGTGATTGGCACACTCCACGATATAGTAGCTTTCCAACGGCATGATTATCTCCATCGGTGCATGCCAGTGAGCCGGATAATCCTCGACCTTATCATTTATATACAGCCGGAGATGCGTATCTTCTTTAAAGTTGACGGTTTCAAATATTCCCTGCAGGTTCTCTATCATTTAACGGATTCTCTTTCTTCTTTTTCAACTCTTTCTTCTATAGATAAAAGCGAGCTGAATTATTGCTTTAAATTTAGCTAATTTTCTAATTAATTACTCTGAGGTTTATGTTTTATTAAAATAATTGTATCATATGCGAGCACGAATTGCATTTTTGACAGCAAAATTTGTTTGTTTTTATAAAATATGATAGCAAGAATTGATAATTCAAGGTCAATTATTGAAATGCATACGCAATATTTCAATGTTATATTTTCATTAAAGAGCTGTTCGGTAATCACTTTTGATTCCGTAACAGATCCTAGCGACGTTTCAACTCACGATCTGCATACATGGATGTGTCAAATTACAAGGATGTGATCTGAGACGTGAAAAGAAACAAAACCATTCATAAAGGAGGAAAATTATGAATAAGAAAATTGTTTCAGTTCTTCTCTCCGCTGTTATGGTAGCTTCAATGGTAACCGGATGCGGATCCACCGCAGAGGCTCCCGCGAGCACAGGCAGTACAGAGACAACAGCAGCCGAAAGTGCTCCTGCTGATGAACCTAAGGCAGAAACACCCGCAGCAGATACCGCTGCCGACACAGCAGCTGAGACACCTGCGGCAAGCGGTGATGTAGAAGAGATCACCTTCATGGTATGGGATGATCTTGAGGCTTCATCGGATCTGATCACCAAGGGTTATAAGGACTCTATCGACAGATTCAATGCAGATTTTGAAGGTCAGTATCACTGCACACCTATCACCACGAACCTTGAAGAATATTATACCAAGCTGAACGCTCTGGTAGCAGCCGGAGAGACTCCCGATGTGTTTATAGTTTCGCCCGGTCCCAACCTTGACGACTATGTATTGCCCGGCGTAGCTGCAAAGCTTGATGACGCACTTGCTGACGGCTGGAAGGATACATTCACCTCCGATGCCGTATTCGCAGGCGGAACTTACGGCAGTGAAGCTCCTTCGGGAGAAGGCATCTATGCTGTTCCGCTTAATATCGCAGCAGCCTGTGTTTTCTATAACACAGAGATGTTCGAGGCTGCCGGGGCAGCCGTTCCCAAGACTTTTGATGAATTGCTTGACGCTTGCCAGAAGCTTAAGGATGCAGGTTACACACCTATCACGATTTCCGCAGGTACAGCCTGGTGTCTGTCGATGGTAGCAGGTTATCTGTGTGACAGAAACGGTCTGAACCTTGATGATGTAGCAGCTCACAATACTGACTGGATGGATGAAAAAGTTATCAATGCCGGTAAGCAGATCCAGCAGCTCAGCGCATATTTCCAGCCTACGGCAGCAGGCGATGACAACGATATCGCTACCGCAGCATTCTACAACGGTGAAGCAGCAATCCTTATCCAGGGTTCATGGGCTATCGGTCAGATCAACGGTAACTGCGAAGAAGGCTTTGCTGACAAGGTTGGTGTATTCGCATTCCCTGCAGTAACAGGTTCTTCGGCAGATCCCAACAGAGTGATCGCCAAGTCCGACTCTCTGGCTATGAGCGCAACATCCGCTCATCCCGAAGCAGCTGTACAGCTTATGAAGTATTTTACCGATGACACTGCTCAGAAATATACTGCAGAGGTTGGCGGTAAGATCCCTGTAACGAGCGTACAGTATGACGCAGCAGTAGCTCCTCCGGAACTTGCATATGTTATGGAGGTATTCAAGAGCGCAAATGCAACCTTCGGATTCTATAATGAGTCACTTGCGGATACCGAAGCAGGTTCAACATTCGATAACTGCTTCGTAGAGATCTTCAAGGGCGAGGATCCTGCTACAGCACTTCAGCCGATTCAGGATTACTACGAGATGAACGTTTGGTAAGTTGAACATACGAACTAAAGGCCGGCACCCAAAAGGGTGCTGACCTTTATATAGGGGATCGAAAAACACATGTCAGCCGATAGATTCCGAAACGGATCCGGAAGCCGATAACGGGTTCGTCCCATTCCCGATCCACTGTATAAGGGTCAGCAACCGTAAAAACAAAGGGGGTTATCATGGATAAACTGTTAAGAAACAAGAAAGCAATAGTCCTTTTTATAGCACCTGCGTTCATTTTATTTACGCTTGTGCTGCTCATACCGATCTGTAAGGCAGTCTATTATTCCTTCTGCAATTACAAAACCAATTATCCGATACAATTTACCGGTATCGACAATTACGTCAAGCTTTTTACCAAAGATAAAACCATGAGGATCGCGGTTAGAAATTCCATGTTTTTCATGATCTTCTCCTGCGTGACCCAGCTGATACTCGGACTTGTTCTCGCGGCTCTGCTCACGAACATCAAGCGCGGACGTAATCTTTTCAAAAACATCTATTATCTGCCCTGTGTGCTCTCGTCTGCCGCACTCGGACTTTTGTGGATGTTCGTATTCACTCCCAAGCTCGGTATCAACCAGATGCTTGCTTCGCTGGGCTTCCTTGAGGATTGTACCCAGGGACCGCAGTGGCTGTTTAACACGGACGGATATATCATACTTCCGATAATCGTTATCTCATGTGTGGCGTTGTGGCAGTATGTCGGCCAGTCGATGATGCTCTACATGGCGCAGATAGCCGGTATCAGCAACGACATCTATGAAGCGGCTGCAATTGACGGATGCACCAAAAGCCAGGCGTTTTTCAGGATAACGCTTCCGCTGATCAGACCTATGGTAGCTACCGCGATGTCACTTAATGCGATCGGTTCGCTGAAGTTTTTCGATCTGGTATATAACATGGTGCCCGAGGGATTCTTAAGCAACAAGGCACACGTACTTGCAACACACCTTTACGATCAGGCATTCAAATACAATAAGCTGGGTTACGGCTCGGCGATCGGAGTGATATTGCTGATCATGTGTCTGATCGTGACGTTCCTGATCAATAAGTTTGTCAAGGTTGACAGCTATGATATGTAGGTTCAGGAGCAGTATCTTGCCGTAGGTTGCTAAGGAGAGATTGAATT
This sequence comes from Lachnospiraceae bacterium, assembly GCA_017460885.1. Taxonomy (GTDB): domain Bacteria; phylum Bacillota; class Clostridia; order Lachnospirales; family Lachnospiraceae; genus XBB2008. The sequence goes on from JAFUAB010000043.1 coordinate 27,014, forward strand.
AATCAATCCTACATAGAGAATAGGTATGACCAAATACGAGGTGAAAGAAATGGCAAAGACAGAGACTATATCAGTAGCCAGCAAAAAAACAAAAGTTGTTCAGTTCTTTATTTACATTTTCCTGACGATCCTTGCACTCATATATCTGCTTCCTCTTGCATGGGTCGGCATTACATCTCTTAAGGATGACAAAACTCTGACGCTGTCCCCCTGGGCACTTCCCGCCAGACCAATGTTCGAGAACTATTCATATTCCTGGACAATGGGTAATCTGGGAAAAGCTACGCTGAATTCCTTCATCGTCTGCTCAATAACCCTGATCGTGTCAATGATCATAGGTGCCATGGCAGCTTTCGCGATCGCCAAGCTCAGATTTAAGCTTGCAAAGCTGACTCTGACATATTTCATGATAGGTATGATGATCCCTGTGCACTGTGTGCTGATTCCGTTGTTTATCCAGTTCTCAAAGGTTCACCTGAGCAACACGCTGATCGGACTCATCATTCCGTATGTAACATTCTCGCTGCCGATCACGATTTACATCATGGTAGGATTCTTCGAAAGCATACCTAATGAGCTTTTTGAATCTGCGGTCATAGACGGATGCTCCATTTACAGGATGTTTGGTACGATCGCGCTTCCACTTGCAAAAACGGGATTCATGGTAACAGGTCTGATGTCGTTTGTCAGCAACTGGAACGAGCTGCTCCTGGCTATGGTATTTATCTCCAAAGAGGCCAAGAAAACACTGCCCGTATCTCTTACTAAATTCGTAGGTCCGTATCATACGAATTATTGCCAGATGTTTGCCGCAATCGTAATCGCCGTTATCCCTACGATCATAGTTTACTGCTGCTTTGCAAACCAGATCGTTGAGGGTCTTACCGCCGGAGCAGTGAAGGGTTGATCTGCGATCAACCCGGAACAAGGAGCTTAGCGGAATATCGCCGAAGGCGAGGAACGAGGAGGAGTAATATGAATATGCACGAAAAAAGATCCGCAGCGCGTGCGGAAGCCAGGCGCAGGGCAGAAGAGCTGGTATCAAAGATGACCGTAGAAGAGAAGTGCTCACAGCTTCGTTACGATGCACTTCCAATCGACAGACTCGGTATTCCGGCATACAATTGGTGGAATGAGGGACTTCACGGTGTAGCTCGCGCAGGTGTTGCAACGATATTTCCTCAGGCTATAGCAATGGCGGCAACGTTTGACAGCGATCTGGTCAAAGCCGAGGGCGAGTGTATAGCCGAAGAAGGCCGGGCAAAGTATTATGCATCGATTCACGAAGATGATCACGATATCTATAAGGGACTGACCTTTTGGTCACCCAATGTCAATATATTCAGAGATCCCAGATGGGGACGCGGACATGAAACTCTCGGAGAAGATCCGTATCTGACATCACGGCTTGGACTTGCGTTTGTTTTGGGACTGCAGGGCGAGGAAGGAAATATCAAGGCTGCGGCATGTGCCAAGCATTACGCCGTCCACTCCGGACCGGAAGCCGTACGTCATGAATTCAATGCGGTGGCCAATGCCAAAGATATGGAAGAGACTTATCTTCCCGCATTTGAGACGTTGGTAAAGGAAGGCGATGTGGAATCCGTTATGGGAGCATATAACCGCACCAACGGAGAAGTCTGCTGCGGAAGCAAGACTCTGCTGACTGATATTCTTCGTGACAAGTGGGGCTTCAAAGGACATGTGGTCAGTGACTGCTGGGCAATTGCCGATTTCCACACCAGACATATGGTTACTTCTACCCCCGAGGAGTCGATTGCTCTGGCTCTCGGCAACGGCTGTGATCTGAACTGCGGCAATACCTATCTGCATTTGATGAGCGCACTTGAGGATGGGCTTATCACTGAGGAGCAGATCACGGAAGCTGCTGTAAGACTGTATACTACCAGATTTTTACTGGGAATAGAAAACTCTGTCGGAGAAAAAACCGATGTGAAGGAGGCCGGAATAAAAGAAACGGGTTCGAGTGTTGTTCCGGCTGAATCTACTGTTTTGAAATCAGAGACAGATACTGATGAACATACGACATACGGCTACGGATTTGTGCCGTATACTGTCGTTGAAGCGCCGGAACATATTGCGCTGTCGAGGCGTGCGGCGGGGGAGTCTGTTGTGCTCCTTCAGAATAAAGGCGGATTATTGCCTTTGGATGCAGACAGGATCAAAACTATCGGAGTGATCGGTCCCAATGCGGATTCAAGGGCGGCGTTGATCGGGAATTACCACGGCACAAGCTCGGAATATGTTACCGTTCTGCAGGGAATTCGTGAGGCAGTCGGTGGACGGGCGCGTATCCTTTACTCCGAGGGATGCGACATGTTCAAGGATAAGACCGAGCCTCTGTCTGCATGTGTGGGTGATCGTATATCCGAGGCATTGACGGTAGCCGGATATTCGGATGTGGTTGTGCTGGTACTGGGACTCGATGAAACTCTTGAGGGAGAAGAGGGTGACACCGGCAACAGCTATGCTTCGGGAGATAAGAACAATCTGCTTCTTCCCGAGTCACAGAGAAGACTGGCGGAAGCCCTTGCCGGCATGGATAAACCTGTGATCGTACTAAATATGACAGGGTCAGCAATGGATCTGAGCTTCGTGTCCGACCATTTCGATGCAGTTGTTCAGGCATGGTATCCGGGTTCACAGGGCGGCCGTGCGATCGCTGATATACTTTTCGGTAAGATATCGCCTTCCGGCAAGCTGCCCCTTACCTTCTATGACAGCTCATACCCGCTTCCTGATTTCACTGATTACAGTATGAAGGGACGTACCTATAAATATATCGAGGGAGAAGCCCAGTATCCGTTTGGCTACGGGCTTACCTACAGCGACGTATTTGTGGAGAGAGCCTCTGTTACCCAAACAGGAGTGTCGGCAGCAGACCGTGAACATCAGGCAGGGGTAGCGGATGATGGTGAGATATATAAAGCCGTAATTAACGCTGAGGTTTATAATTCCGGCAAAACCGATACCGATGAGGTTGTACAGGTTTATGTTGAATACCCGGATTCCCAGGATGCTCCGCTTCATCCCGTGCTGGGAGCATTTAAACGTATCAATATCAAGGCCGGTCAGCGTGCCGGCGTTGAGATCGGGATCAGTGATCCGGCATTTACCGTGGTAACAGACGACGGACGCCGTATACATCCCGGTGATTCATATATCCTGCATGTGGGGTGTTCCGCGCCTGATTCGCGATCGGTGTCGCTTACGGGGCATACTCCGGTTGAGGTGAAAATAGCTTTTGGCATAGGCTGAAATAGCAGGTATTTCATTAGTATGGTATTAGGATCAACAGGCGCAAAACGGAGCAGTCCGTATATCAGATCAAGCTCAAATTTCCTTTTATTCCTGACATCGTTAATATAGTATTACGTATAATTCCCCGGTGGACAGCATGATGTCTGCCGGGGTTTGTTTGCAGAGGCCAGGTAACCGGGAATCCGCGAGCGAGCACGTTACCATCAGCAACTGTCAAATCGAGGAATCTGCAGGTAACCGGGAGCCCGCGAGCGAGCACGTTACCATCAGCAACTGTCAAATCGAGGAATCTGCAGGTAACCGAGAGCCCGCTAGTGAGTGCGTTACCATCAGAAACTGGCGAATCGAGGAATCTGCAGGTAACCGGGATCCCGCTAGTGAGTGCGTTACCATCAGCAACTGTCAAATCGAGAAATCTGCAGGTAACCGAGAGTCCGCTAGCGAGCACGTTACCATCAGCAACTGTCAAATCGAGGAATCTGCAGGTAACCGGGAGCCCGCGAGCGAGCACGTTACCATCAGCAACTGGCAAATCGAGTAATCTGCAGGTAACCGGGTGCCCACGAGCGAGCACGTTACCATCAGAAACTGGCGAATCGAGAAATCTGCAGGTAACCGGGAGCCCGCGAGCGAGCACGTTACCATCAGGAATTGGCAAATCGAGGAATCTGCAGGTAACCGGGAGCCCGCGAGTGAGTGCGTTACCATCAGCAACTGGCAAATCGAGAAATCTGCAGGTAACCGAGAGCCCGCTAGCGATCGCATTACCATCACAGCCCGGTAATTGTAGATTCGTTAGTTATTCCTTCCGATCATATAAGGTAGTTTTGTATCATTGTATCTAAAAGCCTCATATCGCACATTTCTGATGACGTCTCAAATGTATACAAAAGATTCATTCCAAACCAATACCCTGAATTCTGATACATTTCTATTTTATGTATTGCTTTTGAGCTGTACTCCGGATTGTCCATCATTCCGAAGTGCTCAAAGTAGAATTCCTGTCGGGTACGCTTGTTTAGTAATACAAAATCCGGAGTAATCTTTATTTGGTGTCTGAGAGTCAATAATGGCTCATAGACATAAGGGATATCTTTCCCGTAGAATTTGTCAGCTATGATTTTCTCTGACTTGGAACGTACATGTTCCCCTGCCTCCGTATATATGTTTGTGTTTATTTCATATGTGTTTTCACCGGGATGCTTTTGGGATTTCCATTTCTGAATGTAATAATCATCGATTGGTTCATCAATGGGAGTGATTAGATTTCTCCTGGAATCAGGGATATTTGAAAGTATATCGTCCGGGTCTTTTGTACGATATACAGATACTGTGTTGGCCACACAATCAAGTCGTTTTTGCATCACCTCCAGAATTTGTTTATCGTAAGATTTTTGTGCAAGCCGTTGTATAAGATCAGAATTATTATTGGGAATATATTTTCTTGTGCCATGTTCCTCGAGATAAACATATGATTGCACATATTTGCGATGATTGATCATCTGGTGAAGTTTCCCCTCCGGAGCATTGGCCAATCGTTGTTGAACAAGCCCGATCATTTCTTCCAGATGACCTTGCTCTGCGATCAAAAAGTCAAATAATTGAGAAGAATTCATAGTAGTTCCTCCTAAGAAAGTGATATGTAATTGTAGATGGCGAATAATGAATATCGAACGATTTGATCGATAGATTATGAATTGAGTCGAGTATACGCGATTCCCGCGGAGTATGTCAAGATATGAATTACACGATAAAAAGATCATTTTCAATTGAAGTGGGATGAGGTAAACTTGTGTCTTGAAGGACATCCATGTCCTTCAGAACAGACACGTTCCCATCCGTGGTAACTTGTGTCTTGAAGGACATCCGGGAGGAGAAAATTTAATTATGTCGAAAGTACTTTTTGAGATACCGGAAAATAAAAAGATACGAGTCATCGTGGACACGGATGCTGCGTGCGAGGCGGATGATCCGTTTGCCATAGTTCACGCCTTGCTCAGTCCAAAACTGATCGTCAGAGGGATCATTGCTGAGCATTTTAACCAGCCGGGATCAATGGAGAGAAGCTTTGATGAGATCCGGACGATACTTGATGCAATGGATATGGAAGTGCCTGCGTTTATGGGCCAAAAAGGTCCGCTGCAGGAGGATGAGGACATCTCTGAGGGCGTGAAGTTCATTATCAATGAGGCAAAAAAGGAAGACGATTCCCCGCTTTTCGTTCTTTGTCAGGGAGCCATTACCAATGTGGCAAAGGCGCTTAGGGAAGATCCTGGAGTTAAGGACAGGATGATCGTCATATGGATCGGAACTCACGGAACCAATTATGGTCCGGCACCATTTAGGGAGTTTAATGCAGGCAATGATGTAGTCGCGGCTAACGAAGTCCTGAGCAGCCGGATTACCCTTTGGCTCGTGCCGTCATATGTTTATACAACCGTGAACATCGGGATTGCTGAGATCAAGCGACGAATTGCACCTTGCGGAGACATCGGCAGGCATCTGTATGAAAACCTGATGACGTACAATCTCTCGGAAGGAGCCGGATGGACTGCCGGTGAGAGCTGGTCGCTGGGTGATTCGCCGGCCATCGCCATAGCGATCAATCCGGGTTGCGGACGTTTCGAAGAGGCAAGCGCCCCCTTTGTGCGTGATGATACCACATCTCAAAAGAAACAGGACAATCCCGTGATCCGGATTTATAAGGACGTGGATTCCAGATATATTCTGGAGGATTTCATTTCCAAGCTGAGTCTTTTTACACGCCCGAACGAATGATCAAAGGCTTTAGTGGTCATGGGAGTACGTGTTGCCGAGTGATTTCGCGCTCATGTGAAACGCGGTCATGGGATCATGCAGCCCCAGGATCATGCGTGCGTGAAAAGACATAGATTCAGTTAAGGAACTGTAGCAGAATTACTAAATTGATTCGCTACAGTTCCTAAGGTGTCCCCAAAAGAAAGCAACATGGATATCAGAGAAGCAATTAAAAACAGGCATAGCGTTCGGCAGTACAAGAGCGTTCCGATCTCCGCGTCGGACATGCCTGAGTGGGTTAAGACGGGCGTGGAGGCAGCCTTACTCGCGCCCACTGCCATCAATCAGCAAAAATTCGTGATCGACCTTCAGGGTGAAGTTGCCCGCATTTCATCAAAAAAGGCCCATTTAGCCATGTGGATTTGGGCATCGTATCCTATACCCTTGAAGTTGCTTCAGGACATGAAAAAACAGCTTATGGCCATGCAATGAGAGAAAATGGGAATTCAAAAACTTATGATGAATAAGACACGGGCATGCGCCATACTGAACGTGAAATCCGACGTCTCGGAAGAGGAACTCAAAAAACGGTATCACGCCCTGATGATGCTCACTCATCCTGATTCCGTGGAAAACCATGAGTATCCGTATGAGGCTCACGAGATAAACCGGGCTTATGAATATCTGCTCGAACATCACAAAGATGAGAAGCGGCGTAATGAACTTAAGGAAAAATCCCGGATCAGGTGGAATGCACCACAAAACCCAAACGCATATGCTCCAAGGGATATCTATCAGTATTATGATGATTCCGACGGAAACCGGATAGGGCTGGTAACCATAGATAATGGGCGGTTCATGTGGATGCCCGATGAAGAGTTTCCGTTATTTCTAAAAAGCCTCCATGCCTGCGCCAAAGGAATAATCGCTGAGGATGATGAAACCAAAAACTTAGACCGGTCGGACGACATGAGCCTGCTTGCTGACGTTATGTATCTGATCGCCGGTCAGTTTTTTGGAGTGGACATGGCCTTGTCCCTCATGAAAAAGGGAGAGTCGGAAAACGTCTATTACTGCGGAACGATGCTGGAACTTTCGCCCGGGGCGAGCCGTCCAAAGGCCGGTAGTCTGCTATATCCGGCCGCCGTGAGAGATCATCGGCTGTACGTGAGGGATAAGTCCGGCTCCGAACTGGGGTATCTTTCATTTAAGGACGACAGGCTGCTGTTTGGAATAGTTCCGCTTTTTGAAAGAAAGGCGGTGCAGGTAAAGGCCACGGTGGACAAGTCTGACGGTAAATCGGGATCGATTGACGTGAGCCTGTATATAAAAAAATCAGAAGAGAATGAATCCTTAGCCCTGGATGACGTTAATCATAGAATCCGGGAGCGGCTGAATGGATGAAGCCGCATTGGGGACTACTGTAACTTGTACTGATGACATCAACAAGAGGAGCCGTGATGACTGCTCGGATGACACATCGAAGGATTTGCAAACCATTACATTCAAGGTGTTTCCGAACAAAAGAAAACATCTGCAGACATACATGCCACGACTCAACGCCGTATAAGCGCTGAGCCGGGCTTTTTAACAGCGGCAGATGTTTAGTCCTGCTACGGTTCGGAGCTTTTTTTTTGCGTAAAATTGCGATAAAATGTAATTTACAGAAAAGTTCGAAACAGTAAAGAAAATACCGAATTTATCCGATAATATGTACGGAGTGTGTATATTGTGTTGCGAATGATATCAACTCCGATATGGAAAAGCGGTTGTCATATCAGGTGAGGGTAAAGCAAAATTTTATTATGATATATTGCATGGGGTAGGGCTTTTCTCCTGATATTATTGATGGTTTAGATGAAAAGTACTTTTTCCGGGAAAAGGGAAACATTGAGAGCGGGTTAGCATAAACGGGGAGACATGAGATGAGAAAGAATACCACAAGTAAAAGGATCATAGCAGGGGCATTAGCTGCATTGCTGATATTTACTGCGTTGCCGGAGGGGGCAATGGCGAAGGAACCTGTCAATGAAATAAATACCATGTTTGACAAAACAATTATTGATGAAGATGTTGAAGTCAATCAAACCAGTTCTTTGAATGTTGAGGATGCAGATATTCAGACGGAGACTGAAATAGCTTCTGACGTAAATGACACGGGGGTGACTTTTTCATCTAACTCTTATGATGGCACGGATGTATATTATTCAGATATTGATTCTGAAGAAATAGAGAATCAAGGAGCAGGGGAAGAATATACTGTTAAAGTCGACAGAGGTATTTTTTCTGCAATAGATGGATTCACGTATAAAGTATTAGATGAGTCCGGAGATGCTATCGTAGATACTAAAACGGTTAAATTTGCCGCAACTGCTCATGAAGCTGAGATCACCTGGGAATCAGAGGTTGCCAGTAAGATGTACTTCAGGGTGACTGCTGCAACAACCGTGGATGACAGTTGGTTTGTCTTTGTGAATGGAGTATCTGTATCCAATGATAATTATAAGATAGAAGTTCCAACAGGCAGCATACCAACTGTCGTGCTGACCGCAGCCCAATTAAAAATTGAAGACGGCACTGTTTCACTTCCTACATACGGCAATGGATATAAAGCTACATCTATCAAAGGTGTCTCAGAATCATCCGTTACTGCTTCTGATGGGACTATATATGCCAATGCCAAGGATTCTACAAAAGTAACTTTATCCCTTGTAGCAGGTAATGATTACAATTTGGAATGGGGAACTGAGAAGCCAACACCTTCATATGTTGGAGATAATGGCAAGCAGGTACTTTCCGGTACTATCAATCGTGAAGGAAACTTATATACATGTGATTTTGGCTTGACCACTCTTGCTAACTCTATTAAGGACGGCGCAAAGGTAATTACAATAACGCCTGATGTGAAGGCTACTCATACCGTCACCCTTTCTCTTGCGGATGATGAGATCTCGGATGCACTCGGGGATAATCCTACCAAACCGTCATTGCATTATACGGTATATAATCCTGACGGCAGCATATATACTGCTGCGCAAAATGTTTCATCTATACCAAAATCCGGTGCATCACCGGTAGCGATCACAGTTCCCGACGGTGGATATATAGATCTGGATACGATCAACACAGGTGATTACAATGTGTATTTTGATTCGGCGGTGCTGACTAATGATTCATCGAACAACAATGCTGTTCAGACATTCAGTCCTGATACTCAGAATACAGCCAGATGCATCATCAAACCAAGCAATGGAATAGCTTATCACGGATCGATCAAATTAAAATACGCTCCTTACAGATATAAGGTATGGCAGGGGAGCGAGGATTCTACAGGAGTTGGTGAAAAGGGACTGTTAAGGATCACAAATTCGGCAGATTCATCTTACGCAGTTACCTTTACCGATGGCGTTGATATACAATCTGCTTCGTCAAACTTTAATTTTTCCGATGCCGTCACAGGAGGATATTATACAGGGACCGACGGTACAGCCCGGGATATTGCTTTTACCTTCAGATCACAGGACGTGATCAAAGAAGTCAGCTGGACATATAAAGATAGTTCGGGGAATTTAAAAACCGGAACATATGAAACAGACATAATATATAATGTAGGTGGTACACTGGTTACACCGCTGGTTGCTCCTTCCGGAGGATATGGTATCTATAAGTGTACGATTCCCAAAAGTATCGTGACGGCAGCAAAATCGGCGATGGATCAGAAGGTTGGCAGCGGAACTCCGATCTCCACGGCCGTTTCTGAAGGATATATCCTGTCCGTAACTATCACAAAAGTGCCCACTTATGTCGTGACCATGAAAATAGATGGTGAGGATGCGGCAAAGTCGACTCATGCAAAATTACTTGTATATGACAGTGAGGAGACTACACGTCTTAATGAAAAAGCGGATTCGTTTGTCGTTACTACAGATACGGAAATCTTGATCCGTGTTTCCACGGATGATGAAACGGATAAAGTTAAAAAACTTAAGTACGGATTGTCAAAGATAACGATCACCAATGCCGAGGGAAGTGAAAAAACAGTTATCCCCTCAGATAAGACAAATTATGAATTCAAATATAAACTTAACGATACAGATCGTGATGTTACGATAGATATTTCTACGGAGCTTCTTAATTATATTTCTTACATTTCGAAGGATACTGCGGAACCGGTGATTAATTATATCTCCGGTGATGAATCCTATGGGATTCAGAGTGACCCGGATGCACGTAAGTATGTTACGGTTGAGTACAACGAGTCTATCGATCTGCAGTATCTGATAGATGGACAGCCACAGATACTGGACCGTGATTACAAAGTATCAATAGATGGTGTCGAACTCACGGACACTGTTGATGATGCAGCGGGATTACCTTTGAAGGGAGAAGTAATAAGCATCTCCGGCGACGGTAAAACACTTAATATGAAATATGTTAAGATTCCGGGTAAAACCGTTCTGCTCGAGATCGGTGGCATCAGAAAGGATTCGGATGATAACATTGACTCGCTTCTTGAAAAGCGTTATATCGTTTTCAACGTTGTTGCGGCCAGCTATAAGCTATACGTGTATGATTACGATAATGGAACAAAACTTAACAATCCACACAGTAATACAACATCCAAGACCACTTTTGAGGTTGAGGGGGGTAGTCTGTCCGCGAGTGGGGCATATTATCTGATAGCAGTTCCGGATACAACCCAGCAGCCCGTTGTCAGGATCAGAGCCTATGTTGAAGATGCCAATGATCTGAAATATACACTGGACAAGATTACCATAGGAAAGATTGAAGCAGCTGATCCTGTAGAGTATAGCAAGACTGAGGCTTCTGCTACCGGAACATCCAGGATAAGCTATACTGTCAGTTCTGATTTTGAAGTAAATATATATACCAGTGATAAATCATATCTGGCCTATAAGTATCCGGAGAGTACCGGAAGCGAAGAACTGATCGGTGGTACTATCACTACGGACGGAACAACCGAACTGCCGGACACATCTGTAGAAAACGTTGCCTATAACGAAGAGGCATCCATTGAGTACCGTAAAGGTGATGATGCCTTGGTTTTACTGTCATCAGGGCCGATCTCAAATGGCGATTTTGATATTTATCTGAACGATAATAAGCTTGTCGGCATTACCAGAACAGATCCGGATGTTCCTTCGCTTTCGGAGGTCGCCAGAGTAGATGATAAAACAAAGCTTATCATTGATTTCGGACAGTGTGCTGCTATGGATAAGACGACTGTCAATGTGGTCAAGGTCGTATTCGGAGTGAAGGACGATTCCGCTCTCGAAAGGAAAATGCTTGTATTTGAGGTGGATCCGGTACCCTTCTATCAGATCACTCTTACGGTTGACACTAATGATCAGGCTGATGAACTGAGTGCTGCCGAAGTTGAGATCAGAGAAGTGGCCCAGGACGGAACATCTGCGTTGCTGTCTCCTGTTTCCGGAAGTACCAATGTATACGAGGTCAGTGACCAGACTGAGGTTAAGATCACTTCAAAGATAAAAAACTCGAAAACAGAACAGTATGAACTGAAGGAAGTAGAAGTAAATGAAACTGTGGATGAGGATCTTAGCCCGGACGAATTTACCTATACTCTCAATTCGGATACTACAATTCCCGATACGGTTCCTGGCTCAAAGTATGCCGGATGTGTAAGTATAAATATTACCACGTCGGAGAAGACATATCTTTCGTATTCACTTGACGGGGCATCCCCTGTTGCGGTTGCGACCAAAGCTTTCAACGACACATACGACACCACTTCCTCCGTCACCCCGTTCAATTCCAGGGCCACTGTCCAGTATTACCGCGGTTCAGCGATCCAGAGTCTTGCTAAGATGTCTGCTGACGGTACTGTCAGCGCCGTCTATTATTCGGCTACGCTGACCGGTCTGGACGTTGATCAGACTGTTGCGAGAACTTTGGATGAAACCACTTCGCCCAAATTATCTGAGGTGGCATCCTGGGATAACACGAGTAATACGCTTGAACTGGATTTCAATAAGGCTGCCGGCGGCATGGTGAGAACGCTGACAGTTACAATCGGCAGTATCAACGGCAATACGCTCACGAAAAAAACTTTAACTTATAAGATCCAGGCACTTCCGGAGCGGACCGTTACAGTCAGGGTGGATAAAGAAAACGCTGACAAGTCTTCGATCGCCGATGTGACTATTACAGATGCGAATGATAAGCCGCTGACATTGTCCGAGGGTAAAATGGTTGTCCCGGATGGTACGGGGGTAGTGATCAAGGCCGAACCTAAAGAAGGCTATGAGACAAAATATTCCATCAGCCGGATAAAGGTGACCCCTGCAGGAGGATCGGAGTCATATGTGGATCTCGTCGATCTGCCGTATGTTGTCAAGTCGGACGTGATCCTGACCATTATTCCCGATGGACTTCCCAACCTCCTTCTCGAACGTGACGGTTCAAAGTATACATATATAGGCACGACGGAGGAGGCTCCCGTAAGCGTAAACTATGATCAGTCTGTCACACTGCAGTATCTGATGGGAGAGACCGCACAGATTCTGACCGGTGACTTTGAGGCGTTTGTCGGAGAGTCGGGCAATACCGAACCGACGGCAAAGGCTTCGGCCGGAGTTGTTACGCTGGGCAGCGACAGCAGGACACTTAATATCAATTTTGCGAACGTTCCCAATAAGACCGTCAAAATAGTAATGGGCGGTGTTAAGGCCGGATCGGGGCTGGAGCAGCGTCAGATCCTCTTTACGGTTTCGGCACTCAAGAGCTATACCTTCACCGTTAAGATCGATGGGGCGATTCCATCCGACGCATCGCATGCGGGTGTTGCGGTAAGGAATGTTACCACGGATACGGATCTCATTCCGGCTTCGGATGGAACGTACAGGATTTCCGTCCGTGATAAGCTTTCGATCTCGGCAGTGATATCCGATGAGATCAAATATATGTTTGACCGGGCAGAATGTATCGGTGGTGTAACCCCCTGGAGTAAAAGCTGGACAGCTGCGGAAGGACTTAAACCGGTCACATTTGAATATACTGTCGAAGAAGCTGATGCAGTGATAAACGTCATCACTAAGGGGCTTCCCTATGTTGCGTACAATACCACTTCTGTGGGATCCGGTTATCTGGAAGGGGCATCTGCCGCTTCAAAGGGCGATCTGAAGATCGATTACTCCGATAAGATCACCGTTCAGTATATGGTAGGAGACACAGCCTCACCGTTGCTCGTGGGTGGGGATGTGGCTTACACCCTGTATATGGATGACTATCCCATTACTCAGGCCGGAACCGATATTTACCCGTCGGTTTCGGAGATAGCCAAACTGAGCGCTGATTCACGTACGCTGTCATTGGATCTGAGCGATAAGAAATGCCGGGATCATATCTTTAAGCTTGTACTCGGTACGGGCGAAGGAATGGTCAAAAGGGAGATATCCCTTGCGGTATCGGTCATCTATACCGTTAACACCGGCGGAGATAATGATGTAGCTGTTGTAGACGAGCCGTCCAGCATGAACAATATCGAGATCCTGAGCGGAGTGACTGCCGGATATCTCAGAACAAGCAGCGGAGTATACGACAATGACGCAAAGGCGGATCTGGTATTCAAACTTTGCGACAGCATCTACAACAGTGTTGATGATATAAGTAAAGTGAGCTACAGAGTATACGGCGAACCCTTGGTTGTCCTTTCCGAGGATATTAACGGAAACTATACCATCAGCCGTGATATTCTTGAGCAGTTCATTACCTACAACAAAAAGGTCGAGATCATTCTCTCAATCTCACCGGCCAAATATGAAACCAGTCTGAAGCTGGCCAAGGGCGCGGATTATTCGAATATTTATTATAATACCGATGACAATGGATCGGGATATATTGTCGCAACACCGAACTGGTCCAAGGTGACCACTGCGAGAAAGCTTGCAGGGGTTGAACTGCTTGACGCTGACGGAAATGTGATCGCCTCATATAACGGAGCGTCGACTTCCGGTCTTTGGGCGGGAGCCATCCGGTACAGTTATGATCTGCACCAGAATACTTCCATCCTTTTGAATCCGGGTCAGACCAGGAACTATACATTGCCCGACGGCAGCAACATTACCTATAATCTGCCGGCCGGAAATTATACGATACTGGCGTATGCCCGCGAACCGTATGGACGTGAGGTGACCGGCAAAATGACGGTCAGGATCGGACAGGGCATTACATCGATGGAAGTTACCTCTTCCACTCAGTACATATATAAGATAAAAGGCAAGGCAGCCACATTTAAGGCGTCGGCGATGTTTTACGGTGCCGATCAGAAGATAAACGGGGCATATGCATATAACGTAGAGCCCACTACCAAAGCGGCAGGCTGGTATATCGGAGATTCGAGAGGAAACGGCCTGACCAACAGAGATGCATTTTATGGTGATGTCAGCTTCAAGAACGGAGTAGTCACGATCGGAAAAAATGCAAACGGGAATCAGGCGGGAGAGTTCTATATCTGGGCATATGCGCAGGATTATCTGGGGAATGATGTTCGCGCCGGACGTAAGATCACGGTTACTACGGACGCTGATACCGGCAAACTGACATTTGATAAGATAAGCGTCAGCTCCGGTCAGGAGATCAAAGGAGGCGACAGCTTTGAAGCATATGAGCTCTTTAAGGATGAGATCGTTTTTGGCGGAAAGAATTACGCATATGACAGACTTGTTCTGACCAGAAACGGTGTGGATGTTACAGATAGCTTTAACATAAACATTTCCGGCGGAGCTGCTAAAGCGACGGATACTACCGGAGGCATGATCTTTATCAAACCGGGTACGGTCAATGTTACCGCGACGGCAAATGACGGCTCGAAAAACAGGATCTCCTTTAAATTCGATCTGACCTATGGACAAAGCATGTATTCGGGATACGAACTGACGGTAGGCGATTCCGACAGAGGCTTTATTGAGCTTGCCACTGTTTCACTGAACGGAAGAAGTGTAAATGAGGTCGCAAGCAATCCCATGCCTGCAGGCCGTTCACTGGTGCTGACCGTATATGGTGTGGCCCCGGGAGACAGACACACTTTGATAGGCAATAAGGTTACCGTGAAGGGCGGGAAGATCACCGGGAGGGTAGATCACGTATACGGCACCGTGTATACCATCAATCCCAAGGATTACCTTACCGATATTTATATCAGCGATACCGGGTCGGGACTCGGATCTAACCTGATCGTACATAATACGGCGCTCGCTGGTGAGAAACAGGCTAAAATCACGGCATATAATATCAACCCGATCACCCACAATGACAACAAGGGAAGGATATATAATTTCCTGAACTATAAATCCACCGAGAATGCAGCGTACTTTAATCCGATCTTCTTTGATACATATGCGGATACGGCCTGCAACAGAGTGATTTATACGATACGGGGTGTCGATGTGGGCGCATGCAACGTTGTATTGCTGGAAACATCAAATTCATACCTTGGTGAGATTTTTACATACAACGGATTCCAGAAGATAGACACTGAGGATGATTACACCGGATTATATCTGGCAGCCGTCAGTTCCAATACTTTTACAATTGATTATACCCTGGATCCCGAAGGATATCTGAACATACCTAAAGGAAAGTATCCGTTCATTGCGACACCGGGATTCTGTACCCCTACACTGTCGGGCGGTGAATTCGATTTTGAGAAGAGCTTCTACGCATATGCAAAGCCGGTAAAGATAAACGTTGTGGCTGCTCCGGCTCCGGTGGGGAAGGTTTCGGTAAGCAGTAGACTGACCTTTAACAAATCCTGTCAGTATGGGATAATGAAGATCAACAGCAGCCGCAACATCATCAAGGCGTCGGCAACGCTGGATATGAAGGCTATCAGCTCCTTGAAGACTTATCCTCTCAAGGGTGCAAATAAAAAGGGAGTCATCAACTCATTTGCCTATGATTTTGCCATAGATGAACTGTTCCTTAAGAACGAATATAAGACAATTCTGAAGTTTACCGGAGAGGGCTCGAAATGGCTTCTGGATGATGACGAGGTCGTATCACTCAGGAAGGCAAAAAACAATAATATGCTGACCGGATATGTTCCTTATGCATATCAGAAGGGTGACGGTACTGTCGTATACGATTACGTTAAAGTTACCATCAAAACCGAGAAGGGTCTCAGAGTTTTCTGAATCCTGTGGCAGGTGCCCGTCTGTTTTCACTGACAGCAGAGCAGCCTGAAGTTCTGACGCAGCCGAGAGCGAAACTGAATGGAAACGATATACGGAACACACTTAAATAATCTGGAGATCATAAAAGACAGGCTCCTCGGGGATATTGAATCGATCCGGCGATCCATCAAGGACGATACCGGTATGGACCCCGTGGAGCACTGCCTCGGCCGTATCAAATCCGATGAGAGCATGCGGGAAAAATGCGACCGTAAAGGACTTCCTCAAACCGAAGAAAGCGCGATCAAAGGAATACACGACGCTATAGGGATACGTGTTGTGTGTTCCTTTCTTGATGATGTATATGCGATCAGGGATGCTGTCGCCGGACTTCGGGGATGCCGGATTTATGAGGAAAAGGATTATATACGCCATGCTAAGCCCAACGGTTACCGAAGCTATCATATGATCCTTGAGATCACTCCAGGGTATCTTGGTGCCGGATCCTCGGAAGGTCATTATACGGAGGACGGAAGCAAGGTGTCGGAGGCAATCACATCCACGGGGACGTATTATGCCGAGATCCAGCTTCGTACGATATCCATGGATACCTGGGGCGCCCTTGAACATCATCTTAAATACAAAAAGAACATAGGCGGTAATATCGAATTGATCACAAAGGAGCTGAAAAGATGTGCCGATGAACTTGCGGCAACCGATGCGTCGATGCAGACGCTGAGGGATATGATCATGTCATCATGATCATGTCGGTCACAGATTTCAGCCGCAGGCCCGCGGGGCAGGGTTGAATATTATTATCACAAAAGTTATGGATAGGATAGGATGGATCAGTATGAAAATCCTTTTGGCTGAAGATACAGCGGATCTGAACAGAGTGATCTGTGCAATGCTGGAACACGAGGGTTACACGGTTGACAGTGTATTTGACGGTGAGGCTGCCAGCGAAAAACTCGATGAGAGTGGATATGACGGTATAATTCTGGATATAATGATGCCCAAAAAGGACGGCATTGCGGTCCTTACAGACGCAAGGGCAATGAACATCACGACCCCGGTACTTATGCTGACGGCCAAAGCAGAGGTTGACGACCGGGTGGCCGGACTTGATGCGGGCGCGGATGATTATCTTGCCAAGCCTTTTGCAATGAAGGAATTGATGGCAAGAGTTCGTGCCATGACCCGCAGACATGTGACCTATAACAGCTCACTCCTTTCGTATGGCGATTTCTCACTGGATTCCGGAGATCTCTCGCTTATATCCGAAAACAGTGTGCGTCTGTCGCTTAAAGAGTTTGAACTTATGCAGCTGTTTACGGAACACGCAGGGGTGGCTCTTTCGGAGGATTTTATACTTACGCACATCTGGTCGGATGATGAGAACGCCGGAGCTGATACGGTCTGGCTGTATTGTAATTATCTGCGCAGAAAGCTTATGACGGTCCAGTCGTCTGCCGAGATACTCGGGCACCGCGGCGGAGAATACAGGTTGAAATGAGTATAGGTGAAATAAACCGCCTCAGAAAAAAGTTCATATTGGTTTCCACACTCTCTTTTGTGCTCGTCATGTTTTTGATGGGTGGGCTTATCTATGGATTCGTACTCGGAAATATCCGGGCCGAGGTTCGTGACATCATGGAGGTTATCATTCAGAACGGTGGCGAACTTCCGGAGATCCGCAATATCGATAAAAACGACAATCGTGCACAGTCCTCCGGAGTAGATCGTGAGGATCCCGGCCATAGCGGACAGCATGAAAAAGAAGATCAGGGAGAATTTGTTTTTGACATGCGTTCGCTGGAGGAACAGATGAAGTGGGGGCTGTCGGATTTTTTTAACGGCGATTCGGTGTTCAGTTCTCCCGATTTTGTTTATACGACCAGATATTTTTCCGTTATCTTTGATGAATCCGGAGCAGTGAAGGATGTCAAGATATCGCATACCGCATCTGCGTCGGAAGAACAGGCAGAGTATTATGCTCGGATAGCCCTCAGCAGGTTTATCCGCTTCGGCAGTTTCGGAAGCTATTACTATCAGGTTGCGCATACCGATGACGGGGGCGTTATTGTGGTGTATCTGGACAGAACCAGCCAGACGGCGCTGACCATGAGACTGTTTTTCTCCGTACTGATCTTTATCGGAATAGGATCCGCGGCGGTATTTTTCATAATGAAACAGCTTTCCTACCGGATCATCAGACCGGAGATCGAGAATGCGGAACGTCAGAAGCAGTTTATCACAAACGCGAGTCACGAGCTTAAGACTCCCTTGGCTGTTATCCGGGCAAATACCGAGATGATGGAAATGATCTCCGGTGAAAGCGAATGGACGCAGTCGAATCTGCGTCAGGTATCACGCATGGAGGGGCTGATACAGAATCTGGTTATGATCGCCCGCAGTCAGGAACAGGAAAACAACAGGGATTCTTTTTCACAGATAGATATTTCGGTTCCTGTCAGGGAATCTGCTCAGGCTTTTGACTCAATGGCATCCAGCCAGGGAAAAACTCTGGATATAGATGTGGAGGACGGTATAGTGATCCGGGCGGAGGACAGCAGGATAAGGCAGCTGGTATCACTATTGACCGATAATGCCGTGAAATACTGTGATGATAACGGCAGGATCACAGTAAGCTTAAACCGCGAAAAAAAGAATGCAGTACTCAGGGTTTCCAACCCATATGCCGGAGGAAGCGCCGAGGAGTGTAAAAGGTTTTTTGAAAGGTTTTATCGCAGTGACGCTTCTCATAATACTGATAAGGGCGGTTATGGGATAGGACTTTCTCTTGCGGAGGGCCTGACACGTCAGATGGGCGGCGTGATCACGGCAGAGTACTCGGATGGTATCATTGCGTTTGTATGCCGGTTTAAGGGGGCTGATCCCGTGACGTAGCGCAGCCTTTCATTGGAGATTCAGCCGGATATCTCATAGCGTTGGATATGGATAAAAAAACGGATCGTATCATATATACAGCAGTATTCATAGTATGTATGCTTGCCGGAGTGATCGCCTGTATTTCCAAAAAGGCGATGCATGAGGATGAGTTCTATTCCTTTTATTCTTCAAACAGAACCTGGGGACTTGCTGCGGAGGGAGAGGTGACCTCGGAGGATATTCTTCGTGAACTTGAGGTCCTGCCCGGAGAAGGCTTTAACTTTTCGCTTGTCAGGGAAGTCCAGTCCTGGGATGTTCATCCGCCGGTTTATTATTTTTGCCTGCATCTGGTATGTTCGGTCACGGCAGGAATATTCAGTATGTGGCAGGGACTGGGGATCAATCTGTTCTGTCTGGCGGTATGTCTGATCCTTATGAAAAAGCTTGGAAGTGTGCTGATGCCCGGGGCACAGCTTGTGACCGATATCGCTGTCCTTGCATGGGGATTAAGCGCCGCGACGCTCACAGGGGCGGTGTTTATCAGGATGTATATGCTCCTTTCGGTATGGATTCTGGCGATAACAATGCTTCATGTTGTCTACGGCACGACCGGCAGGCTTGATGTCAGATTTGTTATCGGACTGTTTCTGCTGACTTTTCTCGGCTTCATGACACACTATTATTTTCTGGTGTGGCTTATCGCACTTGCAGCTGTCTGGAATATCATGACTATTATCAATACCCGAGGCATCAGAGCATCGCTGATATATGCAGGCGTTGAACTGATGTGTGCTGTGTGCTGTTATCTGTTTTATCCGGCTTTTCCCGCACAGATGTTCAGGGGACAGCGCGGAGCACAGGCTGCCGGTAACTTTATCGATCTCTCCAATACCCTGGAAAGGATCAGCTTTTTTGCAGCTAAGATCAACAGGATCGGTTTCGGAAGCGGATTATGGATCGTGCTTGGATTTATGGTTGTGTATTTCTGCCTTTTGAAAGACAGGAGAAGGCTCGGTCTCTTTTCCATACTGCTTGGTATTCCGGTTCTGCTGTATTTTCTGATAGTATCCAAGACGGCACTTATGCTCGGAGACAGTTCTATCCGTTATCATATGCCGGTGATAGGCATCGTGTATCTGCTGATCGGGTATATACTTTTGGATCAAAAGATAAGTCCCTCTGATCCACCGGGCTTATGGCGCGGCATCGTGCCGGTCGCTGCTCTGGCCTTTTTGGCGGTTCTCAATCTGGTAGGGGATCTGAACGGAAGAATATCCTTTTTATATCCGGAAACAGAAGATCATCTCGCACTGCTGAGCAAATATCCGGATGCGGAGACGATATACGCCTATCCGTCGGGACAATCCTGGATAATGTGGGCAGATGCTACCGAGCTTTTGGGATTTGACAGTGTATATTATGTGCCGGTGGATGAGCTCGTGCGGAGAGCAGTGGATTCAAAGCTGTTATCAGCCGATAAAAGCGACATACATACTACGGCAACCATACTGTATCTTGATGTAAATACCGATATCGATTCGGTTATCGGTGCTTTCCCGGGTATCGAAAAGAAGACACTTCTGTATTCGGACAGCGGAGGATATACTTCGGTATATTTACTGGAGTAGAGTATTATTTGGTATTCTTTACCTCGGATACGTCCGATCCTCCGGTAAATTTATTCCAGTTTTCCAGACCGATATAGTCATTTCCCTGGAATTTAAAGACTATCTTTGCCGGCTTGTCATAGGCATACAGATTGTTGGTGAATTTTACGTTTTTGACGTATTCGCTTGTCATTCCGTAACCGCAGCCGATGACCGCATTTGAATAATCGTGGTTACGGACTATATTGTCGGTTACATTTATCCCGTCGCATTTTTCAAAATGGATCTCCCCGTTAGCTCCGTCGTTGATATACAGACCGTTGTTATACAGGATATTCCCGGTCAGGAATGAGTTGGTAACAAATCCGGAAGTTACGGGATTGGTTCCGCCGATCGTGATACCGGAGTCATGGTTATTGTGTACGGTGTTATTTGATACCGTGATATTTGTGGTGGGATAGTAGTAGTTATTGTGCTCGGAAGCCACTTCGATACCGTAAGCATTCTCGTAAACGAAATTTCCGTCTATAACCGAATCTTTGGCTCCGCTGACATATATACCGGCACATGCGTTATAGGGGGAGACGCATTGGAATACATTATTCC
Organism: Lachnospiraceae bacterium; assembly: GCA_017460885.1. Classification (GTDB taxonomy): domain Bacteria; phylum Bacillota; class Clostridia; order Lachnospirales; family Lachnospiraceae; genus XBB2008. The sequence continues at coordinate 48,312 of JAFUAB010000043.1, forward strand.
CGCTGATGTTGCAGTTGCGTGGCTGATCCAGAGCCGGATCGCTGCAATATCCCGCTCCTCCGTACAGATCTATGCCGATGTTTGAGATCTCGTAGATAGTATTACCGTCAATGTGTACGGAATCCACATTTCCCGACGCGGCGATCGCTTCGGAATATCCGGTATATAAATTATGAATGGTGTTGTTGTAAACGGTGATGTTTCGGATGGTTTCCCTGTCTGTCGCTCCCGCCCCGTACGCAAGAACGGCATAAGCTCCTCCGGCTCCGGGAGTAGCGGTTGTGGCCAGATTGGTGAATTCGCAGTTGTTGATATTTATATTTTCCTCGCCGCCGTGCATAAATACTCCGTATACCCATGTGGCATATGAGTAGCCGAGCGTGAGATTTCGGATCTCAATATTGGACTTACCGTTGATGTCGAAGATCGCTCCCGATTCTCCCGGAGCAAGACCTACGGAGACCGAGCTGCCCGGATATGCGGTCACAACTATGGGACGGCCGTCGCCGCCCGAGTTGGTAAAGGTGTTCCTGCCGTTGTATGTTCCTCCCATCAGAAAGACAGTATGCCCCGGAGTAACCGAGTCAAGTGCCTTCTGAACGGTCAGAAACGGGTTCTCATAAGAACCGTTGCCGCCGTCGTCATTTCCGTAAGATGCGGAAACATAGATATCCGTATCCAGTCGTTCGACAGCGTCGGAGATGGTTGATGGTATGCTGCTGATGATCTCGGCAGCGGTTCCTCCGAGACCTGTGGTATCTCCCCGGCCGGTATAAGTATCGCCCGATTCGGGAGCTACGCTGTCCGGATCGGTATCCGAAGCATCGGCAGGTGCCGTGTCGGCTGCATTGTCCGGAGTATATCCGCCTTCCGGTTTATAAAAAGGTGAAATACCGCCTCCGGTTATATAGGGGTCCGAAGATCCTTCACCTGAGCCTTCCGCAGTACCTTCGCCTGAACCCTCCGCGGTTCCCTCGGGAGTCCCTTCGTCCTGCGCGGGATCGCCGGGTTCGCCTTCCTCTGCTTCGGTTTCGGGAGTCTGCGGAGTTGCATCTCCGATGTTTACGATATCGCCGTTATTCATAAAAATTGACGCACCGGCGGCTCCGCATCCTGTAGCTGCGCAGGAAAAGGCTATCGTTAATGCGATTATTTCGGGCAGATGAGTTCTTTTCATAATACGTATAGTATACCACATCTGTGATAAAAGAGTGAGATGTGGTATAATCGGGATTGGAAATGCATCCATGCATTTCCGAACAATCCCTTTACCATCCATGGTAAATGCCATGGAAATACATCCATGTATTTCCAAACATGGCCGGCCCCATCCGTGGTGCCGGGATTTGAAATGCATCCTATAACACATTAAGAAAGGAATCGGTATGGATAAGATCGGATTCATAGGGATGGGTAATATGGCTCAGGCTATCGCCGGCGGATTTATCTCCAAGGGAGTTGCAGCCGGAGAAAATGTATTTGCCTACGCACCCGATCAGCAGAAATTAAAGAAAAATTCCGAAAAGATCGGGTTCACACCGGTTGCTTCGCTGGCGGAGCTTATCGGTAAATGTGATACCCTGGTCATGGCGTGCAAGCCTCATCAGGTTCCGTCGGTTATCCGTGATGCGGGCGAGACTCTGGATGGCAAGGCTCTTATCTCGATAGCATTGGGCTGGGACTTTGCCGCTTATGCACAGGTTCTGCCGGATGACACCCGGATACAGTTTGTTATGCCGAATACTCCGGCACAGATAGGAGACGGCGTATTTCTTTTCGAAGCGATATATACGCTTGAGGAGGATGAGCGAATGCAGGTGATGGATGCTTTTTCGCATCTGGGCATGGTCTATGAGCTGCCTGCCAATCTGATGGGGATTGGCGGAGCGATCACCGGGTGCGGGCCGGCATTCATCGATATGTACATAGAAGCAATGGGAGATGCGGCTGTAAAATACGGCATTCCGCGCGGTCTGGCTTATGAACTTGTCAGTGCGACGGTCAGGGGAAGCGCAGGGCTTCAGCTTGAGACCGGAGTGCATCCGGGAGCGTTGAAGGATGCGGTCTGTTCTCCCGGAGGATCCACGATCCGCGGAGTGGGAGCACTTGAGGAGAGGGGCTTCAGAGCCGCATGCGTTTCCGCCATAGATGCGGTTATGGATTACCAGACAGAAAGGACATAAAATGAACAAAGGAACTTATTATATTACAACAGCAATTGCATATTCATCCGGCAAGCCTCACATCGGCAACTGCTATGAGATAATCCTTGCGGATGCCATTGCCAGATACAAGAGGGCAGACGGATATGACGTGCATTTTCAGACCGGTTCGGATGAGCACGGACAGAAGATAGAAACGAGAGCCATAGAAGAGGATATGACTCCCAGGGAATTTGTGGACAAGACCGCCGGGACGATACGGCATCTGTGGGACCTGATGGGTACGTCCTATGATCGTTTTATCCGTACTACGGATGAGGATCATGAGCGTCAGATCCAGAAGATATTTAAAAAGTTTTATGATCAGGGCGATATCTATAAAGGAGCATACGAAGGCCTTTACTGTACCGAATGCGAGGCTTTCTATACGCAGGCGCAGCTGAATAACGGAGCATGCCCTGTTTGCGGCGGTGCCGTGCATCCCGAGAAGGAAGAGGCATACTTCTTTAAGATGAGCAAATATGCTCCGCAGCTTATAGAATATATCAATTCGCATCCGGAGTTTATTCAGCCCGTATCGCGCAAGAATGAGATGATGAATAATTTCCTTCTGCCGGGACTTCAGGATCTGTGTGTATCCAGGACCTCCTTTAAATGGGGGATTCCCGTGGATTTTGATCCGGATCATGTGGTTTATGTATGGCTCGATGCCCTCAGCAACTACATCACGGGTATAGGATATGATACAAGCGGAGAGCACGGTGACCTATATAAAAAATACTGGCCTGCGGATCTGCATCTGATCGGAAAGGATATCATCCGTTTCCATACCATTTACTGGCCGATCTTCCTGATGGCGCTTGGCGAACCGCTTCCCAAACAGGTTTTCGGGCACCCGTGGCTTCTGCAGGGCGGCGAAAAAATGAGTAAATCAAAGGGCAACGTGATCTATGTTGATGACCTGATAGACGTGTTCGGGCTTGATGCCGTACGTTATTTCGTAATACATGAGATGCCATACGAAAATGACGGTACGATAACCTGGGAGCTGATGACGGAACGCGTGAATTCCGATCTTGCCAATACACTCGGCAATCTGGTGAACCGTACCATCGGAATGACCAACAAGTATTTTGACGGGCTTGCTGAGGATAAAGGCGCTAAAGACCCCTCAGTCGACAATGATATGAAGACCTTTGTCGCAGGTGCCTACGACAAGGTGGAGAAGTGCATGGAAACATTGCATGCAGCCGATGCTCTTACGGTTATATTTGATGTTTTCAAACGACTGAATAAGTATATCGATGAAACTGAGCCCTGGATACTTGCGAAGGATCCTGGTAAGAGTGAGCGCCTTTCCACGGTTCTCTTCAATCTCTGCGAGGGCATCATTACAGGTGCTTCGCTGCTTGCTCCGTTCCTTCCCGATACTGCGGACAGGATAGCCGGACAGCTTGGCTTGAAATTACGTGATTTTGAGGATCTTAGAGAATTCTCATCCGGAGTGACATCCGCAAGGGTTACCGATAAACCGGAGATCCTCTTTGCGCGGCTTGACAAAGACGAGATACTGGCAAAGGCTGCCGAGATCCAGATCAGACAGAGAGCGGAATTCATAGACCATCAGAAGACAGCGTTCGAGAATCTTGTCAGGGCAGGAAAGATGACCCGTGAAGATGCGGATACCGCACTCAAAGCGCTTGGCGCTTCTGATAACGCAGAGGCTGCCCGGAATTATATCGATATAGATCCCAAGCCTGAGATCGTTTATGAGGATTTTGACAGGATGCAGCTTCGCGTAGGAGAGGTCCTGGAGTGCGAGGAGGTTCCGAAGAGCAAAAAACTCCTGAAATTCAAGATCCGTATGGGATCGGAAACCAGACAGATACTCTCCGGAATCAAGGCCAGCTATAACAGGCCCGAAGAACTAGTCGGCAAAAAACTGATCGTACTGACCAACCTGAAACCACGGGAGATCATGGGAATGACCAGTGAGGGCATGATCTTAAGCGCTATAGACGAGGATGACAATCTTTCACTTCTGACCATAGACAGAGATATGCCTGCAGGAGCCGAGGTAGATTAGGAACTGTAGCGAATTAACTTAGTTATTTCGCTTGTCTGCTTTCTCGCTATCTTCATCAGAAAGCCTCGCCGTAGCCCGCTACGGCTACGTTTTCTTCTTTGATATCGAAAAAGCATCCTGCGTGAAATGACTAAGTAATTCTGCTACAGTTCCTTAATGTGTCGGCGGGACGGTTCTGCTGACACACTCATCACAAATTACACAGGTGATATATGAACAAAGTAGAATTTACATATGACTCACGTGACGGAAAGTCCGTGATACATGCCGTCAAATGGATACCGGACGGCGAACCTCGCGCGATATTTCAGATAATACACGGAATGGCGGAGTATATCGACCGGTATTCGGATTTTGCAGAATATCTCTGTGAAAAAGGTTATCTGGTCACAGGCGATGATCATCTCGGACATGGGAAGACTGCCGCTGCCAATAACGCCAAAAAGGGGTATATCTGCGAACGTCACGGCGATACAGTTATGGTTCGGGACGTTCACAGGCTCAAAAAGATCATACAGGGTGAATATCCGGGAGTTCCCTATTTTATCCTGGGTCATTCCATGGGTTCCTTCATGGTACGCAACTATATGTATCGCTATGGTACGGGAATAGACGGAGCGATCGTGATGGGGACGGGGCATCAGTCCAGAGGCCTGCTGAGGGTATCGCGCAGTATAGCCGCTATCCAGGGATTTATACTCGGTGACGACCATGTTTCGGGTCTGATCAACGCTCTCGCTTTTGGCTCATATAATAAAAGGATACCAAAGGCGAAATCTCATTTTGACTGGATAACCAGAGATGAGAAAATACTGGATAAATATATTGCAGATCCGGATTGCGGTTTTACTTTTACGGTCAACGGGTTCAAGTGCCTGTTTAAGTTGCTTTGGAAGCTTACGGATGATGAGAATATCGAGCAGATGCCGGTTGATCTTCCCGTTCTGATCGTTTCGGGGGCCGAAGATCCGGTCGGAGCTTACGGAGTACAGGTGCGTCAGGTCTATGATTCATATATTGCACTTGGGATGAAGGATGTTAAAATGCAGTTGTATCCTGACGACCGGCATGAGCTGCTCAATGAGCTTGATCGTGAACAGGTATATAAAGATGTCTATGAGTGGGTGGAAAAACACCTTGCCTGATACGGTTTTTCGACAGAGAAAATGGCAGTATACGATACCATCTGATCAGATGATCGGTGGGTCGGGATATGCAGAGAGGAGTATGATATGAAAAAATTGATCTTTACAAACAACCTGGTCATAAAGGAGATTCTTTTCGCGACGGCTTGTATTTTCGCGATATTGGTATATAACCCGTTATCCGTGCATGCGGCAGACAGCGACACAGTGGTTGCTCTGGGAGCGGATCTTTCGGACTCGCAGCGTGCAACGGTTCTTTCTTTGATGGAACTGACCGAGGCGGATCTGAAAAACTGCACGGTGATATATACGACGAATGCCGAGGAACATCAGTATCTGGACAGTTATATCGATCCCTCGATAATAGGCAGGCGTGCGCTTACCAGCGTAAAGATGACCAAGGCCGCTCCTGGCAGCGGTATCACCGTAACAACGCAGAATGTAAACTACTGCACTACGGGTATGTACAGAAACGCGCTGCTTACAGCCGGTGTTGAGGACAGGAATGTGCTGATCGTGTCACCTTTTCCGACCTCGGGAACCGCGGGACTGATAGGGGCTGTCAGAGCGTATGAAGCTTCTTCGGGGAGTAAAGTCGATGATAAAGCGCTTGATGGAGCGTTGAATGAGATAGTTACCACCGGAGAGATCTCCGAGCAGCTGGAGGGCGTCAGCAACGAAGACGTTGAGGCTCTCGTGGCCTGGCTTAAGTCAATGATTGCCACCGGCAAGCTTGATACCTCCGACGAAAACAGTATTCGCGGCACTATTAAGGAGGGCGAGGATAAATTCGGGGTTAAGCTCAGCGATTCGGAGAAGGATCAGATCGTTTCGCTTCTGAAAAAGCTGGATGCCCTCGGACTGAACGGAACATACCTCATAGATCAGGCACAGAATCTGTATCAGAAATACGGTTCTGACATAGTTAATCAGGCTCAGACAGTAATAGACGATGCGGTAAAGGATGCCGCAGGTCAGGCTGCAAGAAGCTTTTTTACGAGTGTAAAGGACAGCTTCACGGGATTCTTTACCAAACTGTTTAATAAGAATTGATATATCACGGAGTAAACTTCCGTTACGAAAGCACGATGGCAGTAAGAGAGATCTTGGATGGTATTGTCTTTCGCCGGGCTCACATATCGGAATGGGATACCTGTATGGAGCTGGCATGGCGTACTTTCCTTAAATATGAAGCCTCCGATTATACCGAGGAGGGAATCGAAAACTTTCGGGAATTTGTTACCGAAGATAAGCTGAAAGAGATGTTCCTGAACGGGGAATACAGACTTTTTGTGGCCGAGTACGGTTCGCGTATCATAGGTATGGGATCCTTGCGCGAAAAGAGCCATATCTCGCTTCTTTTTGTGGAAAGCAGGTACCACTATATGGGTGTCGGACGGGGATTGATAGATACTCTGGCAGACAGCGTCAGGACCGACACCGGGGACACGGTGATGACCGTCAATGCGGCTCCTTATGCGCTTGGCTTCTATCACCGGGTCGGCTTTGCGGATACGGACACGGAACAGGATACCGATGGGATACGTTATACGCCGATGGTTCTGAAGTTATGAATTGACGAGGTACAAGATGGGTAAATTATTTAATATAGACAGTCCTTTTATGAGATTTCTGTCAAGGCTGGCGGATCTCATGATCCTTAATATCCTGGTGCTGATCACGAGTATTCCGGTTATAACCATAGGAGCCTCGTTTACCGCAATGCACTATGTCCTTATCAAGATGGTCAGGGATGAGGAAACCTATATCACCAAAATGTATTTTAAGTCTTTTAAGGAAAACTTTCTTCAGGCAACTGCACTTTGGCTGATCGTGGCAGCGTTCGGAGCCGTATTTGTGGGAGATTATTACATTTTCCTCAGGACCGAGACCAAATTCCCTACGATCTTTGTGATCGCGGTTTTTGCCGTAGCGGTTCTATATCTGATGACCGTCATGTATATCTTCCCTCTGCAGGCCAGATTTTATAACACTGTCGGCCGGACCATCAAGAACGCATTTCTGGTTATGATACTTAATTTTCCGCGCAGTCTGCTGATGCTGCTGCTCTATGCGGTGCCTGTAGTTCTGCTGATCTTTTCGTCATTTGCGGTTCCGTTCCTTTTTATGTTCGGCTTTTCCGCGCCCGGTCTTGGCGCCGTTTATCTTTACCGCAAGGTATTTTCGAGATTTGAGCCCGAAGCCGCGGCGATCACGGATGATATGGATTTCCATGTAGAGGGCATTGAGGAATCGGAGGAAAAGAACGACGGTATCGAAGAGATTTCCGCAGTTGAGGATGAAAGTACCGATGATCCGGTACGCTCTGAGTAAGATACTCATTTTGTTTAAAATGTATAGAGATTTATCGAAATTCTGTTCAAAAGCGGTATAGAAGATAGGGATATATTAGTTTATACTATCAATAGTTGCGGTTCGCCGCATAACAGTCAATTTTATTAGGAGGTCACAATGGCAAGTTTATCTTTAACAAACATTTGTAAAGTTTACCCAAATGGATTCGAGGCCGTTAAGGACTTTAACCTTCAGATCGAAGATAAAGAGTTCATCATCTTCGTTGGTCCTTCGGGATGCGGTAAGTCCACAACACTTCGTATGATCGCAGGTCTGGAAGACATCTCTTCCGGTGAACTTAAGATCGGTGATCGTATCGTTAACGATGTAGAGCCCAAGGATCGTGATATCGCGATGGTATTCCAGAACTACGCTCTGTATCCTCATATGTCGGTATACGATAACATGGCTTTCGGACTTAAGCTTCGTAAGGTTCCTAAGGATGAAATAGATAAGATGGTTAAGGAAGCAGCTAAGATCCTGGATCTGACAGCACTTCTCGATCGTAAGCCGAAGGCTCTTTCCGGTGGTCAGAGACAGCGTGTTGCCATGGGTCGTGCGATCGTTCGTAATCCTCAGGTATTCCTGATGGACGAGCCTCTTTCAAACCTGGATGCAAAGCTTCGTGTACAGATGCGTATCGAGATCGCTAAGCTGCATCAGAGACTGGGAACCACGATCATCTACGTTACACATGACCAGACAGAGGCTATGACTCTGGGCGATCGTATCGTAGTTATGAAGGACGGTGTTATCCAGCAGGTTGATACTCCTCAGAATCTGTATGAGAAGCCCGGCAACCTCTTCGTTGCAGGATTCATGGGATCTCCTCAGATGAACTTCCTTGATGCTGAAGTTGAGGTTTCAGGCGATGTTGCTTATCTTAAGGTTGGCGGCAAGTCTATTCCTCTTCCTCCCGCTAAGTCAAAGAAGCTTATCGATGGCGGTTATGCAGGAAAGACCGTTACATTCGGTATCCGTCCCGAGGATGTATATGATTCCGAGATGTTCATCGAGACCGCTAAGTGTGTATTCGAGTCCAACATCAAGGTTTACGAGCTTCTGGGCGCTGAAGTTTATCTTTACTTTGATCTTGATGAGTTCCCGATCACCGCAAGAGTTGATTCCAGAACTACAGCAAGACCCGGCGATACCGTTAAGTTCGCATTCGATGTTGAGAAGATCCACGTATTCGACAAAGAAACCGAGCAGACTATCACCAACTAGTCACAATTTTGGACACAAGTCAGAGGGGATGGGTAACCATCCCCTCTTTTAATATCACAGTGGAACCAAAAGGAATAATCCGGCTAAAGCTGACCGGTTTCCATCCCGATAAGAAAGGACAGTTATGATCTCCATTCAAACCATAAAAACCAGTATTGATGACCTTCACAATATAACCAGAGCCGAGATCGCGATCTATGATCCGAACGGTACGGTTCAGACCTCAACCTCGGAGCTTGAGCATCCGGGAGTAAAGGTGATATGTGATTTTGCGCAATCCTCAGCGGATTCACAGGCCAAAGGAGATCATCATCTGTTCGGAATTTATGACGGAGATGAGATCCTGTATGTGCTTGACTCGATCGGTAAGGATGAAAACGCATATATGTTTGGGCGAGTGGCGGTCAGCAATATCGAACATCTGGTACAGGCCTATAAGGAAAAATTTGACCGAGGAGGCTTTTTCCAGAATCTGCTTATGGATAATCTGCTTCTGGTGGATATTTACAATCGTGCGAAGAAGCTCCATATCGATATACAGGTTCCAAGAGTCGCCATGCTTGTGGAAACGCTTCCGGAGCAGAACAGCATAGGCGGAGAATTGCTTGCGAGCATGTTTTCGCCCCAAAACGGAGATTATACTACCGCCGTGGATGAGAACGGTATCATCCTGATCAAAAAGCTTGAGCCCGATCAGGACTATGATGATATCAGGCATATTGCGGATACTATCGTGGATATGATGAATTCCGAAGCAATGATGAATGTGAGGGTATCCTACGGAACCATTGTTCAGGAGCTTAAGGATGTATCCAAGTCATACAAGGAAGCTATGATGGCGTTGGAAGTTGGAAGGATCTTCTACAATGAATCCCGCGTTGCCGCGTATAACAATCTCGGTATCGGCCGGCTTATATACCAGCTCCCTGAGAATCTGTGTGAAATGTATGTTGAGGAGATCTTCGGAGATGAGTCTCCGATAGATTTTGACGAGGAAACAATCAATACCGTTAATACTTTTTTTGAAAACAGCCTGAATATTTCCGAAACCTCACGCCAGCTCTATGTACACAGGAACACACTGGTGTACCGTATAGAAAAACTGCAAAAGCAGACGGGGCTGGATATAAGGGTATTTGATGATGCATTGACGCTTAAGATAGCATTGATGGTCGGAGACTACATATCATATCAGCGATCACGATAGATACCGTGCGCCTTCCTTCGAATCTCCATCCATGTAGGTTTCCCTCGTAGACAGCTCCGCCAGGCACCCTCGCGGCACATGAGAAAATCTGCTTAGTGCTGCTGCATTCCTGCCCTGACACAGTTCACAGACCCCCATTGCGCGAGACCCAAACTTCAACACTACTTGCGAGGGGCTTGTACACAAACTTTGACCCTCCGGTCGGCATCACCCCTGCTGGAGCGGATTGCAGGTACAGGACTCCGCTAATTCCCCGGCTTGCACGGCTTAATCATTGTATTCAATTATTCATTTTTTGTCAATTCGAATCGGTTCAGGACACCATATCTACCTGGGCGATCGTGCCCGCGCCGCCGGATTCCTTCAGAAAAATACCGCTGCTGCGCATATAAGCATTTGTACTGTTGAACGCGTCGTTCAGCGAAAACTGCGTACGCATATTTCCGAGAAAGATCGCGCCGACATCAGCAGATCTCAGATCGATCAGCTCGTCATTTCCTTCCTCGTCCTTTGTCCATACCCTTAACCTGTTGAAAATCTCATCGGCCTCATCTATCCACCCGTTTCCGTCACTGTCATATTTTGACAGATCGGCAAATCCGTTTCCACTTTTGGTTCCGAACAGTTCACTGCCGTCGTTGATGACGCCGTCTTCGTTCAGGTCAAGTGCCAGAAAACCGCTTCCGTTACCGGCGAAGGAAATGCTTTCCTTTTCTCCGTCGCAGTCTAAGTCAAACAGGAATTTCTGATCGGTAACCCTTGTCAGATCCGTATCCAGATTGATAACGAGCGGGTCCGTTACTACATAGTCCCTTTGAAGAAATGAGTGTTCGTATCGTTCTTCGTATACTTCCGTAAAAGACCGGGTCATGGCAAAAGAAACCCCAAAATCCAGAGTTCTGCCGTCGGAAGTATGCACGACTCCGTTTGCTTCGTATGAGGTTAACTCCTCTTCGGTATGAAATGTCGTTGTGGTTGCGGTTATGTTCCATACTGTTCCGCCGGGGAATCCCGTGATCTGCCCCGGGTCGGAGTATCCGCTCAGATCGTAGCCGGTTTGTATACTGAAACCTCTCATCAGATCAAAGATCCTGTGCAACAGCTGCAGACGGATCGCTCTGATGGAATCGGAATTGCTGAGCTTCAGGCTGGTCCGGGCAGGTTCGGCTTTAAGCGGATCCTTGATGAAATTCTGAAAAAATCCCGCAGATCCTTCCCTCTCGGCAACTTTGACCGTTCGTGCATACCTTATTCCGGTAGTCTGGTTATACCGGTGGGCAGACGACATTGATACAGCGCTGTTTTCAATTATCATACTTACCTCTTTTCCGGGGGTTACTGTCGAAGAACTGATCGTAGAGACCCCCTGTCTGGTGAGGTGTCCCTGCTCAGTAGGGTAGATGTCCTTACCTCTCCTGGGCTGATCAGTTACACGTTGATCTATGCGGGCCGCAAAAATATTTCGCTGACCCTTTGAAGCCACGGTTTCCTTACCGCAAGGCTGCGCGGAGCAGAGAATCTCCGCGATATACCGTATCTATCGGCCAAAGCGTATGATTTCTTAATAGTACTTTTGTCATATATAAAATCGTGGAATTTTGTGGGAAATGATGTAAAATCGGGATTGGAAGTGCATCCATAGTTTAAAAATGAGGGTATCGTGGAAGAAAAAGTAACAAAGATCATACCGGTCGGAGCAGACGGGACAGAAACCGTGAGATCATATACGCGGGATGACATCAGGTACATGCGCGAAGCTATAAGACAGGCAAGGCTGGCCTACAGAAAAGGCGAGGTGCCGATAGGCTGTGTTATAGTGTATGAAGACCGCATAATCGGGCGCGGATATAACCGGCGTAATACGGATAAATGTACACTCGCCCATGCCGAGATCACTGCGATAAAACGGGCCAGCAAAGTGATCGGAGACTGGCGTCTGGAGGAAACCAGGATGTACGTGACTCTTGAACCCTGCCAGATGTGCGCCGGAGCGATCGTACAGGCCAGGATACCGACGGTTTTTTCGGGAGCATCCAGTCCGAAAGCGGGTTGTGCAGGCTCCATACTTGACATTTTGACCAATAATGAGTTTAATCATCAGGTGGAGTATGATCAGGGTCTCCTTGAAAAAGAGTGTGCCGATCTGCTTAAGAAATTTTTTGTTGAACTCAGAATACGTAATAAAGAAGAAAAGCGGGCGCGTCAGGAGTTGACGGATCAAATGACGGCGCAGGGTGATGGATTATGAATTTAATGTTTGATGTTGACGGAACACTATGGAATACGACCGATGAGGTTGCAGAAGCATGGAATGACGCTACGGAGGATGTCGGACTGGGCAGGGAAATGGGCAGGTTTGTAACCGGTTCCGCGCTCAGACGTGAATTTGGCAAGCCGATGGATGAGATCATAAAGGATCTTTATCCCGATCATTTTGAAACGATGTGCGATGAGATCCTCGCCGCCGTCAGAATAAGGGAAAAAGCAGCAGTTGAGAGGTGTACCACCGCTCTTGCCTATCCCGGTGTTACGGATACGATGAAAGAGCTTTCCCGTGATCACAGGCTTTATATCGTTTCCAACTGTCAGGAGGGATATATTCCGCTGGTGACGAAAACGCTCGGGATCACAGACTGTATCACGGATTTTGAAAGCTTTGGCAAAACCGGACTGCTCAAGGCGGATAATATCAGGCTTGTCTGTGAACGCAACGGCTTTACTCCCGAAGAGGGGTACTATATAGGTGATACTACAGGCGATTACAACTCCTCCACGGAAGCGGGAATGCCCTTTATCTATGCCCGGTACGGTTTTGGTCCCGATCTCCCGGTCCCGGATTTTAAAGGACCTGTGATAGAGCGTTTTGCGGATCTGATCGCCTTTACCCGTAACAGGACATGATCATCACGTTTGTTCCCATTATCCGGATGTACGATGATATGAAATGTATATACCGTTTCACCCCATTCACATAATCGGATGGATGTGATATCATATAAATTATTATTTTTGAAAGGAATATATTTTGGATACCTCCGGTGTCATACAGATTTTAATACTTGTCTTTCTGCTGATACTTTCAGCTTTCTTTTCATCCGCAGAGACTGCATTTACCACGGTCAACAAGGTTCGCATCCGCACACTTGCCGAGGACGGCAACAGGAGAGCGGTAAGGGTTGAAAAGATACTGTCCGCGTATTCGCGCATGCTTTCCACTATTCTCGTGGGCAATAACATAGTAAACATAGCCGCTACATCCATTGCAACGGCATTTACGATACGTGTCTGGGGAAATGTCTATGTGGGTATCTCCTCGGGCATCCTGACACTGTGCGTGCTTGTTTTCGGGGAAGTTGTGCCGAAGAACTGGGCTAAGGTAAAAGCTGATGATCTGGCGCTTGGATACAGCGGAGTTATCAGCTTCTGTATGGTGATACTGACTCCGGTCGTCTTTATACTCGATAAGATATCCAGAGTGCTGCTCAGGGCAATAGGCGCCGATCCGGATGCGATCGAGGATCAGATCACAGAGGATGAGCTGAAGACCTATGTGGATGTGAGTCACGAAGGCGGTGAGATCGAATCCGAAGAGCATGAGATGATCTACAATGTGCTAAATTTTTCGGATTCCGAAGCCGAGGACATCATGATCCCCCGTGAGGATATGACTACAGTGGATGTGGATGCTACCTACGAGGAGGTTATGGAGGTATTCCGTGACAAGATGTTTACCCGTATACCGGTATGGGAAGAGGATCACGACAATTTTATCGGTCTTGTAAATATCAAGGATTTTATACTTGTCGATGACAGAGAAGCATTCAATACCAGAAACATTCTGAGAGAAGCTTATGTGACAGTAGAGCACAAAAAGACACTGGATCTGCTGAAGGAGATGAAGGACAAGACACTGAGCCTTGCCTTTGTGCTCAATGAATACGGCAGCTGCGTTGGAATGATCACAATGGAGGATCTCTTAGAGGAGATAGTTGGTGATATACGTGATGAGTATGATGAGGACGAGGAGGAACTGATAATCGATCTGGGCAGCCGGTCGTTCCTGATCGAGGCGTCCATGAAGACCGATGATATCAATGATGCTCTGGATACCGAACTGCATTCCGAGGATTACGACTCCATCGGAGGGCTTATGATCGAGAAGCTGGAGAGACTTCCCGAGGACGGCGAGGTTGTTGAGCTTGATGACGGTACTCTTTTGCAGGCAAAGGGAATCCACCAGAACCGTATTCTGAAGGTTCTGATGACAGAACCCGAGCCAAAACCGACAGGTGATACCTCCGAAGAATCAAAGCCGGAGGAAGACGGCAGATCAGATGAGGGACACGAAGAGGATCCTGAGTACCATACGGAGACAGATCCCGAAGAGGAAGAGAAGTCCGATTAATTGTACGGACGAACCGATCGTATGAATATCACCGTGATTGCCGTTGGAAAAATCAAAGAATCTTTTTTTCGGGATGCGATAGCCGAATATTCCAAACGTCTGGGACGCTACTGCAGACTGAACATTATTGAAGTTGATGATGAAAAGACGCCTGATGATGCCGGAGAGACCGAAACGGACCGTATTCTCAAAAAGGAGGCTGACCGGATCATTCAACGTATACCGGATGGTTCTCATGTGATCACTCTTGAGATCAGAGGACACGAATGTACATCCGAGGAGCTTGCGTCGCATATCTCTGATCTTGGAGTAAGAGGCGTCAGCCACATAACCTTTATCATAGGAGGCTCTCTGGGACTGCATTCTGCGGTCATTTCTCTTGCAAAGGAGCATCTCAGCTTTTCCGAACTGACATTTCCCCATCAGCTTATGAGAGTTATACTGCTTGAGCAGATCTATCGTTCCTTTCGCATCATTAATCACGAGCCGTATCACAAATAGTATGGATCACGGGGAGAGCTTCGCTGATCCAAAATTGTCATCATCTCTATAGAAATGGCGTATTGGTTCCGATATAATGATATAGGGGATTAAAGGACAAAATCCGAATCGGGTTTACCTGAATGAGGCTCTTGCCCTTGGGACCCGGGAAGTACGAAACGGATCAATTCGTAATCATAGTATTGTTAACAGAGTAAATGTCTGAGGAAGCACTTTATGTATGGTTTTAAAGGAATGATAGCGGGTTTGCTGGCGGGGGCCATGGTCGTAACGTCCATGCCTGCGTGTGCCCTGGCAGCAGCGGATACCGCCCAAAAGATCCCGATAGAATTTGAGGACAGATCAGAGTTATCAGATCATGGTGATATCGCGCTGACGGTAGAGGCCGATCTGACGGATTCGTATCCTGCCGATACAGGATCGGGATCCGACGGGTATTTTGTATCGACCGTCGATGATACAGTGGGATATGATCCGGACGATACCGGAGCCGCCCAAGACGAAATCCGGGTTTCAGCTACGTATGATATAACGGATAATGAAACGATCGGAGCCGTACCGGATTCCGATGAATATCAGCTGGCTTCGGCAGATTATGCAAATGACGCAGCTTTGGCAGCTGATATTAATGATAAGACTGATACTGCTTCTGACATTAATGAGTCCGATGATGTTGATGAGCAGGGAGAAATGGACGGGCCGGAGGATACGGACGGTCAGGTTCTGGAGGTTCGTGACGGATATCTGAATATACCTTCGACCGAAGAGCTGTTTGAGGGCTATGTTGAGACTCTGATATATGAGGAAACCGGTGATGAGAATTCTCTGCAGGGATATGAACTGCAGGAAGAGGTGATTGAGAACAGCGAAAACAATCAGAGCGGGGAATCCGACTGTACAGACGCTCTTATGGCGGATATGGCCGATGCTGAGATACCGTATCTGGGATCAAGCAGGTACGAGACGGCAGATCTTACGGATGTATGGAGGAATGTTTATTCCGGTATATCCGAAGAAGTATCCAAGATTGCCGCCGGAGAAAGGGCTTCCACGGTTATATCCATCCCGATGAGCAAGCTGGGACTGACTGAGGTGAAGATGACCAAGGCACAGCTGCAGGAGGCGGACATTGAAGATTTTACGGTTAAAAATGATGATGGTGATATAACCGGTTTTACTGACGAAGCAAAAAATGCCGTGTCTCAAAAAGTCTGTGATCAGGTCGGACTTGTCCCGTGGAAAGGGGCTTCTTCGGATATCACGGCAGAATATAAAGCTAACAGATTTATGATCCTGTATTCTCTATTGGCAGACAACCCTTATGAGCTCTATTGGTTTGACAAGGTGACCGGCTGGACCATGGTTCAAAATCTTACATATACGGGAGATGCTGCTGGAACTTATATTATGGTGAATTTTGAAAAGTCAAATCTGGTTGTCAGGATGCCGGTTGTTGATGACTTTGTGGATGAGGCCGAAGCTGCTCTGCCCGCAGCGGATTCGGAATACAGATTTAATCTGACCAATTCGGCCGGAGTCGTTACGAAGACTACAACCTGTAAGATTGATACGGAAAAAGCCGGGCTTGCATTGGCTGCTTTGGAAAAGGCTAAGAGCATAGCTGCCGAGGCAGAGGAAAGCTGCGTTACCGATTATGATAAGCTGCTTTTCTTCAAAAACCGGATTCAGACACTGGCTCCGGTATATAACAGTTCTGCGGCTGGCGGAGGTGCTCCGTACGGTAATCCCTGGCAGCTAATATACGTATTTGATGAAAATCCCGACACCAAAGTGGTTTGTGAGGGGTATTCCAAAGCATTTAAGCTTCTATGCGATCTTTCGGACTTTTATTTCGAGGATTTTGACTGCTATCTGATCAGCGGGTGGCTGAGTTCATCCAGCGCTGTGGACGCCGACGGCAGCGGGCATATGTGGAATATTGTCCGCATGGACGACGGGTACAATTATCTCATAGACATTACAAATTCCAGAAACGGAGCAATGCACCTTTTCCTGAAGGGATATATTTCGACCAACGGTAAATGGAGAGGATTCAGGTACGGTACCTCGGGAGTGATCAATTACAGTTATAAAGAAGGTGCTACTGCTGTCTTTACAGAGGAGGAATTATCACTTTCAGAAACTGATTATTCCGGCGGAGTTCATCTTGCCGTTATTGATCCGACTTCAAAAACCAGATATACCGGGTATCCTGTCAATCCAGAGTTTTTTGTATGTAATAGTATGACTGGAGAATTGTTCAATATTGAGGATATGACATTCTCTTATTCATCAGAGCATATTCTTCCTGGTGAAGTAGTAAGCGTATATGTCAACAGAATATCTGACGGACTGAAAAGTAACTCTGTGACTTATAAAATCCTTCCTGGCACTTGTTATTCTGTAGAGTTATTGGAAAATGAGTACAGATATCAGGGCAAAGCAATCACTCCGGAGGTTAGAGTAGTTAGCGACACAACAGGAGAACTCCTGACAGAGGGAGTGGATTATTTAGTATCTTATCAAAACAATAATAATTTGGGTACAGGGAAGGTTATAGTTTCCGGAATAGGTTTATACACGTCAAGTAGAATTGAAGAATTTGAAATAATCGCATCATCCGAAAATATGAGAGTTGAGCTACCGGAGGGAACATTTGTTTATAGCGGCGAGCCAGTTGAGCCCAAGGTCGTTATCACAAATAAAGAAAATGGAGAAAAACTTATCGAGAATAGAGATTATACACTTAAATATACAGATAATATAAATGTTGGAATCGGACATATATTAGTAACCGGAATTGGTTTGTATACATCTTCAGAAACTCTGAAATTTGCCATTTCACCGATTAGTATTGATGATTCCAGTGTTTATTCGGATTCGGAGATTTCAATTGCTTATAACAAAGGAAAACGTTTAAAACCCATACCTGTAGTTAGTAGAAGTGGAATTACGCTTGTAAAAGGAACGGATTATACAGTAAAGTACCTCTACTATGATCCTAAGCAAGAAACAGCTGATGAAGACGGTTTTGTGTCTTCGGATTATGTTACAGAAATTGGTGATTATATCATAAGGCTTACAGGAAAGGGTAATTATGATTCCGGGTCAAGTCGGGATATTAAATTAAAGATAGTAGATGGTATTGATTTGATCAGTATGTCATCTTCTAAAATTACGGTAGAAATGCCTAAATATTCCTACAGATATGAAGAAAACCGGGACGGAACACCCAAGGCAATCATACCTGACTCGGTTGTGGTTAGGTATAATAATGAAATACTGTCACCATACACAGAGGAGGGAGAAACGCATAATGATTTCGATTATACGGTTTCCTATTCGCATAATGCTTCAGTTGGAACTGGTTATTTAATAGTTACCGGAAACGAAAAGAATGGATTTAGCGGATCCAGGAGTGTGGCATTTGATATCACCGGTACAAGTATTACCAAAGCCAGAGTCACCGGACTGAACAAGCTGTCCGCGGAGGCCACCGAGTATACGGGCAATCCGATCACGTTGAGCAGCGTGATGGGGTCGCAGGTTCAGGTGACTGTCAACGGCGAGGCACTTAAAGAATATGACAGTGTAACAGGTATAGGTGATTACAGGCTGGATTATCTTAACAACGAGAATGTGGGTACTGCAACTGTAATATTTATAGGGATGAATGGGTATACCGGAACACTCAAAAAGACATTTAAGATCACTCCGAAGGATATATCAAAGCTGGACAAAACCATCGCTTTGAGCAGTACCGCTGAGGATGATACTGCTAAATATCCTGTTGCAAGGTATCAGAAGAGCGGGGCAAAGCCGTCGGTTACCGTTTGGGACTCTGATATCGTAGTGAGCGATAGCGATCCGAAGTGGGAAACTCAGGTGCTGAGAGAGGCAGTCGACTATACATTATCCTTTGCGGGCAACAAAAAGATAGTTACCTCCGGAGGTCCTGTTGCGAAGGTCACTATCAAGGGAAAAGGCAATTACAGCGGTAAGGAGATCAAATACTTCTATGTTGAACAGGCCGCATTGGAAGATGATGTGAGCGTCTATGCACCTGACCTTGCGGTTTCACCGAATAATAAAGGTGTGTACAAGGCAAATAATTATAAGAGTTCCCTGACCATTACCGGAGCTGATGGGAAAAAACTCGGTATAGGTTCGGATGTGACTGTAAAATATTACAGGAACTATCTGAATGATACCGATGGAGATGACGAGATAACGGTCATAGATGACAGCGACGGTATTCAGGAAGAGATTGAACCCGGGGAAACTGAGGAAACAGAGGAAACGGTAAAGTCGATAACAGACTATCCGGAATTGACAAAGGCTGATTCGGTGCAGCCCGGCGATACCGTGACGGTTCTGGTGACCGCTAACGGCAGAAAAAACGAAAAAGATACCAGAGTATATTATTATACGGGATCGATAATGTTTACCTATCGTATTCTGGATGCTCCCAATGATATTGCCAAAGGCAGTGTGTTTAAGATCGCCGATCAGCAGTATACCGGTACTGCCATAACGATCGACGGAGCAGATATTTTGACGGCAAAAGCCTCCAAAAATGCAGTGGAAAGCCTGAAGTTCGGCACTGTGAACGATGATGGCACGGTGGCTGAGGATGTTGATTTTGTGATTTTGAACTATGCGAACAACATCAAAAAGGGCAACGCGAAGGTAACCCTTAGAGGAGTGAATAAGTATTCGGGGACCAGGGTGGTTTCGTTTAAGATTGTGACCAGGAAATTTTTATGGTGGGAAGGCTGATACAGAATATCCTCTGTTCTTATATACTATTCGTGATACAATAATCCTATGTGTGCTGTTTATTCTGTAAGTGAAAAACTGCTGGCCCGTCCCATAACCGAGGCCGATACCGACATGGTTGTCATGTGGCGTAACAATCCCCGTGTTGTAAACAACTTTCTTCACAGGGAAAAGGTCACTCGTGAGGATCATTTAAACTGGCTGCGTACAAGAGTTGAGCCGGGGATAGTTGATCAGCTTGTGGTCTATGAGGCCGGATCCGGAGAAACGGATGCGGAACGCCTGGAGTCGGGACGGCCTATAGGCTGTGTATACCTGCGTGATATAGATCATGACGCCGGGAACTGCGAATACGGTGTTTTTATCGGTGAGGATGACTGCACCGGCCACGGATACGGCAACGAGATAGCGTCCTGGGCAGTCGGTTATGCGAGAGATCATCTGCATCTTACCAAAATGATACTCCGAGTACTTGAGGGAAATGAAAGCGCTTACAGGAGTTATCTTCGTGCCGGCTTTGTTCCGGTAGAGAAAATCCCGGACTATATCGACGGACGTGATTTGATCATGATGGAGCGAGAACTATGAGTAAAGTAAGCTTTGTAATCCCCTGCTACAGATCGGAAAAAACTCTTGAGTCCGTGATAGATGAGATAAGAGAAACGATGCGGGGACTGACGGAATATACATATGACATAGTGCTTGTCAACGATGCCTCGCCCGACGGAACCTGGAATGTGATCCGAAGACTCACCGGGAGCGTTGAAAACATCATCGGGATAAATCTGAGCCGTAATTTCGGACAGCATGCAGCCCTGATGGCCGGATATTCATATACCGACGGAGATATTGTCGTAAGCCTGGATGATGACGGACAGACACCTGCCGATGAGGTCGGCAAACTGCTGAAGAAGATCGAAGAAGGCAGCGATGTGGTCTATGCCAAATATACGCATAAACAACACAGCGGATTCCGCAATCTCGGAAGCAGGATAAATGAGCTGATGACCCGTGTTATGCTGGGTAAACCGAAGGAACTGTATGTATCCAGCTATTTTGCGGCCAGACGTTTCATAATAGATGAGATACTCAGATACAGGCAATCCTATCCTTATGTTATAGGTCTTGTGCTCAGATCCACATCCAATATATCAAATGTGGAGGTGACTCACAGAGCGCGTACCGTAGGCAGCTCCGGATATACGTTCGGCAAGCTCATGGGGCTGTGGATGAACGGATTTACGGCATTCTCCATCAAGCCGCTGCGGATCGCCACGGCCATCGGATTTGTAAGCACTGTTATTTCACTCATATATGGAATATATACCATAGTCAAAAAGTTTGTACGTCCGGATGTTCCCATAGGTTTTTCCGCCCTCGTCTGTATCATTCTTTTTGTAGGAGGCGTGATGATGATAATGCAGGGAATGATCGGCGAATATCTGGGCAGAACGTATATGTCCGTAAACGAAACACCTCAGTTCGTCATACGGGAGATCACCGGAGCGAAATGGTAACGGACAGAAAAAGAATTTTTATCTCTCTGATAACAGGTCTGATCTGTGCATCCTTTATGGCTGTCGGATTTGATATGGACCATTACGGTGAACTGAACCCGGGCACGGTATCTGTTCTGATATTTGCAATAACCCTGGCAGTGATGTGTGCAGCTTCGTATTTACTGCTGGGCGTACGCCGGGATATATCGCATTTTTTAAGCAGACGTGTAAGCGTACGTCTGCCTTTTGTTGTGACCTGGCTTATTATCATCGGCTGCTGGATTCCGGTTTTGCTTGCCGAATATCCCGGATTTTTTGTATATGATGCCGTGGATGAGTATGTTTCGGTTGCGACCAGAACCTTTACGACGCATCATCCGCTTCTGCATACATTACTCCTCGGAGGTGCTGTGTATGGGGGAGAAGTGAAGCTGGGCAGCGCCAATGCCGGGATAATGTTGTATATTTCGGTACAGATGCTCCTGCTTTCGTATATTTTTGCAGGAACCGTTGACAGGATGAAAAGCTTCCGTCTGACCGCTACGCTGTTTTATGCCTTGTTTCCGACTGTTGTGATGTTTGCGCTGTGTTCGGTCAAGGATACGCTGTTTGCGGCTGCAATGCTTGCGTTTGTTGTGGATCGCGGGGGCAGTGCGTGTCAGCGGGACGGTTCTTCCGACATAAAATGTGTCGGCAGAACCGTCCCGCTGACACACACGCTGACACACGCCATCCCCCTGACACTGATGATGCTTCTGCGTCACAATGCCGTGTATGCGGTTTTTGTGCTGCTGGCAGCGGAGATCATAGCGGCGGCCGCGGAAAGCTCAAAGCCGTCTTTGAGGAGCGCATCCGATGATCCGGGATTGCCGGGAGACAGCGGAAGCCCGAGCAGCTCCTTTACGCGTTACGGACGGCTTATATCCGTTGCGGTGTCACTGATATTGTATTTTGCTATCAATACTGTGCTGGTAATGGCAACGGGAGCCGATACGGGCATCAGGGAACATCAGGAGATACTCACTGTTCCTATACAGCAGATAGCCCGCACTTATGATACCTACAGTGACGAGCTTTCTCGGGAGGAAGAGGAGAAGCTTTTTGAATACCTGCCGGAGGAGGCCTTCGTGCACTATACTCCTCAGCTTTCCGATCCGGTTAAGATGTATTTTGATAACGACGCCTATGAGGCCGATCCGTCGGGCTTCTGGGATATCTGGAAAAGGGGTCTGGCGGCGCATCCTGTAAGCTATATTAATGCATGGCTTAACACCTGCTACGGATATTTTTATCCTTTTACCGTTGTTAATGTATATGAGGGCCATACGGTATATACCTTTACATATACCGAGAGTTCCTATTTCGGGTATGAGGTGGAGTACCCCGGCACAAGACATTCGCTTATACCGGTCATCGACCGCTTTTACAGATGGATATCGCTGGATGATGACATACAGAGGATTCCGGTGATCTCCCTGACCTTCAGCATGGCGGCGCTGGCCTGGGTGTATCTCCTGGCAATGTCAGTGTTTATCTATGGTCGGGAACGGGAACTTGTGATCACGTATATTCTGCCCGCCGCAGTCTGGGCAACACTTTTGCCGGGTCCGACTTTCCTGCCGAGATATACGGTATTTTTGTGGTTTTTGTTGCCATATACTGTTGACAGGATGCTGGATCCGGACATGATATGATTCGTTGGGAAAGACTGAATTGATCAGGCTTTCCCCGGCTATTTACAGAGGAAGCAGTTATGAGAAAGATAATAACCCGTGGACAGGCAGTAAGATATGCGATCTGGAGTATACTTGCGATCCTTATACTTGCAGTATTCCCATGCAGGATCTTCAGGGAAAAAATAGAGTCATCCGGTAAGGAGAGTCCTGCCGGAGCTGTCAGTGTCGGCGGCGAAAATGTCCTGCTTCAGGAATTCAAAGCCGAATATGACCATATTTCCTCCATAGGCTTTTATCTTAAGGGGGAATACTATTCCGATACGCTTACATTCAGGGTGTTTAAGGAAAGCACCGGAGAGCTGCTCAGAGAGATCACAGTTTCCACGGATGATTTCCACAGGATCGACGGGCGCACGTTTTCGGGTTCCGGTGAGGGCTACGCCGATATCTATGTCAATCTGGATACTGTTGTCGGAGACGGGTATTTCTATACCGTTGAGGGGCTCAGTACGGATTTCGAGATCCCGTTTGAACTGACCGGCAATTCCGGTACATATAACAACGGTTTTATGCAGTACGCAGGGGAAAACAAGGATGCATACAATGCTGTTACCCGTTATATCTATACACAGCCTCTCAGAAAGATCAGATCACTTATACTCATCGCCATTCTGGCCGCAACCGGAGCGGTGTTGACTGCTTTGGCGCTGTTCCTCGAAAAGAGGGTTAAGTTCTTCGGAGAACTCACTACTCCGGCATGGATGATCCGGGTTATAGCCAACCCGCTTATAGTTGCGGGCGGCATTGCGGCTGTGATTGCGGTTGGTCCGCTGCATATGTTCAGTATTTATATTGCCGATATCATCATCATGATCATCGGTATATTGCTGCTTGCTGCCATTTTGCTGTACGCCGTCAATTTCGGACTTCCGGGAACAGATATCCGTATATCGGATGAACCTTATAATGCATCCGCATATATACCGGGTCAGAAGGTGATCACGCTCCCGACGCCAGTATCATTTCTTCAGTCGCTTTTTATAGCTCTGGCACTTCTGTATTGCGTGCATTACATGAATGCCCTGTATGAGGTTTTTCATGATATAGCGTGGCGCAAGATGGCTTTCTTTCTCGGACTTGCCGTGATCGTCTCATTTAAATTCAGAGATCTTGTAAATATTTGGAATCTGATCCTTCTTATCGCCGGTATCGTGGTATCCCGGATCTATTATGTCAGGAATCTGCCGGATATGGTGGATGAGTATCATACCGACGCCATGCTCGGAACCTGCCTGTGCATACCGGTCATCCTCGTACTGATCGGCTGTTTTGTGACACAGTTTGTCAAGCGGGGCAGAACCGTCCCCATGATCCAATGGATCAAAAGAACCGTCCCCGTGACCCAGATCATATACCCTGTCGCGACCGTCGTCCTTGTTGCCGGTATGATAATACGCCGCAACGGCAGATACTGGCCGATAGTGGCGGCCGTGATCGGAGTTGTTTACTTTGTCAGACTGGCTTTGTGGGAGAAGCGCATGGTGTTCCTTGACAACCTTACGAGAGGGATACTGCTTCATTTTGCCGGAGCTGTCATCTACTGCCTGATGCACAGGCCCTACGAAGCCTTTGAATATGTGAGGTTTCCGTTTGTCTTCCATACCGTTACGATCACTGCCGAATATATGGCGCTGGTCATGGCTGCCGCCTTTGTGAGGCTTTTTGCGGCGTACAGATGTAAACACCGTCTTTCTGACTGCAAATGGGAAATGTTTGTGTTCGGAACGGCTTCGGTCTACACGCTTTTTACAATGTCCAGGACCGCAATGATCGGCATTGTGGCAGCCGGTCTGACCATGTGGATCGCCTATTCGTATAAGGACAGGGAACATGGAAGGATCAGGAATCTGTGTGTTTCCGCCGGAGGCGTTATTATGGGGGTTTTGATCTGCTTCCCGATCTTTTTTACGGCACAGAAGGCTCTTCCCGGTGTGATCGGTCAGCCGAGGCTTCTCGAGATAGAGCGTTATCCCCAGGATCTGCTTATCAGTAAGGATTACGAAAGTGAAGAGTATATCACGATAACACGGTTTTCCAAGGCTTTTATCCACAAAATGCTGGGAATGGACGAGGATAAGATCAAATGGGATCTTTATACGGTAAATGGCAAAAGAGACGATATATACGTGGATTACTCGGAATATCTTACCGGAGGGACCGAAGTATCTCACGAAACAGTGACCGTACCGGACGGGGAACTTTTGCTTTCCGCCGAAAACGGAAGATCCGTACTTCCAAGTAAATTTGCACCTCCGCATGCATACGGTGAAGAAGGTGAACCGCCTGCGGAATGGTGGGACGAGGATTATTGGGTATATTATCCGGAAACCGGGGAATGGGAGTTTGCCACATGGAAGCTTGAAGAAGAGGCTGCGGCGGATGTGACCAACGGACGCCTGGATATTTATCGTGCATATATCGAACAGCTGAACCGTGAAGGACATGAGGAAATGGGTGCGATCCTGCCTGACGGTGAAATTGCCGCGCATGCCCACAACATATATTTGCAGGTGGCATATGATAATGGTAAAATTATAGGGATAATGTTTATTATTTGGGTCGTTCTGACCTGTATCAGGGCACTGAACGTATTTATCCGTATCCGGGACTGTGATCCCGCTGCGGGAATCCTGCTGTCGGTGTCCGTTACCTATGCCGTATGCGGCGTGACGGAATGGATATCCCATCCGTGCAATCCTGCGGGCATGGTAATGATGCTTGTCAGTGCGGTGCTCTGCCTTCCTGTCGGGAGCGTGACCTGCAAAGCCGACCTTTGAGGCGTGATGAAACAGTTTAACTTCAAAATACTATACAGGCGTACTGCACTTGTCGTTTATGATATTGTCAGTATTATTGCCTCAGCTTATCTTGCTCTGCTGATCAGGTATGAATTTTCTTTTAATTCAGTGCCGGATCATTTTCGCAACCCGATTGAGCATTTTCTTCCGATCAATATCCTGATCACCATAGTACTCTTTTATGTTTTTCGCCTGTATAATTCGCTATGGGCATATGCGGGCGAGACTGAACTGCAGTCCATAGTTATAAGCTCAGTACTGTCCGGACTTGTCAATCTTTTCGGACTTCAGTTCTTTAAAGAAGGAACCCTTGCGGTGCCCAAAAGCTATTATTTCCTGTATGTATTCCTGCTCATCGCTTTTGTGTTTGTGAGCCGGTTCTCGTACAGGTTTCTGCGTAATCTGAAGCATAAGAGCAATAACCGGAATAACGATATAGCCGTCATGGTCATAGGAGCCGGAGAGGCTGCCAACGTGATCATCAAGGAGATCATAAACTCCACCTTCAGTACGATGAAGATACGCTGTATCATTGATGATGATCAGGGGAAATGGGGTAAATACATACAGGGAGTCCGCGTAGTCGGCGGACGTGATAAGATCATAGAATGTGCCGATACATATGAGATCGACCAGATCATTGTGGCAGTTCCGTCCATATCCCGGCGTGAACTCAGGGGAATACTTGAGATATGTAAGGAAACGGGCTGTAAGATACAGTCCCTTCCCGGAATGTACCAGCTTGTTAACGGTGATGTGTCGGTATCCAAGCTTCGCGATATAGAGATCGAGGATCTTCTTGGCAGGGATCCCGTGGATATAGATATAGATTCCATTATCGGATATGTACAGGGTAAGACGATCCTGGTTACCGGAGCAGGTGGTTCGATCGGAAGTGAGCTGTGCCGGCAGATCGCTACACACAAACCGGCTAAGCTTGTTATGGTGGATATTTACGAAAACAGTATCTATGAGATCCAGCAGGAACTGAAGCTTAAGCATCCCGAACTCAATCTGGCGGTTCTGATAGCCAGCGTTCGCAATGCCAACCGCATGAATTGGATCTTCGATCAGTATAAGCCGGACATCGTATATCATGCGGCAGCGCATAAACATGTGCCGCTGATGGAGGACTCACCGGGAGAAGCGATCAAGAATAACGTATTCGGAACCTTTAATGTGGCCCAGTCAGCCGCGATGAGCGGAGTTCGCAGGTTTGTTATGATAAGCACCGATAAGGCCGTGAACCCCACCAATATCATGGGCGCTTCCAAAAGGATCTGTGAGATGATAATACAGACCTTTAACAATAAGTATGAAACGGAATTTGTGGCTGTTCGTTTCGGTAATGTACTGGGTTCCAACGGATCGGTCATTCCTCTGTTCAGGAGGCAGATAGCCGAAGGAGGCCCCGTGACGGTCACACATCCCGATATCATCAGATACTTTATGACCATACCCGAGGCAGTGTCGCTGGTATTGCAGGCGGGAGCGTATGCCAAAGGAGGAGAGATATTTGTGCTGGATATGGGAGAGCCGGTCAGGATCCTTGATCTGGCGGAAAATCTTATCCGGCTTTCGGGCTATAAGCCTTATGATGAGATACCGATCAAGTTTACGGGACTGCGTCCCGGCGAAAAGCTGTTTGAGGAAATGCTGATGGATGAGGAAGGCCTGCAGGAGACGGCCAACTCAATGATACACATCGGGCGGCCTCTGGAGATCGATGAGGCACGGTTTTTTGAGGAATTGAAGGAACTTAAGGATTCCTGTGAGATCGAGGGCCAGGATATCCGTCCTCTGGTTCACGATATAGTTTCGACTTATGTATATAACAGAACAGCAGTGTAAAGGAGTCAGAAATGCCGTTTGAAAAGAAAATCTACCTGTCCAGTCCCACCATGCACGGCGAGGAACTCAAGTATATTACCGAAGCATATGAAACCAACTGGATGTCCACGATAGGCGCGAATCTGAATGCCATAGAAAGTGAGATCGCCGAATATGTCGGATGCAGGCATGCAGTTGCTCTGTCCAGCGGAACATCGGCTCTGCACCTGGCGATCAAATATGCCGGAGAAAAAGCATACGGACCTACGATCCCGGGAAAGGGCGCGCTCAGAGGCCATCATGTGTTCTGTTCGGATATGACGTTTGATGCATCTGTTAATCCTGTAGTATATGAATGCGGAACCCCGGTGTTTATCGATACCGAACCGGATACCTGGAATATGTCCCCGGAAGCGCTTGAGAGGGCCTTTGAACAGTTTCCCGAGGTTAAGATCGTGGTTTTTGCACATCTGTACGGAACACCATCCCGGATAGACGAGCTGATCGGAACAGCGCATGCGCATCATGCGATAGTTATCGAGGATGCGGCGGAAAGCCTTGGGGCGACATATCACGGACATCAGACCGGGACCTTCGGTGATTACAATGCGATAAGCTTTAACGGTAATAAGATCATAACCGGTTCCAGCGGAGGAATGTTCCTGACCGATGATGAGGATGCTGCCGAAAAGGTGCGCAAATGGTCTACCCAGTCAAGAGACAACGCTCCCTGGTACCAGCACAGTGAGCTTGGATATAATTACCGTATGAGTAATGTGATCGCCGGTGTTATCAGAGGCCAGTTCCCATATCTCGGGGAGCATATCGCCCGGAAAAAGGCTGTCTACGAGCGTTACCGGGAGGGATTTAAGGATCTTCCGGTATCGATGAATCCCATCGGAGGAGATGGCGTTTCTCCCAATTACTGGCTATCCTGCCTGCTCATCGATCCCGATGCGATGTGCGGATATACACGTACGGATCATGAGTATTCATACGAATCCGAGCCGGGGCATACCTGCCCGGATGAGATATTGGACGCAATTGCGGCGCTTAATGCGGAGGGACGGCCGATCTGGAAGCCCATGCATATGCAGCCGATATATAAAGATAATCCGTTTATACTGGGCAATACAAAGGATTCAGTCGGAGAGGATATCTTTGCACGCGGTCTTTGTCTGCCAAGTGATAATAAGATGAAGCCCGAAGAACAGGATGTGATCATAGATGCGGTCCGCAGATGCTTCAGATGATCAATTGAGATACAGACAGGTGGTCAGCTTTTGCATAAGTGTTACGGTCCATACGAAAAGTTCATAAAACGTCCGCTGGATCTTGTACTGTCAGGTGCCGGTCTCATTGTTTTGAGCCCCGTACTGGGGATCACAGCGATCCTGGTTCGTGTCAAACTGGGCAGTCCCGTACTTTTTAAGCAGGACAGACCCGGAAGGGACGGGAAGGTATTTAAACTCTGTAAGTTCAGGACTATGACGGATGCAAGGGACAGCGAGGGAAACCTGCTTCCTGACGAAGACAGATTGCCTGCATTCGGAAGAAAACTCAGATCAACCTCCCTTGATGAACTTCCGGAGCTGATAAATATCGTAAAGGGTGATATGGCGATAGTTGGCCCCAGACCTCTGCTTGTCAGATATCTGCCCAGATATAACGAACATCAGGCCAGACGACATGAAGTGCGTCCGGGCTTTACGGGATTGGCGCAGGTACACGGACGCAACTCTATATCCTGGGAGGAAAAATTTGACTGGGATGTAAAATATGTGGATAAGATTACATTTTTGGGCGATCTTAGGATCCTGGCAGATACCGTTAAGGTAGTATTGAAACGTGATGGCATTTCAAGCGCGACAAGCGCGACCATGGAGGAATTCATGGGAACAGAGGCTGGCATCGATGAAAAGGGTACTGATAATAGCAAATAATGATGCGGGTATTTACCTGTTCCGTCGTGAACTTCTGGTGGCGCTCGATGAGGAAGGGTTTGAGATTCATATTATCACACCCGATACCGGTTTTACGGCAAGGCTTCTCGATCTGGGAGCTGTCTTGCATGTGACGGATATAGACCGGCGCGGTACCAATCCCTTACATGATATTTCGTTGTATCGCAGTTATCGCAGACTGATCCGTGAGGTATCGCCGGATGTGATACTGACATATACCATCAAGCCCATAGTATATGGCGGAGTTGCGGGCAGAAAGGCACATATTCCGGTGCTCGCCACGATCACCGGACTCACATCGGCAATGCTGGGCGGTGGCCCGATGAAGCTGATGCTGAAATCCATGTATGCGGCAGGGCTTAAAGGAGCTGCCTGTGTGTTTTTCCAGAACCGGGACAATATGAACTTTATGACGAGCTCGGGTTGCCTTCCACGGAATGCCAAAACCGCTCTTCTGCCCGGATCCGGAGTTGATCTTGAGGATTATGACAGTGTTCCCTATCCTTCGGAAGAAGATGGCCTGAGACTGCTGGCGGTATGCCGGCTATCCGAAAAAAAGGGTTCCGCACGCCTTCTTGATATGATACGTGAGGTTCACTCCAGGAGGCCCGATGTGACGCTTGATATAGTAGGCGGATACGAGCTTGGCTGTGAAGAGAAATATAAAGCGGTGATTGATGATCTGGTTGGCAGAGGTGCGGTCAGATTTACAGATTTCGTATCCGATGTCAGACCCTTTTATGCCTCGTGTCATGCACTTGTTCATCCGACCGTGAGCGAGGGCATGTCAAACGTGGTCCAGGAGGCATGTGCCACCGCAAGACCCGTGATCACCAGTGACATCCCGGGGTGCAGGGAGATATACGAGCCGGGTAAGGGAGGCTTCGGATTTGCCGTGGACAGTCTGGAGGATATGATAGAGACTGTGATGAGATTTGTCGAAATGTCACGTGAAGAGCGGGAACAGATGGGCAGGAATGCAAGAGAGTATGTAGCCGCTCATTTTGACCGAAGGATCGTAATAAAATCATATATGGAGGAGATAAAAAGAAACTGTCATGAATGTGTATGAGATGCTTACGACACGTAAAACAAAACTGTCTCTGGTAGGACTTGGGTATGTCGGTATGCCCATTGCGGTAGCATTTGCCAGGCATATCGATGTTATAGGATATGATCTCAATGAAGCTAAGATCGACCTGTACAGAAACGGTATCGATCCTACCAATGAGGTCGGCAATGAGGTGATAAAGAACACCACCGTGGATTTTACATCAGATGCCTCAAGACTAAGGGAGGCACTGTTTCATATAGTTGCGGTTCCGACCCCGGTTAATCCGGATCATACGCCTGATCTGACTCCTGTTGAGGGGGCAAGCCGGATCCTGGGACAGAATCTTTCTCCTGGATCGGTGATAGTATTTGAATCCACGGTATATCCCGGCGTGACGGAGGATATATGCGTGCCGATCATTGAGAGGGAATCCGGCCTGAAATGCGGTAAGGATTTCCGGATCGGATACTCGCCCGAACGCATCAATCCCGGCGATAAGGTGCACAGACTGGAAACCATAACCAAGATCGTATCGGGCATGGATGAAGAAACACTGGATACCGTTGCAAAAGTGTACGAGCTCGTGGTGGAAGCCGGTGTCTACAGGGCGCAGTCCATTAAGGTCGCAGAGGCTGCAAAGGTCATAGAGAACAGTCAGCGTGATATAAACATTGCTTTTATGAATGAATTGTCCATAATCTTTCACAAAATGGGCATTGATACGCGCGAAGTCCTGGAAGCGGCCGGAACAAAGTGGAATTTCCTCAGGTTTATGCCCGGTCTGGTCGGAGGACACTGCATAGGCGTTGACCCGTATTATCTGACATATAAGGCGGAGGAACTCGGATATCATTCACAGATCATTCTGTCCGGCCGCCGTATCAATGACGATATGGGCAGATATGTTGCGGAAAGCCTTGTCAAGAATCTGATCAAAGCCGATATGCCTGTCAGGGGAGCCAGAATTGCCATATGCGGGTTTACATTCAAGGAAAACTGTCCTGATACGCGCAATACCAAGGTTATCGATATCTATAACGAGCTTGGCGAGTACGGTGTAACTCCGATTGTCGTGGATCCGGAAGCGGATGCCGGTGAGGCCAAAAGGCTGTATGGCATAGATTTCTGTGACGAAAGCGCCCTGAGGAATATGGATGCGGTGATATTTGCGGTAGCGCATGATTCTTTTAAAAAATATGAAAAGGCGGACATAGACCGTATGTTTAACCCGGACAATAAAGTCAGGGTGCTGGCGGATCTGAAGGGAATGTTTGACAAAAACCGGTTCCGGTCGGAGGATTATCTGTACTGGAGACTGTGATGTGTGAGCGGGACGGTTCTGATGACATATTTTCAGCATCGATCAAAGGAGAGTTATGAGTTTACAAGACGTAAAATTAAATCCGGATTCAACTTTTCTTGTGACAGGAGGAGCCGGATTCATCGGATCAAACATCTGTGAAAGCCTGGTAAACAGAGGGGTTACGGTACGCTGTCTGGATAACCTTTCAACGGGCTTTATGAAGAATATCGAACATCTTTTGGAGAGAGAAAATTTTGAGTTTACAGAAGGTGATATACGGGATCCTGATACATGTTTGAAGCTTACAGATGGGGTGGATTATGTATTGAATCAGGCGGCCTGGGGCTCGGTGCCCCGCTCTATCGAGATGCCGCTTCTGTATGAGGAGATCAACATCAGGGGAACGCTCAACATGATGGAGGCTTCCCGTCAGAACGGTGTTAAAGCTTTTGTATACGCTTCAAGCTCTTCGGTATATGGTGACAGCACCACATTGCCCAAGCAGGAGGGCGGAGAGGGAAAGGTATTAAGTCCCTACGCACTCACCAAAAAGGTGGACGAGGAGTATGGAAGGCTTTATCATGAATTATACGGTCTGAATACATACGGACTCAGGTATTTCAACGTATTCGGACGCAGGCAGAATCCTGACGGTATGTATGCAGCCGTGATCCCCAGATTTATACGTCAGCTCATGGCGGGAGAAAAGTGCGTGATCAACGGAGACGGACGCCAGTCAAGGGATTTTACTTATATAGATAATGTTATAGAAGGAAATCTCAGGGCAGCGCTTGCCGGCGGTGAGGCAGCAGGCGAGGCGTATAATATCGGCGCCGGAGGAAGGGAGTATCTGATAGACATTTATTACGATCTGTGTAAGGCTCTTGAGATCGAGCGCGAACCGGAATTCGGCCCACCGAGAAAGGGAGATATAAGGGATTCAAATGCCGATATTTCCAAGGCGAGAGAAAAACTGGGCTATGATCCGGAATATGATTTTGCTGCCGGAATATCACTTGCCATAGACTGGTACAGACAGAATCTGTAACAGACGAATTTATAGTCAACGAATTTAGTAATTGCCGTATGGCGAGCCATAATGCTTGAATTTATGGCAGTTATGGCTCGGCAAAGTGCAATTGCTTAATTCGTTTACTATAGTGTGATCGGAGGAGACGCATGCATTATAAAGTGGTCGTATTCGGAGTAAAGGATACTT
The DNA here is from genome assembly GCA_017460885.1 of Lachnospiraceae bacterium. Classification (GTDB taxonomy): domain Bacteria; phylum Bacillota; class Clostridia; order Lachnospirales; family Lachnospiraceae; genus XBB2008. The sequence goes on from JAFUAB010000043.1 coordinate 81,582, forward strand.
CCGAAAATATCATTGATTTCATTCAAACGGAAATCTGCCCCGTGGATCTTGTGATAACGATCGCCCCGACTGTTACCGAGCGCAATCAGGTTTCGGGCTTTAAGGGACTCGGGTTTCTCACCGAAAAATACGGGATGCCGGTGCATGAAGCAGACAGCTACGGACTTACCGATGACCATACACGGGAACTGATAGAGAATAATACCTTTGACATAGGAATCTCCATGGGCTGGCAGAGACTTGTCCCCGGCTATGTTCTGGATTCATTTAAGTACGGGGTATTCGGATTTCACGGAAATGCCGGGTATCTGCCCTTCGGAAGAGGAAGATCTCCGCTCAACTGGTCTATTATCCTTGGTGATACCAGATTTAATCTCAATCTGTTCAAATATGACGAAAAGGCAGATTCTCCCAATATCTTTGCAACCGAATCGTTTCAGATCGGCCCGTGTGACGATATCCGTACCGCTCAGTACAAAAACATGATCGTGTCCAAGCGCCTGATACGAAAGCTTCTGAACGCATACAGTGAGGATGATATCACTATCCGTACCGAATCCAAAGATTACGATTCGTGGTATTCCAAGAGAACGGCAGCGGACGGTCTGGTTGATTTTCACGGGCGTACACGGGATATATATAATCTGATCCGGGGAGTTGCCGCTCCTTTTCCGGGAGCATATGCTTTTATAAACGGCAGGAGGATCACTATATGGAATGCCCAGCCCTTTGATGAAATGATAGATTTTTCGGATTATGCACCGGGTGAAATAGCGGATATTTTTGATGACAGACTTGTTGTCAGATGTGTAGACGGATCCCTGCTGATCAACAGATATGATTATGAAGGCGATATCCGTGTCGGAGATATTATCGTATCGGAGGAAGCGCACTGTTGACATGGATGTGTCGGCAGAACCGTCCCGCTGATACAAAATGTGCCGGCAGAACCGTCCCGCTGACACATATTGAGCGAAGAAAATGATCAAGGTTTTGCATGTTCTCGGCGGTCTTGGACTCGGCGGCGCGGAAAGCCGCATAATGGATCTGTACCGCCATATCGACAGAAACATAATACAGTTTGATTTTATGGTCCATATGGATCCGTCAGAGTATAAAAGGGCGGTAGCTGAGGGGATTGAACCCGCATCGTTTCGTAAACCCCAGCATTATGACGATGAGATCAGGGAACTGGGCGGCAGCATATATGCATTGCCCTGCTATCGCGTGATCAATCATCCTGAATACAAAAAGGCAGCGGACAGGTTCTTTAAAGAGCATCATGATTATAATGTCGTACAGGGACATATGACCAGTACGGGATCGATATATCTGAGTGCCGCGCGCAGATACCGCGCTGATGATCCGCCGTATATGTTTACGGTTGCACATACCCGCAATGCCGGGGTTTCGGGAGGACTTAAAGGACTCGCAGTACGCTGTCTGAGAAGGTCGCTTCCGGATTCGGCCGACAGATTGTTTGCCTGTTCACATCTTGCCGGTGATGAAACTTTTGGGGGAGCATCATATACATATATCCCCAATACCATAGATACCGACAGGTTTGTGTTCAGCATGACCGACAGGAAAGAGATACGGTCTAAATACGGTATACCCGATGACGGATTGCTTATAGGAAATGTCGCCCGGTTTGAATCACAGAAGAACCAGCCGTTTTTGATCAGAGCGTTTGCCGGGATGAGGAATCGGGATAATGCGTATCTGATATTCTGCGGTGACGGACCGGACAGACAATCCTGTGAAGAATTGTGTGACAGGCTGGGTATAGCCGATAAGGTTATATTTGCAGGCAGGCAGAAGGAGATGCCGAAGTATTACAGTTCGATGGATGTGTTTGCCTTTCCGTCGGTATATGAGGGCCTCCCCGGGGTGGTTGTGGAGGCGCAGACATCCGGACTTTATTGTATGATCTCCGATACGATAACCACCGATGTGATCGTTAGCGACAGGATTGATGTGATCGGAATACAGGATACATCGGTATGGACTGCTTCGATGGATGAGCTGGCAGACAGACTGCCGTATGGGGCGAAAGATAAAGGACAATCTCCGGAACAGGGATCCGATGACCGGAGAAGCTATGTCGGGATAATGAAAAATGCGGGATTTGATGTAGCTGCACAGGCAAAAATGATGTCCGCGTTTTATTTGGATCCCGTAAATGCGGAGATTACATAGAGCCGGCGCAGTTGTATTGAGCGTCTGGGGGATCGGGTTATGTGCGGTATATGCGGTTTTATCAGTAAAAAGAATATAACTATGGATGATCTCACGCGAATGAATGACACGATGTATCATCGCGGTCCTGATGACAGCGGTCAGGAGATATATGTGATGAAACACGGCTGGAGCATTGGACTTGCGCAGCGCAGACTCGCGATCCAGGATCTTACTCAGGCCGGACATCAGCCGATGCATTCTCCCGACAGACGTCTTACCGTAGTGTTTAACGGAGAGATATACAATTTTAACGAACTGAAAAAGGAGCTTTCGGATTTCACCTTTATGTCCAGCTGCGATACCGAGGTGATAATCGCCGCTTACCTTAAATGGGGACTTGAGTGCGTGGAACACTTTAACGGTATGTTTGCGATAGCAATATATGACCGGGACACCGAAACATTGCACCTTCTCCGTGACCGCATCGGAAAAAAACCTCTTTACTATGCCTATATTGACAGGGAGATCATCTTTGGCTCCGAGCTTAAGCCCATAATGAGCTTCCCGGGCTTCGGAGATCCGATCAATAAGCGTATAGTTCCCAGATATCTGACAACACAGTATATCAATGCTCCTGATACGATATTTGAACATGTTTATAAACTGGAGCCGGGGTGTACACTTACATATCATAACGGTGAGATCTCTGTCACCAGATATTGGGATATAGTTGAAAAATATCATATCGGTTCCGCCGATCAGGTGAAGAGCTACAAGGAAGCCAAAGAAACCTTAAAGCATCTGCTCACAGAGTCGGTACGGCGAAGAATGATTGCAGATGTTCCGTTAGGTACCTTCCTGAGCGGAGGCTATGATTCCTCTCTGATAACGGCTCTGGCGCAGTCCATATCCAATGAGCCTGTCGCTACCTTTTCCATAGGATTCAATGAGGAAAAGTGGAATGAAGCTCCGTATGCCAAAGCAGTAGCGGATCATCTCGGGACGAATCACACGGAATACTATATAGACGAAGACGAAATGCTCAAGCAGGTAAAGAGTATTTCCACATATTATGATGAGCCGTTTGCGGATCCGTCGGAGATAGCGACCATGCTTGTGAGTGCCCTGGCGAGCACTAAGGTAACGGTGGCGCTCTCGGGAGACGGCGGTGATGAGTTTTATTGCGGTTACAATGTGTATGAATATGTACGCAAAGCCAGTATGCTTGACCCGGTGGGAGCAGCCGCACACGGAGTACTCGGAACCGGAGTAGGAGCCATGCTCGGACTGGAATCCCGTATGCCCGTAAAAGTCCGCGCGATCTCACAAAACCGCAATATAGAGACCAAGACACAGTTTACTAACTCGTCATACAAGGAATTGGCACGCAAAATGGTGCTTCCCGGGGAATATTCCTCATGTGATTATGATTTTGAAAGCAAATACGGAGTCGACAACTGGCAGATACGCAGGATGCTGCTTGATATGGAAACATATCTGCCCGGAGACATACTGGCCAAGGTCGACAGAGCCTCAATGAAATACTCTCTGGAGACCAGATGTCCGATCCTCGATCAGGATGTCATGGAGTACTCATTCAGGATCCCTCATAATTATAAATATCATCACGGAGACAAAAAGCATATCCTGAAGGATATAGCTTATGATTATATACCCAGGGAGCTGCTCGATCGTCCGAAACAGGGATTCGGCGTACCGATCGATAAATGGCTCAGAGGGCCGTTAAAAGCGCAGCTGATGGATTACAGCAATAGGGAATACCTGATGAAACAGGGTATTTTTGATCCGGATCCTGTATATGAAATGATAAGGGGGTATCTGCAGACCGGTGACCTCGGTCCTGCGACCGGCGGAAATCTGTCTAAGATCTGCTGGTCGTTCCTACAATTCCAGGAATGGTATCATTTATATATGGAAAAATAAAATTGGATTAGTTTTTTACGATTTTTTTGGCTGATTTGGGTCAAAAATGGGCCTGAAAGAATCAGATAACAGGTTGCAAGGTTACTTGCAAAATATCGATAACGTTTGAAATTAAACAAATCAGGCATCAAGTTTTTGGAGGATTTGCACAAAGAAATGTGCGGCATTGTCGGATTTTACAATCTGAAATCAGAGAATAGTGCGAATATTGAACTTATGTTGCGTGAAATCGCACATCGCGGACCGGATGCAAGCGGCGTCTGGAATGACGGAAGGGTTGAAGGAGTGGTCATCGGACATACCAGACTATCGATCCAGGATCTGACAGAGACCGGTTCGCAGCCCATGATAAGTCACAGCGGGAGATATGTAATCGCGTATAACGGAGAAATATATAACTCGCGTGATTTATTAAACAGGATGAGAGCTTCGGGCTATACCGACCATATGAGAGGTACATCGGATACGGAGATCCTGCTGGAGGCATGCGGGTATTACGGAGTGGAAGAGACCCTCGTCGCAGCTAAGGGGATGTTTGCCTTTGCATTGTATGACAGAGATACTCATGATCTGATCCTGGCGAGGGATAGGATCGGCGAGAAACCGATGTATTACGGGTTTGCCGGAGATGCCTTCGTGTTTGCGTCGGAACTGGGGGCCATCAGAAAAGTTGACGGTTTTTCAGCTGAGATCAACAGAGAGATACTGCCTGTTTATATGAAATACGGGTACATTCCCGCGCCGTATTCCATATATCGAAATGTATGGAAGCTGATGCCCGGGACTATACTAAAAATTAAATGTGAATTAAATAAATATAGAGGATTTGAAACCTCGGAATATTGGAAAATAACAGATGTTGCGATTCACGGACAGCAGAATCTTTTTAAAGGCAGCAGAAAAGAAGCGGCAGATGAGTTGGAACGGCTGTTCAAAAATTCCGTCAGGGGACAGATGATATCTGATGTTCCGCTGGGGGCTTTTCTGTCAGCGGGTATTGATTCGTCCACTGTCGTTTCCGTAATGCAGTCTGTTTCGGAGACTCCGGTCAGGACCTTTACGATAGGATTTGAAGACAGGGAATATGATGAATCTGCTGTCGCAGGGGAGATCGCTTCACGTCTCGGAACAATGCATACCAGACTTACCGCTACCGAACAGGAGGCGATGGAGGCAATCCCGTTGATGCCGCGGATCTTTGGGGAACCTTTCGGAGACTCATCACAGATCCCTACATATCTTGTGAGCCGTCTTACCAAAGAGCATGTGACCGTTTCACTGTCAGGTGACGGAGGAGACGAGCTGTTCGCGGGATACCGGGATTATGCCGGAGTCTATTCGATATATAATAAGATACATAATATTCCACTGTGGATCAGGAAAGGTGCCGGGGCTCTGATGAGAAATCTCCCCGGAGACGGAGAGAATTCCCGCAGGATACGTGCACATGGTGCACTGCTTCCGGCCGAAAACTGTGCGGATCTCTATCTGCGTACATATGAGACCTGGGACGGACTTGATAAGCTGATGTGTTCCCGGGACGGTTCTGCTGACACAAGCTGTGTCGGCAGAACCGTCCCGGCGACACATTTTGATCCGGTACACACAGCCATGCTTCTCAATATGCAGATGTATCATCCGGACGATATACTGGTGAAGGTCGACCGTACAGCCATGGCCGTAAGCCTTGAGACAAGAGTCCCGATGCTCGATCGTGACATAGTTGAGTTTGCATGGACGCTTCCCCTTGAATATATTTTTGACGGAACCGTTGGTAAACTTGTGCTGAGAGATGTATTATACAGATATGTGGACAGGGAACTGATGGATCGTCCGAAAAAAGGGTTTGGCGTGCCTGTCGCGAGATGGATCAGAGATGGAAAACTCAGAGAATGGGCAGAAGAATTATTTAATCCTAATTTAATTAATACGCAAGGTTTGCTTGACACCAAAGAGACCGTCAGGCTTTGGAAAGACTATATTAACAGGAATATCTGGCGTCCTCAGATATGGTATATTCTGATGCTGAATTCCTGGATGAAAAGTGAGATGTCACTATGATCATAATGCAGCTTACCGGCGGGCTGGGAAACCAGATGTTCCAATATGCCTGCTATCTCAAATTGAAGAGTCTGGGCAGAGAGGTTAAATTCGATGATATTTCGGGATATCAGACCGGTAATGCGCGTCCGATACAGCTTGCGGTCTTTGATATAATCTATCCCCGTGCGGATAAGACCGAGATCGTTGAGATGAGGGATGCTTCTCCTTCTCTGCGTGACAGGATCCGTCGCAAGCTCAAAGGGAGGAACCTCAGGCAGTATATTGAGAAGGATTATTCATTTGACCCCCATATTTATGAACTTGATGATGTTTATCTTATCGGCTATTTTCAGTCGGATAAATATTTCAGCGGGATCGAGGATGAGCTTCGCAGAACATTTGTCCTGAGAGAGGATCTTCTGACTACAGATGTAAAGAGACTGGGAAGTGCGATCGATCAGATCCGTGACAGCGTCAGTATCCATATCCGACGCGGCGATTACATGAGCGCCGACGGTGCGGATATATACAGGGATATCTGTACTGATGAGTATTATGATGCGGCGGTGAACCATATACTCTCCAGATATCCGGGGGCGATATTTTATCTGTTCACCAATGATGTTACATGGGGAGAATACTTTGCCAATACCCATCCCGAACTGGAATTAAACGTTATGACGGGAAACACGGAGTATTCCGGCTATCTGGATATGTATCTGATGAGCAGATGCCGGCATCATATAGTTGCCAACAGCTCCTTTTCGTGGTGGGGAGCCTGGATGAATGCGGATCCGGACGGATGTGTTATCGCTCCGGGACCGTGGCTTAATTCCAGCACATGGTGCAGTGACATCCACACCTCAGCTATGACGCTTATCAGTCCCGAAGGCGAGGTTTTGAATTAAATGGCGCAAAAGAACAGAATAATCGAGAGATACGGTATCTGGCTCTGTGATCTGATATGTATCCTCGTTATCTTCATATCTTCTACCTATATCAGGTTCGGAAACTTCAGGGATATGGGCGATAAGTCTGCCCATTTTAATGTATGTATCACCTTCCTGCTGGTCTGCACGGTCTACAATTTTTTTGCCGATTGGAACAGCAATTTTATGAAAAGAGGTATCTGGCTGGAGTTTACGGCCGTTGCCAGATATGACATCATAATGGCGCTTACCGTGGGCGTGATCATGTACTTTATGAAATGGGCCGATACTTTTTCACGTCTGGTATTTATCTACTTCGTGATAGGAAACCAGCTGCTTACCTGGATAGCGAGACTGATCCTCAAACGTGCGCTTTATGCCTATTACCGATCCGATTCAAGTGCCATACGCCTGCTAGTCGTTGCCCAGTCCTCCAATATCGCAGATACTTTACATGAGCTGAAATCCAGGCTTGGGGTTCATATCAGACTGATCGGAGCAGTATGTCCGGATAAGGATATGCGTGACGAGGTTATAGAGGGTGTGCCGGTAGTTGCCTGCGGAGATGATATGGTCGATGTTGCCAGAACAATGGCTATAGACGAGATGTTCATCACTATTCCCGGCAGTCCTATGTCCGAACTGGAAACGATAATCCGTGAATTTGACGAGATGGGGATAGTCGTTCACCGCAAACTTGAGGCCGATGTATACGGAGCGGGAAGAAGCTATATCCAGCGCTATGGCGGATATACCGTTATCACCTGCGGCCATATGCATTACAGCTATAAACGGCTGATGTTCAAGAGGTTCATAGATATAGTCGGCGGCCTGATAGGATGCGTGATAACGCTCATTCTTACGATATTTATCGGACCGGCTATCAAGCTGACTTCTCCCGGCCCGGTTTTTTTCAGCCAGATCAGAGTCGGAAGAAACGGACGCAGATTCAGGATATATAAGTTCCGTTCCATGTACCGGGATGCCGAAGCCAGAAAAGCCGAGCTGATGAAGGACAATGAGGTTGACGGGCTTATGTTCAAGATCGAGGACGATCCGAGGATCACCCCCATAGGCAGATTTTTGCGTAAGACCAGTCTGGACGAGTTTCCCCAGTTCCTGAACGTGCTGAAAGGGGACATGTCACTGGTGGGTACAAGGCCCCCGACAGAGGATGAGTTTGAACAGTACAGTACATATTACAGAAGAAGACTGTCCATGACTCCGGGACTCACCGGTCTCTGGCAGGTCAGCGGACGGAGTGACATTACCGATTTTGACGAGGTTGTAAAACTTGACCTGGAATATATCGATAACTGGAGTCTGGGCCTGGATTTCAAACTCCTGCTTAAGACGATAGTCGTTGTGCTTACAGGAAAGGGTTCCAAATAGGCGGCATGAAAGTATCGATAATCGTTCCCGTATACAACAAAGAGAAATATATAAGGGAGTGTCTGGATTCACTGACAGGTCAGACCTACCAGGGTATTGAGATCATACTGATAGACGGTGGATCAAAAGACCGGAGCGCCGATATCTGTGAAGAATACGCCTCAGAGGATGACAGGATCAGATTATTCAGAATGGAACACAGCAGAGGCCCCGCTGATTCCGTCAGACGCGGACTTGAGGAGGCATGCGGAGATTATTGCCTTTTTGTGGACAGTGACGACTGGATCGATATCGATACCGTGGAGAGGATGATAAGGCATACTACCGGAAGCGATGCCGAGATGATCCTGAGCGATTATATCATAGAGCGTCCGGACGGAACACAGACACACATTTATCAGGATATATTGTCCGGCGAATATGATCCGGAAGACATCAGGAAGAAGATATATCCCCGTCTATGGGGGCTTGAGGACCGCGCTGTCAGCCAGTCCCGGTGCATGAAGCTGTATTCGATGCCGCTGGCTAAGAGAAATGCTTCTTATCCCGATCCCGATCTTATCTTTGCCGAGGACGGAGCCTTTCTGATTCCCTGTGTCCTGGATGCAAAACGGATCTTTATCATGGATCAGGCGGCTATGTATCATTACAGGTATGTGACTGATTCGGCTGTGCATCGTTACAAGCCTCAGATGACCGATAATATCTACCGTGTCAGGGAGATCATCAAAAGGGCCATAAGGGACAAGTATTCCGATGAACCGGGGTACAGAGATGAACTCCTTGAGATGTATGAACCCGAATATGTCATACTTCTGATGTTTGCGATACGCAATGAGATGCTGTGTGATACGGGGGAGTACATAGACCATATCAGACAGATATGCCTTGATCCCGATAACCGGCAGGTGATACGGAACAATCCTGTCACTTTCAGGCATTTGTATAACAGGCTGATCTATATGATCATGAAGCATCCCTCGCCGTTCATATGCAGGGCTGTCAGAAAACTTAATGATATACACGGTGCGTAATGAGTATCCCGATAATCACGGTCATAGTACCGGTACACAATGAAGAAGAATATATTGACCGCCTGATGGAGAGTCTCCAGGTACAGACATACCGCAGACTTCAGGTCATTCTGATAGACGGGGGATCCACAGATTCCACTCCCGCCAGGATAGATGCCTGGGCATCCAAATGGAATATGGGGCCGGATTCAAATATGGGAATAGTGGAAGTTATCCATACCTCCGATAAAGGTGTGTCCGCTTCCAGAAATATCGGTTTAAACCATGCCAGCGGAGATCTGATCACCTTTGTTGACGGGGATGACTGGCTCGAAAAGGATGCGCTCGAGAGAATGTACCGCTGTATGCAGGAAAGCGGCGCGGATCTGGTCGGCATGGATTTTGAAAGCATATATCCGGATACGTCAGGAAGCGAAACGGAGCAGGGAGACGGGGGATCGCGGTATACCGAATACTCTCCGGCAGAATTCCAGTCCGAACATATCCTCAGGGGAGATGTTCATGTATGGGGGCGTTTGTACAGATCGTCCCGCATAGGGAGACTGAGATTCAGGGAGGGACTCACGATAGGCGAGGATATGCTGTTTGTTTCGGAATACGCGGCCTGCTGCGTCAGGATAGCGCATATGGAATACCGGGGATATAACTATTTCAGAAATCCGGCGGGTGCGATGGGCAGGCCGTTTACCTCCGCCGCGATGGATCAGGTAAGGTGTTTCAGACTTGAGCAGGAACTGCTCGGCAATATCGCTCCGGAACTGGCAGACTCGGATGAACTGAAGTCCAATATGCTCATATCTGTAATGCTGACTGCAGGGCGGATCGCTTTTCTGGATAAGGAGATCAGGAAAGACGAAGAACACAAAGGCTATATCAGGGAGCTGAGATCTACGATCAAAGAATATAAGTCACGCGGAGCAATGAAACTGCTGGACAGGGGCTACAGGATAAAGGTAAGATTGTTCAGGGCATTGCCGGGCCTTTATCTGGCTCTGTACCATACACACAGACCGAAATGACCGAAATGAACACGAAATCAACCAAATATCTGATGTATATGCATGCCGGAAGTGCAAATCACGGCTGTGAAGCCATTGTGAGAGGATTGAGCTGCATTCTTGGAAACGGAGCGGATATCAGTGTCATCTCGAACAGACCCGAGCAGGATGAGCAGGCGGAGCTTGATAAGCTGGTACGTATTATACCGGCCAGACCGCATGATTCCGGATTCCTGCGAAAGGCATGGTTTTATCTTCTCAGACATCTGACCGGCAGTTCCGATGCCCGGATGAAGTATAAGTATGCCGGAGCAGAGCCTTTTGCGGAGTATGAGGCAGCCTTTTCCATCGGAGGCGATAATTACTGCTATCCGGACGCACTGAGTGATCTTGCCGGTGCAAATCTGATGTTTAACAGATCCGGAATCCCAACTGCACTGATAGGATGTTCCGTTGAACCGGATATTCTCAAGGAGCCGGGGATTGTAACGGATCTTGGCAGATACGGGCTGATAGTTGCAAGAGAAAGTGTTACGTATAAAGCTTTGCTCGATGCACTGCCCCGGGATCGCCATGAGCGCATACACCTTCTGCCGGATCCTGCTTTTGCCCTGGAACCAAAAGAATGTGAGCTTCCCGCGGGATTCAGGATCGGACATACCATAGGGGTGAATGTAAGTCCGATGATAATCAATTATGAGGCCGGAGGAAAAAGCGGTATCACGATGGAGAACTACCGGTTTTTGATAGAAACGATCCTAAGGGAGACCGGCGATACAGTTGCATTGATACCGCATGTGGTAACGCCTCTGTCGGATGACAGGAAGCCTCTCAAACAGCTGTATGATATGTTCGCTGACAGCGGCAGGGTGATTCTCGCAGAGGACAGGCCGGCCGGAGAATTGAAATATATGATCAGCAAATGCCGGCTGCTTATCGCCGCCAGAACACATGCGTCGATCGCAGCGTATTCTTCATGCGTTCCGACACTGGTAGTGGGCTATTCGGTCAAGGCCTGCGGCATCGCAAAGGATCTTTTCGGTACCGATGAAGGCTATGTATGTCCGGTTCAGAGCCTGCGGAATAAGGATGATCTGACAGCCGCATATACCCGGCTTGAGGCTGAGGCGGAAACACAGCGGGAGCTTTTGCAGGACAGGATACCGGAGTGGAAAAACCGGTGCCGTGAGTTGAAGGATATCCTGCAGTCCGGTATATTCCGCTGATTTCCGGGATATGTTACGGAGAAAAGATGAATAAAATAAATAAATCACTGACAGCAGAGGCCGTAAGGCTGTTGAATGTCTCCGATGTCCCCGATCTGTATCACCGGATCCGCAGATGGGCGAGGCTTCATATAAAGCATGAACCCGTTGCCCCCATAGACCGTATAAACTGGCCTAAAGGGATACTGATGACGGGTCTTCTGCATAAAGCGGAGGAGCTTAAAAATGCCGACAATTCCGTTGACAGGGCAAGCTGCGTTTATGCCGTCGCTTCGGTACAGGAGTATCTGGACAGGTGGATTTATGGCGGCACGCCTGTTTTTTATATCGATGATTCACTTGCCGGACTGGCACTTCTGATGCTGTCGGAGATATACAGGCATGAGGATGATGTTCTCAGCGATAAATATCTGAGGGCAGCAGGCTTTATCGCCGATTTTCTCAAGGGACAGAGAACGGATCCCGAAGGAGTTATCCCTTACCGTCCGGCCCATGGCAATGACCTTATATTTGCGGACAGCAGCGGCATGGTCCTGCCTTTTCTGATCAGGTACGGTGTGATCAAAAGGGATGATGATGCTATAGATATGGGGCTTCGCCAGATAAGAGCGGTGATGAAGTACGGGATCGATCCGGAGTCCGGATTGCCGTGTCATGCTTATTCGCTGATCGGAGATGAGGGAAAAGTCCCGGAGACAGTTAAAAGGATCCGGAATACGGATGCAAACGGTGAATATCCGGGCTGGTGCCGTTATGCCCCCGGATGGGGACGCGCGCTTGGATGGATCATGTACGGGTTTGGAATGTGTGCCGAGGTCCTTGACCGCTACGGTGCCATATCTCCTTTGGAAATACAGGTTCAAAACGAAATACACAGGCATCTGACGACTCTGTCCGGTACGGCGCTTGAATATGTGCGCGATGACGGACTATACGGCAGTATAATTAATGATCCTTCGTCGATGCCCGATACCTCTGCGACGGCCATGATATATTACGGTCAGACACGGTACGGAGAGGGAGCCGATGTCACGAATCTGCTGCCATATATCACATCCGCCGGTGAAGTAAAGGGCGCACAGGGAGAATGTCAGGGACTCGGAGTATATTCGGATGATTACGGCAGCTATCCCTGGTCCGTAGGATCGGTGCTGATGCTCTGAGACGGACATATCACGTAACGTTCCTTAGGCGTGGAAATACATACATATCCGGGTGTTTAAATGATCATTATCAGATTAATGGGCGGACTGGGAAATCAGCTTCAGCAGTATGCCCTATGTCAAAAGTATATATCCCTTGGAAAGGATGCGAGACTCGATCTTTCGTGGTTTGCACCCGGGGTTCAGGATTCGGTAAAGGCACCTCGTCGCCCTGAGCTTAACGAGTTCAAGAATGCGGACTACAAAGAGGCTTCCCGTGATGATGTCGTTCGTATTATAGGCAGGGATGATCTCGCAGGCAAGATATACCGCAGGATAAGGAACAGCTGTTTTACCGAGCGGGAGATGTACTATCCGGATCTGTTTGACAGAGATAACATATATCTGGAGGGTTACTGGGCTGCGGAAAGGTACTATGCCGATATCATCCCCGTTCTGGCGGAAAAGCTCAGGTTTGATACGGAGTCCGTGCCGCAGGAAACGATGGATATTGCCTCCCGGATTTCCGGGGGAACACTTGATCAGTGTTTCCCTGACTATTCTTCGTATACCGGGGAAACCGCGGTGGAACATGAACATCCGTTTTCCGTGGCTGTTCATATCAGGCGCGGAGATTATCTGGATCCCGAAAACATGGCGTTATTCGGTAATATTGCCACTGACGGATATTATGAGGCTGCCATTTCTCTTGTCAGGGAGAAACTTCCGGGGGCGCATTTCTTTATCTTTTCCGATGATCCGGCCTACGTTCGGGCAAAATACGGAAATGATCATGATAAGACCATTGTGGATGTGAATCGCGGCGAGAACAGTCGCTTTGATATGTGGCTGATGAGCTTATGCGATGCACATATCTGCGCCAATTCCACCTTCAGTTTCTGGGGAGCAAGGCTGTCACGGAGTTATGCGGACGGTGGACTCAGGATAAGACCCACGATACAGAAAAATACCCAGACCTTTGATCACAGCATTATGAAAGAACTGTGGAAGGGCTGGATATTTATCGATCCGGTCGGCAAGGTATACGAATAGGTGAAGCAGGGAAGCGGATCCCGGATCAGTGCTTGTCCTGATAAAGAGCAATGTGACGCATGATAGCCAGTTCCTGATTGTCTATATGTATCCCGCTGGCGGCTTCCGCCGCTTCCTCGTCACGTGCGCCGATGGCGTCACAGATCGCTTTGTGTTCGGCTATCAGCGTAGGATACTTGGCGGTATCTTTCAGATATTCAAACCTGTATCGGTACATTTCCGCACTCAGATCGCGCATCATTTCTATCAGTCTTTTATTTCTGGTGGCTTCGATTATGATATTGTGAAAAGCAATATCACAGGAAGCGATATTTGTGATATCCGAGACGCTTGAAACGGCTTTTTCGAAGTCGTCGCATGCTTTCTGGAGGTTTGTCAGTTCCTCGGATGACATACGCAGACAGGCCAGGCGGGCGCAGGAGATATCCAGTGTTCTTCTGATCTCCAGAACATCCTGCATACCGTCAGTTGATATCCCTGCTACCGTAGCCCCCTTTGCGGGACGGATGACTACCAGACCATCCCGTTCCAGCATATGGATGGCTTCTCTGATCGGGGTACGGCTTACGCCGAAGTGTTCGGCCAGATGGATCTCCATCAGTCTGTCTCCGGGAGAAAAAGCTCCTGTCAGTATTGCCCGTCGCAGCGTTCCGTATACCGATTCGTGAAGCGGCAGGTTAGGATTGTATTCAAGTTCAAATTTATATCTCATATCACAAACTCCGCATATTCCGCATAGATCCCGGGATAGATATCTTTAACACGTTTCATTGCCATAAGGCATTGATCCTTTTGATCAAATAAACCAAAAACCGAGGGGCCGGAGCCGCTCATCATCGCTCCCGCTGCTCCGGCATCGGTAAGCAGATCCTCCAGTTCGGTTATTATCCCGTGATCTGCTGCGGTGACGATCCTCAGATCGTTATAAAGCGAACTCCCGATCGCTGTCAGGTCTCCGTCCTCAAGGGCCTGTATCATTCGGGCATCCGGGGTATCAGCCTCTGCGTTAGGATTTGATGCTGCTCCATCATCGGAAATCCCCGGGGTGAAACATTTCGGACACGATCCCCGATTGTATGTTCCTGATCCGGCAGAAGCGGATGTGCGCTCGTCAAACCTGACGTAAACATTGCCTGTAGGCACGTCGATAGAGGGCTTGACTATCAAAAGGTGTGCGGCGGGCGGAGATGAAACCGGAGTCAGTTTTTCGCCAATGCCTTCGGCGAGGCAGCTGCCTCCCCTTATGCAATACGGAACATCCGCACCTATTGAGACACCGATAGAGCAAAGCTCCTGTGTGCCGAGTCCAAGCTCCAGCAATTCATTGATCCCGCGCAGAGCCGCTGCGGCATCCGTGCTTCCCCCGGCCAGTCCCGCGGCCATGGGGATACGTTTGGTAAGGACGATATTCAGTCCCAACCGTCCTGAAATAACGTCTATAGCGATATCCGAAAGCCGGACCGTATCCGTGCCTGCACCGTTCAGTCCTCTCGCATAATTCAGAATGGCTTTTGCGGCTTTGGTGACAAGATTATCATCACCGTTACTCAATGATACCTCTTCGGACAGATTTTTTCCTTCGATCCTGCACGTCAGATGTATTCCCGGCTCATCCGAAACGGATATCTCCAGATCATCATGAATGCTTATCGACTCCATGATCATGGAAAGCTCATGGTATCCGTCCGGCCGTTTGGAGCATACATGAAGTAAAAGATTGATTTTTGCATAAGCGCATTGATGTGTGTTCATGCTTAAAGTGTACTATATTGTATTAAATTGTACAAGATTGTATTTCCGGCAATCCCGTAGCTGTTGTATTTCGGCAACGCTCCGGTATACTGTCTGATTCTTTGGGGAAAGACCGAATTGCCTTATCCTGTGATTTGTGGTAGCATAGCCCTATGTATCAGGGTATATGGTATTGAACGGTATTTCACGGGATATCAGCTGATGAATCCGGTTATGGAGACATATCATGACTAATGATGTATTACTGGCGATGAAGGGCTTGCAGTTTGCGTTTGCCGAGGATGGTACCGGTGTTCCCATCGAACTCATCACCAATGCAAAATATTACGAAAAAAACGACAGCCGCTATCTGCTGTATGATGAAATGGTAGAGGGGGCGTCAGAATACATATCAAATCTCGTCAAATTTGACGGTGATACGATTGAGGTTACCAAGAAGGGTGTGATCAATGTGCATATGGTTTTTGAGGAGGGAAAGCAGAATCTTTCCAGCTATCAGACTCCGTACGGCACTCTTATGATCGGTATCAATACCCGTAAGGTGGAGATCACCGAAACCGAAGAGCTGATCCATCTGCAGGCCGATTACGGACTGGATATCAATTATGAATATGTGTCCGACTGTACGATATCCATGGATATCTCACCGCGGGATCGGATCAATCTTTCATGATAATAAAGAAACAGGCATCTCGGCGATGCCTGTTTTTGTTTTTTATTTGATGGGTTTTGCTCCGGCTTTTTCCTGAAGCTTGTCGATCTTATCCTGTAATTTCGCCCTCCAGTTCTTTTTGACCGGCTCGGAGGGCTTATTATTGTTGCCGTGAAGCCCTCTGACGGAAGAGATATACAAACCGCTGACGGTAGCTTTTACTTCTCTTTTGACGGGAATATCGTCAAATATCTTTTCATCCGCTATGAAGCTCATGATCTGGGGTCCGACCTTGGCCTTCACAATCGGAAGCTTGGAACCCTGCAGGTATTTGGGGGTCTGATCCAAAACCATTTGCGGCAGTCCCGCATCTCTCAGCTTCATTCGTTTCTTGTCGATGACGAGCATACTGACGGTCTGCTTCATCGCATCAAGCTGTTCCTGCTGTTCGGCCTGCTTTTTCTGTGCTTTTTTACCCAGGAAATACAAAACCGCCAATCCGGCTATCATCACCAGTAAGATAATCAACACTACGATCTGCCAGGTTTGCATATGGAGTCCTCCGATCTTGATCCAAAGTTATCAATCAGTATATTTGTGCCGGCAAAAGCAGTAAGGAACTGTTGCGCTTTGTTAACACAGTATTTCAATTATATCCTAAATATGCTAAAATTAACAGATAAGTTTTATTTGTTTTCAGTTATATTTTGGGAGCGTATTTTGAAAAAGCATGATTTTCGGAATAACCGCATATCAGGCAAAACCGCAGTGCTGTGGGCGCTGTTTATGTCAGTTGTTCTCGCTTCTTCAGAGCCGCTAAGTATATTTGCGACTCCGGTTGAAGAAACCGAAGAAACCGAGGAAACCGACAGGAATACAAAGGATGATAAAACCGATACCGGGAGCAAGGAGTCGCTTGCGGATCTTCAAAAGGAGATAGATTCCCTGAATTCCGAGATCAAAGATCTGGAGGGTCAGAAAAAGGACGCCAAGAATGCCATTAATTCCGCACAGAGCAGTCTGAATTCCACCAATACCCAGATCAATTCGATCTCCGGAGCCATGGGTGATCTCGGCCAGGAGATCGAGGGTATCAATCAGGAACTGGTCGGACTGCTGACAGATATTGAGCTGATCGAAACCGATATAGCCAATAAGGAACAGCAGATCGTCGAGACCGAGGCTGAGTATAACGAGGCCGTCAGACAGCGTGATTCACAGTATGAATCCATGAAGATCCGTGTCAGATACATGTACGAACAGGGAGATGCAATGTACATTTCCATCTTTCTGGATGCTACGACGTCACTTGCGGATGCTATCAACAAAGCCGATTATGTGGAGCAGTTATACGCATATGACAGGGCTATGCTGGAAGAGTATATGGCTACCGTTGAATATACTCATGAGGTGTGGGACCGTCTGGAAGAGGAAAAGTCAGAGCTCGAAACATCCAAAGAGGAGCTGGAGAGCGAGCAGGCCTATCTGGAGGAGGTTGAGGCTCAGCTGGAATCCGAGTATGATAACTATTCGGTTATGCTGGCACAGGCCAAACAGCAGGCTGCCATCTATACCGCCAAGATAAACCAGCAGACCAACGAGATCCGTCAGCTTGAACGTGAAGAGGCTCAAAAGAAGAAAGAGGCTGAGGAAAAGAAAAAAGAAAAGAAGGCCGAGGAGGACCGGCTTAAGGCTGAAGCAGAGGCCGCTGCAGCGGCAGCAGCTGCTGCAAGTGAGCAGGTTGCGGAGGATACGGCCGTAACCACTTATGATGAAGACGATTCATCCGATAATGATCAGGAAACGACGACAACCACGCAGTCTAAAGGAAGTTCCGGCAGCGGAACCACAGCATCCGGGAGCGGCAAGGGCTCACAGATCGCCAATTATGCGCTTCAGTTTGTGGGTAATCCCTATGTTGCGGGCGGTACTTCGCTGACGGACGGATGTGACTGCTCGGGCTTCGTATATTCGATATATCAGGCGTTCGGTATAAGCCTGCCCAGAACCTCATATTCGCAATCGGGCGTAGGAAGAGCAGTCTCTTATTCGGAGGCTCAGCCCGGCGACATACTCTATTATGGAGGTCATGTGGGAATATATATCGGAAACGGACAGATCGTTCATGCTTCCACGGAACGTACCGGCATTAAGGTGGCACCTGCAACGTATCGCAGTATTGTCACGATCCGGAGAGTTGTGTGATTTCAGGGATGTGCACCGGGGACGGTAGAGTAGTCCACGTATTATTTCTTTCGGAATAACGTGGACTTTGAGGTCGGATGCAGGAATTCCTTCCAGACGCCCGGAGTAAAGAGCATCAGCATCGGAAACAGCTCAAGTCTGCCGGCGAGCATATCAAACATCAGCACGTATTTGCTGAGGATGCTGAAAAACGAGAAATTCTGTGTAGGTCCCACTGCCGCCAGGCCGGGACCTATATTGTTTAATGTGGCGGCCACCGCAGTAAATATAGTGACCGGATCATGACCGTCTATGCTGATCAGCAGCGTTGAAAGTCCAAACAGAAAAATATAGGTGATAAAAAAGACATTAACACTCCTGAGCACCTCGTGCTCAACGGGCTTTTCGTCCATTGTGAGCTTTTTAATGCTCTTGGAGTGAATATATCCTCCGATCTCCTTGACTACGGTTTTGGCCGCGATGACAAAGCGACTTACCTTGATCCCGCCGCCTGTCGATCCCGCGCAGGCTCCGATGAACATCAGTATCACCAGTACAATTCTGCTTGTAACGTCCCAGGTATCAAAATCCGCCGATGCAAATCCTGTCGTAGTTATGATCGAAGCCACCTGGAAAGAGGAATGTGTGAGTGCTGTAAAGAAACTGCCGTATATGTTGACCGTGTCAAACATAATGATAGCGATGGCAGCTATGATCACACAGAAGTAAGTGCGTACTTCTTCCATTTTGAGGGCACGTCCCAGCTGACCGAACAGTATCAGGTAATATGCGTTGAAATTGACACCGAAAAGTATCATGAAAATGGTGACTATCCATTGCTCGGCAGCATTATAGCCGGCAAAGGAATCTGCTTTTACCCCGAAGCCACCCGTTCCCGCAGTGCCGAGAGCGGTACAGATCGCTTCAAATGCATTCATCCGGGCTATGATAAGGGCCAGGAACTCAAGCAGGGTCATCGCAATGTAGATGATATACAGAATGCGTGCGGTTGATTTGATCTTGGGCACCAGCTTTCCCACGGAGGGACCGGGGCTTTCCGCGCGCATCAGATTGATGTTCGAGCCGCCGCTCATCGGTATCACCGCAAGAAGGAACACAAGCACACCCATACCGCCGATCCAATGGGTAAAGCTTCTCCAGAAAAGCATGCAGTGGGACATTGCCTCCACATCGGGAAGTATTGAAGCACCGGTGGTCGTAAAGCCGGAAATGGTCTCAAAAAGCGCATCCGTGAATGACGGGATCTCCCCCGCCAGATAAAAGGGAAGAGCCCCTATCAGTGAAAGCATTATCCAGCTCAGAGCACAGGTAACACAGCCCTCCTTGAGGTAGAAGACCGTAGATTCGGGCTTATGGATGGTCAAAAGCATACCCAGCAAAAAGGACCCGCTGGCGACTGCGATAAACCACAGTCCCAATGGCTCCTGATAAATAAACGAAACTAACAGAGGGAGTAATAACAATATTGCTTCTATACGGAGTACACGTCCCAGCAGGTAGCGTATCATTGATCTGTTCATAAATATGTGCCGGCGGTTATCTGACGATATCGGAAATATCCTTTACACCCTTCTCGGTTGTGATTATGACCACCGAATCTCCTTTTTTGATTGAATCCGAACCACCGGGAATGATGGTTGTTCCGTTGCGTACTATACAGGCAACAAGGAAGTTCTTCCTGAGCTCAAGATCCTTGAGCGGTATATCGGTAGCCTTGTTGCTCTCTTTTATTTTGAATTCGATCGCTTCAGCCGCATCATCCAGAAGGTGGTACATGGTTACGATATTACTGTATCCCTGAGAATTGCGCATGGCGCGTACATAACCGATTATCGCTTCGGCAGTTATCTTTTTGGGATAAAGGACACTGCCCAGATCCAGATTGGCTATGATCTCGGGAAAACCTATCTTGGTGATCTTGGTTATGATCTTCCCTTTACATATTTTTTTTGCATACAGAGTCAGGATTATGTTCTGCTCATCGATACCGGTCAGCGGAATAAATGCTTCTGCATTGACCAGCCCCTCCTCCCGGAGTACTTCCTCATCGGTACCGTCTGCATTGATGATGACGGCCTTGGGAAGAAGGATCGAGAGCTCTTCGCATCTGGCTCTGTTGCGCTCTATGATCTTGACGGCGATATTCATGTTAAGGAGCATAGTTGCCAGATAGATCCCGGACTGCCCGCCGCCGATGATTATCGCGTTTCTGACCGCTTGATTATGCATGCCTGCATATTCCATAAATTTGCGCACACTTTTGCGTGTGCCGATCACAGATACGATGTCCCCGGAACGTATCTTGAACATACCATTGGGAATATAGACGGCTCCGTTGCGTTCCACCGAACCTATCAGGATGGATTCGGTATTTTTTCTGCCCAGGTCTACCAGTGCCCGGCCGTCAAGCACATTTCCCTCGTCGACCTTAATCCGCACCAGCTGCGCCTGGCCGTTCGCAAAAGGGTTTACCTCCAGAGCCGAAGGCATACCGAGGATATTGGCGGCTTCCGAAGCCGCTTCCAGTTCGGGATTGACGATCATGGCAAGTCCGAGCTTGTCCTTCAGATATCCTATTTCGCGGGCATAATCCGATGTACGGACTCTGGCTATGGTAGAACAGGTGCCGGCTTTTTCTGCTATGGTACAGCAGAGCATGTTGAGTTCGTCGGATCCGGTTACGGATATCAGCAGATCCGCATCCTGTATGCCGGCTTCCATCTGAACCGTATAGCTGGCTCCGTTGCCCGTGACTCCCATTACGTCATATAGATTGGTGATCTCGTTTATTCTGGAGGAGTCCTTGTCAATGACTGTGATGTCGTGCCCTTCGCGAATAAGCTGTGTGACCAGGTTGGAGCCAACCTTGCCGCAGCCGACGATTATTATATTTAAGCCTGTTTTTTCTTTACGAAATAATGACATATATCTATACCTTTAATTTCAGATCCATGGCTAATTGTACCACGTATACCTTATTATGCACAGTCATTCCATTCTTAGTGCTTCTATCGGATTGAGTGCGGCCGCCTTACGTGCGGGATATATTCCAAAAAAAACGCCGACCCCCACGGAGATGGCTACGACCAGTATCACATCGGAGGGGAGTATAACTGCCTTCAGATCGGCCAAACGCCCCACAACGTTACTGAAAAGAAAGCCGAGGATCATTCCTATGAATCCGCCGATCATGCAGATCATGGATGATTCGATCAAAAACTGCAGCATTATCGATGAAGTCCTTGCCCCCAGGGATTTGCGGATGCCTATCTCCCTGGTTCGCTCGGTCACGGTCACGGTCATGATGTTCATGACACCTATGCCTCCTACCAACAGCGAGATCGCGGCCACAAGGGCGATGACCAGAGTGACTGAATCCATGATGTTGGCGTACATATCAAGCATGGATGCCAGGGATTGCATTGTTACGGCTTTTTGCCCCCGGAGATCAAGAATGTTTTCCGTTACCTTGATCGCCTTGGCGGCAGCGGCCTCGGACTGACCGTTTATGGGAAAGATCTCGAATGAGGAGAGTTTTTCGTCCATCAGGTTATATCTTGAGGTAAAAAGGGTATAGGGGACAAATACGTCTGCATAGATATATCCGATCTGGTCATTGGCAATGAGTGTTCTGACGTTTTCGATATCATATTCCTCGCTGCGCAATACCCCGATTACCGTCAGTTCCCGGATCTTGTCATCCAGCGTAACCGGCAGCGTCATGCCCAGCACGTCAAAGGTATTAAAAATGACCACGGCACTTGCCTGTGTCAGCACACAGACCTCGGATGCGGATTCCACGTCGTATTCGGAGTAATACCGTCCGCTGTAAAAGCCATCCTTGAATTCGACGACTGACTGTTCGTTTCCGCCGGTGAGCCGTGTCTCGGCTTTACGTTTGACGTTGCAGGACGCATACATGTTGACATGCGGAGTTGCACCGGATATAAGGGGTACCGCTCCTCCGACCGCCTTGATCTGGTCATTGGTTATCGTCTTTGTGGTTTTCTTGGGATCCAGGGCGATCGTTACGGAACCGCCCGTGATATCATCCAGGGAAGACGTTACGTCTTTCTTCAGTCCGTTGCCCATTGACAGTATCGTTATCACGGAGGAGATGCCGATGATGATCCCCAGCATGGTCAGTATTGTCCGTCCCTTGTTCATTTTGATGTTTTTCCACGCACTTTTGACGTATTCCATCAGCTTCTCCTGTTAAGCGCATCCACGGGCTTGAGCCTGGCAGCCTTGCGAGCGGGGTAGATTCCAAAGAAAACTCCTATTCCCGATGAAAAAACTGCGGAAAGCAGGACGGAAGACGGCGTGACTATGAATTTAAAATTGATCAGATGACATACTATGGCAGCTATCAACAGTCCGAGCAGTACGCCTATGACGCCGCCCAGCAGGGATATGATCGATGATTCCGCCAGAAACTGGATCAGGATCGATCCGGTTCGGGCTCCGATGGATTTACGGATGCCTATCTCGCGGGTTCGTTCCGTTACGGACACCAGCATTATGTTCATTACACCGATGCCGCCGACGAGCAGGGAGATGGCGGCAACAAACGACATAAAGGTCGTGATTATTCCCATTACCTGATTTATCTCGTCGGTATCACCGGCTGAATCGTAATAGAATAAGGCATTTGTGCCACGCAAGCCTTTATAGATCTCGAGAAATTTGATAACTTTTCCCGTGGGGACGGCCCTGCTTCCTTTTTCGACGTATATGTCCATTGATGTTTCTTTGTTGATCCCCAGTGAGAAAGCACTTTCTGCGGTTGTGTACGGCATTTTGACCGATGGAGGCATTCCGAGCATCTCATACATTTTGCTGATCATTTCGCCGAGGTCTTCAAATACGCCTACGATCTCAAAGTCCGCGATTTGATTGTCAACGTTGATCTGCAGAGTCATTCCGACGGGGTTTTCGGTTCCGCACAGTTTTTTTGCATCGGAAACCTTGAGTGTGCAGACTCTTGCGTTTGATTCCATCTCCTCTGCGGTAAAGTTCCTGCCGTGGAGAAGCTTTGTCCCCTCGGAAAGATACTGGTAGTTGCTCACAAATTGGGCATCAATGTCAAAGCTGCCCTTACGGCTCGTGGCCGTGGCCGCGTAATACAGGCAGTATGAGGTTCCGATGATTCCGGGGAATTGTTCGACGACGGCATTGGCATCATCCGTAGTGAGAAACTGTTCCGTTTTGGTGGAGTCCAGATATACGGAGATCGTGGATGCTCCGGTGGAACTGAACTGCTTGCCGACATATTCGGTCATGCCGTTGCCGAGAGTGATTATTGCCACCACAGCCGCGATGCCTATGATAATGCCGAGCATCGTGAGCAGTGTGCGCATCCTGTTGGAACGGATGTTTTTGATTGCACTTTCTATGTATTCACGTAAAGTGTCCATGGTAATCTATGGTGTCTTTCCTACTCGTTTTCCATCTCGGGAAGTACCGGCATGCCTTCGTAGAGTGAGTCGGGATCGGCAGTCACGATCACGTCTCCGGCCTCGAGCCCCTCGATTATCTGTGCATCAGTGCTGGTTGAAAGTCCGATTGTGACGTTACGGCGATACAGCATGCCTGAATCGTCTATCATGTATACGAAGTCACCATCGGCGTCCGCACCGATGTATTCGTAGGAAACAACCAGTGTGTCATCAGCCTTGTCAGTGTGTATCCTGGTTGTAGCCTCCGTGCCGAGTATTATCGAATCGGAAGGGTTGTCTATGGAAATCTGAGTATTGACGACTGCTACTCCGCTGGAATTTTTGGAGGCAGCACCGGAAATCTGTGCAACTTTGCCCGTGTAGCTTTCGCCACTGATGGTAACGTCTGCGAGCTGGCCTTCCTTAACCCGGCCGATATCGGATTTGGAGATCTGAATGTCGATGCGGATGTCATCGGTGCTGGTAATGGTTATGACCTTGGATCCTTTTTGTGCCATTGCACCTTCCTCTGCGGACACCTCCGTGACGACTCCGTCAAATTCAGCCGTGATGCCGTTTTCAACGCTTTCGATGCTGGCGATCGTGTTGCTGTTTTCGAGTGACGAAAGCTCTTTTTGCGCTTCAAGCGCGGTCCTGTCTCCTGAAGTCATGCGGGCGCTTTCTGCGGCAGAGGCCTCAGACAGCCTGTTCTTTTCCTCGTTCAGGTCATTGATCTGTTTTTTCCATGCCAGCAGCTCCGGATCATACTGAAGAGCATACTGAACATCATTTATGGATTCCTGGAGAGCGAGGGACATTTGCTTGTTTTTGTCCTTTTCGTCTTTTTCGGTCATTCTGTCCGTGGGAGCTGTATTGCCCTGGGCTGCGTCGGTTGTGTCGGATATGCCGTTCTGATCCACGTCCATGGTGGTTTTCTGCAGGTCCGTCAGGGTTTGCTGCATGCGGGCAGTCTTCTCATTGATCTTGTCATTGAGCGAGTCAACCTGAGCGGTGATCTCGTCCAATCTGGAATTGATGGCGGACAGGCTCATGCCGTTGGCATTGATCGTGGCAATGGCGTTTTTCTGCAGGGATCCCGTATAATTGCCCTCAGATTGGGCCAATGTCAGGCTGGCCTGTTCTTTTAGCAGGGCGAGGTCGTCCTCGGCATACTTATACAGGAGGTCGCCCTTTTTGACCCTGTCTCCGACATGAAGCTTCATCTCGGATATCGGGGCCGTTACCTGAGAGTAATAGCTTTTTAACTCATTGCTGGCTATGGTTCCGCTGTAGCTGCTTATTACCTCTATGCTGCCGTTTGAGACCGTGGTCACCGTTACGGGTGTTATGGCATTTTTTCCTTTGTTTATCACATAGAAAACAAGAGCAATGACGGCGATGAGAATAACCGCAAGGATGATCAGCCATTTTTTGCCTTTTTTATGTTTCGGAAGTGAGAGAGCGGATGAACGGGAGGATGAATCTGAAACCTCCTTTTTGGCTTCTGAGTCACTTTTGGAGGCAGCCTTTGATTCTGCCTTTTCGACGGGGGCGGCTGTTTGCACAACGTTTGTGCCGGTCGCAGGCTCAGTCTCCTTCGTAATGGTCTTTGCGTCAGCATTATCCGTGCCGGTCGCGGTTTCGTTGGGTTCCGTAGTTTTCTTTTCTGACATGTTTTTTTCCTTTGGTGAGTAATGAAGTTCTCTTTTTTCTATGTTTGCCGCCCGGGTTTACGGGCTTGCCGGCTTGTTGTCATGCGGTCTGCAGGACATTCTTCATTCATCCGGTGCCACTCGGTTTTGCTCCCTCAGGCGCAGGAAATTCTCGGTGTTGTCCTCGTCCTTTATTATGTGACCGTCGCTGATCGTGATGATCCTTTTGGCCTGCGCTGCAATCCCGGGATCGTGCGTTATGATGATGACTGTCCTGCCCTCGGCGTAGAGGCCGTGAATGACTTCTATGATGTCACGGCTGGATGCGCTGTCCAGGTTACCGGTAGGTTCGTCAGCCAGCAGTATCGGCGGCGCCTGCGCGATCGCGCGTGCTATGGCGACACGCTGCTGCTGCCCTCCCGAAAGTTCGCTTGGCTTGTGATCCATTCGCTTGGACAGTCCTACCTTTTCAAGGGCGCGCATGGACAGTTCGCGGCGTTCCCTGCGTGAAACCTTCCTGTAGATCAGCGGCAGTTCGACGTTTTCGAACGCGGTCAGTGACTGTATCAGGTTAAATCCCTGGAAAATAAAACCGATCTCGCGATTGCGCACATCGGATTGTTCGTCGTCCGTCATGTGTGATACGTCAATACCGTGCAGCATGTAGGTGCCACTCGTGGGAGTATCCAGACATCCCAGCATATTCATCAGTGTGGACTTACCCGATCCGGACTGTCCGATGATGGCGACGAATTCTCCCTCTTCGATGGTCAGGCTTACGTGATCAAGGGCACGCACCTCGTTCTCGCCGGGATTGTATATCTTGCTTATGTCTTTTACTTCAACCAAAACGGCCATGTGTTCTCCAAAGCATTGCACAAATACAGTAAACAACAAAACGATTTTTCGTTTTGGTCGTTTGATGCGCGGGAAACGCTTTGATCAGCGTCACCCTGTAATACATTTTTCAAAAACACTTACAATCGATTAGTATAACATAAAAAGCAGGAAGAATTCTTAAAAAAACAGTAAATATATTATGGGAAAGAGCAGAAATTACGTTTCCCCGGCTGATTTCGTTTATTTACAGTTGTTTCACGGTTGTGTATTATTTTGATGATAGGGTTTTAGGGAAACGCTGATAAAGCGTGTCAGATCGTGAGTATTCAGAATGAATGTTGAGAAACTGATGGATGGTTTGGACAAGATTTACGGCCCCGGCCGGGGAGTCGGGGTATACATGACGATAATTCCCGGAATCCTGGCCGATTTTGACAAGATGCTTGCCAAAGCAGGGCCGGACAGCGAAGTGACGGAGGAATACCGCCTGGAGGACGGCAGGGGTGCTGTTTTTATGAAGGGCAAGGTCAGTCCGTCCGGAGAAAAAGAGATCGAAGCGGAACTGGTTGTGAAGTAAGGAACTGTTGCAAAATAACTTGATCATTTATCCTTTGCCAACTGTTCAAGTTATTTATGAACAGTTCCTAAGGCGTGAGATCATGAACTGATGAAGAAGCATGCGCAGGAGATCATGAATTGATGAAGAAGCATATGTCAGAGAGGAGCAGATGAAGATGATACGGGAGCAGGAAAAGGTAATAGTCATAGACTTCGGAGGGCAATACAACCAGCTGGTTGCCCGCAGAGTCAGGGAGTGTAATGTATATTGCGAGATATATTCGTACAGAACGCCTCTCGAAGAGATCATGAAGATGCAGCCAAAAGGGATCATCCTTACCGGCGGACCAAACAGCTGCTATGAGGAGGGAGCGCCGACCGCTCCAAAGGAACTTTTTGAACTCGGAGTGCCGGTTCTCGGCCTGTGCTACGGAGCGCAGCTGATGCAGCAGGTGCTGGGAGGCAGGGTAGAACGTGCCGCGATGCGTGAATACGGCAAGACCGAGGTGAAGGTGAATACCTCCAGTCCCTTGTTTATTGGGATCACCGAGGAAAACGGCACTGATCCCACGTCGGAATCCGGTGATGGCAGTTCAGCGGCCCATGAGGTTACGACGATCTGCTGGATGAGCCATTTTGACTACATTTCCAGGCTTGCGCCGGGGTTCGAATCCGTGGCGTACAGTGACAACTGTCCGGTCGCCGCCGCTCAGGACCGCTCGAGGGGATTGTATGGCATTCAGTTCCATCCGGAGGTTCTGCACACCAGGGACGGCAAAAGGATGCTCTATAATTTTGTTCGCAACGTATGCGGCTGTGCGGGGACCTGGCGCATGGATTCCTTCGTGGAATCATCGGTTAAGGAGATCAGGAATAAGGTCGGAGACGGCAGGGTGCTGCTTGCCCTTTCGGGGGGTGTGGATTCATCAGTGCTGGCTGCACTGCTGGCCCGTGCCGTTGGCCCCCAGCTGACGTGCGTGTTCGTGGATCACGGACTCATGAGAAAGGACGAGGGCGATGAGGTCGAGGCCGTATTCGGCAAGGGAGGTCTTTTCGATATCAATTTTATACGGGTAAATGCTGCTGACAGATATTACGTCCGACTGGCCGGCGTGGATGAGCCGGAGCAGAAAAGAAAGATAATCGGCCGTGAGTTCATCCGCGTATTCGAAGAGGAGGCAAAGAAGATCGGTAAGGTCGATTTCCTGGCACAGGGAACCATCTATCCCGACGTCGTGGAATCGGGACTTGGCGGCGAGAGCGTCGTGATCAAGTCTCATCATAACGTGGGCGGCCTGCCGGATCACGTGGATTTCAAGGAGATAATCGAACCGCTACGTAACCTGTTTAAGGATGAAGTGCGCAAGGTCGGACTGGAGCTTGGCATTCCCGAGAATCTCGTCTTCCGCCAGCCTTTCCCCGGCCCCGGCCTGGGCATCCGCATCATAGGCGACGTAACGGCGGAGAAGGTCCGCATAGTCCGGGAGGCCGATGCGATATTTCGCGAAGAGGTGGCAAGGGCTGCCGAGGAGTGGAGAGTTAAAAATATTAAAGGATACCGGGCAGCCAAAGAAATGGTTCAGACAGTGAGCGACGGGAAATCGAACGAAGCGACCCTGGATGCCTCAGGCGGAAATCCGTTCGATGAGACGGCTGGAAATGTTTCAAATACGGACGGTCGTGCTACGGCCGGCACAGGCGCCGGCATCACCTCGGATACTTCCGGACTGTCCGTTCAGGAGAAATTCGACAGATACATGAATCAGAATCCCGAATGGATGCCGGATCAGTATTTCGCCGCGCTCACCAACGTCCGCTCCGTCGGAGTCATGGGTGACGAGCGAACCTACGACTACGCCGTGGCACTTCGCGCCGTCCGCACCATCGACTTCATGACCGCCGAAGCCGCACCCCTCCCCTGGGACCTGGTCCAGCGCGTCACCAGCCGCATCATCAACGAAGTCCGCTCCTGTAATAATGTGTTTTACTGTTGTGCAGGGAAGCCGCCGGCCACGATAGAGCTGGAATAATGTACATTGTCATAGGGCAAAGCAGTTTATCCTCCAAGAGGCAAACTGTCTTAGCCTGTAAGAATTAAATAGTACATAAGTAACAGACCTTGAAAAGGACTCCACAATCGTCTTTCCAAGGTCTGTTCTTTTGTTTATTAATCCTTGTAGTATAAGGCGTTGATGGATTTATGACTCTGGAGTTAGAGTCTTTTACAGATAACCATTAAGAAGTATTATGGGTACTCTTTATCTATGGGTGGAGGATATGATTACTTTTGTTTGAGTGATGCAGAAAAGGAATACTGGACTTCAAATGAGGCGAAGATTCCGAAGCCCTTTGTGTGGAAAACAAATTATGGCTTGTATTCAATGCGTGCGAATATCTCTGCTTCTATGACGCTTGCGATATTCTTGATCGGGATCTGTCTGTCTGGGATATATGCCGGAGAACTGAGCCATCGAACGGAGGACTTAATCCTTTGTACAAAAACAGGCAAAGAAACGATAGCAGCAGCAAAATTGATCTCAGGAGGCCTTTTTTCTGCCGTAGTGGGAGGGATATTGTTTATTGCCGTAAACTCTCCTCATGTCATTTTTAATGGGTTCAACGGCTGGGATACTGCATGTCAGCTTATCATTCCATTTACGTCCTACCCATATACATCAGGGAAGATGGTGCTTGTTTGTTTTGGGGTCTATATGTTGGCTTCGGTATTGGCGGGTGCAATTGCTATGTTTCTGTCCTGTGTTCTAAAGAATATGGTGGCATCTGCAGGAGTAATCTGTGGAACTGTGTTTGTTGATCTGTTCTTTACAATCCCACACAGGTTCCGTGTTCTTTCGCAGATGCGATTTCTTACTCCGATACAGGTTCTTATCAATGGCTCCATGACGGATCCAAGGCTTGTTCATATAGGTGAGCATTTTTTGGGGACATATCAGACCGCTGCAATTCTCTATGTTGTTCTGATCTGCGTGTTCTGCATGTTGACATACCAGGCTTATATGAGAGTGAAGCGATAAGAAGAGTAGCAATATAGTCGTGGTATGATGGAAAAGGGAGCGATAGTATTTCGCTCCCTCCTGCCTACAAATTCTGATAAAGCAGATTACTTTTTGATGAGTTCCTCCGCCATAGAGAACAGATCGTCAGCTGATACATCATCATTTGTGAAAATGAGATAGCGTATCCCGTCCTTTGCAAAGGACGCATTGCTGAAGAAGTATGTTTCTTTATCGCCGCCGTAGCTTACAAAGAAATGATCATCTTTTTCCTTGCGCTCCTGTACCGATGTTTCAAGGGGTTCATCCTCATTGGGGAGAATGAGATATTCATCGTAGTTGAATGCGACGGTAATGCCGTCTGTGGTACGGGTTTCGGTAGGAGTACGATCTTCATCATCCGATATGTTGTATGACAGGGTGAGATTTACTATACCACCGTCAGCGTTTTTATATACGGCACGAAGGTCATCCCACTTACCAATAGTATTGCCAGCTTCGTCCTTTCCGCTGACATTTACGGTATTTCCGCCGTCAAAAACATAATCGTCACCTAACGAATCCGGAAACTCCGGCATCTTAACATCCGTGGTTGTCTGAACACCGTCGGTAGCATCGTTCATCTCTATTACGGATGTGTAATCATAAGCTCCCCTGGAGCTTGCCTCGTAGGAAATGATCTTTGATGCGGCAAATAGCATCAGGTGATCTGGTGAAAGTCTGTGAGAAAGAGCTGAAGTAGATTTCGGGATATTTTTACAAGAACTAAATGATAACATGTAAATTAACACGTAAATATACTTGCGCATTGGTTTTTGTGTTGTATTATAAGTGTAAATTTGTAGCAGAAGAATCAATGGATGGAGGTGTCAATATGCCGAGTATAATGCCGATTTCGGACTTGAGGAATTATACAGAAGTCCTTAAGGAAGTTGATAGTAAAAATCGCGTTTATCTTACAAGAAACGGTCATGGTGCATATACGATCATGACGGTGGCTGAAGCTGATGAGTTGGACAGGATCAGAGCTGCTAGAGCACTTGCTACAGATCTGCGAAGAGCTGAAGATCGGGCTAACCGGGAAGGCTGGATTGATGCGGATGACTTTGACCGGGAGATGGGGATCATAGATTGAAGAAATTTATGCTGCTAAGATTCGTGAAAAGAAAGCTGAAGAAAAACGTGCCAAAGAAAAGATGCAGGAAAAAAAGCGAGCACTTAAGCAAAAGGAAAAACTAGAGGAGAAGAAATTAGAAATTAAAGAGGAATGTTTAGGTTTTAATAAATACGGCTGAGTGGTACTACCATTCATTATATAACAGCTCTCGGACTGGAATGTAACATTTCCACGAAGAGAGCTATTTCTTTGCAGATGGTTGTATGGAAAGCGAAAGACACTGAAAATGTTTGCAGATTCATATAATATAAGTGACAAAAAATGTCACTTATATTATAATAATGTCACTTATGAAAAATGAGGTGCTGAAATGAATCTTGGAAAAGAGACTGAGACGCTTGAGTTTAAGAAATCTACTGGTGAGATAAAAGAAGGAATGGTGTCAATATCGTCTATCCTGAATAAGCATGGGGTTGGTACATTATACTTCGGAGTAAAACCTAATGGTGATGTAATCGGACAGGATGTTTCCGAGTCGTCACTCCGGGATGTTTCAAGGGCTGTATATGAAAATATCAAACCCCAAATATATCCGGCGATTGATGAAGAAGTGCTTGATGGGCGTCATGTTATTAAGGTGGAATTCAGCGGAGAAAATGCACCGTATTCTGCGGCTGGAAGGTACTATTTGAGAACTGCAGACGAGGATCGAGAAGTAACACCGGAAGAATTGAAGGCATTCTTTGGGGCAAGCAAACATCGTGGTAAATGGGAGCGGGCAAAGTCCGAGGCTAAAGAAGATAAGGTTGATAGGAAGACTATTAGATCCTTTTGGAAAAAAGCTGTATCAGTTGGCAGATTGCCGGAAGGGAAATACACCTGTCCTATAATTTTAAACCGTTATGGGCTGGTTACAGGCGGATATTTGACGAATGCGGGAGAGGTTCTGTTTGGTAATACACATCCCGTTACACTGAAAATGGCTATTTTTGCAACCAATGAGAAGCTGACCTTTTTAGATATGAAGGTCTATGAAGATAACATATATAATTTGCTACAGATTGCCGAGGATTACATTTTAAAAAATATCCATTGGAGAAACGAAATTACCGGATTTGAAAGAGAAGAGATTCCGGAGATCCCGATAGCTGTTATCAGAGAGGTTCTCGCAAACAGCTTTGCTCATGCTATCTATGATAACAGGACACAGCATGAAATATGTATTCATCCGGACATGGTGACAATTTACAGTCCGGGGGACTATGCAAGTGAGTATAAGCCCGAGGAATACATTAAGCGAAACATTGAATCTGAACTGAGGAACCCTAATATAGCAAGGCTTCTTTACTTAACCAAATCTATTGAGAAATTTGGAAGTGGTTTTAAGAGAATAGACAGTTTGTGCAGGGATGCCGGAGTTAAATATTCATATGATAGAACAAAAAATGGCTTCAAGTTCATTCTGTATAGATCCGGGTCCATAAGTGACACATCAAGTGTCACTTATGATGTCACTTATGAAAAAAGACAGGCTTTAAACATTACAGAACAAGCTGTGCTTGCCGTATTAAAACAAAATCCTGCAATATCGCGTGAGGAGATTGCTGAAAGGGTATCAAAGACTGTGAGAACTGTACAGAGAGCATTGGTGTCTTTGACGGAAAAAGGATATATAAAGCGTGTTGGAGCAAAGAAAAACTCCACATGGGAAGTGCTGAAATAAAAACATTGGAAATAGAGGCAGTGCATGGTACAAGGATTATTTATAAGAAGCAGTAAATGTTCCGTGATACCTTTTTGATACCTGTTTGTTTTGAAACGAGGAATAATCTGTCAAAACCGTAAAATATAGATACGAAAACAGCGGATTATAGACAATATATAAACCTAAACGGGTTTAATACAATAGAGCTGGAGTAATGCCATCAGAATATTGATCGGCTTAAAGCAAGCTTATCCGTGGGATACGCTGTTTCGGCGTATCCCCTTTGTACATGTGGAAACTGAAGCATTTAATGAGCGGATGACGTGCCCATCCACGCATGTCAGGCGGGACAAAAGTGTCAAAAGAAAACAGCGAAACAAGACATAAAAACATGGTCTCGATCAAGAGCAGGGACACGAGCATCGAGGTCAAGCTGAGGAAAATGCTGTGGGACCGCGGTATCAGATACCGCAAAAACTACAAGGCCCTGCCCGGCAGCCCGGACATTGTGCTCACCAAATACAGGATCGCCAAGATCGCAAGGAACATAGACCGGGATGATGCGGTCAACAAGCAGCTGATCGCCATAGGATGGACGGTGCTGAGATTTTGGGGCAGGGACATACTGAAATACCCGGATGAGTGCCTTCGCGCCGTCGAGGAGACGATTTTTGAAAATGAGCTCAGGCAATACGAAAGCGATGCCGAAAGGCGCGAGGAGACCGGAGAAGACGTGATCCCGGACTCCGGTACGGAGGAATGAGTGATGCCTAAACAAAAGATGCAAAAGCAGGAGAGATCAGGACAAGCGGCCGTGAAGCGCAGTGCGGCCAAACAATCATGGAAAGCCGGTAACATGCTTTATCCGGTGCCGGCGGTGATGGTCAGCTGCCGGAGGCCGGGTGAAAAGGCCAACATAGTGACGATAGCCTGGGCCGGGACGGTGTGCTCGGATCCTGCCATGACGTCGATCTCGGTCCGTCCCGAGAGACATTCGCACGACGTCATCGAGGAAACCGGAGAATTCGTCATCAATCTGGTGAATGAGGAACTGGTCCGTGCCTGTGACTGGTGCGGAGTCACGTCCGGCAGGGATCATGACAAATTTAAGGAGATGAACCTGAACGAATATGTCTCCGAATTCATGCAGACCCCCGCCATAGCAGAGAGCCCTGTCAACATATACTGCAAGGTGGTCAGGACCGAGCGCCTCGGGTCTCACGACATGTTCATCGGAGAAGTCGCGGGCGTTACCGTGGATGAGAAATACATGGATGAAAAGGGCCGGTTTGCGCTGGAGCATACCGGACTCATCGCCTATTCGCATGGCGAGTATTTTGCACTGGGCAAAAAGCTTGGCAAGTTCGGGTATTCCGTAAAGAAAAGCAAGTGAGAAACAGCGAAGCAGGGCCGGAACTAAGCTGGGCCGGCAGGCCAGGCTGCCCGGCAAACGAAGTTCAGATGGAGGCAGACCGTGGCAACTGACAGTGCCCTAAAGGAAAATACAAAGATAGAGCTAAAGGAGCCGAAGCATTACAACGTGATCATGATCAATGATGATTTCACTACCATGGAATTCGTGGTCATGATCCTGGTGGACGTATTTGACAAGGATGAGGCGACCGCGGAGGAGCTGATGATGAAGGTACACAGGATCGGCCGTGCCGTCGTGGGTACGTATCCCTATGACATTGCCATGACCAGGACGAGCAAGGCGCTTGACATGGCCAGGATGGAGGGATTTCCCTTCAGGATGATCGTGGAGGAGACGGAATGAATCTCTCTAAGGGACTGGGCGTTGTCTTAAGCGATGCCTTTCAATATGCATTGGTCAATGGATATGCCTTAGTCACGCCTGAACTCCTGTTGCTTAAGATGTGCGAGTCGCCTGATTTCGATCGTGCGCTGCGAGGATGCGGAGGAGACGTGTATGAACTTGCCGAAGACCTGGAGGAATATGGGATTGAGTACTTAAGCGGACCGGGCAGTGGTGAGCCGGAGCTTTCGACAGGGCTGACCACGCTGTTTTCGATCGCGGGGCAGCAGGCGGCCAGCAGTGGCAGGGGAGAAGTTGACTTTGCCCACGTGGCATATGCCCTGTGGGAGCTTAAGGACTCCTATGCCGTCTATTATCTGGAGAAGCAGGGGATCGACAGGACAGAGCTGTTGATGCAGCTGGCGGGATCGAGCGGTACGGAATCCGAGGCGGACGATGACAAATCCGGAGCGGACGAAGACGAAGCCGCAGCCGGTGACGGAAAACGCCGTCATCAGAAAAAAACACGCGCCGGAGGGAAAAATGCGGATGATCCTGAGTCCTGGCAATCATATGCGCATTGCCTGAACGACGTGCTGGATGACGTGAATCCGCTGATCGGCAGGGAAGAAGAGTTGGAGAGGACGATACAGATCCTTTGCAGGAGGGACAAGAACAATCCGCTGCACATAGGCGAGCCCGGCGTCGGCAAAACCGCCATCACCTTTGGACTGGCACGGAGGATAAACGAGGGCAAGGTGCCCGAACCGCTGATCGGCAGCCGGATATTCATGCTGGACATGGGCGGAATGCTCGCGGGGACGCAGTATCGCGGAGACTTTGAAAAAAGGTTCAAGCATGTCCTCGGAGAGATAGAAAAAGAAGAACGTCCGATCATATACATAGACGAGATACACACGCTGACGGGTGCAGGCGCCGTCGGCGAAGGCGCGCATGACGCGTCCAACATGCTAAAGCCATACCTCAGCGGGGGACACATACGGTTCATAGGTGCGACCACTTTTGAAGAGCATAAGAAACACTTCGAAAAAAACAAGAGCCTTGCCCGCAGGTTTCAGAACGTTGAGATCCGTGAACCCAGTGAGGAGGACACGGTTCGAATTCTGGAGGGCCTGAGGGAAAGGTACGAAAGCTTTCACGGAGTGCATTATGAGGACGGCGTGTTTGAATATGCCGTAAGCATGAGCGCAAAGCATATTAACGAGAGGTTTCTGCCGGACAAGGCGATAGACCTGATCGATGAGGCGGGATCTTATCGCAGGCTGCATCCGATTGAACAGGCTGATCCCGGTGATGCCGTGGGTAAACAGCCCGTCAGCAGGGAAGTGATATCCGAAGTCCTGACCGGGATATGCAGGGTGCCGTTGGAAACAGTCGAGTCAGACGAAGTGGCCAACCTGGCCACCCTCGAGGAAAGGCTCGGAGCCAGGGTATTTGGACAGGATGAGGCATTGACGCAGGTGGTTAACGCGATCAAGTTTTCGCGCGCCGGACTGTCCGAAGAGGACAAGCCGCTGGCCAGCCTGCTTTTCGTCGGACCCACCGGAGTCGGCAAGACGGAGGTCGCGAAGAGCCTTTCGGAGGAACTGGGTGCCAAGCTGATCAGGTTTGACATGAGCGAATACACGGAAAAGCACGCCGTGGCCAAGCTCATAGGTTCACCGGCGGGATACGTCGGATACGAGGAAGGCGGACTGCTGACGGAAGAGATACGCAAGAACCCTTCGGCCGTGCTGCTGCTTGATGAGATAGAAAAGGCACATCCAGAGATATTCGGCGTGCTGCTGCAGGTGATGGACTACGCGACCCTTACCGACAATCAGGGCAGAAAGGCAGACTTCAGGAACGTCGTGCTGATTATGACCTCCAATGCCGGAGCGAACCGCCTGGGCAAAAAGGGCATAGGCTTCCGGAGCGGTTACGTGGATGACAGCGCCCTCATGGAGGAAGTCAAGCGTACGTTCCAGCCTGAGTTCCGTAACCGTCTCAACAAGATCGTGCCTTTTAACGGCATGGATGATGAGATGGCCGCACGCGTAGTTGACAAAAAGATCCGCGAACTGGGGAATCTGCTGGGTAAGAAGAACATAGAGATTAGCGCTGATGACGAAGCCCGCAGCCTGATCCTGGAACGCGGCATCAGCAGGGAATTCGGAGCCAGGGAAGTGGACAGGGTCATCAGGAATGATGTCAAGCCGCTTTTTGTGGATGAGATACTGTTTGGCAGGTTGAAGGACGGCGGCAGGATCGTCCTCTCCGTAAGCGATGGTGAGTTTGCCGTCACGATCAGTCCATAAGCCCATGTCCGTATTTTTGCTTGATAAAAATGAAATATGGTTTCCCGAGCCGACACTCGCTGACCCTGACGGACTGCTTGCGGTGGGAGGAGACTTGTCGGTTGACCGCCTGATCCTGGCATATACCCATGGCATTTTTCCATGGTACAACGAGGGCGACGACATCATGTGGTGGTGTCCGCACGAGAGATACGTGATCAGGCCTGCCAACGTACACGTTTCGCATTCCGTGAAGAAATTCATGAAAAAGCACGAGATTGAGTTCATGCTGAACCGGGACTTCGCCGACACCATTCACAGATGCAGGCTCAAGCGGGAATTCAAGGAAGGCACCTGGATCCATGATGCCATGGAGGAGGCGTACGGACGGCTGCATGAAAAGGGATATGCGCTCGCCTTCGAGGCCTCGGTGGACGGGATCATCGCCGGAGGATTGTACGGCGTGTGCCTGGGCAGGTGCTTTTTTGGCGAAAGCATGTACTCGGATTCGGAGAACGGATCCAAGCTCGCGCTCATAGCCCTGGCCGGCATGCTTGAAACCAGGAATTTCATCTTCATCGACTGCCAGTTTCACACCGATCACCTGGAAAGCATGGGCGGTGAGATGATCAGTTACGAGGAATACATGAAACTGATGGAGATCGGCCTGGGAACGTGAGAAGAAGCCGGCAATGCCATCATGCCATCCCGGGTGCGTTGCCCTTGGTGCTGCCGGAAATGACCTGTCAAATGTGTATTGTAAAAATGCAATGGACTGTGATATAGTATATTCGTTTAAGAAACTTATCTCATGGGGCATTAGCGCAGTTGGGAGCGCGCCACACTGGCAGTGTGGAGGTCACGGGTTCAAGTCCCGTATGCTCCATTTTTGTTTTTTTCGGAGCCGACAGGTGCGATACTTTTTTTGGAGATATCGCGGTTTTTACAGGAGGGGACTATGAAGTATATTGAGGAACCGATCAAGGTCGAAGGAAGTGCCGACTATGCAAAGGTGATCTGGTATCTGCTGGATTATTCAGAGGAGATCGGGATCAGTAAGCGGCCCATCGTGATCATATGTCCGGGCGGCGGATACTGCTTTACCTCCGACAGGGAGGCTGAGCTTTTTGCAATGCAGTGGACTGCCTGCGGATATCATGCCGCTGTAGTCAGGTATTCGGTTTCGCCTGAGGCTGAATATCCGGTCGCTCTTAATGAACTTGCGACGGTTGTGCGCAGGGCTCATCGGATGGCCGAAGAGTGGTTGATCGATGAGAAGCTCATTATTCTGGAGGGATCGTCTGCCGGAGGACATCTGGCATGTAATTACGGACAGTCCTGGGATAAACCTCTTCTTTTTGAACTTACCGGAGCACCTGCCGGAGAATTGAAGCCTGCGGGGCTGATCCTTAATTACCCCGTTATCACTTCGGGTGAATATGCTCATGATGATTCTTTCCGAAAGCTTTTGGGTGAACGTTACGACGAGATGAAGGACAGTCTTTCTTTGGAAAATAACGTGGATTCGTCTATGCCGCCCGCCTTTATCTGGACAACAAACGAGGACGGACTGGTTCCTGCCGAGAATTCGTTTCTGCTGGCACTCGAGATGCGTAAAAAGGGAATTCCCGTAGAACTCCATATGTATGCAAAAGGTGATCACGGCCTGGGACTTGCTGACATCCGTACCATGACTCCGGATCATCAGTGTTTGGTTCCTTCCGTGACCACATGGATGAATCTGGCACGTATCTGGATAGAGACGGTACTGCTGGGCGGCGAATGATCTGCCGAGTATGCTGAAGAGACAAATGGTGTCCCTGCAATATGAAAAATTATAAGTTTATTCTCTGCTACGACGGTACGAGATACAAAGGCTGGGAACACCAGCCCGGAATTGACAACACGATACAGGGCAAAATGGAATACCATCTGGCACAGATGACCGGCGGGGAGATCGAGGTTCTGGGAGCCGGACGGACCGATGCCGGAGTACATGCCAAGGGTATGGTGTGTAACGCCCGCTTTGATACAGCTCTTACTCCGGAAGAGATTACGGGCTATATGAATGAGCATCTGCCCGAGGATATATGTGTTCTCGAGACCAGGATCGCTTCGGACAGATTTCATGCCAGGTACAATGCGGTTGGCAAGACATATTGTTACACCTGCTATGTCGGGCTCGGCAAGCCCGTATTTAACAGGAAATATGTTCTGACTCTTGAAAAAAGGCCGGATGTGGAGGCTATGCGCAAAGCAGCCGGATATCTGGTTGGCAAACATGATTACAGATCCTTCTGCGGCAATAAGCATATGACCAAATCCACGGTCCGCATTGTCGATTCGATAGAGATTTCCGAGAGAAACGGTTATATAAATCTGACATACCATGGTACCGGATTTTTGCAGCATATGGTCAGGATTATGACAGGAACACTGCTCGAGGTCGGAGCCGGAGATAGAGATCCCGAATCAATCCCGGAGCTGATAGAGGCCTGCGACAGATCGCTGGCCGGATTTACGGCACCTGCCAGAGGGCTCTGCCTGATCAGCGTGGATTATGACTGACAAAAACAAGCGTGAATATAATATGGATCTTGAGCGCGTACTTCTGACCGTGTTCGTGATCATTCTGCATTTGAATAATCGCGATATGGGAGGCGCGCTTAATTTGGTTAATACAGGGACCGCGGCCGAGATAATGATCCGATTCTTTGAATCCGCGTCGATCTGTGCGGTAGACGCTTTTTTGATGTTGAGCGGGTATTTTGCGGCGGTCAGGCATCCGAAATCCGACTATGCATCGGGCTCGGTCTCCCCAAACGGAAACCGGTCCGATTCAGGTATACCGGTACGCAAATCCGTTCTTCTGCTGCTCACATGTTCCTTCTACAGGGTCACAGGCTATATCTGCTACATCATTTTTATTACTCCCGGAGATTTTAACATTCGGACATTTATCGGATATATGCTTCCAAACAACTGGTATGTATGCCTTTTTGTGACAGTACTTTTGCTCAGCCCTTTCATCAACCGCCTTCTGTCCGCACTGAATGACAGGGAACGCAGCATTCTGACGGGGCTGTCACTGTTCCTTTTCAGTGCGGTGCCCATGTTTGTTACCATGATGGGTGAGATCGAAGGCGTGGATATACGCGGACTGTCAACGGTCACGTGGCAGGGCGACGGTATGGGCTTCAACGCGGCTGTTTTTGTCACCTGTTATATCGTCGGGTATTCGATCAGATGCAGCAGGGATTACTGGGACCGGTTCGGAGTATCGTTTTATCTGGTCATGTATTTTCTGACTTCCGCTCTTACTGCGGCTGTTAGCAGGTTTACCGAATCGGTCTGGCATTATTCGGATCTGCTGGTGATAATGGAAGCCGCGATGCTTACGCTTGCCTTTACGCGGGTATCTGTCAGATCGGATCGTATCGGAAAAGTTATCTCCGCATTGGCAGGCTGTTCTCTGGGGATCTTCCTCTGGCATACGATGCCGGTTATGTTTGCTGGCTTTTGGGTTCGCTTTGGGATAGCAGCGTCTGCGGAAAAGGGTTTTGCTGCTTTTGCTCTGACATGCACCGGTGCGGCAGCTGCCATGTATGCAGTCAGCGGAGCCTGGGTGCTCGCGTGCAGATATATAATCAGGACTGTCACGGGAGCGCTTCACAGATAATCCGAATAAGAAGGGACTTACGCGGAAGAGAAATCGATGCATCGGATCAAAGGGCGGTCACGTGGAAACTACCAAATCTTGTATAAAATAACAAGATATAATATAATATATGGATACGTAACGTTTAACTGATTTGAAAGGATAAGTTTAATGCCTATCAGAATTCATAATTTCATGGGTAAGCTGGGATGGACGGCTCGCAAGTACTTTCCCAAGCTGTCTTCCGAAAGCTATCTTAAGCTTCAGTTTGTTTCCAGACGCAAGCTTCAGCAGCAGTACATAGATTATTTCATGAACTCGGAGGAACCGCCGCAGCCCCTGGTGGTCAATATCGAAACCGTCAACAGATGTAACTCCACCTGTGCTTTCTGTACCGCAAACATACATGCGGAGAAACGTCCCTATATGAAGATCGAGGATGATATCTATTATTCGATAATCGATCAGCTTGCCGACTGGGGATACAAGGGACATCTGACTCTTTACGGCAATAACGAACCGCTGCTCGATACCCGTATATTTGACTTTCATAAATATGCCAGGGAAAAGCTGCCGAATGCGTTTATCTTTATGTCCACCAACGGCCTGATACTCAATCTGGACAAGCTTCGTAAGGTGCAGCCCTATGTCGATCAGCTGATCATAAACAACTACAGTATGGAAATGAAGCTGCATGACAATATTCAGGAGATTTATGACTATGTCAGCACGCATCCGGATGAATTCAAGGATATAGATATCCTGATCCAGATGAGATATCTGCAGGAGGTACTTACCAATCGCGCGGGATCGGCTCCGAACAAAAAGGCTACCGAGAAGGTAATAACAGAGACCTGTCTGATGCCTTATACCGATATGTGGATCATGCCTAACGGCAAAATGGGCATCTGCTGCTGCGATAATTTTGAAGTGACCAATCTGGCTGATCTGCACAATGTCAGCCTCAGGGACGGATGGAATTCCGAACCGTATAAGAAACTCAGACAGGATATCCGTACCGGCCGTCAGAACTATCCGTTCTGCAAGCATTGCGACTTTATTGATGCGGGACTCAGGATGGATGCGGTCAAGGACGAGCTTGCCCATTCGGAAAAGCTTCATGGTGCAAGACAGTCGCTGAGACAGTATTAATGCCCCGGTGTGGGGCGATCGCCGGAGAAGGGATCCGCTGATCCGCAGGATCCGGTATTTGGAGGTTACAGATGAGTAAGGTATTGATCATAGGTGCCGGCCCGGCCGGACTTACCGCAGCTTATGAATTGCTTAAATCCGGCAAAGGATATGAGGTTACCGTATTCGAAGAGACCGAGAGCTTCGGAGGCATTTCAAAGACCGTGGAATATCACGGTAACCGGATGGATATGGGCGGTCACAGGTTTTTCTCCAAGATACCCGAGGTCAATACATGGTGGGATAATATGCTTCCTTTGCAGGGATCTCCTACATGGGACGATATCAAACTGAACCGTAAGATGACTTTGACAAAGGGAGGTCCCGATCCCGAAAAGACCGATCGTGTCATGCTCAAGAGGCATCGTGTATCCAGGATCCTTTTCAGCGATAAATTCTATGATTA
Organism: Lachnospiraceae bacterium; assembly: GCA_017460885.1. GTDB lineage: Bacteria > Bacillota > Clostridia > Lachnospirales > Lachnospiraceae > XBB2008. The sequence goes on from JAFUAB010000043.1 coordinate 123,765, forward strand.
TCCGATCTCACTCAAGCCCGAGACGATAAAGAACTTCGGATTTCTTATGACTATGAAGGTCGGATTCTCATATCTGGCTTCCGTTTTTCACAAGAGACCCGAGGATAATCTCGAAAACCTTTATATCAATTCCTTTGGTAAAAAGCTTTACTCAATGTTTTTTGAGTATTATACGGAGAACCTCTGGGGAAGACATCCCAGCGAGATAGATGCTTCATGGGGGAAGCAGAGGACCAAGGGACTGTCGATATTCGGAATTATCGCGGATTATTTCGGTAAGCTTTTTAAGGTAAAGAACCGTAAGGTCAATACATCTCTTATCGAGGAGTTCAAGTATCCAAAGCTCGGTCCCGGACAGCTGTGGGATGTGACGGCGGATGAGGTCAGAAAACTGGGCGGTACCATACTGACCGGAGCCCGGGTCATCCGGGTACACAAGGATGAGAACGAGCACATGACCGGCCTGACATATATATCCGAAGGCGTGGAAAAGGCTGTTGACGGAGATATTATAATCTCGTCGATGCCGCTGAAGGATCTGGTGTGCGGTATGAACAATGTTCCCAAGGAGAAGCTTGAGATAGCCGCAGGACTTCCTTACAGGGACTATATGACGCTTGGCGTTCTGATCCCCTCGGAGGCTCTTAAGCTGGTCAATAAGACCGATATACCCACTATTTCCAATATTGTGCCCGACTGCTGGATATATGTGCAGGAGCGCAAGGTCAAGATGGGACGTTTCCAGATCTACAATAACTGGTCACCCTATATGATCAAAGATGTCGAGCATACCGTATGGATGGGACTTGAATACTTCGTACAGGAAGGCGATGAATACTGGACCATGGAGGATTCCGGATTCTCCGACTTTGCTGTAAAAGAAATGGTTACTCTTGGACTTATCGACAGTCCGGATGTGGTCATCGATACGCACGTGGAACGTGTCACGAAGGCATATCCGGCTTACTTTGATACCTATGACCGCATCGATGAGCTTGTAGACTATCTCAAAGGCATCGATAATCTGTACTGTGTGGGACGTAATGGCCAGCATCGCTATAACAATATCGATCACAGTATGTGCACTTCCTTTGAGACTGTCAGGAATATACTCTCCGGCGTGACAACCAAGGACAATATATGGAGTGTCAACACCGAGGAAGAATATCATGAAGAGAATTCAGAAAACTCTGAAGAATTGGATTGATACAGACAAAAGAGATTTTATCCGGACCTTTCTGTTATCGGAAGGGTTCGGATTTTGCTTGTGTTTAAGCCTGATCACCGGATACAGGCTGGACAGGTACGGAGAGGCTGCGAAGGACTTTCCGGTATTGATACCGTTGAGCCTTATAGTGGGGACGGTATTTGCACTCACACTTCAGCTGCTGTGGGGATTTCAAAAAGAAAGAAAAAATGAGACATACCTTTTGGATAACCGGATTATTTCCAAAAGTGTATCCCTCCGCATTTGGCTGGCAGCGTCTGTGATAATACTGGCCTGCTGGATCCCGGTATGGCTGGCCTATTACCCCGTCATATTTGCATATGATGCCAATACTCAGCTGTCACAGGTTATCTCGGGGACATATTCTACACATCATCCGCTGTTGCATACGCTCTGGCTCGGAGCATGCATGAAGCTGCTTTATGATATCGGCGGTATAAATGCCGGTATGGCGCTGTATGCCGTTACCCAGATGATCGTAATGGCCGGGATCTTCGGTTGGACTATGGCTGAGGGATTTCGGTTGATAAACCGGCGAGGGAGACAGATACTGTTGGTCATATACGGAGCTTATATCGCTCTTTTTCCGGCTAATCCGATGCTGGCGGTCTCTGCTACCAAGGATGTGGTCTTTTCGGGGCTGGTGCTCGTGTTTGTACTGCTGCTCAGAAGGACTGCGGAGATGGGATGTGTCGAAACACCGGATGCCGGAGGCGGCGGCAATGAAGCCGGATCCTTCGAGCAAAGGACATACACAGGAATAGCGGTTTCGGCTGCATTGATGATAGCCTTCAGGAACAATGCCGTGTATGCGCTTGTATTGATGACGGCAGTGCTGACGGTATGCCGGCTGATATATCGGTTCAAACAGTCAAACGCGGTAAAGAACCGGAACAAATTACTTATCTGTATCGCCACGGGAATTCTTGCGGGACTTTTTGTTACGGGCGGATTGAAGTTTGTGTTTCATGCGGAAAGCGGAAGCCCGAGGGAGGCCCTGTCGATCCCCATCCAGCAGATTGCCCGGGTCAGGGTTCTGCATGCAGGGTCGCTGGATCCCGAAACTCTGGATGCCATAGACAGGATAATGCCGGAACAGGCTTATGAGCTGTATGATCCGCATCTGTCGGATCCTGTCAAAAGGCTGATGAATATGAAGGATCCCGGACTGTTTATCAGGACATGGATCAGGATCTGCGCCGGATATCCGGGAGACTGTCTGGATGCGTGGCTGCTTACGACCGAGGGCGCGTGGTACATATACGATACATCGGTAAATGAGATCTACGGAACAGGAGGAGGCTTCGGATATCTGAATACGGATATCAGACCGATGCCGGAGGGTTTTGAGATAAAACCTGTGTCCGCATTTCCGGGCCTTCGGGAAGTTCTGGAGCGGCTGACTACTGATAATGCCTTTCAGGGTATTCCCGGACTTCGGCTTATATTTGCACCGTCCGTCTACGTGTGGCTGTTTTTTGTATATATTTATACCGGACTTGTTAAGCGAAAAACTGCGGTCCTGATCCCCGGACTATTTATGCTGGGTTTGCTGATTACTATCCTTATGGGACCGGCGATACTGGTCAGATATATGTATCCGTTTATGATATCATTTGTACTTTTTATTACAGGATATGATAGTATTTAAAGTGTTGATTTGCCTGATTATCTTAGCTTTAGTCCCGCTTATGTGCGGGATGATGATCGTTGCCGGACTGAAAAGTCCGTCGGCGTGGCTCGTATACCCTGCAGGCTTCTTTTTGATGCTTCTGGTCTTTGAACTTGTCTGCGTGCCGGTGGTACTGCTGACAAAGGGCAGTAATTTTGGCTATGTAACGGGGATCTACACGCCGCTTATGACAGTTGCAGCCCTGCTTGGATTATGGCGGGGCAAAAAAAGCGGCTTTGTCGCAGGGGTTCTGTCCCGGATCCGCAGCTGCCGGCCGGATAAAGAGACGGTTATAGTGTGGGGGATCGCAGGTTTGATACTGGCAGTGATCCTGATATTGATGGAAACCAGAGTGATCTTTGACGGAGATGACGCGTATTATGTGGTTCAGTCCCTGTCGGCATGGCAGAACGGAACCCTGTATTCCACCAACCCGTATACGGGAAGGGCCGCGGCAATAGACATGAGACATGCGCTGGCGGTATTTACCATGTGGATAGCGTATGTCGGACGGGTGACAGGGATACATACCACGATCCTTTGCCACAGTGTACTTCCTGTGGTGATCATACCCCTTACATTACTCGTATACGGATGCATCGGCAGCATACTTCTGAAGGATCGCAGAGAACTGCTTCCGTATTTCGTGATATTTACCGAGATCATCATTCTGTTCGGCAGAGTATCGATATATACGCCCGAAACGTTTCTGCTCGCAAGGGCGTGGCAGGGTAAGGCTGTTGCGGCCAATGTACTGATCCCGATGACCGTTCTGGCTCTGCTCATATTGGCATCCGAGTATTCCGACGGGACAGCAGGCGAAGCAAAGGGCATCATAAGGGACGGAAGAGGATCAGAATGGGTGCTCCTGGCATTGATAAATGCTTCGGCAGGGATTTTCAGTTCCCTGGCCGTGGAGCTTGTCAGTGTACTTATGGCCACGGGCGGATTCGTACTGGCAGTGAGGGAGAGGCGGATCAGAACCTTTGTACTGACCTGTATATGCTGCCTGCCGGGCTTCGTCTATATGCTGCTGTACGTATATTATACTTATTTCGGATGGAGATAGAACGTGGTAGATAATATCAAGGATGTATTCAGGATAATGTACGGATACATGGGAGCGGGTTTCCTGCTTCCGCTGTATGGCGCAGCACTTGTCTATCTTTTTGCGGCGGAAAAGGACAGGGTCAGGCGCCTGATACTATGCTGGCTTTCCCTGGCACTTTTGCTGATATATATCTGTCCGGTGTATTATCGTATATATGTACTCAAACTGGATTCACACGGTACCTATTACCGTATGCTTTGGCTGTTGCCCGTTACGGTCACCGTCGGATATGCGTCATGTAAGCTGATCGGTGCACACAGGCGTATCGGGGCAGCCGTCATATGTGCCATTTTGATCATATGCGGGAGTTTTACGTATACGTCTGCCGATAACACCCGGGCTGAAAATGCCTATCATATCCCTCAGTATGTGATCGATCTGGCAGATCATATGGTACAGGATATACCCGAGGTTAATGTATATGCATGCGTTCCGCTGGAGATGCTGTTCTATCTGCGGCAATATGATGCCGATATATGCCTCGTATATGGCAGAGAAGCCGTTGAGCCGGCCTGGGGTTATTATAACGAGATGTATGAGGCGTTTGAATTATCCGAGGTACTGGATTGGAATGAGGTACTGAGGCTTACCCGGGATGAATCGTTGGGAGTGGGCACGGCAACATACTTTGCGGTAGCCTCAGATCGGGAGATGAATGCCGATCCTGTGGAGTTTGGATTGGAAAAGGTGGCAGAAAGCGGAAACTATATCTTGTATGCTGACAGAGTGGCTCAGGCTCACGTCAGAGAAATATTAAAAGGCACACCATACCTGGAATAACCTATGCTATTTAACTCGTATCAGTTTATTTTCATATTTTTTCCATTGTGCATAACCGGTTTTTATGCTCTTAAAACCTGGGGAAATGCCAATCTGACCAAAGCCTGGCTGATCGGTTTTTCTCTTTGGTTTTACGGGTATTCCAGTCCTGCGTATCTTCTGATAATGCTTTTATCCATATTGCTGAATCGTCTTTTGTCCGATCTGATGTGGTTCAAGTTGGACATGATACCCGCATTCTCCTTCCAAAAGGCTTCCAGAAGGAAGATGATCAGACGGATCCCCTCTCCGAAGATTTTATTAATCACTGGCGTTATTCTAAATCTTGTGATTTTGGGATATTACAAATATTTCGATTTCTTAATTCTTAATTTAAATTTTGTACTTAAGGATGATCTGCCTCTCCGGGGTATACTGCTTCCGTTGGGGATAAGCTTTTTTACATTTCAGCAGATAGGATATCTGGCAGACATATACAGAAAGGAAGCTCCTCCTTCGAGTTTTCTTAATTATGTATTGTTTGTGTGTTTTTTTCCGCAGCTTGTTGCAGGCCCCATAGTTTCGCATGAGGAGATGATGCCTCAGTTTGAACGCATAGGAGATACCGGATTTGATGCCGAAAGATTTGCGAGGAATCTGACACTCTTTATCCTGGGTCTTTCCAAAAAGGTCATATTGGCCGACACACTGGGAGCAGCTGTGGATACCGGATATTCAATGACAGGATCTCTGGGAGGTCTTGACAGCTTTCTGGTAATGCTGTGGTATCCGCTGCAGTTGTATTTTGATTTCAGCGGATACAGTGATATGGCTATCGGACTTGCCGGTATGCTGATGATAGATCTGCCCGTCAACTTTGATTCTCCCTACAAATCCTATAATATACTTGATTTTTGGAAACGCTGGCATATTACCCTGACCAGGTTTCTGACCAAATATGTGTATATACCTTTGGGTGGAAGCAGAAGGGGCGCTGTCAGACTGGCGATAAATATCTTAGTTGTCTATTTCCTGAGCGGATTATGGCACGGCGCAGGCTGGAATTATATTGTGTGGGGAGTCCTGCATGGCATCGCATATGCCGGAGTACGGTTGGCTCATATGAACAGCCGCCACGAGAAATTCCTTCCCCATGACGCCGGAGCCATAATTAATTTCCTGTATGTGAGCTTTTGCTTTATTTTCTTTCGCGCACCAAACATCAAAGATGCGCTGCTGCTGATACGCAATATGCTGACCGGAACATGGAGATCGGTAAGCCTTGCCCTGTCCGAAGCAGTGATCCCCGGAGAGCTCTGGTATGTATTAAAAGCGCTTCGGATTGAGCGGCTGGGCTATATACAAGCCAGAAACATCGGCATGATAATAGTATTCGTTCTGGTGCTGATACTGGTATTTTTCGCGCCGAATGCAAAGCAGGTATCCGACAGGATGCGGCCCCGTCCGCTGAACGCTGTCGCACTTGGACTGTTGGGAATGTGGTGTGTGATCACCTTTTCGCAGGTAAGTACGTTCCTGTATTATAACTTCTAAAATGGACAATAAAATTAAATCGGAATTTAAAAAATACACAATAATCCTGCTGAGTGTCGGGCTCGGATGCGTGATGCTGGCTGCTGCACTGACGGCATATGTTGATCCTTTCTTTCACTACCATGCTCCGTTGGAAGGATTTCCTTATGAAATTGATAACCAGCTTACGCAGAATCCGGGAATGGCTAAGCATTTTGATTATGATTCTGTGATATTGGGATCCTCAATGACCGTGAATTTTAATACGGATCTTTTTGCAGATGAGATGGGACTTAACACCATCAAGCTGAGCTACTCCGGAGCTTATCCGAGAGATATATCCAACATTGAAAGGATCATTTTTGATTCACATCCCGATACGAAGGTCGTATTTCTTGGTATTGATGTGTTCACATATTCTTCCGCAACGGATGAGACGAAGTTTCCGCTGCCCGAATATCTGTATGATTCCAACAATATCAATGATATCAGTTATCTGCTTAACAGGGATGTCCTTATGGATTATATAGTAAGACCGGCCTTTGACCCGGACCCCACGGATCTGGCGCACGTTTATTCGAGCTGGTGGACCGATGAGTATTACAATATCAATTACGTGATGCCTGCCTACATGCAGGAATTCAGATCCAGGGAAAGGATCCCCGGAGAACAGGAAAAGCCGCGGGACTATTTTAAGGAAGCAATTTGTGATAATATGGAAGAGAATATACTTCCTTATATTAGGGAACATCCCGATACCAGATTTGTGGTCTTTTATCCGCCGTACAGTATTCTGTTCTGGAACGATATGATAGATGACCACAGGCTGGAAGCGACGTTATACGAGTATGAGCTGATATCGGAGATGCTTGGGGCTTACGATAACGTTGATATTTATTTCTTCGCGGATGAGGAAAAGATAATCACGGATCTTAACAACTATGCGGACTATACACATTATCACCCGCGTTATAATGATTATATGACCAGGTGCTTTGCCACCGGAGTCAACAGATGCAGGGACGGCGGGGATGTCATGCGTCATATCGAAAATATGCGCAGGATAGTTGATGAGTATGATTTTGAGGCACTCCTGAAGGGGTGGTAAAATGGCTTTGGACAGGATAGACGGGTTACGCCCCTCGGATACGGGAGCAAATACTGCCAGGATCAAAGGCGCCGACACTAAGGGAGGTGCTGAAGGGTTCACTTTGCTGCGGGACGAAATGGAAGGCGTGATCTACGAACCGGAGAGTACAGGTCGTCCCGAGAAGCCCAGGACTCTGGCACAGGTCAGGGAGGAGATCGCCAGGGAGGAGTCGGAGGCGGCCAGGGCAAATCTGCATTCCAGGTTTGACGGTCCCGGGGTAACCGTGGAATTGTCCGCGGAGGGAGTCAAGGCCGAGAGACAGCCCCAAAATGCTTCGATCCTTGATATCTTCAGGAACATATGGCAGTCCATAGTCGGGTTTTTCTCTAACATCTGGAACGGAGGACAGGAACCGACTGAGGCTCAGGAGATACTCGAAGAAATCGGAGAGCAATCCGATCAGGCTGCCCACTTATCCACGGAATCCTCAGAGAATGTACCGGCTGATATGTCCCCCGGGTCCGAGGAGGTCGGCGCAAAAGCAGCTTCTCCGCTTGAAAGGAGCAACACTCCGGAGGCGGTCGCCGCTTTTATGGTTGATTACGGCGGAGCCAGGCTCGCCAAGAATTCGGATCTGCTTACACAGTACGACAGAAGCGGTCACATAGTTACCATGGATCCTTCGGATAAAAGACGGATACTCCACAGTAAAAGTGTGATCAGAAATTATTAAAATATAAAGGAGATGCGATATGACTTACCAGGAAGCTTATGACAAATTGAATGCGATCGGCCAGACACAGCTGCTCAGGTACTATGACGAGCTGTCGGATTCCGATAAGGAAGCCCTGCTTACGCAGATCGATGAAACCGATTTTTCGGTGATCGACTACATCAGCCAGGGTGAATCGGGTGCGGAGAAGGGTGTTATCACTCCTTTGGAATGTATGGAACTTGCCGAGATCGAGGCTAACAGGGATCGTTTTACCTCTATCGGACTTGATGCTATAGCCGAATCCAGGGTGGGTGCCGTTCTGCTTGCGGGCGGAATGGGAACCAGACTCGGATCGGATGACCCCAAGGGAATGTACAATATCGGACTTACAAAGGATGTGTTTATTTTCCAGCGCCTTATAGAGAACACGATGGATGTGGTACGTGCCGCCAACGAAAAAGCCGGCAGGAACGATATCTGGATCCCGTTCTATATCATGACCAGCGAGAAGAACAATGATGCGACCATCCGGTTTTTTGAAGAAAAGAATTACTTCGGATATAATAAGGAATATGTACACTTCTTCAAACAGGATATGGCTCCCGCTACTGATAAGGAGGGCAAGGTATACCTGGAGGGAAAGGGGCGTATAGCTACTTCGCCCAACGGCAACGCAGGGTGGTTTAAATCTCTTGTCAATGCAGGACTGCTGGAGGGAGTGCATGAACAGGGCATAGAGTATCTGAATATTTTTGCGGTCGATAATGTTCTGCAGAGGATCGCCGATCCTGCGTTTGTGGGAGCCTGTATGGAACGCGGAGTGGATGTTGGCGCCAAGGTTGTTGCCAAGGCTGCACCCGATGAAGCAATAGGCGTTATGTGTCTTGAGGATGGCAGACCGTCTATCGTTGAGTATTATGAGATGACCGATGAGATCATGCACGCAAAGAACGACAAGGGTGAGCCTGCATACCGCTTCGGCGTTATCCTGAATTATCTTTTCAAGGTGGATTCGTTGGAGGATATCCTGAGCAAGACCCTGCCGATGCACGTGGTGTCCAAAAAGATACCTTATCTGAACGAAGCGGGAGAGCTGGTAAAGCCCGGATCGCCCAACGGATATAAATTCGAGCAGCTCGTACTGGATATGATCCATCAGCTTGGTTCGTGTCTTCCGTATGAGGTTGTCAGAGAGCATGAGTTTGCACCCATCAAGAATAAAACCGGCATCGATTCCGTAGAGAGTGCGAGAGAGCTTTGCAAAAAAGACGGTATTGAACTGTAGGATCAGATCACATAGGGAGGAGAACAATGACAATATTAGTAACCGGCGGTGCCGGATATATAGGATCGCACACTGTGGTTGAACTGCAGAATGCGGGATATGATGTGGTGGTTTTGGATAATCTGTCAAACTCCAGTGAAAAGTCGATTGATCGTGTCAGCGCCATTACGGGCAAAAAGGTACCGTTTTATAAAACGGATATCCGTGACAGAGAAGGACTTGAGAAGATATTTGAGAAAGAGGATATTTCGGCGGTCATACATTTTGCGGGGCTTAAGGCAGTGGGTGAATCTGTTTCCAGGCCCTGGGAATATTACGATAACAATATTGCCGGAACTCTGGTGCTCATTGATGTGATGAGAAAACACGGTGTTAAAAATATCATCTTCTCATCCTCGGCTACCGTATACGGCGACCCCGCACAGATACCGATCACCGAGGAATGCCCCAAGGGTCAGTGTACCAATCCCTACGGATGGACCAAGTCAATGCTTGAGCAGATCCTGACCGATATCCAGAAGGCTGACAACGAATGGAATGTTGTCCTGCTGAGGTACTTTAATCCCATCGGTGCCCACAAGAGCGGAACGATCGGAGAGAATCCCAACGGTATCCCTAATAATCTGATGCCCTACATTACTCAGGTTGCTGTGGGTAAGCTTAAAGAGCTGGGAGTATTCGGCAATGATTACGATACACATGACGGTACCGGAGTCAGAGATTATATCCATGTGGTCGATCTGGCCAGGGGGCATGTGTCCGCACTCAGTAAGATTGAGGAAAAGGCCGGTCTGAAGATATATAATCTCGGAACGGGAGTCGGTTATTCCGTGCTTGATATAGTCAGGAACTTTGAAGAAGCTACGGGAGTTAAGATCCCCTACGTGATCAAACCCCGCAGACCCGGTGATATTGCCACATGTTATTCGGATGCTACCAGGGCCAAAGAAGAATTGGGGTGGACGGCCGAGTTCGGCATCAGGGAGATGTGTGAGGATTCATGGAGATGGCAGAGCAATAATCCCAACGGATATGATGACTGATGTTCAGACTTTGGGCCAGAGAATTTAAGGACGGACACATGGTGCGCGACACCGTGGTCGAGGATGATACGGACGAGACGCGTACACACAAGGTGTTTGCTGCGATCGAGCAGATCTGTGCGGGTTTTGATCTGTCCAGACCTATATGGCTGGACGTCAATGTCGCCGATTTTAAAAGAACTGCCGTAACCAGGTTCGGGAGAGACAGTTTTATCGATGATATTGACTTTGATTACCTTGAGATCAGGGTTATCGAAGAAGATTAGAGTATTGAGAGGGTATAAAAATGGAAAGTATCAATTCGTTCAGGGATTGGGATGTGGATTCCTATGAGGCGATCCAGCTCAGGTACAATGCGGCCCTGAAGCTGATCACTACTCGTATAGAGATACTGAACGAGGAGCTTCAGGAGGAACACAGATATAACCCGATAGAGCATGTGAAGGGCAGGATCAAGACGCCTGAATCGATCGTCAAAAAGCTGCGTCGTCATGGCGTTGAGTCTACCCTCGACAATATGATCGAGTACTGCAACGATATTGCGGGCATCAGGATAATATGCTCTTTTACGTCGGATATATACAAGATCGCCGAGATGATCAGTGCGCAGAATGACATCACGGTTCTTTCGGTCAAGGATTATATAGTTAATCCCAAGCCAAGCGGATATAAGAGCTACCATATGATAGTAACCGTACCGGTCTATCTCTCAAACCGGTGCGATCAGGTCAAGGTCGAGATACAGATCAGGACGGTCGCCATGGACTTCTGGGCAAGTCTGGAGCATAAGATCAATTATAAATTTGAAGGAAATGCTCCCGACAGGATCAGCCTTGAACTTGTGGAATGCTCGGAGATGGTCAGTCAGCTTGATGCCAAGATGCTGGATTTGAATAATGAGATCCAGGCATTGTCGGAACAGTCGGACTCATCCAGAAATTAAAGAAAATGTATCCATAAATGAGGAGTGCCCAGGCACCTTTCGGCGCCCGGGCTATTATGAAAAAATCATCTGCTTGAAGTCTTGTTTGATATGATTTAAGTATACGGACCGAATATGAACAAATTGTGAACAGGATGTTACTATTCGGTAAAATAACCAAAGAGATAAAAAACGCATACAAAATATTGTACAAAATGCACAAATCAATACTATATATAAAATAATGTGCAGATTGTCACAGAGAGTTATATTTGTTATACTTCCATAAGGAACTTTTTTTCGGAGAGGTATTAAAATGGACGGATTTAAAGACAGATTTACGGAACACCTGGTTACTCCCGAGGAGATCATAACAGCCAATTCCCAGGCTGAGGCCACACAGGTAGAACAACTGCAGGAAGAGGTTCATAATCTGATCAGTTCGCTGGATGAAAAGATCGGTCAGCTGCAGATCGCCGCAGCCGGATCCGAAAAGGATGCCGAAACAGCCGCCGCTGCCGCCGAGGCCGCTGCCGCAGCCACCGCTGAAGCTACCGCCACGGCTGCTGCCGAAGCCGTTGATGAGAAGCTTTCTCAGGTCAAAGACGATCTTGAGAGTCATATACATAAGGAAAATGTCAGGGTGTACCGTAATGTTCAGGCCGCACTCGGAGAAGAGCTGACCAAGCAGTCCGGAGAGATACATGAGAAACTTGAAGCGCAGTCTGTCAGACTCGATGAGGGACTCGAGAATATCAACCGTAATCTCGGTGAACAGCTTTCCGAACGACTGGATATGCTTTCGGCTATGATGGAGACACTGAATGAACAGCAGAAGGGACAGGGCATGACCCTGACCGAGATGGCTGTCCAGCTTAATGATACACAGACGAATCTATCCAAGAGCCTTAAGAGTCGCGCTCTTTTGGCAATTCAGATCGTAATGCTCATTCTCGTACTTGGTGATCTGGCTATCAATGTTTTGCTTACACTGGGTTTTCTGTAAAGAATGAGACAGTTTAATCCCAAAAAACAATTATCACGCATGAAGTATGGCTTTTTAGTCATACTTTTTTGTGCTGTCCTTATGCCAAGCTATACCCGGCTTGAACGCACAGGGGTCAATACCGTTGATGTCTATCTGAACGGAACCGCTGTGGGATCCCTCGAGGATGAGGAAACGGCCGAGGCCTGTCTCAAGGAGGCCAGACGCAGGGTAAACAGTGAATCGGATGAGCTTATCCTTGTGGATACCGAACTGACCTTTAAGCCTCGCGAGGAGATCCGGGGACGTGTGTCCGGGACAGGAGAAGTGGTCGATTCGATGTGCGATGTGCTGAACCGTGATTCCATCGAGACATACGAAAGAGCATATACCGTCAAGATCGGACAGTTTTCGGTAAACATGGCATCCACGGATGATGTGATCACTCTTTTGCAGGCGGCGCTTGACAGATATCAGGATGATGACGGCTTTACACCGGTACTGGAGTATGATACCAACAGGGAACTCTCCGTGCTCACTCCCATCGTATACAAGGAGGAAACCGCCGAAACGGATGTAAACGCCGATTTTGATTATAAACGAGATTCCGAGGCAGGCATCATCGCCTATATGGATGAAAGATTTGAGGAATACGAGCCCGATGTCGAGCTTGATTTCGGCGATTATGAACAGGGCATAATGTCCATGGGCTTTAAGGATTATATAGAGGTTGTTGAGTGTTATCTGCCCGTGTCGGAGATAATGGATACGTCAGAGGCTATATCCGATATCACGGAGGATAAGGCCACTCCCGTGATATATGAGGTCAAGTCCGGTGATACCCTCAGTGAGATCTCCGAGAAGGTGAATGTTCCGCTGGATGACATCATTTCGATGAACGATTCGCTTCAGAATGAATTCTCCGTGATACAGGTCGGACAGGAGCTGACTGTTACGGTTCCCAAGCCGAAGCTTGCGGTCAGGAGGGTGGAACAGAAGTACTACGAAGAGGATTATGAAGCCGAAGTGGTTTATATCGATAATGATGAATGGTATACATACGAGACCCGGACTATCCAGGAACCTTCCGCAGGGCACCATAATGTTATGGCTGAGATAACCTATGTCAATGATGACGAGGCAGAGGTCTCATATCTTAAGGAAGACGTTACATACGAAGCAGTCGCAAAGATAGTTGAAAAGGGTACAAAGATACCTCCGACATATATCAAGCCGATCTCCGGAGGAAGGCTTACCTCGGGCTTCGGCAGACGAAAAGCTCCCAAACGCGGTGCCAGTACCTATCATAAGGGTGTTGACTGGGCTACGGCTACGGGTACTCCGGTATATGCTTCTTCCGGCGGTGTGGTAGCGAGAGCCGGCTGGGGCAGTGGCTACGGATACTGCGTATACATCAATCATCCCGACGGAAGACAGACCAGATACGGACACCTGAGCAAGGTACTCGTCAGTGCCGGACAATCTGTGTCACAGGGACAGAGGATAGCGCTTTCCGGAAATACGGGCGTAAGTACCGGACCTCATCTTCATTTTGAGATCCTGATAGGAGGATCTCAGGTTAATCCTCTGAACTATCTGAACTGAGATATCATAAGTATATCAACGTTATGTCATCCGCTCATAAGTTCGGATTGACAGAGTGACGGTCTGAGACTATATTAAATGAAGTGTTATTTTAGGGTTTGGTTATGGAACAGTATGTTATCAAAGGCGGCAATCCCCTTGTCGGGGAGGTCGATATTTCGGGAGCCAAGAACGCGGCTCTTCCTATAATCGCGGCCGCCATAATGACGGATGAAACCGTATATATAGACAATCTTCCCGATGTTACGGATATCCATGCGCTGCTTACCGCGATCGAAAGCGTGGGTGCCGTTGTTACGCGTATTGACAGGCACAGTGTCAGGATCAACGGCTCGCAGGTCAGGGATTATCTGATAGACGGGGAACATATCAGAAGGATCAGAGCTTCATACTATCTGCTGGGAGCTCTTTTGGGTAAGCTTCACAAGGCTGAAGTGGCTCTTCCCGGAGGCTGCAATATAGGACTTCGTCCCATTGACCAGCATCTCAAAGGTTTCAGGGGACTGGGAGCTACCGCGGAGGTCAGCTACGGACATGTGGTAGCCAGTGCGGACAGACTTGTGGGCGGTCATATCTATCTGGATGTGGTCAGTGTCGGTGCCACGATGAATATCATCCTGGCGGCCGTAATGGCAGAGGGCACTACCATAATAGAAAACGCAGCCAAAGAACCTCATATAGTCGATCTGGCCAACTTCCTGAACAGCTGTGGCGCCAGCATCAGGGGTGCAGGTACCGATGTGGTCAGGATCCGCGGCGTACAGCATCTGCATGGGACCGAGTATACCATCATACCGGATCAGATAGAAGCCGGTACGTATATGTTCGGAGCTGCAATTACCAAGGGAGATATCGTTGTCAGAAACGTGATCCCCAAGCATCTGGAGTCTATCACCGCCAAGCTGGTTGAGATCGGCTGTGAAGTCGAGGAATCCGACGACTGTGTCAGGGTTGTTTCTTCCAAGCCTTTGCGCAGGACCAATGCCAAGACCCTTCCTTATCCCGGCTTTCCTACGGATATGCAGCCCCAGATGACGGTTGCGCTTGGACTTGCCCAGGGTACGAGTATTGTGACGGAATCCCTTTTTGAAAACAGATTTAAATATGTAGATGAGCTGATCAAAATGGGTGCGAATATCAAAGTCGAAGGTAATTCGGCCATTATCGACGGGATCAGCGAATATCAGGGGGCGGATCTTTCTTCTCCCGACTTGAGAGCGGGTGCGGCACTTGTGCTGGCGGCACTTGCGGCCGACGGGTTTTCAACGATAGATAATATCCAGTATATCGAAAGAGGATACGAGGATTTCCATATTAAACTGCAGAGTCTGGGAGCTCATATAGACAGAGTGGATTCGGAGAAGGAAGCCACCAGATATAAATTTGAGATAGTGAGCTGATCAGATGATCTCGACGATGGAGATGTCTCTGTTTGCCGACAGATCCAGATAACCGTTTTCTATTTTGATCGTAGGACGTGCCAGATGGTCTTTATTGATATAGATCACCTGGCCTTCTTTTCCGTCGGAAAGCCTGACGGTTTCCAACAGGTATGTATTCACGATATTTTCAAGTATGGTCATAATATACGCGGGATCGTATTTCTGGAGCCCGTCCTGTTCGAACATCCTGATCACTTCAAAGGGACACATGGGACCGCGATATACCCGCGGTGAAGTGGTCGCATCGTATACATCCGCAATGGCTACTATTTTGGCAAAGGGGTCGATCTGCGGTCCCTTGAGATGCAGGGGATAACCGCAGCCGTCGCATCTCTCGTGATGCATAAGCGCGGCGTTGCAGATGTGGGGATCCATATTGTTTTTGCGCAGGATCTCGTAGCCGGCACGGGCATGGTCCTTGATGCGCTTGTATTCGGCATCTGTCAGTTTGCCGGGTTTGCGCAGGATGCTCTCGGGAATGGTGAGCTTGCCTATATCATGGAGCAGCCCGCAGAGAGTAGCTGTGGTGATCTCGTCCTCGCTCAGATGCACCCATTTGGCAAAAAGATTACAGATCAGGGCCACGTTCATAGAGTGAGCGAAGGTCTCATCGTCGTAGTTATGCATATTCGAAATGAGTGTGAGTATACCGATCGAATCAGGTGCCGCGCTCATCATCGCACCGGTGCGTTCGAGCAGCTCGTCCACATCGAGAGGTTCATTTAAATTGATGACCTCATTCATCTGCTTTTTAAAGGAGTATACTTCGGTTTCGAATTTCTTTTTGAAAGCCTTGAACTGCGGATCCGACTGGACCTTTTCGTGATAAGACTGTGTTTCGACGGCTCCGAGGGAGATCTCATCATCCTCGACGAATATAAAGGGTACCGAATAAAAGCCAAGCTTAGAGATTGTCTTGCTGTTTAAGACTACTCCCTTTGGTATGACCAGCTGACCGCTGAGTGCATATACGTCAGAAGCGATAGTCATACCGCTTTTGGCAGATTTTGAATCGATCCTTCTCATTATGCAACCCCTAAAAATCCTAAATAAAACTTATCATATTATTTTGTGATTGACAAGAGATTGCATAGCGTGTACGCTATTATTCAGATTCAATGTATTCGGATCCGCTTGTTGAAGCGGTTTTTTTTTGTTGGTTCAAGAAAGGAGCTGTTTGATGGAAAAAAGATTATTTACTTCAGAGTCGGTTACCGAGGGACATCCCGACAAAGTCTGCGATGCGATCTCCGATGCGATCCTGGACGCATGCATGGAACAGGACCCCATGAGCCGTGTGGCTTGTGAGACTGCCTGCTGTACGGGATTTGTACTGATCACGGGTGAGATCACAACCAATGCATATGTGGATATGCAGAAGATCGTCAGAGATACGGTCAATGAGATAGGATATACCAAATCCGAATACGGATTTGACGGTAATACCTGTGCTGTTCTGGTTGCGATCGATGAGCAGTCAGCGGATATTGCCATGGGAGTTGACAAGGCGCTTGAGGCTAAGAAGGGTGATCTGAAGGATGACCTGGATACGGGAGCAGGCGATCAGGGTATGATGTTCGGATATGCTACCAATGAGACGGAGGAATATATGCCTTATCCGATCTCACTTGCACACAAGCTGGTACGTCAGCTTACCAAAGTGCGTAAGGACGGAACACTTAAGTATCTGCGTCCCGACGGCAAGAGTCAGGTATCCGTTGAGTATGACGAGAATGGCAAGCCCGTCAGACTTGAAGCCGTTGTTCTCTCTACACAGCATGATGATGATGCGACGCAGGAGCAGATCCACGAGGATATCAAAAAGTATGTTTTTGATCCGGTCCTTCCGGCTGAAATGATCGATGACAATACCAAGTTCTTTATCAATCCCACAGGCCGTTTCGTTATAGGCGGACCTCACGGCGATGCCGGTCTTACCGGACGTAAGATCATCGTTGATACCTATGGCGGATATGCCCGTCACGGCGGCGGTGCCTTCTCCGGAAAGGACTGCACCAAGGTGGACAGAAGTGCAGCTTATGCGGCCAGATATGTAGCAAAGAATATCGTGGCAGCAGGCCTTGCTGATAAGGCAGAGATCCAGCTTTCATACGCCATAGGCGTTGCACAGCCCACCTCCATCTATATAGATACCCAGGGTACGGGCAGGCTCAGCGAAGAGAAGCTGATTGAGATCATCCGTGAAAACTTTGATCTTCGTCCCGCCGGTATCATCAAGATGCTTGACCTGCGCAGACCCATTTACAAGCAGACGGCTGCATACGGACACTTCGGACGCAACGATCTGGATCTGCCCTGGGAGAAGCTTGACAAGGTAGATACACTTAAGAAATATCTGGGATAATATATGTCATTTGTACATCTGCATTCACATACCGAATTCTCTTTACTTGACGCTTCCAACAAGATCAAAGAGTATGTAAAGAGAGTTAAGGATCTGGGCATGAACTCCGCGGCCATAACGGACCACGGAGTCATGTACGGTGTAATACAGTTTTACCGCGAATGTAAAAATGCAGGGATTAATCCGGTGATCGGGTGCGAGGTCTATGTCGCACCCGAATCCCGTTTCTCCAAGGAAAAAGGAGAGTCCGAAGACAGATACTATCATCTGGTGCTTCTCGCCGAAAACAATACGGGTTATCAGAATCTCATAAAAATGGTCAGTCTGGGTTTTACCGAAGGACTGTATTATAAGCCGAGGATCGATATGGAGCTGCTTGAGCAGTATCACGAAGGGATCATCGGACTTTCGGCATGCCTTGCCGGAGAGATACCGAGGGCCATCGTGCGCGGCATGAAAGCCGACGCCGATGCCGCTGCCCTCAGACTCAAAAAAATCCTCGGCGACGGCAATTTTTTTCTGGAAATGCAGGATCACGGACTCAGCGATCAGACTACCGTCAACATGGCATTGATGGAGATGAGCAAAAGACTGGATATCCCTATGGTCGTTACCAATGACGTGCACTACACGTATGCCGATGATATGGAGTCGCACGATATCCTTCTTTGCCTGCAGACAAACAAGAAGCTGCAGGATGAAGACCGCATGCGCTATGTGGGCGGACAGTACTATGTCAAGAGCGAGGAGGAAATGAGAAAGCTTTTTTCCTTCGCTCCCGAGGCGCTTGATAATACACAGCGTATTGCAGACAGATGTCACGTGGAGATAGAATTCGGCAAGTATAAGCTTCCGCACTTTGAAGTGCCTGAAGGGTATGATTCCAGGAGCTATCTTGGACATCTGTGCGACGAGGGACTTGGCCGCAGATACGTGGAGATCACACCTGAGCTCAGGGAACGCCTGAATTATGAACTGGGCGTGATCGAGAGAATGGGGTTCGTGGACTACTTCCTGATCGTATGGGATTACATCAATTTCTGTCGTAACAACGGTATACCTGTCGGCCCGGGGCGCGGGTCGGCGGCGGGAAGTCTTGTTTCCTACTGCCTCAGGATCACGGATATAGATCCGATCAGGTATGACCTGCTGTTTGAACGATTCCTGAACCCGGGACGTATCTCGATGCCCGATATCGACGTGGATTTCAGTGATGACAGACGTGAGGATGTCATTAAGTACGTTTCCGAAAAATACGGTAAGGATCATGTGGTACAGATAGGCACCTTCGGTTCGATGCTGGCCAGAGGCGTGATCAGGGATGTGGCGCGTGTTATGGATATTCCGTATTCGGAGGCTTCTAATCTGGCCAAGATGGTTCCTGCGGAGCTGGGGATCACTCTTGATCGGGCGATAGATATCAATCCCGAACTCAAGGCACTGTACAATTCGGATGACAGCGTTCATCATATGCTTGATATGTGCCGCAGACTGGAGGGACTTCCGCGCAATACCTCGACTCATGCAGCCGGAGTTGTGATATGTCCCGATGCGGCGGATAAATATCTTCCGCTTTTTACCAGGGGGGACGGACCGGTCAATACCCAGTTTGACAAGGATACCGTTGAGGAGCTTGGGCTGCTCAAGATGGACTTTCTCGGTCTTCGTACCCTGAGCGTGATCAGAGATGCTGTGGATATGGCTGAGGCCAATCACAACGTTAAGATAGATATAGAAGCGATTGATTATGACGATCCGGAGGTTCTGGAGCTGATCGGCAGCGGCCATACGGAGGGCGTATTCCAGCTTGAATCCGCAGGCATGAAGTCCTTCATGAAGGAGCTGAAGCCGCACAGCCTGGAGGATATCATAGCGGGCATCTCACTGTACCGCCCCGGTCCCATGGACTTTATCCCCAAATATATCGAGGGAAAGAACCATCCGGAAAACGTGACTTACGAATGTCCGGAACTGGAACCCATATTGTCCGCGACGTACGGGTGTATAGTTTATCAGGAACAGGTCATGCAGATAGTCCGGGCTCTCGCGGGATATTCAATGGCGGACAGCGACAACATCCGTAAGGCGATGTCCAAGAAAAAGCAGTATGTCATCGATGAGAACAGGGAGTATTTCCTGCACGGCAGTAAGGAAAAAGGTATACCCGGATGTGCTGCGAACGGTATAGATCCGTCTGCTGCCGACCGGATATATGATTCGATGGTCGATTTCGCCAAGTATGCCTTCAACAAGTCACACGCAGCCTGTTATGCGGTGGTCGCGATGCGAACGGCGTACCTCAAACGGTACTATCCGGTGGAATTTATGGCAGCATTGATGACTTCCGTGGCGGGCAGCTCCTCCAAGGTGGCTCAGTATATCATGAACTGCCGTGAGATGGGGATCGGTATACTTCCTCCGGACGTCAATCTGAGCAATGAGGGCTTTACCGCCGAGGGCGGAAATATCAGGTTTACGCTTGCGGCGATCAAGTCTATAGGATATCCGGTCATCCGCAGGATAATAGAAGAACGCGGTATAAGGGGATCATATAAGGATCTGCGGGATTTTCTGGTCAGAGTCGGAGATTCCGGAGGCGAGGTCAATAAACGCGTTGTTGAGAACCTGATCAAAGCCGGAGCCATGGATTCCTTCGGGATCAAACGCAGGCAGCTGATGATCGTGTATGAGTCCGTGATGAATGATGTGCATAAGGAGCGTAAAAACTCTACAGCGGGGCAGATGAGTCTTTTTGATCTGGTGGGTGAATCAGGCAAAACCCTCATCGAAAACAGGATCGCACTGCCGCCGGTCGGAGAGTTTCCCAAGGAAGAGCTTCTCAGATACGAAAAAGAGGTGCTGGGGATCTATCTCAGCGGACATCCCATCGAAGAGTATGAAGCTCTGTGGAAAAAGAAGATCACCAATACCACTGCCGATTTCAAGCTGACGGAGACGACCCTTGAGGATGAGGATAATGATGTGGATCCGGCCTCACAGGCAATGATGGTACAACAGCCGGATGAAAACGAGGGAGACAGGCTGCACGGCGGTGAATCCGTGACTGTAGGAGGGATAATCAGCGAGTGCAAGACCAAGTTTACCAAGCGGGATGATATCATGGCATTTGTTACGCTTGAGGACATGCTTGGAAGTGTCGAGGTGATCGTCTTTCCCAAGAACTATATGAGATACAGAGCCCTGCTCGAGGAGGGCAGCATGGTATTTATTTCCGGACGCGCTTCCGAGGAGGACGACCGTGATATGAAGGTCATCTGCGATACTATCACGAGTTTTGAGGATATCCCCGGGCAGCTGTGGATACAGTTTAAGTCAGAGGAGGATATGAATGCTGTCAGGACGGGTCTTATGGAGGAACTGGATGACAGAAGCGGCAGAAGCCCGGTGATCTTTTATGTGCCCGGGTTAAAACCGATACATACCTCCATGGGTGTCAGACTGGAACGCGAGCTTCTACGGGAACTCGGGGAGAGATTCGGTGAAGAAAATGTCAAGGTTACGTATGTGTGAGTGATCCGAATGTGATATACTTGGAAAGGAGATATTGTCATTTTGAGCACGGCGAATGATCCGATGGCTTGGATGAGTTGAAGGAGATCTGAAAATGGCCAAAACTAAAGAGATAAAAACAATAGGTATACTTACCAGCGGCGGTGATGCTCCGGGCATGAACGCAGCTATCAGAGCGGTAGTCAGAAAGGCACTCGCCAAGGGAGTGAAGGTCAAGGGTATCAAGAAGGGATATCAGGGTCTCCTTTCGGAGGAGATCATAGATCTGGAGAGATATCATGTATCCGATACGATCCAGCGGGGCGGTACTATACTCGGTACGGCCAGATGCCTGGAATTCCATACCGAGGAAGGCCAGCAGAAGGGCGTGGAGATATGCAGGAAATACGGTATTGAGGGTCTTATAGTCATCGGAGGTGACGGCTCCTACAGAGGTGCACAGGCTCTGTCGCGTCACGGCATCAACACCATAGGCATTCCCGGAACCATCGATCTGGATATAGCATGCACAGATTACACCATAGGCTTTGATACGGCAGTCAATACCGCAATGCAGGCGATAGATAAGGTCAGGGATACTTCTTCCTCACACGAAAGATGCTCCATAATAGAGGTTATGGGAAGAAACGCCGGATATATCGCACTCTGGTGCGGCATTGCCAACGGTGCCGAGGATATTCTTCTGCCGGAAAAATACGATTATAACGAGCAGAATATCATAAACAACATTATCAATAACCGTAAAAGAGGCAAGACTCATCATATTATCATCAATGCCGAGGGCATCGGCCATTCCACATCCATGGCAAGACGAATAGAGGCGGCAACCGGCATCGAAACCAGGGCTACGATACTTGGTTATATGCAGCGCGGCGGATCTCCTACCTGCAAGGACAGATACTATGCTTCCGTTATGGGGGCTTATGCAGCCGATATACTCTGCGCGGGCAAGACCAATCGCGTGGTGGGCATACGGCATGGCGAGTGTCAGGATTTTGATATCGAAGAGGCGCTCAACATGACAAAGAGCATACCTGAGTATGATTACGAAGTTGCAAGGATCCTGAGCTGATGATAAGCAGTCTGACAAATGCGGCTGTCAGGCATATTACCCTGCTTCAGTCCAAGGAAAAGTCCAGAAGAGAGGAAGGCCTCTATATAACCGAGGGCGTCAGAATGTTCGCGGAGGTACCCGCGGACAGGCTTGACAGCGTGTATGTTACCGAGGATTTTCTCAGCGGAGCGAGTTTTGAGACCGGGGAGAGACTTGCGCGTACCGGCTATGAGCTTGTGTCCGACGACGTCATGAAGAAGATGTCCGACACCATGACTCCCCAGGGGATTTTGTGCGTTGTAAAAGCGGCTGATCACAGCCTGGAGGAGATACTGGATGCTGGTTCGCTTTTTTGCATTCTGGACGGACTGCAGGATCCCGGAAATCTCGGAACGATATTCCGTACCGCAGAGGCAGCAGGCGTAGCCGGGGTCATTATGAGCCGGGATACGGTCAGCATATACAATCCCAAGAGTGTTCGTTCCACCATGGGTACTCTGTTCAGAATGCCGTTCGTGTATGTGGATGACACGGTAGAAGCGATACATATGCTGCAGGCCGGAGGGATCAGCGTTTTTGCTTCGGCACTTGACGGAGCTAAGGCATATACCGACTGCGATTATCGTACTGCATCGGCTTTTGTTATAGGTAATGAAGGGGCAGGTGTTTCCGCAAGGGTTCAAAATGCTGCGGATGAGAGGGTTTTTATACCTATGGAAGGATCTGTGGAATCTCTTAATGCTGCGATCGCAGCTTCTGTTCTTCTCTATGAGGCTCACAGACAAAGAGCCTGAAATCAACATTTTTTGACAATTTAATATTTTATTGATATTATTGTAATAATTTTGTAAAAAATGTCGAAGTATACATCATGAAGATCATAATCTTTTTCGGCAGAACGGTGATAGTCTGTGTGACATTTATCTGGCTGTACAGCTTTGCGGTGTCGGCAGAGGAAACCACCACAACTGCGGATTGTCTTAATAGTGCCAGCGCAGGCGTCGCTAATCTGGTAGGCTCATATGCCGGGGATACCGAGAAATCCCGACAGGCTATAGATGAGCTTGCTTCGTATGCACCGGAACCCGAGGCAGAGGAAGAAGAATCGGAATCCACGCTTTTTATGGCTAACGTTAATAATTCGGTGAACGTGAGGACCGAACCAAGCGAAGAGGCGGAAAAGGCGGGACTGTTGTATAAGGACTGCGGTGGCCGTATCCTTGAGCGGGGTGAGGACTGGAGCCGTATCCAGTCAGGAGAGCTTGTCGGATGGGTCAGCAATGACTATGTGCTTTTTGATGAAGAGGCAGAGGAACTTGCTTCGGATGTCGGGTTCAAGATACTGACGGTTGAAACAGATGCGTTGAGGATACGGGAGGAACCCAGTACGGATGCCAGGATACTTGGACTTGTGGCCAGCGGCGATGAGCTTGAGGTCGTGAATGATGAAGAAACCGAGTGGATAGAGGTGGCCTATGAGGAAGAGGAGGGCTACGTATCCGCCGAATATGTCAAAGTTACTTTTTCCATAGATGCAGGTGAGACTATGGAACAGATCAGGATCAGAGAGGAAGCGGAGGCGGAAGCCAAGCGCAAGGCTCTGCTGCGTGCTCAACAGGCCAAGGTGGATGCCGACGGCAACGAGACAAAACTGCTGGCTGCGCTCGTACAGTGTGAGGCCGGTACCGGCAACTACGAAGGTCAGCTTGCCGTTGCTGCATGCGTAATGAACCGTGTCAGATCCTCCGCTTATCCAAATTCCATATACGGCGTGATCTACGCTTCGGGGCAATTCACTCCCGCCTTGAATGGAAAGGTGGCTGCGGTGTATAATAATAAGGTGTACGATTCTTGTTTTACCGCAGCGCAGGATGCATTGAACGGTAAGACCAATATCGGAACGGCTACGCATTTCAAGAGAGCCGGTTCCCATGAGGGTGTGGTCGTCGGCGGCAATGTTTTCTGGTAACGGTAAAACCGTGATCGCCGGCCGGTTAACCGACCGGTAAGGAATAGGGGGTGATCGTATGAATGAAACCGTTGTTATCATATGGATCATTGCATTGGTGGTTCTTATCCTTGTGGAACTTCTGACCATGGGACTTACCACTGTCTGGTTTGCCGGCGGATCCCTGGTTGGACTTCTGCTGGCGGTTCTGGGTGCTCCTGTATGGGCACAGCTTATTGCGGCTCTTGTTGTCAGCCTTATACTTCTGCTCACAACTCGTCCCATTGCGATCAAATATTTTAATAAGGACAGGGTGCGTACCAATGCCGAGAGTCTGATAGGGCATATGGCGGTCGTTATGACGGATATCGATAACCTGGAGGGTGTCGGACTGGTAAATGTGGGCGGACAGGAATGGTCAGCCAGAAGCAGTGATGACAGTACGGTTATTCCGGCAGGAAGCGTAGTAAGGATCCTGTCGATCAGTGGGGTTAAGCTGATAGTTGAGAAATCTGTGCAGGATAATGCGGAACAGTGACCGTGGACTGAATCTGATTATCTGAGGGAAAAGGAGGTTGTTATGGTAGTAGTTGTCGTTTTACTTGTGATAGTAGTTGCATTGCTTGCCACTTGTATCAAGATCGTTCCTCAGGCCAATGCTTATGTGATAGAGCGTCTGGGTGCATATCAGCAGACCTGGTCGGTAGGACTTCATTTCAAGATGCCGCTTTTTGACCGGGTGGCAAAGAGAGTGACACTCAAGGAACAGGTCGTTGACTTTGCTCCTCAGCCCGTTATCACCAAGGATAACGTTACGATGCGTATAGATACCGTAGTGTTCTATCAGATCACGGATCCCAAGCTTTTTACTTACGGAGTGGAAAATCCGATCATGGCTATCGAGAATCTGACCGCCACCACACTCAGAAATATCATTGGTGAGATGGAGCTTGACCAGACACTGACCAGCCGTGAGATCATTAATACCAAGATGAGAGCTTCATTGGATGAGGCAACGGATCCCTGGGGGATCAAGGTCAATCGTGTGGAGCTTAAGAACATCATTCCTCCGGCAGAGATACAGAATGCCATGGAAAAGCAGATGAAGGCAGAGCGTGAAAGACGTGAGGCCGTAACCCGTGCGGAGGGTGAAAAGAAGGCAGCGATACTTGAGGCAGAGGGTCTGAAGGAAAGCGCGATCCTGAAGGCAGAGGCCGAGAAGCAGGCTACCGTGCTTCAGGCAGAGGCTCAGAAGGAAAGGAAGATCCGAGAGGCCGAAGGTGAGGCTCAGGCGATCCTGAGCGTACAGCAGGCAAAGGCAGAGGGTATCAGAGTACTTAAGGAAGCCGGCGCGGATGAAGCGGTTATCAGACTGAAGAGCCTGGAGGCTTTCGAGAAGGTTGCCGACGGACAGGCTACCACCATACTCATGCCGGCCGAACTGCAGGGGATAGCATCGGTAGGAAGCACGCTTGCGCAGGCGGCAAAGGTGATAAAATAAAACATTCAAATGACTGATAAAGCTGATTTACTTGCCCTCCTTCGGGAGGGCACCACTTACATATCGGGGCAGGAGCTGAGCGAACATTTCGGAGTATCGCGTACCGCGATCTGGAAAGCGATCAGGACGCTGAAGGAAGACGGATATGAGATCGAGGCGGTACCGAATAAGGGTTACCGGCTGGTGAGTACTCCGGATATCATGTCATACTCGGAAATATCAAGCAGGCTGGGTACCGGCTATGTCGCCAGAGAGTTGTACTATTACGATAAAGTGGATTCTACTAATGTCCGTGTGCGTCAGATCGCGGATACCGCTTCGGATGGTACTCTGGTGGTGTCGGATATGCAGGAGGCCGGCCGGGGCAGGCGAGGACGCGGATGGAATTCTCCTGCAGGAACCGGAATATATATGTCACTTCTCCTGAAACCGGATATCATGCCCTCGGATGCCCCCATGATCACACTGATAATGGCTCTCGCGGTAGCGGGAGCGATAAGGAACACAACAGGACTCGACGCTCGCATCAAGTGGCCGAATGATGTGGTCATAAACGGCCGCAAGACCTGCGGCATATTGACCGAAATGGATATGGAATCGGATTATATCCGTGATGTTATAGTCGGAGTGGGCATCAATGTAAACCAGCCCGATACCGGATCCTTTCCGGAGGAGATCAGGGGAACCGCCACGAGTCTGAAGATCGAAGCGGGGGAGACTGTCCGAAGATCGGCACTGGTGGCTGAAGTTATGAATCTCTTTGAAGGGTATTATGACAGCTTCCTCGGAAACGGTGATCTGTCCGGCCTTAGACAGGAATACGAGAAGCTGCTGGTCAGCATCGGAACCGAGGTCAGGGTATTGGATCCCGGGGGGGAGTACAGCGGAATCTCCGGAGGCATTGATGACCGCGGAGAGCTTCTTGTGAAAATGCCCGACGGCGAGGTCCGCACGGTCTATGCCGGTGAGGTCTCCGTGCGAGGGATCTATGGATATGTATGATGAGCGATAATAAGCGTACCGTCGTATGCGGAGCCAATGCATACGAACAGAAATACTATTTTAATAAGGATTTTGATAAGATCCCTCCTTCTCTTAAGGAGGAACTCAGGATAATCTGCGTCCTTTTCACGCAGGATGCGGGAGGCATCTTTACCATAGCGTTTGATGAAGACGGCGAACTGGTGATGGAAACACAGGCCGATGAATATGACATCACCTATGATGAGATCACGGCGGGTATGCTCATTGCCGAGATCCGGCGTAACCGCGCGGAACTCTTTGAATCTTTGTCGTTGTTTTACAAACTGGTCGTGTGTCAACGGGATGACAAGCAATGAACATAGGCAGCATCCATCTTCAATATGGCTTGATAATGGCTCCGATGGCAGGTATAAGCGACCTGCCTTTTCGTCTGTTATGCGCGGAATACGGCAGCGAACTCCAATGTATGGAGATGATCAGTGCCAAGGCTATCACTTATCATAACCGTAATACGGAATCACTTCTGGAGATCGATCCCGGTGAGGGATATGTATCGCTTCAGCTCTTCGGCAGGGAGCCGGAAACGATGGCGGAGGCGGTAAAGATGATCTCCGACAGGTCTTTTGACATACTGGATGTCAACATGGGATGTCCGGTCCCGAAGATAGTCAATAACGGTGAGGGCAGCGCACTCATGAAGGAGCCCGGGCTGGTCGGAAAGATCGTGGAGGCGTTGGTCAGGGCAACCGACAGGCCCGTCACCGTCAAGATCCGCTCAGGCTTCGATCCTGACCATATCAATGCTGCCGAGATAGCTCATATAGCCGAGGAATCAGGGGCGAGTGCGGTAGCTGTACACGGAAGGACCAGAGAGCAGTTCTACAGCGGACGTGCGGATTGGGATATTATCGCCCGCGTAGCGGATCGCCTGTCGATACCGGTGATCGGTAACGGAGACGTCACCTCTGCCGAAGACTTTATTAATATGAAAAAACAGACCGGATGCGCCGGAGTGATGATAGGCCGGGCTCTGCAGGGGAATCCGTGGCTGTTGAAGGATATAAGGACTTATCTGGAGACCGGTGAACATGCCACCCCTCCGACACCGGAGGAAAAGACGGAGACGATACTGCGCCATGGCAGGATGCTGATAGAGCATAAGGGCGAATACGTTGGGATCCGTGAAATGCGTAAGCATACGGCCTGGTACACACAGGGACTTCCGCATTCGGCGGCTTTTCGCGGAAGGATAAATGAAATGGAAACCTTTGAGCAGCTCGAAACGGCGGTGCGGGAGCTGATATTGACATAAATGAACTTATTATGTATAATTGCGTCGATTGCGTAGCAATCGGTAAACAACAGCCGCGGTGAGCCGCGACAACCAGGTGTCACGAACAGATCCGTGATACAGAATATATTAAAGAAGGTGTAGAAATGAGTGAATCCAAAAAAAACATCCTTACATCTGAGAGCCTTAAGGCTTATGAGGATGAACTGAGCTACTTAAGAGAGGTTAAGCGTCACGAGATCGCACAGAAGATCAAGGAAGCCAGGGAACAGGGAGACCTTTCCGAAAACGCTGAGTATGATGCGGCCAAGGATGAACAGCGTGACAACGAAGCCAGGATCGAGGAACTGGAAAAGATCCTAAAGAATGTAGAGGTCATCTATGAGGATGAGGTAGACTTAGAGACCATCAATATCGGATGCAGCGTAAGACTGATGGACAATACTTATAATGAAGAGATCGAATTCAAGATAGTAGGCTCAACGGAAGCGGATTCACTGCTCGGCAAGATCTCAAATGAGTCACCGGTGGGTGCAGCCCTGCTCGGTCACAAGACCGGAGATACCGTCAAGGTTGAAACACAGGCAGGAGAGATCGTATATAAGGTTTTGGAGATTCATAACAGAAAAGACGATGAGTGAAAAGAATATACAGCAGACAGAAGAACAGGATATAGGACAGCTTTTGAAGGTTCGCAGGGAGAAGCTTGCCGCGTTACAGGAAGCAGGCAAGGATCCCTTTGTCATAACAAAATATGACGTGACCTGTCATGTGGCCGATGCCCAGAAAGAGTATGAAGCACTTGAAGAAAAGCTGCTTGGTGACAGACCTCCGGTAGATGTGACCGGTCTGCCCGAAGAGGAAGCCCGTCCGAAGCGTAAGGCCGACTACGAGGAACGCAGGGCCATCATGGATGCACAGCCTATACAGGTCAGTATAGCAGGACGTCTCATGAGCAAGCGGATCATGGGTAAGGCATCCTTTTCCAATGTACAGGATAAGTCCGGCAATATACAGATATATGTCGCCAGAGATGCCATAGGAGAGGAAGCTTATGCCGATTATAAGAAGTATGATATAGGCGATATAGTCGGAATAAAGGGATATGTGTTCCGAACAATGACCGGCGAGATCTCCGTGCATGCATCAGAGGTAATTCTGCTGACCAAATCTTTGCAGATCCTTCCCGAGAAATTCCACGGTCTGACCAATACGGATATCAGGTATCGTCAGAGATATGTGGATATGATCATGAATCCGGAGGTAAAGGAAACCTTCATCAAGAGGAGCAGGATCATAAGTGCGATCCGCAGATTCCTGGATGACAGAGACTTCATGGAAGTGGAAACACCTATGCTGGTAGCCAACCCCGGCGGTGCGGCAGCGAGACCTTTTGAGACTCACTACAACGCACTTGATGAGGACGTGAAGCTTCGTATCTCACTTGAACTTTACCTGAAAAGACTGATCGTCGGCGGCCTTGAGAGAGTATACGAGATCGGCCGCGTGTTCAGAAACGAAGGAGTGGATACCCGGCACAATCCCGAGTTTACCCTGATGGAGTTATATCAGGCATATACAGACTATCACGGCATGATGGATCTGACCGAGGATATGTTCAGATATCTGGCAGAGACAGTGCTGGGCTCGACCAGATTTAAATACGGTGATATAGAGCTTGATTTCGGCAAGCCCTTTGAACGCATCACCATGACGGAAGCCGTAAAAAAATACTCCGGAGTGGATTTCGACGATCCTGCACAGGTACCGGATGATGAAGCGGCAAAGCGCCTGGCCAGGGAACACCACATAGAATATGAGGAGTTCCATAAAAAAGGAAATATCCTGAATCTGTTCTTTGAAGAATATGTAGAGGAGCATCTGGTACAGCCGACTTTCGTCATGGATCATCCGATAGAGATATCGCCGCTGACCAAGAAGAAACCCGACGATCCGACCAAGGTAGAGAGATTCGAGCTCTTCATCAACGGATGGGAAATGTGCAACGCCTACTCCGAGCTCAACGATCCCATAGACCAGCGCGAGCGCTTCGCAGCCCAGGATGCCAACGCAGCAGCAGGCGACGAAGAAGCCGAGCACACCGACGAGGACTTCCTTAATGCACTTGAAGTCGGAATGCCTCCTACAGGTGGTATTGGATATGGAATTGACAGACTTGTGATGCTGTTGACGGATAGTGCGGCGATCAGGGATGTACTACTGTTCCCGACGCT
>JAFUAB010000044.1 GCA_017460885.1 Lachnospiraceae bacterium
ATAGTCCTGATGTGACTTCTCAATGGTCATTGCCACTTTGATTTCATCACCTGCCCAAGTAGCCTTTAGCAGATCATCCGAGTCGCGCAGGGCTTCGGCGATTTCTGTCCAGTCACCGGATTTAATGGCAGAGCTGAATACCTCACGAACCTCCTCATTTGGAATAAAGGCTTCTTCAGTCCTGGGGTCATAGCCGAGATACCCCATATGTATCAGGGCTGTAAGTACATCATCTTTACTCCTAAAGCTTGTAAGATCGTTCTGGAAACCGGATGTATCTACATGACAACTCTCCCCCGAAAGCAGCCGAAGAACCGTATACTTTAATCCATCCATATTTATGGCAATATAGTCATTAAGACTTGTAAATGCTCCTGTATTTTTCCAATAGGATTCTATAGACCTGAATGTCAATGCATCAACTATAGAATTTGGGTTGTACATATGAACATAATCCGGCTCCCACCCCTGCCCCGGAGTTGCTATGATATAGCCATCGTACCACTTTCTGATCTCATCAAGCAAAACTCCGTATTTATCTAATAACGGGATAATTTCGTCTTCTGAAAACCCAAAATACGGAGCAAGGTTCTTAGGCGATATCATGGTATACTCAATGAAGTTGTTCATAGCGGATTCACCATTAAATTTCTTTATCGGTAATATCCCTGTCAGATACCCGAGAGCAAGGAATTTCTTGGATTCCTCAGTCTTAAAAAATCCTCTGAGATATTTAAGATAATACATTATCAGTTCTTCGTCGTTACCGGCTTCTCTGATAATACATTCCCACTCATCAATGATAATAACAAATCCGATACCATCATTCCGCCAAACCTCTTCCACAGCCTTAGGCAAGGTTCTGACACTGTCGTTTATAAGTTCCGGATACATATCCTTAAAATCCCGCATAACAGTATCATTCATCAGGTCCACAGGATTCTCATCTTTCCTTGCCGCATTGAGGAAGGTTGCCATATCAATATGCAATACATGATATTTATTCAAATGGTCATGAAAACCCTTATCCTTTGCTATGGCATATGGCTGAAAAAGAGTCTCTGAATCACAACCAATACTGTAATAAGCATCAAGCATTCCGGCTGCCATGGATTTTCCGAACCTTCTGGCGCGACTCACCGCAAAATACCGTCTGGGTGTCGCTACATATCTGTTCAAAAATGACAGCATCTCAGTTTTGTCTATATAGATATCTCCGGCCAGATCAGTTTTGAAGCTTTCATTTCCCGGATCAAGATACATTCCCATACGGATTCTCCCTATCCCACAATATTGCGCAAGAGAAGCCTTTTCTTCGATTATGATCGCCCCTTCTCTTTCGTATAATATAGCTAAAGCAAATCACATCATTTCTGTCACACCAACAGTTTCTGATGAACCCTCAGGTCCTGTAGAAATCTTCCTCTGTATTCTTATCACAGCACCTTGATCAGTTCTGCTCTCACATTGTCCATCCTGGGATCGGAAAGCCCGAAGTCCATCTCCTTGTAGCTCCAGGCGGCATGAGCGATGCCGTACTTCTCAAATACCTTGTGAATGGTCTGATACCATTTCAGAGTATCCTCGGGAGATGCAATATCGATCACTCCGTATTCTCCGCAGTAAAGCTCTGTATTATTGTCTGCCGCAGCCTTGATCGCGGAGGCAAAAAGCTTTTCAAAGTATTCAACGGTCGCCCCGGACTCGGCAAAGGACACTCTCGCATCCCTTTCCAGACAGTCTACCCAGTAAGCTCCCTGATGAGTAAACGGGAACGGATCATAGCAATGGAAATTGTATATCACTCTGTCATCATAGGGCTTATTCAGATCCTTGACCGCGCCCACACTGTTGTTACCCCAGCTTCCCACCAGGATGATGGTATCCTTTGTGATGGCTCTGATCCTCTTTATACAGGTCCTGACTATCTTATTCCAGGTTTTGATATAAGCCTTGTCAGTTACCTCGTTAAGCAGTTCAAAAGCTATATGATTGCCATATCCTCCGAATCTGCGGGCAAATTCCTCCCAGAGACGGTAGAATCTCTCCTGCAACTCCTCCTCCTCAAAGAAACCGCCCTCTCCCTCACCTGAATCAAAGGAATAACCTGCCGTCTTGTGCAGATCGATGATAGTATTCAGGTCATGCTTCTGAGCAAGCGTGATCGCGTGAATGAGTCTCTGGAAGCCCTCGGGCTTATAGCTGCCGTCCTCGTTCTCAAACACATTATAATCAACGGGTATCCTGACATGATCCAGTCCCCAGGAATCGATCTTCTCAAAATCCCTTGCCTCAATGAAATGATCCAATCTCTCGTCGCTGTAATCGCATTGAGAGAGCCATCCGCCTAAGTTAACACCCTTGTAAAATCCTAATTCCTTCAGCATAAATGACCTCCATGTAATAACAGTTATCGGGTTCTTTTTGGTACAGTCTGTCAATTCTTTTTCTGACATGTATGATCTGTCAGATTCAATACTTCCATCGAAGCATCACGAACCTGCCGGGCTCCAGTACGCCATCGGCAACATACTCCGTTCTCTTCTCGAAATCCTCTGCAAATGTAACCTGATGCACCGGATATTCACGCCCGGTCACTGTATCCGTCAGGGCGCTGACCTCTTCGGTCGTGTGCAGTGTCACATGGGCTGAGTGCAGATCCGGCTTAACATACCTGTACAATATCATGCTTCCGTCATCATATGTAAATAACGATAAATCTTTGCCCGTCACATATGTTTTATCCGAAAGGATCCTCTTGATCACATCAGCGGCAGCCTTCGGCATACGATAAAGATCCGCATCATTTTCGGGAACAGCCAGTATATACATACGGCCCTTTCCATAAGTATTTCTGAGAAGCAGCGATGAATGCAGATCTCCGTCTCCACCGTTCAAAAGAGACCATGCATCATTGTTGCCGTGTACGATCTCGGGGAAAAGGATCGGCTCACGGTGTTCAATGTAGCCTGCATCATCTCCGGTCACATGATATCGGGTCACATTCATCTTGCGTCCCGTCATATAAGCCTGTGTCAGACCGTAATCACGCAGCTTCTTACCGGCTTCCCTGAAAAAGCCTGTAGTGATCATGGCATCGCCGCCTTCGCCAACATATTTCACGAGCTTGTCTATAATACCGGAATCTGCGAGTGCCGACTCGGTAAGCAGTATCTTTTTTGCATCCGATGGGAATTCGGCAACCGGTTCTACGGGAAGGCCGATCATACCCAGTCTCATCTCCAGATGGTTCTCTCCGCTTGAAGCAAACGGTATATAGGTTTTAACACCGGTTGCGGCTCCTATACCCGACATCATTTCATCTATTCTGGACAGCTGCATACCCATAGCACAGGCAAACGGGTTGCCGACCACATCGCTCCACTGGAAATGCATCAGCTCCTTCACCTGCGAAAATGCTGTCAGATACGCCTGTTCGAGGTATCTCTCGGATGACCAGCACTGGTAGGGATCAAACCATCCACCGCCGCATCTGCCCGGCCATGCATTCTGCATATAACGAGCCAGCGAATAACTCAGATACTCCGGCAGATGCTGATCGGCATACGCGGGGCTCCTGGTCTCCGTTCCTATATATGTTGCATCAAAGATATCCTTCTGAACCTCGGGCACATATCCGGTGAAATGATAGGATTCGCGCCAGTTGGGATACTTGATCACCATCTTTACCCCGGGATTGACGGCTTTTGCAGGACCGACGATAAGGTTCGCAGACACATCCTTCATCAGCTTCCTTCTGAAGGTGGTCCAGTCCCATAAGCCTTTTTCCCTTATACAGCGCTCACATGTACAGTTGGTAAAATAAAAATCATCCAATATCACCTCGTCAAAAAGCGAAGCCGTATATTCGGAGATCTCCTTAATGCGTGCACGCATGGCGGGATCGGTATAACAGAATGTGTTGAATATCCTTCTTTTACCCGGCTCGGCGCCCTCGAAATCGCCTATAGTCGTGGTGATGCCGCCCGATACCTCTACGCCCTTGCTTTCCAGATAGTTTTTTACCTTCAGGATCTGCTCACGATCAACATCAATGTCACCCCTGTGAATTTCAAGATAAACCTTGTCCAGACCAATGTACTTTTCGAGGAAAGCATAATCCCTCTCCAGTCTCTCATCATTCAGGGCTGCCGCTACTCCGGCGGGAATGTACACTACTGTTTTGAAGTTATTAAAATGTCCGCTCATTTTTTCTCCTTTTACAACTGATCATATGATATTAGGGTCAAAAGGTATTTTGCCTCTGACCTGATATCGAATTGCTTCGTTTCTTTTCCGTACACAAATATGGTACTTTATACGGCTGTCTATTGCAACAATTGTTAGGAGCTGTTCAGAAATAACTTTTAAAAGTTATTCTGTAACAGATCCTTAGGAAAACCGGAAAGAATCCGAAACAAGAATATCACCGCTGTAACGAAGCTCCATGATAAAGAACGGAGCATCCTCCCGCAAAAGCTTAAGAAACTTGCGGTCTCCCTCCCACAGCGGCAGGTTTCCGACATCAGAGATGTCTATCCACTCCAGTTCGCCCTCATCACATTCAGTATTCAGCTCTCCCTCAAAGTAATCCGAAGTATACAGATACATATACTCGGTCTCATAGATGTCCGATATAAAGAAAATGATGCCGCGCAGCTTCTGATCCAAGAGTACAAGACCGGTTTCCTCCGTTACCTCACGCCTTATGCACTCATCCGGTGTTTCGCCCTCTTCTATATGGCCGCCTACCCCGATCCATTTACCGGAATTCGGATCATCGGCCTTGCGCCCGCGCAGCATCATCAGGTATCTGTTGTCTTTTTTGATATAGATCAGGGTCGTATTCTTCATACGATCTCCACATGACAGGCTTTCATGGCATCAAGGGCTGTTTGATGGCTTTCCCTCGTAACACCGGCACAGCACGTCGAATCAACCTTAACATGCGCATTCGGCAAAAAGGCCTTGACCAGCAACGCATTGCTGATAACGCAGATATCGGTGCATATCCCGACAAGCTCTACCTCGTCCGCATCCTGATAGTCCTTTTTAAGAAGAGCCCCAAGAGCCTCGCTGCCAAAGGTAACCTTATCTATTACAGCTGCGGAATCCCTTACAAAAGGTGTAAGCTCATCCACGATAGCCCAGCCTTCGGTGTCCTTAATACAATGAGGGACCGGAAGGTTTCTTCCCTCCTCGGTAGTCATATATGCATCGCTATGGGTATCACGGGTAAAAATCACCTTTGTTCCCTCTTCGATCGCCTTTCTTACCTTCTCTGTCACGTTCGGTATTATGGCTATCGCATCCTCATTGCGAAGAGCGCCATGTGTAAAATCATTCTGCATGTCTACTACTATCAGTATTTTTTCCATCTTTATACTCCCTCTTAATCTCACTGAATAAATGACGATCGCATTAATCAGCGTTTTCCTAATAACTGTTTATAACATCTCCGCTGTCATCCGTGTTTTCCAGTGCAATGATCTTAAGGTCATATTCGTATCCGTTATCGGTCCTGATGTGAACCAGATCACCGACCTTTCTGCGCATCAAAGCCTTGCCTATAGGTGATTCAGGAGTGATATATCCCTCCAGGGAGTCTGCCCTGACAGTGGTCACGATCTTGAGCTTCTGCGTACTCTTGTCGTCCTGATATTCTACCGTGACCGTATTGTTCATGCCGACCTCATCCTCAGCGGAACTGTCATCTATGACCTGAGCGGTTTTTATCATCTTTTCCAGATATCGTATGCGGCTTTCATTACGGTTCTTGAACTTCTTAGCCGCATAATACTCGAAATTCTCTGATAGATCCCCCTGTGCGCGAGCTTCCTTCAGATCCTCGAGTGCCTTGGTCCTGACCTCGGTCTTTCGGTAGTCTATCTCATCCTGCATCTTGCGGATATCTGTTTCTGTAAGTTTATCATGCATTTAAATATACCTCAGCTTATCTTCCAGTTATCGCGCCCGGCTTCCTTGGCTGCATACACAGCCGCATCGGCTCTCTGCAGCGCATCCTTTATGTCAGTATCAGTATCTCTCAGATATGTAAACCCCACGGAGGAGGTGATCCTTCTTTCCCCATTCAGTTCGGGAATGGAGATCGATCTGATGGAATTCAGAATCCTGTCTCCCAGGACGGGTTGGACATCGGGAGCGATATTATGAATAACGGCTATGAACTCATCTCCGCCCCATCGGATAACGGCATCGCTTTCACGCACATTCTCTTTGACCGCATCTACAAAGGATTTAAGCACCTTGTCCCCGAGTTCATGTCCGTAGTTATCATTAAACTGCTTGAAATAGTCTATATCCAGCATCAAAAGCACAGTGTCGGTTTCCTCTCCGCCGCGTACCCTGAGACAACTTTCCTCCAGAAGCTTCTGCCCCGTTATCCTGGAATTTGCTCCCGTGACGGTATCCCAGTCCAGCTGATCGCTAAGCTCCTTGTTCTGTCTGGCAAAAACACGTCCGCTTGTGCTTCTGTATGCATGGAAAAGCAGATAGAGCATGGCAAGCCATGTGGCGGATATTGCAGCCAGTATTATTGCCTGGGAAACCTTCATATTCTCTCTGGCCTGTTCCTGATAATGATCGAGATCATCGATGTTTACACCCATGCATACGATCCAGTCGAACCGCTTGTACAGCGATGAATAGGTCTCCTTTTTTGTGACCTCATCCGACCCCAGCTTTTTGAAGTCATACTGCAGATAGACCGAGCCGTTTGCCTTCACGCCCTCAAGCTCCTCTTCGTATGCCTTGATACCGCTTGGATTGACGGTATTGGTGGACAGATAATCACCCTCGGTATCACTCAGATTCGGATGGATCAGACGTATGGCGTAATCATCACCGCCGTCATAATTAAGAACCTTCTGAACCCACATATATGTGCCATCCATATGTGTCTCGGAATAGATCTTGTCATAGGCTATCTCCTTCATCTCGGCTTCCAGCTCTTCATCCGAGACTCCGGGATTATCCTTAAGATATGCATCGGCGCAGACATCCAGATACGAGATCAGATTCTCGACATTTTCCTTAAGCATCGTCTTTTTTACTTCAATCGTTGCGTCATATGTCATTCTGGCGGTTATGGATGTAATTGCGCGTGAAAAAATAAAAACCAGAATTATCGACATTATCGCACCCGCCACCATATAAATGGTAAATCTGCGATATTCCAAGGTTTTATAATCATTATCGGTACTGCTCATGATGACTGATCTCCAATTGTGATGGTTTATTTCCGCGACATAGTACCACGGATGGGACTGGTCGTGTCCGGAAATACATGGATGTATTTCCACGACATAGTACCACGGATGGGACTGGTCGTGTCCGGAAATACATGGATGTATTTCCACGACATAGTTTACCACAATATCACTAAAGTTTCACTTATCTGTCTCAGTCCCTGTCTTTCCGATAACCAGAAGCAAAATCCCCATCATCACCGGAAAGATGATCGCCGCTCCGATCCCTGTGCGCATATTGTCTCCGGACGCGGAAGCCACGGCCCCTGCCAGTGTCGGCCCGCCCGAGCATCCCAGGTCTCCTGCCAGTGCAAGCAGCGCAAAAAGGAGCGTTCCGCGGCCGCGTACTCCGGCAGACGCGGTACTGAAGGTTCCCGGCCAGAATATACCGACCGCAAAGCCTGCGATACCGCAGCCCATAAGTGCGATTATGGGATTTGGAACAAATACGATTATCAGATAGGACACTATACACAGCAGCGTAGAGATCGACATAAAGCGGCGAAGATCAAGCTTTTCTCCCTTTATCCCGTAAATGGTTCTGGAGGTTCCCATACATATTGCAAAAAACATGGGACCGAGTATATCCCCAAGGGTCTTGGAAACCCCGAGCCCTTTTTCCGCAAATGCGGATGCCCACTGGCTTACCGCCTGCTCCGATGCGCCGGCGCAGAGCATCATGATCATCATCATCCAGAAGAATTTCTGCCCGGCAAGCACCGCAAAGCCGGTATTTCCGGATTCTTCATCAGCGAGTCTGGCTATCGGAACAATCATAAAAAGCACAAAATCAACTGCGGGAACTATACACCACAGTACAGCCATTATCCTCCATGAGGCAATTCCCATGGTCGCAAAAAACAGGGTACTGAATGCCACAACTGCAACATGTCCCCAGCAATATGCCGAATGCAGCAGACTCATGGTTGTCTCCTTATTGTCGGTCGGACACGCCTCCACTATCGGGCTGACCAGTACCTCCTGCAGTCCTCCTCCGATCGCGTAAATACATACGGAGAGCAATATGCCGATAAACGGATCATCGAGACGTCCGGGCAGGATCGTCAGCATGATCAGGCCGATAATGACCGAAGCATTTGATATAAGCATCGAAGCCCGATAGCCGATCCTTTCGATAAAAGGGGTTGATGTCAGATCGATGATCAGCTGCAGACCAAAGTTAAAGGTGATCAGCATCGTGATCTTGGAAAGAGGGATCCCAAACTCTCCCTGCAACTGTATAAAAAGAAGCGGCACGAAGTTGTTTACCACCGCCTGTACCACATATCCGAGAAACGCAGCCTTTATCGTAATCTTATAATTTCTGTCCATATTAAGCCTGTCCTTGTGATTCGATTTACGTATTACTCTCTGTTCTCAATAATCTGAGATGTAAACGTACAGAGTACATTTTATTGAATTTAAGTGACTGAGTCAATGATCAACATATAAGGGCTGCAACATGAACAACATATAAGGGGCTGCAACGCCTGTTTCATCTTTTGATGAATCCCTGCCGCTGCAGCCCCACTGATCAACTGTTCTTCCAGACCCATATGCCGGCGGCAACAAACGCCAGGCACATGATTCCGACAAATATATTCATAGCCATATTATCTCTCCCCGGTGCCGGTCTTACTTTTTGCAAACAAGTCCCATTATTACCGGGGCAGCCAGTACTCCTACAATAAATATTCCTGCTAATATCTGCATTTTAATCTCCTTTATTAATCCGTTATCTTGTATCCGTACCTGAACATACGATATATCTTCCAGATGATGATCGCCGGAAGAGACACAACCAGGTACAAGGTAGCTCCACCGCCCATAACAGCCATGATCGCTACCAGGATAATTGTTGAAACCTGATTCATTTTTTCCTCCATTTCAGTTCATTTGCGCATGCAAAACAAGCCCATGGCAATATAGCCACGAGCATCAGGCGAAGGATCATTTTTTCAGGCCATCCAGATTGTGAATATAGGTGATGATATAGCGATGACTGACGGTACTGTGGGTACCATCGTCATAGAATCTCTCTACTCCCAGACAGATCAGGAGCAGTGAAACGAATACCGTCAATGCCTGAATGGAACTGCGCAGATTGCGGGTCCATTCGGAATTACCGTTTCTAACGGTAACCGGCTTAACGAGAGCCGAGGGAGCGGATTCTTCCGCATTCATATCCTCAAAAGTGATATGTCCGGTAGTGATTATACCGGACCCCGATACGGTATGATCAAAAGCAGTCAATGCGTCCATATCGGTATGGATGACACATACTGCCAGAGTCAGCATCAGTATGCAGGCTGACAGGTATTTGATTATCTTTTGATAATAAGCTGACATTAATTGATTACCCGTTTATATCACTTCATTTATTATATCCGCAGCTTTTTTCCATGTAAAGTGCCGCTCTGCCTTTAAACGTGAGGTATCGGCAATCCGCTGCGCCAGTTCCGGCTCGGAAATAAGCCGTGAAACTGCATCTATGATGCTGTCCGGCTCTCCGGGAATAAACGGAGCATAATCCTCCCACGGAGCTATAGCCTCATCAAGATATGATGAAGTATCGGTAAGCGTCGCACATCCTGCCAGCATAGAGGAAAAGACACGGTCATGAGCGCCGGCCTTGAAGCCGGGCATGACATTAAGTGATATCCGGGCAGTCTCAAGTGCTCTGACACAGTCCGCACTTGTCATCATAACACTCGTGTGGATCAGATTCCCGGGACGTAAGGTTTCAAGCCTGTCCCAGTCCTGTCCGACGCAATGAACCATATACCCGGCTTCCGTCAGGGTACGAACAGCCTGCGCCCGGAAATATGATCTGACATACAGATCGACGTAGATCATATGAAACATAGCCTCGGGATATGCGTCAGTCTCTTCATCCGGAAATTCACGCAGAAGACTCTCATAAAGGGTCTTTTCAAGCTCCTTCCCGGGATGGGCTATCATATCGTCACAAATACCGTGCAGAAAATCCACATATTCCGGATCTGCATCGGCGATCGAACTTTCTATCCCCTCTCTCGTCACATAATTGGCTATAAATACTATATCAATATATCTCTGATCATGGGGTATTATCGCTCTTGGTCTGATATACGGAGGATGCCCCATCACTCCCGGCTTCATCCAGATATCGTCTACGGGCTCATTTCCGCAGAGCGGCCAGAAATAAACATTATGGATGTACGGATGCCACTTTTTGACATAATCGACGTGATTACGGTCGATGCAGGCTACGCTGAGTCCACGGATCCCGGCCGATAACTGCCTGTAGTAGTATACAGGAGAATCAACCATTATTGACACGATCTCTATCCCGTACTGCTCCCAT
Organism: Lachnospiraceae bacterium; assembly: GCA_017460885.1. Lineage (GTDB taxonomy): Bacteria > Bacillota > Clostridia > Lachnospirales > Lachnospiraceae > XBB2008. The sequence goes on from JAFUAB010000044.1 coordinate 10,615, forward strand.
ATCGTGTCCAGACCATTGCCGAACTGCCCCTCACCGTTGCAGCCGATGAAATTGAACGTGAGCAGGACACTTCTGTCTTTATCCGGGAGCGCTTCAAAAGCCGATATGCTCTCAACGGGACGTGTCATATCCCAGATGAAAACCTCCCGGTCCGACCGATGCAGATAAAACGCCAGCTCCCGTGAAAAATATCCAAGAGTTTCGGTGTTTCCTGTTATGAGGATTATTCGTTTGTTACTGTTATTTGTCATCGGAATAAGAAAAATGATTAGTTAACATAACACAATTCAGAGAACCGTCCCCGTTGCATCCTCTGTTATGTGGTACGGACGCCGACCACGGCAAAGCGGCCGTCCTCAACCTGATATGCACAAGTGGAAAGCACGATGAACTCGTCGCCGTATCCTGATTCCACATCACGCATATACAACGCCATATCGCTTATGTTTGACCACCAGACATTATATTCGTCCTCTGTGTCCAGCTGATTATATGTATAATACTTGAATTCGCCGCTGTCTTCCGTATAGATCTGCGAATAAAACGCACATACGACTTCATAAGACCGGTGTTCATATATACTGTCATATTGAATGACCGCATGAGAATCCGCATATGACCCGTCGGCATATTTGAGCAAAGACCCGAACATCGTGCCGTTCCGCATGTTATGACCGTGCACAAGCTGGATCGTGGAAGGCTCATACTCCTCCAGATATCCGTCTTCGGCCGTACCTATGCCTATCTCGGAATCCGCATCAAGGATGATGCAGCCCGGTTCCGATTCACGGCCGTCTATGTCCCTGTGCAGATAGTATTCATAGTCATCAAGAGTCTGTAATACCGGCGCATCGATCACAGTACCGTCTATGTATATATATCCTATCACCGCTTTATTGTAGTCATACAGCTCGCGATATTCAGGCAGGATCCTGTCCTCGTAGGCAGGTGTGAGCTTTTTGCGTGCGGTATCACGGACTTTATCCTGTTCCTCTAATGTAAGGGCATCAAACTGTTCCCTCGTCAGACCATTATACTTTGTGATACCCGCAGTACTCTCATCGCCGGTATCGGAACCCATGCTCTCCTGTGTCTGATCGGGCTGATCATCCCGGGACCCGGTTTTCCTCTGCAGTGAGCCGTCATTCCCTGCTTCCGAATTGTCAGAACCTAAGCCGCCGCTTAAGTCTGCCGCGGCTTCTTCGTCGGATTCATCAAAGAATTCCTCAACATCCCTGACACTGACAGGGATATTATCCTCATTTTCACCGCATGCCGTAAGCAGCAATGCACAGAAAAGCAATATAATGGAATTGTATCTCAGCCCTTTGATCAGCATTTACAGAATAAAACACTCCGGAATTACAAATCTCACAATCGTCCACTCAGAACATCCCTCAGTACGCTCTCAAGAAGATCCATATTTATAGGTTTTGCAACATGGGCGTTCATCCCGGCATCATGTGCCTTTTTGACATCCTCCGAAAAGGCATTGGCGGTCATGGCAACTATCGGTATCCGGGACAGTTCTCTGTTATCCAGGGCGCGTATAGCCTCGGTTGCTTCATATCCGTTCATGATCGGCATCTGTATATCCATCAGAACCGCATCATAGTATCCCGGTTCACTGGCCGTAACCATTTCAACGGCTTCCTGCCCGTTTTCGGCATATTCCAGCACAAATCCCAGACTGCTGAGCTGCATGCTCGCTATCTCCCGGTTGATCAGTATATCCTCTGCCAGCAAAAGACGCTTCCCTTCAAAGATAACCTGCGGAGCTTCATTCATATTATCATCGCCGTATCCAGGCGAATCTCCCGTATCCGATATATCACCGGAGGTGTCATCGCTTCCCCGCTCCGGCATATCCCTCTCATCATTCGAAACCATACCGGCTCCGGCGATACTTCCTGTTCCGAAGCTCCCCCTGGAACCGGTATCTCCGGGCAATTTAGTCTGCTCATCCTGCAGCTTAAAGGATACACGAATTACGAATTCGGTTCCGTTACCCGGAGCGGTATTGACCGTAATCTCTCCGCCCATCATATCGATCAGGCTCTTTGTAATGGACATACCGAGCCCGGTACCCTGTATACCGCTGACAGTTGATGTGCGCTCTCTTTCAAATGCCTCAAAAACTTTAGCCGCAAATTCCTCCGACATACCTATACCGCTGTCGGCAACCCTGATCTCGTAATGTCCTTCTTCGGGGGTATCCTTCGAGATCTCCCAGACAGTCACCGATACACGGCCCCCCTCAGGCGTGAATTTATATGCGTTGCTTACAAGATTCAAAAGTACTCGGTTAAGCCTGTTTTTGTCGCAATATACGGCACTGTGTTTGATCTGAGAAGAATCCACCGTGAAATCTATGTCCTTTTCGGACATCTGTGTGGCAAACAGATCCCTTACCTCGCCTAAAGTCTGCTTTAAGTCCACGGCTATAGGTTCAAGCTCCATCTTACCGCTTTCGATACGGCTCATTTCCAGCACATCATTGATAAGCGCAAGCAGATGATGACTGGAGCCCTTGATCTTACCGAGAAACTCCTTGATCTCCGGAAGCGTGATATCATCTCTGTCTGCCAGATTGATATATCCGATGATCGCATTCATCGGCGTGCGGATGTCATGGCTCATGTTGGACAGAAATACTGTCTTGGCTCGATTGCTCTCCTCCGCGGCTATCTTTTCGATCTCACTCTGTTTCTCACGGCGTGAGAAGGTGGTATAGACACTGAACATTATCCCCAGGCTGATCATGATCAGGATCATCTGTATGACGCTGTTCCTCGTCATATTATGGTTGGCCATCATCATCTGCTCTTCCAGATATTCCTCGGTCTTAGCCATGGCATCGGGATCGGTATCCGTATTTTTTTCTTCGTAATATTCCCTGATATTGGTGACAACTGATTTGGTCATATCGTCAGTGGACTGCTTGACCCACATCAGGGTTGTAAAGAATATGAGAAAGACCAGACCGATCCATACCACAGTGGATTTGCCGAAATGCTTCTTCGTATCCCTGCGGAATACCCATCTGAAATAAGCAAAGCCCAGTATGCTCCATCCGGCAAGTATGAGGTATGATTCCGTGGACATTGCTCCGGCCGATATCGCCATAAAATAAAAGAAAAAGAACACGGACATGACAAGACCTGCTATGGAGGTCACGATGACTTTCTTATTATTGTCCTGTCTGGCCGATACAAAAGCTGCCGCAGAGGTATATCCGTAGGCAATGGTAGCCCCGACGGTATTGACGTCAACGATCCATCCGAGCGCCGTGCGCCCAAGGAACGGAACCAGGCACGAAATGGCCATCAGAAACGCCAGTGCGTTCTGCGGTGTCGCATTTTCATTGAGCCTTCCGAACCACGGCGGCAGGATCTCCTCCCTGGCCATGGAATACATCAGACGGCTGGCCGCCACGTAATTTCCGATGAGTCCGGTCAGTATGGCAGCAAGCGCCGCCAGCCCGAGCACTATCGTTCCAATCCTGCCAAGGGATGTGTTGACGAAGTTAAAAGTCGGCAGACCCTGGATGCCGTGTAAACTACCGATGGCCTTTACATAATCGCTCCAGTCAGAATATCCCTCCGGAGTGCCGGATGCCGTAAAGATAGCAAGCAGCGAATATGAAAGAGCTCCGGTGACAAGAGATGCCGTCAGTATACAAATGGTCTTTTTGGCAGGGAAGTTAAATCCCTCGGCCGAGTTAGATACAGCCTCGAAACCCACGTATGCCCAGGGGGAAAGGGCAATGATCGTGAAGACCTGTCCTGCCTTAATGGTATCCGCAGGAACAAAAGCCGGCTTCATCTCCCCCGGCGTTATTCCTCCTCCGGCCAACGCAGCCACGAAACAGGCCACTATTCCTCCAAAGAGTATGATCGCCAGCAATACCTGCAGGCTGACTGCCACCTTTTTGGCTTTCGTACACAGGATTCCCGCCAGGATTATCGCCGCCATCGTAATGAGCACTTCTCCCATATAGACTTCATAGTCCAGCACGCGATAATGAAACCCAAACTGCAGCATATTCCCGAAAAGGCTCCTGCCGATAAGTGCAATAGCCGTGGCATTCGCCCATATGATGGCCACGTACACCAGGATCAGAAACCACGAGCTTAAGAAGCCGTGATCATATCCAAACGCCTGAGTGGTATAGGTGAGTGTTCCTCCGGCTCCCGGATACTTATTGATCAGGTAATGGTAGTTATACCCGATGATCCACATTATGATGGCTCCGATCACCATTCCGATCACGGTTCCAATCGGACCCGCCTTAGGCAGAAAAGTGGTTCCGGGCATTACGAATGCTCCCCATCCTACTGAGCAGCCAAAAGAAAGCGCCCATACCGATATTGGTGAAAGATATCGTTCCAGACCGGAACTGCCTGTATTCTCAGTCAGATTATTGCTACCAGTTTCAGACATTTCATATCTCCTCTTTACGGATAATGCAATCCAAATATAAATTTAACCCCATGTATACAAAAAATCAATAACGAGCTGCCCTTCACCGGCCGACACATTAATGAATGACCAAAACGCAGATCCGTGTTATACTTTTTTACATCATTGACAACGAGAAACGTCTTTTATGCGCTTCCATAATTCAGATAAGGACCACCATGACACAATATGAAAAAATGACCGAAACGCCGGTCGAAAAGCTTATAGTCAGTCTCTCGATACCGACGATCATCAGTATGCTGATCTCCAACATTTACAACATCGCGGACACCGCTTTTGTCGGGAGACTCGGAACATCCGCCTCAGGGGCCGTCGGTATAGTATTCGGATTCATGGGAATGCTGCAGGCCGTAGGCTTTCTGTTCGGTCAGGGCAGCGGCAGCCTGATATCCAGACTGCTCGGATCACAGGATAAGGAACAGGCAGATATCACCGGTTCGACCGGATTATTCTATTCATTCTTTTTCGGAGTACTGATCACGGTATTCGGTCTGATATTCAGGGATGAACTGATAATATTTTTAGGTTCCACACCCACTATAGCCCCCTTTGCCAAAACCTATGTCACATATATCATGCTGGCGGCTCCCTTTATGACAACCAGCTTCACCATGAACAATCTGCTCAGATATGAAGGCAAGGCATTCTATGGTATGATCTCAATGCTGACCGGTGCGATTCTGAACATTGCTTTGGATCCGATACTCATGTTTGTATTCGGACTTGGGGTAGCCGGAGCCGGAATATCCACCGCAGTCTCACAGACCATAGGCTGGGTGATCATGATCATGATGTTTATCCGCGGAAAAAGCGAGCTGCACCTGTCAATAAGGAAGATCAGCCTAAGCCCCTCTCTTCTGGGCAACATCGCAGCCACCGGCCTGCCGTCGCTGATCAGACAGGGGCTCAACAGTGCCTGTACAATACTGATGAATTCCACCGCAAAGCCTTACGGTGATGCCGCAATAGCAGCTATGAGCATAGTGACCAGGGTTTCGTTTTTTACATTCTCCATATCTCTCGGTCTGGGGCAGGGCTTTCAGCCTGTCAGCGGGTTCAACTTCGGTGCCGGCAAATTTTCCAGGGTACGAAAGGGTTATCGTTTCGGCCTGATCGTATCCCAGATATGCATGACGGTCTTTGCAACGATCGTGTTTATATTTGCTCCGCAGATCACCGGTGCTCTTCGCAACGACCCCGATGTTATCGCGATCGGAACCAGAGCGATGCGGCTTATGGCTGTATCCCAGCTGTTCATGCCGGTCTCCGTCATGACCGAGATGTTGCTGCAGACCACCGGCAAACGTCTCAATGCCTCGGTTTTGAGCGCAATGAAGAGCGGAGTCATATTGATCCCCGCTCTCCTTATTCTCAGCCGTCTTCGCGGCCTGTATGGTATCGAAGAAGCACAGCCTCTTTCTCTGGTTCTCGCTGTGATACCGGCACTCATCTTCGCCCGCCGGTTCTTCGCGGAACTGCCGGCCAATTAATTGTTGATCAGCTTATCTTCCTCGTTGTTCCAGCTGTACAGCTTACGGATCTCCTCGCCGACCTTCTCCGAAGGATGCTCGGCGGCAAGTTTACGCATAGCCTTGAAGTGAACCTGACGGCCTGCGGGAGACATATCAAGCAGGAACTGCTTTGCGAAGGAACCATCCTGGATATCCGAAAGGATCTGCTTCATAGCCTTCTTGGTCTCGTCGGTAATGATCTTGGGACCAGTGATATAATCACCGTACTCTGCAGTATTGGAAATGGAATATCTCATTCCCGCGAAGCCTGACTGATAGATAAGGTCTACGATCAGCTTCATCTCATGGATGCACTCGAAATAAGCGTTTCTCTCATCATAGCCTGCTTCAACCAAAGTCTCGAAGCCTGCCTGCATAAGCGCGCATACGCCGCCGCAAAGAACGGCCTGCTCACCGAAGAGGTCTGTCTCTGTCTCCGTACGGAAGGTTGTCTCAAGTACACCTGCTCTTGCACCGCCGATACCGAGTGCATAAGCCAGTGCGATATCCTGAGCCTTGCCCGTAGCATCCTGCTCAACGGCGATCAGACAGGGAACACCCTTGCCCTCCTGATACTCGCTTCTTACGGTGTGTCCGGGACCCTTGGGTGCGATCATGGTAACATCAACATCTGCGGGAGGCACGATGCATCCGAAGTGAATATTGAAGCCGTGTGCAAACATCAGCATATTTCCTGCCTCAAGGTTGGGCTCGATATCCTTTTTGTAGAGATCAGCCTGCTTCTCGTCATTGATGAGGATCATAATGATATCAGCCTTCTTGGCAGCCTCGGCAGCGGTATATACTTCAAATCCCTGCTTTACAGCCTTATCCCAGCTCTTGGAGCCTTCATACAGTCCGATGATGACGTTGCATCCGGATTCCTTCAAGTTGAGTGCGTGTGCGTGTCCCTGACTGCCGTAGCCTATGATTGCGATGGTCTTTCCCTCAAGCAGTGACAGATTACAATCTTCCTGATAAAAAATCTTAGCCATAATAATCTCCTTTTTAATAAAAATTTGATCTCCCCCTAACAAACCGCAGCCGTTAACGGCAACCGGTATGCTTAAGGCAGATAAGTAACGTTTTCTACGCCGCGTCCCAGACCGGCTATACCGGTGCGTGCAAGCTCCAGTATCTCGTAATTATCCAGCAGACCTATGAAGGTATCTATCTTGTCCTGATTGCCTGTAAGCTCTACGATCAGAGCTTCCTTGCAGACGTCTATGATCTTGGCACGGAAATTGTCCGTATCGGCGATAGTGATGATCTCCTGCCTCTGCTCGGGCGCACACTTTACCTTGATCAGTGCCAGCTCCCTGTATACGCTGGATTCGGGTTCCAGAGTCTTGACATCACGCACATCCTCAAGCTTGGCAACCTGCTTCCATATCTGTTCAAGGATCTCATCATCCCCGCTGGTAACTATCGTGATACGGGTATATCTTGGATCGGCGGTCACTCCTGCGGTGATCGACTCAATGTTATATCCTCTCCTTGAAAAAAGTCCGGATATACGGCTCAGCACACCGGATGTATTATCAACAAGCAATTGCAGCACTTTTCGTCTCATATCTTATCCTTTCTAATCCGAACACTTGGGCAGAGCAAGCGTACCGGTACGGGCTACCTCCACAATGGAGATGCTGTTTAACATATTAATCAGAACCCTGGTCCTTTCGGGTATATCGCATATCTGGATCATCAGCTGACTTTTGGACATGTCCACTATATCGGCTTTCATTATATCACAGATTTCAAGGATCTCGGCTCTGTTGGATTTATTGTATTTGACCTTCAGCAGCATGAGTTCTCTGGTGATCGCTTCCGATTCGTCAAAGGTACGCACCTTGATGACATCGATCTTTTTGTTCAACTGCTTCTCTATCTGCTCCATGGTGCGCTCGTCACCGGAGCTGACTACCGTCATGCAGGATACGTCGGACTGATCCGTCTCACCCACCGCCAGCGAATCGATATTAAAGCATCTTCTGGAGAAGAGTCCGGCAACCTTGAACAACACACCGGACCTGTTCTCAACCAGGACTGAATATATGCGTTTCATTTGATTCCTCTCTTTGATATATTACTATAGTAAACGACAAATCCTCGCTCCCGCTTATTTAACAAGATCATAAGGATCCACGTTAAGCTCCAGCAGAACAGAATCCTCGCTGTTCAAAAACTCTCCGATCACTTCATCACATCCGGTCATGTTTTCGAGATGCAGATACTTAAATCCGTATGCTTCCGCGATCTTTGAAAGATCGGGACTGCCCGAGAGATCAACAACACTGTAATGATCCTTATAGGTATAATGCTGATATTCTCTGACCATGCCCAGGAATTTATTGGCCATCACCACGATCTTGCCCTGTATCCCGTGCTGACGCATGGTAGCAAGCTCCATAAGTGACATCTGGAAAGATCCGTCACCGCACACGGCCACGACCTGTCTGTCGGGGCATGCATATCTTGCCCCCATTGCGGCAGGGATCGAATAACCCATGGTTCCCATACCGCCGCTGGTCAGGAAACGGCCGTTCCTCACAATGGCATAACCGCATGACCAGATCTGATTCTGTCCCACATCAGCGACATATATAGCATCATCCTCCATACGGTCAGTCATTCTCCGTATAAACTCACACGGATCAACATAATCCGGGTTCGGGTTTCTCTTAGGCATCATTTCAAGCCTGTATTTTTCGAGTGTCTCAACCCAATCCGAGGTGTTGCAGGTGATCTCGCTGTCCACCATCTCCCTCAGTATATTGGACGCATCTCCGACTATAGGAATTGTCGCACGGGCATTCTTGCCTATCTCGGCAGGATCCACGTCTATATGCACGAGTGTCTTGTTCTCAAATATCAGATCCGGCTGGCTGATGGCACGATCCGCAACTCTGGCGCCTATCATGATAAGCAGATCGGATTCGTTCATAGCACGATTGGCATAGGGCTTACCATTATTGCCTACCATGCCGTAATTCAGCTTATACTCCGAAGGCATGGCACCCTTTCCCATCATCGTATGCACGATCGGGATGGAGAATTTGGTGCAGAATTCCCTGAGCACGCCGCATGCATCGGACAGATGAACACCTCCGCCCACGCAGATAACCGGCCTTCTGGAATGATTCAGAGCCTTAACCGCCTTCTGTATCTGAACCGTATGTCCCTTGACGGTAGGCTTATAGCTCCTCATATTGATATCCTCGGGATATTTGAACCTGCCTACCGGAGCATTCTGGATATCGATCGGAACATCTATGAGCACAGGCCCCTTACGTCCGGTATTTGCTATATAGAAGGCCTCCTTGACAATCTGAGGGATCATATCGGCATCCCTGACCAGATAACTGTACTTGACAAAGCTTTCTACCGCACCGGTTATGTCTGCCTCCTGGAATACGTCCGAGCCAAGCAGCTCCGAATTGACCTGTCCGGTAATGATCACCATCGGAATGGAGTCCGCAAACGCCGTAGCTATGCCTGTGATAACATTTGTGGCTCCGGGGCCCGATGTTACCGCACAGACCCCGACCCTGCCCGTGACTCTTGCCAAACCACTGGCTGCATGAGCCGCGTTCTGCTCGGTACGTATCAGTACGGTTTTGATCTTAGAATCCAAAATCGAATTGTAAAAAGGACATATGGCTACTCCGGGATATCCGAATACCACATCAACGCCTTCCGCTTCCAAACATTTAACTATCGCATCTGCTCCGATCATATCCTATCTCACCTGAATCTGTTAAAAAAATCTGCCATTGGTTCCACTACATCGCTAAGATCCTTGATCGCCTCATTAAGACTTTCAAAATCAATATTGTTGAGTTTCGCAACCGACTCCTGTAAAACTTCCGAATTGTTATCCACCAGTTTATTAATCCCGTCGGCTGCAGTTTGGATCTCAGCTGACATACTGTCTATATTCGATAGAGTCGCATTGGCATTTTCCAGAGTCGTCGATCCCTCTTCTATAAGGTTATTGACCTTAGCCAATGTATAAATAGCTTTGGGAATTATGATAACACATGCGATAACCACCGCGATAGCCATTACAAGGGCCGAAAAACCGATGATCCTGGTAAAGAACAATGTCTTCCTCTGATCGGCGGCGATCCTTTCAAGCGGATCCTTAGACAGGTCAGCCGATTCCGGAGGGACTCTTTTTGCAGCCTCGGATATTTCCATGTCTATCTCTTTTTCTTTCGCATCATCTATTTCTTTATATTTTTCTTCCGGCATCTCATTTCCTCAATATACACACTGCCACGATTCAGCCGATTCACTCTCCGCCCTCTGCGTCCTCTTCGTCCTCCGAAACGATGAGCTCCTCCGGTATATCTCCGTGAAGGATATCCGTTATATACCGTATCCGCAGATTAGCCCGGTCATAATACTCATATGCTCCGGAAGCCAGATCCTCGTTGTAATCCTCCGAGCTGTAGAGCTGATGATACAGCGCCACTGCCTCTGACATATTCTCCGCCGCCTCGTCGGCAAGGGATTCCACCGATTCAAACTGCGACGGAACCTCAAGCTCGGCCATCGCTGAAGTGGCCGCATCAAGCTCATCCAGATAGGCCAGCAGCTGCGTACCGTCATGATCGGTGGACGGATCGATGGAGTTCATGCCCGCATCTATGGCAGATATCTGTTCATAGTAGGCGTCCATCTGATCCTTATATTCATCCAGAGCCGCATCCCTGCCGCATCCGTTCAGTGTAAACACCGCCAGAGCAATTGCAGTCACAGCGGCCGCTCGATTGGATCCAGACTTCATAATCTCACTCTTACTTGGTTCCGAATATCCTGTCTCCCGCATCTCCGAGGCCCGGACAGATATATGCGTTCTCATTCAGACATCTGTCCAGATGTCCCACATAGATCTGAATATCCGGATGATCCTCATGGAGCTTCTTAAGGCCCTCGGGGGCAGCTATGATACACATAAACTTGATATGCCTGCCGCCGTGTGCCTTTATCTGGGCAACCGCATCGGATCCGGATCCGCCGGTTGCAAGCATGGGATCAACTACCAGAATGGTTCGCTGTTCTATAGGCGCGGGCAGCTTGCAATAATACTCCACAGGTTTATGCGTCTCAGGATCTCTGTAGAGACCTATATGCCCCACCTTGGCGGTGGGAACCAGTGCCTCGATACCGCTGACCATCCCGAGCCCCGCTCTGAGGATAGGTACTATGGCAAGCTTTTTACCTGAAATAACCGGAGATTTGCATTTTTCGATAGGAGTTTCCACATCGATGTCGGCCAGAGGCAGATCGCGGAGTGCCTCATATCCCATCAGCGTGGCTATCTCCTCGATACATTTACGGAACTGCTGTGTACCGGTATTTTTGTTCCTGATCTGAGTGATCTTATGCTGGATCAGAGGATGATCCATGATGTAGATATTCGGTATGTTGTCAAATTCGCTCATTTAGTCCTCCTTTACCGGTGTATCATCCGCGCCCTCTTCCATAAGCGGAGTGATAGCTATTCCTCTGTGTATGTCTCCGGATCTGTTCGAACCGAATTTATAATCATTGCCGGGAAGTATCGCATTCAAAAGAATGCCGGCTATAGCCGCAATGGCCAGTGATGTCAGCGTAATGCTGGCAGAACCTATCTGAAATGTCAGACCGTTCGAAAAACCGAGACCGCAGACAAGTATTACGGCGGCGATCATAAGATTACGCGACTTGGTGAAGTCAACTTTGTTTTCAACAACATTACGCACGCCGATGGCTGAGATCATTCCGTACAGGATAAAGCTGATGCCTCCGATGATCGATGCGGGAAGCGAGCCTATAAGCTCTGATATCTTGGGTATAAAGCTGAGTACCAGCGCAAATACGGCTGCAAGTCTGATCACTCTGGGATCGTATACCTTGGAAAGCTCCAATACTCCGGTGTTCTCTCCGTATGTCGTATTGGCGGGGCCGCCGAAAAGAGCCGACAGCGAGGTGGCCAGTCCGTCACCGATGAGTGTACGGTGAAGTCCGGGATCCTCAAGGAAATTCTGTCCAGTTGTGGCGGATATGGCCGAAATATCACCTATATGTTCCATCATCGTGGCGATCGCGATAGGTGCCATAACAAGTATAGCCGTCAGATCGAATTTACAGATCTGGAATGGCGGCATACCAACAATCGAGGCGTTTGCAACATTTGAGAAATTGAGTATTGCGGACCCGTCCGGATTGGTAAAGCCGAACGCATTCAGGATGAGTGCAACAGCATAAGAAATAACAACGCCCATCAGTATCGGAATTATCTTCCACATTCCCTTTCCCCATATGTTAAAGATTATGACGGTCGCAAGCGCGATGAAGGCAAGAAGCCAGTTTGTGCCGGCGTTTCCGATAGCAGAAGGTGCAAGACTTAAGCCTATGCAGATTATTATCGGTCCGGTAACAACCGGAGGTAGGTATTTCATGACCTTCTCAAGTCCTACCAGCTTGATGATCAGTGCAAGGACCAGATACAGAAGTCCCGCTATCACGATACCTCCCGTGGCATAGGGGAGCTTCTCTCCGTAGCTCATATTGGCAAATCTGCCCGAATCAAGCTCCGCAACCGTGGCGAATCCTCCAAGAAAAGCAAATGAGCTTCCCAGAAAAGCGGGAACCTTGAGCTTGGAGCAAAAATGGAAGAACAAAGTACCGATACCGGCAAAAAAGAGCGTAACCTGTACGGACAATCCCTCTCCGTGGAAATAACCCGTAACCAGGATCGGAACAAGAATGGTCGCACCAAACATTGCAAACATATGCTGGATACCCAGCAAAAGCATCTTGGGCACGCCCAGCGCCCTGGCATCCGTTATTGCCTGTGTCTTGTCACTCATCATCAGACCTCCATTTCTTTATCTGACTACAAACATAACCTTATTGATTATACCCTCTATATCTTGAGACTGCAAGACGCACTGTCTACAAATTATAGTATTCGATCTCGGCCTTAAGCTCTTTAGGCACTTCATATCCGTGACTTGTCAGTTTCTTTGCTATATTATCAAGCTTATGCAGCTGCTGTCCCGTTTTGATCCTGTATTTATCGGAAACCTCTCCGTATATAGGATTATCCTTAAGTCTTGACCTGACTCTGGCTCTGAAGGGGCACTGCATAAACAGGATTGACCTGGCCACCTTGTTGAGATGCGGCGATCCGGCGGATTCATATTTGATATACTCGGCGTAATCCGCCACAAAAAAATCCCTGTATACCTGTTTGTATCTCTGAAGTCCCGTCTTGACCTTCTCCTTCTGTTCCGCGCTGAGCTCGGAGTTTTTCCTGTAGAACTGCAGATAATCGCTGTACAGACTCGTTATCGAGGGATCCGTAACATCATTCCATCTCGCACCCTGTATCCTTTTGCACAGTTCCCATCTGAACTCTCCCGAAAGCTTGATCATCTGCTTATCCAGATCATCCGTCAGAACAACAGGCAGAACAAATCTTCCCGGAGTCATCCTGTCCTTACCGCATATCTCCTGCCACATCACGGTCCTGCTTCCGATAACCGGCATAAGTATCATATCGGGCATCACTTCTACGTGTATCGTATCGTATATGCCTTCCTTTTCATTGAAAACATGCATCTTTTCCCGGTAAAAAAGGGAATAATCGATCGATCTGATAATGCCCAGGCTTTCGGTCAATTTATTGGCGTCGCACACGTCATCCTTAAGAGACCTCAGCAGCTGAAAGCTGCAGAAAACAGGACAGAAGCTAAGAACCTGACCGGAGCAGATCCGCGATGCCTTTCTGAACATATTCTGCATCTCGAACATCACCTTCTGCCCCTGATCCTTGAGGATCGCCCTGACCTGCGCATCGTTGATATTTCCGTTGTTGCGCTGATCCCTGACGTATTCCTCAAACGACTGGTCAAATTCGTTGATACTGGGTTCCCTGTCCCGGGTAAATATGGCAAGAAGCCATTCGGAAGCGGTAAAAACCCCTTTTGACCTGTCTCCCTCAAAGGTAAGGGCAATATTATACAGCTCACAGGCATTATCCATACCCGCAAGCTCTTCATCAAGGTATCCGAATTCGAGGAACATTTTGATGATGACCGGAACTTCTGTGCACTCTATCCTGGCCTCAAGAACCGATAGATACAGATAATAAAAATGCTCTTCTATCGTCATGCGAAGTTTTTTTACTTCCTCATCCGAAGAGTACGGATCCGTCACCTTTCTGAACGCGCTTACCGCGGCCTTCAGCTCCTCTGCCTTCTGAGCGGGATAGTTGCAGAATCCGAATATCGTATCCATGCTGTCGATCAGTCTGGATGCAATATCCTTATCCACACCGTCTCCGGAACCTTTCCCGCCCGAACCTCCGTTTACGGCGGCCAGCTTGATATCGATCTCGTTACGGCGTATATCGGCTGTCTCACGTGAGACCCCGGCAATTGCAACGTATATCTCATTCATCAGATCCGTTATCGGGGCCGCAAGAGCATGTTCGGAGGTTGCTCTGATAAACAGATTCGCCAGACGTCCGTACAGATCATCACCGTTCTCGTTCATGCAGATATCCACACATGCGCTTATATTGTCGGTGACAGCCTCAATCTCCGGACATATATCCCTGAAATCCGATGAACAGTGCAGGATATACCCCGATGCGGTACCGTTCTCGACCATTTTCTGACCCAGCGTCTTATCCGCCAGGAACGTATACATTCCCGAATTCATTTTATCGATTATGCTCTGACGGAAATCCACGCTGACAGACTCCGGAAGCGCCGTCACCTGTTCCATCTCACGGGGAGAGGTATGCAGCTCGGAGGCAAATCTGCGATACTCCGCATATGCCCTCGCGGTGAGAGCCAGCAGACCGTTGAGCTTATCGGACGCATCTTTGAGGATCCTGAACGAAGATCTTGCGATACGATTGACCGACATTGCGATCGCCCTGCAGTTATCGGGTTTGGCAGAAAGAAAATCGGATTTATACAGATTATCACGCGTGGTAAAGACCATGACCGAGACATCCGAGGTCGCCACATAATCGCAGGAATGTATCCCGGATTCTATGTCGGCAAGACCGATAAGATCTCCCTTTCCAAGGGGGATCTCACGAGAACCCAGAACCATCGAAACAGTCCCGCCGGTTATATACAAGAGAGTATCAACGGGACCGTTCTTTCGGGCCAGTATATCACCTTTTTTAACGGTCTTTGCATCCATATGTCTACATTTATCAGATATGAATCAAAAGGTCAACACCACGCATCCGGTCCAAAGTCAGGTACGTCTGACGATATGCCCGGCATCCTTAAATATCGAACCTGCCGGAATAAAGCCCCTGACGCACGACGTAGGATATACACTGGATCCCCGTCCGATAACGGTCCCCGGATTCAATACCGAATTGCAGCCGACCTCCACATTATCTCCGAGCATTGCCCCGAATTTTTTAAAGCCGGTCTCGATCTCCTCATCTCCGCCCCTGACGACTACAAGTGTCTTGTCCGACTTAACGTTGCTGGTGATGCTTCCTGCTCCCATATGCGCCTTGAAACCAAGCACCGAATCACCCACATAGTTGTAATGCGGAACCTGAACCTTATTAAACAGAACCACGTTTTTCAGTTCGGTGGAATTGCCGACGACCGCACCGCGTCCGACTACGGCATTGCCTCTTATGAATGCGCAATGTCTGACCTCGGCTTCGGCGTCTATTATGCATTTATCCCCGAGATAAGCGGAATCAAAAACCGTTGCGGATCTGTGTACCCATACATGCTCGCCCCTTTTTTCATACTCGGCGGGATCAAGGGTTTCTCCGAGCTTAAGTATATAATCACCTATCAGAGGCAATGCCTCCCACGGAAACTTAAGTCCTTCAAAGAGTGATGCGGCAATTGTTTCGTTAAGGTCATAGAGTTCATTGATCGAAAGTTGTTCGTTCACTGTTTTTCTCCTTTGTCTTAGGATTTTTTTTGTAAAACTGTCCCACATAGGCAAAACGCCTGCGAAAATATTCCGCTTCCGAATCCGACTGTTTGACCTTTTCGGTATGTCTTCTGACATAATCGGAAAGCTTCTCCATATACTCCGACGAAGAAATGCTGCCCTCCGCAACACCCGACAGTCCCTTTTCCCAGCTGGCAGTCATCTCGGGCGAAAGAAGCGGTCTGATGGATACGGACACAACCTCGTAGATAACCTCTCCCATCAGTGTCGGAGTGTAGATCTGGGTCTTCGGATTCAGGTTAAGATACTTGTTTCTGACCAGCTTTTCCAGTATTTCCGCCCTGGTGGCGCTTGTTCCTATCCCCGAGCCCTTGATCTGCGCCCTGAGGTCTTCGTCCTCTATAAACTGTCCCGCATTTTCCATGGTCAGGATCAGCGCTCCGGAGTTATATCTCTTGGGCGGTGTGGTCTCACCCTCTTTTATGTTCAGTGCTATTGCCTGCAGTTCATCACCTTTCCTAAGATGCTTGATGGTCTCGAGAGTGGCTTCATCCACGCTGCGGTCCTCGGTCTCTTCCTCATTTTCTTCTCTTTTGACGTCACCCGGACCTTCAGCCTGCTTTACGTTATCGTTGTCATCCTTTTTATCATCCTTTCCCCGGGATTCAAGACGTATGACACTCAAAAACCCGGGATCGGTCAGAACCTTAAAGGAAGCAAAAAACTGTTCCGTCCCAGATCTTAACGTAAGCGCGCTCTTCTGATATACGGCACTCTTCATAAAGATGCTGTAAAATCTCCTTACTATCAGTTCGTATACCGAAGCGGACAGACGGCTCAGTCCTCCGGCCTGGGATGTCTGACCGGTAGGTATTATCGCATAATGATCCGTGATAAGCTTATCATTGACATATTTGGTCTTCTCAAGTCCCTTGTGGCTGCCGTGCGAAAGTATCCCGGCTGCATATGCAGGGAGAACCGGCCCGCGGCTTAAGCCCGTGAGGTTTTTGTCGATCTCCTTTGCCACCGCGGTGGACAGAACCCTGGCATCGGTACGCGGATATGTCGTCAGTTTTTTATCGTAGAGCTCCTGTGCGATCTTTAATGTATCTGCCGGTGAGATCTTGAATATTTTGGAGCACTCGTTCTGAAGCTCCGCAAGATTAAATAACAGCGGCGGATTTTTAGTCTCCTTTTTGTTAGAAATGCTCTCAACCTTCATGGGTACACAGTCGCCCCTGTCAGTTGAGGCGTCCGTGTCATCATCCGCCAAGCCGCTTCCCGCGGATCCCTTAATATATTCTATGAGTTCCTCTGCGCTCTTTCGTTCCTTAAAACCGTTCTCCTTATACAGAAGAGGTGACTCAAAGTATTTACTGCCTTCAGTGCTTTTCCACTCGGCATCAAACGTAAAATCTCCGAGACCGATCTCGGCAAGCACCCGATAAAAGGGGGTTTTTACGAAGGATCTGATCTCCCTTTCCCGGTCGACCACTATGCCGAGCACGCAGGTCATGACTCTTCCCACGCTTACAGTCGCCTTCTCCGTATGCATGAATTCTTTGATGGGATTCCGGAACTTGAGCGTCAGCGCCCTTGAGAAATTGATCCCCATCAGATAGTCTTCCTTGGCTCTCAGGTATGCTGAATCCGACAGATTATCGTATGCCGTCAGATCCTTGGCTTCCCTAATACCGCGCAGGATCTCCTCTTCGGTCTGGGAATCGATCCATACCCTTCTGCGCTCCTTGCCCGTAACTCCTGCGACCTGCTCTACAAGTCTGTATATGTACTCTCCCTCCCGTCCGGAGTCGGTGCAAACATAGATACGCGACACATCGTCACGGTGCATGAGTCCGCTGACGATACCAAACTCACGTTTCGCATCGTCTATTACCTTGTATTTGAATTCCTCCGGTATGAAGGGAATGGTATCGTAGCGCCATCTCTTCAGATCCGGATCGTATTCCTCGGGATAACACATGGACACCAGATGTCCCCTGCACCAGGTTATGATGTCATCCCCCGATTCAAGGTATCCTTTTCTGTCCTGTCTATCCGCGAATTTCAGTGCATCCGCGAATTGCAGGCCAACGCTTTTCTTTTCTGCTATATAGAGATTTTTTGGCATATCTGTCCTTACAGTTCGGATGCAGGTATCAGCTTAAGGTTATTCTTGACCTTTGCTTCAAGATGCAGCTTTTCATCAAAGCGCGACGCGGAGCACAGGAAGATGAAATCCGTGCTTATCCTGGCCTTTCTTGCGCATATCAGCAGCTTCTCGTAATCCTCGTAGGTCATCATCGGTCTGTCCCAGTTGCACAGAACCAGCAGCGTCTCATTCTCGTTGTTCTGGGCAACAAGATCTATATTGCCCATCTTTCCGACCCATTCACCGCTCTTTGTATATTTAAACGGCAGACGTCCCGTCTTGTTGCGTTCATCCAGACGCTGTGCACAGATCTGCTTGAAATATCCTCCGACATAGGACTTAAAAGCCGGTCCGACATACTGCTTATAGAACAGTGACGGCGAGGATGTTTCCCGCTCCGAAAGATTGGAATATATGAAATAGAAATAAAAATGCAGGATATGATTCTGAATACGGTAAATACCCTTCTGCGTATTTGCCTTACCGGCGGTATCATACGAAAACACCTTTTCAACCAGCTCCAGTTCGATCAGGTTTTTAAGATAAACACTGATCTTGGCCCTGGAGAAATCGGTCTTCTCATAGAGATCATTAAGCTTGTAATTACCCTCGGCAATTGATGAAAGGATCGTCCCGTATACGCTCGTCTCCCGAAGTGAATCCTCCAGCAGGCGCTGGGGTTCGTTATACAGTATGCTTCCCGGATTCAGCAGAGTCCTGCAGATATTCTCCCTGACGCTTATACGGTCGTCAAACATCTGCCAGAGCCCCGGAAATCCCCCGAGGACCGCATAAGTTTCGATACACTGTTCCATGGTAAATCCCGGGAAATATGCGACAAGCTCCCTGAAAGGCAGCTCCCTGATCTTCATCAGTCCCGAAAGCTCATAAGCGGACTCGCCGATAGCTTCGACCATTTGATTCTCAACCCAGCCCACGGACGAAGAAACAAGCAATACGAGCACCTGTCTTTTGGACCATTGCGAATGGATGAAACGTATGAGCTCAGGCATGAATGTATCGCTGTTTTTGACTATCCTTGAGAATTCGTCTATGACTATGACCTGTTTGCCCCGGCCGCTGTACGGAAGAGAATCAAACACCTCCGCGAAGGTAGGAAACTGCGACGTCTTGACACCCTCTCTGCCCAGCTGCATGCCCCATTGATATAACTGTTCTCGCTCGGAACAGATCCGCGCCGCATAGAAATAATGATCCTTATCCGCCACAAATTCATTGATCAGGGACGACTTACCGATGTATCGCTGCCCGTAAAGCACCACGATCTGTGAGCCTTCACGGTCATAATAATGATTCAGATTTTTACGTTCTAAATTTCTTCCCGTTAACACTTTATTTTCCTTACTTTCTCAAGAGTGCCTCTATATCTTCCACGGTCTGAGGCCTGCCTAGCAGATAACCCTGAATATTGTCACAGCGTATGCCTTTGAGATATTCCAGCTGTTCCTCTGTCTCCACACCCTCCGCAACGGTTTCAAGTCCCAGTCTCTGTACCATACTCATTATGGATTCCATTATGATATTGGTGTTATCATCCATAAGAACCGTGTCCACGAAGGTCTTGTCGATCTTCAGCGTGTCGATGGGCAGGCTTTTGAGATATGATAATGACGAATACCCGGTTCCAAAATCATCCATTGAGATCCTTATCCCGTAATCCCTGAGCGCCGACAGCTTCGAACATATATCCCTGTAATTATCGATCAGGGCGGTTTCCGTGATCTCAAGCTCGAGTTCTCCCGGATCCATGCCGTATTTTTCTATCACACCTATCAGACCTTCAACAAAATCCTCTCTCTTGTACTGTATGGCGGAAATATTGATGGACAGGATAAAAGCGCGGTCATAAGTCTTCTTCCACTTCATATACGTGCTGATGGTGTCTTCTATGACCCACTGCCCGATGTGAACAATCGTACCGTTCTTCTCCGCCAGTGGAATAAATAGTGACGGAGATATCATACCCTCATCCGGGTCCTTCCATCTGATCAGGGCTTCCATCCCACGCAGATTGCCGGTGGATGCCTCGAACTGGGGCTGGTAATACATCTGAAAGTCCATATCATGGACAGCTGTACGAAGCTTATTCTCGATATTGATGTTATACAGAAACTCCGTAAGTACCTCGGAATCAAAATACTGTATCGAATCCTTTCCGTCCTCTTTGGCCCGGTTGGATACGATCTCCGCATAATTGATCAGTTCAAGAACGCTGGATGAAGCATCAGGATACATGGCCACTCCGGCCGTAACACGGATAAATATCTCTCTTCCGTCCGATGTGACAAACGGCTGCCTGGTACGCTCCCTGATCGTGCGGTAGATCCTGTCCACGCTGTGGGGTCCGCAGGGATCATATATTCCCAGACAGTATTTATCCCCGTTAAAATGGGATACGATACAGTTGTCGGTTGAAAAATCAGAGAGGTAATGCCCGAAGCTCATAACGATCTCGTCGCCGATAGCCAGTCCCATTCCGTCGTTGATGCTCTTAAAGTCATCTATGTCGACAAACATCACCGCGACTTCACGGTTTTCCTTTTCTGCCTTCGACAGATAATCGGACATACATCTGATGAAGTAATTGCGGTTATACAGACCTGTCATGGAATCATTAAAGGCCATATATTTCAGTTCTTCATGCTGATCCCTGAGCAGTGTTACATCTTTAAAACGGATAACCTTGTCAATGGGACGTTTATCGGGGCCGTATACCACATTGACCTCGCATTCCACCCACTTTCTGCGGTCGGCGGTCTGAACCGTGACCACATTTCTCTCTTCCCCCCTTCTCTCGAGGGTCGCACAGTTTCGGAAATCCTCGCGATAATCCTCCCCGAAGGAATATGTGATCATCTGCAGATCATTGTACTTCCTGACCTGAAAATCAAAATAATCTTCCCACCTTCCGAGCATCCTGACTTCATGGGTGGACATATCGATATACAGAAAAGCCGAAGTTGACGTATCGATAATCATCTCCATCATCTTCTGATCGCTCTTCAGTTTCTCGTTCATCGCGCTCATCAGGTCAACCTGATATTGGATTTCGTTCATAACCCCGTCCCATAAGCCGGCACCGCTTCACCGTTTCTCACCCGGCGAAGCGAATGCCGTATCCTACAATCAAACTTACTTTGCTTCGATATACCCCTGTGCCTTCAGAAGCTCGGCGCACAGCAGCGCTCCGCCTGCAGCTCCCCTCAGGGTATTGTGGGAAAGTCCCACAAACTTCCAGTCGTATACCGTATCCTCCCTGAGTCGGCCTATGCTGATGCCCATGCCGTGCTCAAAATCCACGTCCAGGGCAACCTGCGGCCTGTCTGGTTCCTCCATGTACCTGATGAACTGGGCGGGAGCGCTGGGAAGCTTAAGCTCCTGAGGCAGGCCTTTGAATTCGTTAAGGGCGGCAACCAGCTCATCCTTGGTCGGTTTCTTCTTAAACTTAACAAACGCGGCGGCCGTATGTCCATTTAATACGGGTACGCGGATGCACTGTGAGGTGATCACCGGAGAGGTCGCGGGCACTATCTCGTCACCCTCCACGTGTCCCCATATGCGCAGGGGTTCCTTCTCGCTCTTCTCCTCCTCACCGCTTATGAGCGGGATGATGTTCCCTACCATCTCGGGCCAGTCCTTAAAGGTCTTGCCGGCACCGGATATGGCCTGATACGTGGTGGCCACCACCTCGTAGGGTTCAAAGGGCATCCACGCGGTAAGCGCGGGGGCGTAGCTCTGGATCGAGCAGTTGGGCTTGACCGCTATGAATCCGCGGGTCGTACCGAGGCGCTTCTTCTGTGAAGCTATTATCTCAAAGTGCTCCGGATTGATCTCCGGCACCACCATGGGCACGTCGGGCGTCCACCTGTGGGCCGAGTTGTTGGAAACCACGGGCGTCTCGGTCTTAGCATACTCCTCCTCGATGGCCCTGATCTCATCCTTGCTCATGTCAACCGCCGAGAAGCAGAAGTCAACCTCGGATGCGACCTCAGCCACCTCATTTACGTTCTTGACGATGATCTTCTTTACCGCCTCGGGCATGGGCGTATCCATCTTCCATCTGTCGCCCACGGCCTCCTCATAGGTCTTGCCCGCGGATCTCGGACTGGCCGCGATCACGCACGTCTCGAACCATGGATGGTTTTCCAACAGGGATATGAACCTCTGTCCCACCATTCCGGTTCCGCCCAAAATTCCAACTCTCAACTTTTCACTCATGATCTTTTCTCCTCCTCATTTCATGTTCTTTATCATATCTTATATTGATATACCCTAAACTCTCTATCTCCTTACGAATATGTGAAAACCAAGAGATATATGTGTACACAATGCCACACACGATAGTGCGATAGGTGGGGAATTATTCATATCCCCCCTATCAATCAACAGCAATTACTGGAAAATTCGTAGCAACAACATCTATTATATCATTATTTGTCACAAACATATGATGTACCATCTCTCTACTTTCAAACATACCATACTGTTCTTTCTTTATCCATTCAACGAAGTCTGAATTAGTTACCATAAACATCAGATTATCCTTAAAAAAATTCTTATCTTTTCCCTTAAGATAGAAATTAATAGTTCTTAACCTATCTCCCTCATCCGAACCTCTGTACATGATGTATTGATAACCATAGTTAATAGATACCTTAGATTGTTCGCTCAAAAAAGATAATACTAGTGTGCCATTCTTTTGTATTAAGAAATCTAGCTCATAATCACCAGCGGGTATCACATTCTCAACTATCGTAATATCATTCATATAAAACTCCCTTCTACTCTTGCTGCAACGATATTACACATTTTAGTAAACCCATAAAATAAATGCGTTTACTATAACAATTGATGCACACGACGCGGAATCGAAAGCCGCTTTCAGCGGCCCCGCGCCGGCACAAAAGGAAACGAATTAATTCGTTTCCCCTTAAATTACCTTGAGGAATTAGCAGATCTCTTCTATTCTGGATTTAATGTTTTATAATTTCAAATGAGCTAAGCTATTCAACAGATTGCGATACAGTATTTAAAAATCGTTTTGCTAATAATCTCTGATTATTCCAAAAAACATGCTTTTGCATTGCTTCATGCGTCCATACTTCATCCATTGTCGGATCCTCAAAAGCGTTATTAAAATTTTTAACTATTTCTTTTAAGAGAATTATAGAATCATATGACATACTTTGTATGAGTTCATCTGACCCTATTATCCCCATTTCTTCCGCATCAATCCATTCCAAGCCTATTTCCTCTGGCAAATTCCATCTGGCAAATTCTTCCATTGCATTGTATTGATCCACATAATCCATAGAAAGTTCTTTTGCCAAATTTATAACATATGCACATCTATCGTTCATATTGTCTCATATTAGAATAGGATTTTAATTGTCCCGTTCTGACTAGAAGAAACACTCCAATAAGGATTACCAAAAAGACGAGGGAAGTTTTAGTCAATAAATCATCTATTTTCAATCGTTTTCTCACTTTGATTCATATTCAACTTCTCCCGATATAGCCTGTCCATCACATTATCTGAATATATATGTGACGGTATCCAAAGAAATACAAACAACGTACCCAAATGTTCAATATATGATGTAACAGGAAGATGGATCGAACCGATAGCCGCAAACAAAAACATTATTATCATTAGCAAACAACACAATGGATCCTTTCCATGTCTATATTTAATCTCTGTTTTCGACACCTTGCCGTATATAACAGTTTTGAATGAATTACGTATGTACAGCTCATCCTTTACTCCAAAATAAAACCTGTCGCCCGGAAGATAATGCCCATACAGATCTCCTGAAACTGCCTATGCTCTGCTCCTTACACGATTCTCGAAATTATCCCAGAATCCATCAAGCAATCCAACGCTATGAAATATTGGAATCAATTCTACCTTCATATATTACCTTCCTACGCATAGTATCACGAAAGTTTCATTCGCAGCAGAGCCGCGGGGTAGTATCCCACTCGAATCAAACGCATTAACCCCGGCAACATGTAACGAATTTCAAAGACTATCCATCCCTGATTTCTTTCTGTTGAATCATCTCCATAAATTCATTCCATCCGTCCATTCCAACTCGCAATGTGAACAGTTTGTTTTCTGCTTCATCATAAAAAACAAATCGATTCTTATGTGTCTTATAGTAAGCAATTCTATAAAACAAAATATGTTTTTTTATAAATAGTCTGGAAAATGTAATCATCTCACCATTCACTGTAATATCATATATTCCTGGTAACGTTAGCAATATAAAACATACTCCCAAAGCACCAATTATGCCAAAGAATATAAGCACTATTACGATTCCTGTCGACATTCTGCTCCGGTTCTGCCACCAAAATATCAGGATAAATCCAACAGCAATGGATAGCCATAAAACACCGCTGAATTGAACGATTTCACCATATCTAACAATAATGTCATCGCATGTCCGATCCTCATTACCCACATTATGCACCTTGTTAAAAATGCCTGATATTATAATGTGATCTCCGTCATCACTTAAATTTCTAAGAGCCTCCTCAAAATCTAATCTGTTATAAAAAAAGCATTCCTCAATATAAAACCTTTTATTATACCAGTTCCTTTTAGTTAGAAACCGACCATGATAGTCGCAAGTAATTCCAATCCTAATTGTTTTCTCTTGAGCATATATGTCTACATTTGCAAGTGGATAATCACTATCTAGCAATGCCAATAAACTATTTATTGATATTTCTCTCCCTTTCATGGCACAATCCTGTTTTTGGCATGGCGATGGATTCATGTTTTTCACACCCTGAGAAGTTATGTGATTAGTGATTATATCATGCATATTCATCCAACACTCCCCATATAATCAATCGTAAATTCAATTCTTTTTTTTTTCATCATAATGAATGAACTAAGGTTATGGAACAATCTTCAGCAAGTTGAAAATAAACCCGCATGTTCTTTTCAATCACACGGCTTAAAACCATAATACAAATCAAGCCTTAATCCGCTACTAATTGATGTCTTTACTGCTCCATCTATCTCATCTAATGTTAAATCATATCCAATCTCACCAAGACGGGGTCCTAAAGACGGATTTGCGGCACGTAATTGAGCTATATAATTGTTTTGCGCTGATTCTACTGTATTAGACAAGGGATTTCCGAAGCTAATTGCCCCTAACACAGCGGATGCAGTGCCATCAAATCCGGCATTTAGCGCTATTTCAGCATATGATCGGTCATTTTTCCCTGTAGCCTTCTCCAGCAGCTGTGTGGTTGCCGTTGTTGCAGCTCCAGTAACAAAATTTGCAATTGTCGGGTCACCCGACAGTGCAAGTGCGGCACCACCAGCAGCACCACCAACAATCGCCCCTGCATAAGCTTCTGGACTAAACTGATACTCACCACCAGATTTTGCATATGCAACGATATCAGTAAAGCATTGTCCAATAAAACCAGACACTGCGCCGACAGCAACAGCAAATAACAAATATGGCATATGACCATATTCGTCTTTTTGATTTATCGGATCCCCATTGCAATACATAAACAGATTGTATTGCATCAGGTTCGAGCAACCCGTAGTAAGCAGATTCGTAGAATCAGCGTTGATGAATCGCTTTACCTCAGGATCGTAGTATCTGCTCTGGAGATAATACCAGCCGGTTTCAGAGTCATAGTAATAGCCCCTGTATCTGAAGGGATTCTTGTGAAGGATATTCTCGGAATCATCAAATGCCAAATTAGATGTCTCGGACAGCAGTCTGCCATAGGGATCATACTCGTATGTACCCACCAGGGTTCCCGTCGCAGTGTAGATCGCCGCCACGTCTCCCATGGCATTCCTGATGACGGAGTAATGAGTCTCGACTGCATCTTTCGGGATGGTGCCATTAGCATTCCTAGTTACGGAATAATGACCTCATTGACATCCTTTAGTATTACTCCATTTCATTCCCGGAATGAGAGTGCAATAAAAACACTGTTCGATATTATTTACTCACTTCAGAAATCAAATCCGACAATTCTGAATATGCTTTTCTAAACGGAAGCCAGAATCCCATTTGCACAAGTAGTTCTCCTCCAATAAATAACAGCGCTCCTCGCCAAAATACTCCGCCAATAATTAAGATTATTAGAAAAACAGAAAGCATAATATGAAAAAACAGGCTAAACTCGGATCTTGCACAAAGAGTAATTTGCTCATTTTCTTCTTCTGTTTTCTCGAGTGAAAAAATTGGCATTAACGAATTCCTGGAACTGTAATGCTTTTGCTGAATGGGAACCAATTCA
>JAFUAB010000045.1 GCA_017460885.1 Lachnospiraceae bacterium
AAGTAAGACCCCTTGAAGACGACAAGGTAGATAGGCTTAAGGTGTAAGTGCAGTAATGTACTGAGCTGATAAGTACTAATAGGTCGAGGACTTCCTCTAAGAGAGCGTGTTTTGATACGGTGTTCGGTTTTCAGGGTACAAAACCCAAAAAAGTTTTCTTCCTCGATAGCTCAATGGTAGAGCATTCGGCTGTTAACCGAAGGGTTGCTGGTTCGAGCCCAGCTCGGGGAGCTAAGCGATCGTGAACGATCGCAAAACCTCGCACTTCGTGCGATGTTAAGCCTCGCACTTCGTGCGATGTAAAACCGCGTACTTTGTGCGATGTTATATTTGTTTCGGACCTTTAGCTCAGTTGGTTAGAGCAACCGGCTCATAACCGGTCGGTCCTGGGTTCGAGTCCCCGAAGGTCCATGAAATCTGACAGCCTCTAAGGCGCCGTAGACGGCACCAAAGGGGCTGTAACGATTTTCATACCTTTCACATCATGAAATTTCTCAAATTTATCGGTCCTCCCCTGTATTATTCGTTCGACAGGATATGTGATATCGTTTTAACTAAATTAATTGTGAGAATATGACAGAACCTTTATTTGTGATAAAAGTACAAATCGATGAGTGTACGGGACGTGTGCAGAGCAGATACGATAATGCCGTCCTGTATGCGTTTCCCGGTCAGGATCACGGGTTTGACGAGACTTTTGCTGATGTAGTGGCAGGTGTATGTGCGACCGCCATCCTCTCAAAAACACCAATGATAGCGGTTACTATAGTAAACGAATTAAGTAATTGCACTTTGCCGAGGCATAACTGCCATAAATTCAAGCATTATGGCTCGCCATACGGCAATTACTAAATTCGTTGACTATAAATAAACAGTTATTAAGCGTTATATGATATATGACACATAATATCCGCAAACACACTATAAATATAATAAGATTGATAACGACCATACTGCTGTGCCTCTCCGGGCCTGCGGCGATCATGGCGGCGGAGAGTGACTATACCCGGGATACCACGGCCGGTGAATCTCTGTCGGTCGATCCAACGGATTCCGGTGAAGGCTATATGGCAGTCCTGTATGACAATACCAACGGACTACCGACCTCCGAAGCCAATGATATCGCGCAGACCGGCGAAGGCTTTCTCTGGATAGGCAGCTACAGCGGACTGATCCGGTATGACGGAAATGATTTCGAACGTTTTGATTCGACACGGGGCATCACGAGTGTTAAGAGCCTCTACGTCGACAGTCTCGATCGTCTCTGGATAGGAACCAATGACAGCGGTGTGGTGCTGCTCGAGAAGGGCAGTATGAAGACCTGGGGCGAGAATGAAGGCCTCAGATCCTCCTCGGTACGTGGTATTGCCGAGGATGATGGCGGTATAATCTATATCTCTACCACCGACGGTCTGGCCATGCTGGATCATGATCTGAACCTGTTCTTCACCGGAGACGACAGGCTCGACAGCGCCTTTCTCGATAAGCTGGAATGCGGTCCCGAAGGCATGATTTACGGTACGACCAATGACGGAGATATATTTACGGTCAGGGACGGTCGTCTGATCGGATTCACAGAGGCGGCCGACAATCCGTCGGGCAAGGTGGGGTGCGTTTTTCCCGATCCCGTGAATCCAGGATATATATACACTGAGGCGGGCGATGGGATAGTCTGCTACAGCAGACTAAGCGGCAATGAGATCACGCCGGCAGGTTCGATCGATATCGCTCCTCTGTCACAGGTGTCGAGCTTTAACTACATCGACGGCAAATACTGGATCTGTGCCAGAAACGGTGTAGGTGTCATAGAAGACGGCAGGTTCGTGTCTCTCGACAATCTTCCGATGAACAATTCAATATGCTGTGTGAGGACGGACTACGAAGGCAATCTGTGGTTCGCTTCTTCGCGCCAGGGAGTCATGAAGATCGTTCCCAACAGATTTACCGATATCAGCCGGCGCTACGAACTCAAAGAGGATGTCGTAAACTCTACCTGTCTGTACAGAGACAGACTCTTCGTGGGTACTGACACCGGACTTGTGGTCACGGACAAAGGCGGCAGGGTGGACAGTCTTCCGCTGACCGGCGCAGTGACGGCCGGAGGCAGGAAGATCGAGACCGACGATCTGATGGATTTCCTGGATGGATGCCGTATACGTTCGATAATACGTGACAGCAGGGACCGACTTTGGATATCCACATGGAGGCAGTACGGACTCATCAGATACGACGGTCGGAGCATAACCGTTTTTGATGATGATAGCGGGCTGTATTCCAACAACGTCAGAGCCATATGGGAGATGAAGGACGGCAGGATCATCGTAGCGGATACCGGCGGAGTCGTAGTCATAGGAGAAGACGGCGCAGAGGCCGGGTACGGTGAAACGGAAGGCATCGAGAATACAGAGATACTGACCGTGACCGAAGGTGAGAACGGAGATATAATCTGCGGTACCGATGGCGGCGGTATATATATCCTCGGCGATTCGGGGATCAGGCGCATATCCCGCAGGGAAGGTCTCAAATCCGAGGCCGTCATGAGGGTCAAGCCCGACAGAAAGCACAATATCTACTGGGTCATCACCGGCAGTTCGATCTCGTACCTGACCAGGGATTATCAGCTTAGGAATATTGAGAATTTCCCGTATTCAAATAATTTCGATATCTATGAAAACAGCAAGGGCGATGTGTGGATACTCAGCAGCAACGGTATATACGTATGCTCCTATGACCTGCTGCTTGAAGACGGAGAGATAGATCCGGTTTATTTCGGCATGTCCAACGGCCTGCCCTGCATCACTACCGCCAATTCATACAGTGAACTGGATGATAACGGAGACCTGTATATATCCGGAACTTCCGGAGTAGCCAAGGTGAACATAGAATCCGACAATGACAACGTCTCGTCGATAAAGGCCGCCGTGCCCTACATAGAGGCGGACGGTGAGAGGATCTTCGCCGATGAGGAAGGAACGTTCAGGATCTCGTCCGGGATCCGCAAAGTCACGATCTACGGATTCGTATTCAATTATTCACTGGTAGATCCTGCGATATCATATTATCTGGATGGATTCGATACCCAGGAGACCATGGTCAAAAGGGCGGATATGGCCCCGGTTGACTACACCAACCTGCGCGGCGGATCCTATCGTTTCGTCATGAAACTGTATGATTCGGTCAGCAAGCATACCGAGACTGTCTCGGTCAGGATAGAGAAGGAAAAGGCCTTCTATGAATACCCCTGGTTCTATATCCTCTGTGGATTCCTGATCATAGGCTGGGCGGTAGTCATAATGGGCGCATATGTCCAGACGAAGGTCAAAGAAGCCGAGAAAAAGAGCAAGGAAGCGGCCGAGAAGGAGAGGATCAATAACGAGCTTAAGACCGCCAACGAGATACAGCTGGGAGTTCTGCCCGGAACATTCCCCGCCTTTCCGGACAGGCATGAGTTTGATATATATGCAACGATGCAGCCAGCCAGGGAAGTGGGCGGTGACTTCTATGATTTCTTCCTGATTGACGAGGATCATCTGGGACTGGTAATGGCCGATGTGAGCGGCAAAGGCGTACCGGCGGCACTGTTCATGATGATAGCCAAGAACGTGATCCAGAGCTGCGCTATGGTCGGTAGTTCTCCGGCGGAGATCCTGACACGCACGAATGATGTGCTGTGCTCCAACAACAAGATGGAGATGTTCGTGACAGTATGGGTCGGCATACTGGAGATCTCGACGGGCAGGCTCATCGCAGCCAATGCGGGCCATGAGTATCCTGCCATCAAGAGAGCGGACGGCGTGTTCGAACTGTACAGGGACAAGCACGGTTTTGTGGTAGGCGGATATGAAGGAATAAAGTATTCCCAGTATGAACTGAAACTGGACAGAGGCGACAAACTCTTCCTCTATACCGATGGGGTGCCCGAAGCCATAGACCGGGACAACGAACTCTTCGGAACAGAGAGGATGCTTAAGGCGCTGAACGTGGATCACAATGCCGGTCCGGAGGTTCTCCTTAAATATGTGAGGGACGGTGTGGAAGAGTTCTCACAGGGACTTGAGCAGTTTGATGATCTGACGATGATGTGTCTGCAGTACAAAGGTACCTGAAATATCAGTGTTTCCCAAGTTTTACTTGACGAAACGAAATCCTGAATGTATTATAATTTAGTTGACGTTTGTTCATGCCGGCGTGGCGGAATTGGCAGACGCCCGGGACTTAAAATCCCGTGGGTAGTAATACCCGTGCCGGTTCGACCCCGGCCGCCGGCATCGATCCTGTCATCACAATGACGGGATAAGTAATCATGGTTGGGAATTATCCCATAACCTCCGCTCGGGATTCGGACGACTCCGACCTTTTCTTGGCGGAAGGAAATCTTATCAAAAAGGAGAAACAAAATGATCGCACCCGAAAAGAAAACCGCAATTATGAACGAGTATGCCCGTACACCCGGTGACACAGGATCACCTGAGGTACAGGTAGCAGTACTTACAGCCAGGATCGCCGAGCTCACAGAGCATCTTAAGGCTAATCCCAAGGATCATCATTCCAGAAGAGGAATGCTCAAGATGATCGGTAAGAGACGTGGACTTCTTGACTATCTTAAGAATAAGGATATCGAGAGATATCGTGAACTTATCAGGAAGCTGGGTCTGAGAAAGTAATTTTGAGTATAAGGGCGGCTATATAAAGTCGCCCTTTAAATTATAGTAGACGAATTGAGTAATTGCTCTTTTCCGAGCCATAACTGCCATAAATCCAGGCATTATGGTTCGCCATACGGCAATTACCAAATTCGCTGACTATGTTTTTTGAATAAACCCGGTTTCTGTTTGCGGGTTATTCATTTTCAAAGCCTGTATCCAGGCAGAAGGAGAAAAAATGTATAAGACTTACACCTATGAACTGGCCGGACGTACACTCAGTGTGGATATCGGCCGCGTCGGCAAGCAGGCTAACGGCTGTGCTTTTATGCATTACGGAGATACTACCGTTCTTAGTACTGCTACAGCTTCCGAGAAACCCCGTGAAGGCATCGATTTCTTTCCCTGCTCGGTAGAGTATGAAGAGAAATTCTATTCCGTAGGAAAGATTCCCGGAGGCTTCAACAAGAGAGAAGGCAAGGCTTCCGAGAATGCGGTGCTTACCAGCCGTGTTATCGACCGTCCCATGCGCCCTCTTTTCCCTAAGGATTACCGCAATGACGTAACACTTAATAATATGGTTATGTCAGTTGATCCCGAATGCCGTCCCGAGCTTGTGGCTATGCTCGGTACATCCATCGCAACCTGCATTTCGGACATTCCGTTTGACGGTCCTGTTGCCATGACACAGGTTGGTATGGTTAACGGGGAACTGATCATTAACCCCGGACAGTCCGATTGGGATAACGGAGATCTGAAGCTGACTGTTGCATCTACTGCCGAAAAGGTCATTATGATCGAGGCAGGTGCCAATATCATTCCCGAGGCAAAGATGATAGAGGCCATCTATAAGGCCGATGAGATCAACAAGAAGCTTGTGGAGTTTATCAACGGTATCGTTGCCGAGGTTGGCAGACCCAAGCATGAATACGAGAGCTGCGCTGTTCCGCAGGAGCTTTTTGATGAGATCAAAAAGATCGTTCCTCCCGAGGAGATGGAAACAGCTGTATTTACGGATGAGAAGCAGGTTCGTGAGGAGAATATCAGAAATATCACTGCCAGACTTGAAGAAGCTTTTGCTGATAAGGAAGACTGGCTGGCTATCCTCGGCGAGGCTATATATCAGTATGAAAAGAAGACGGTACGCAAGATGATCCTTAAGGATCACAAGCGTCCCGACGGCAGAGAGCTGTCACAGATCAGACCTCTGGCAGCGGAAGTCGATCTGATCCCGAGAGTACATGGTTCAGCTATGTTTACGCGTGGACAGACCCAGATATGTGATGTGGTAACACTTGCACCTCTTTCCGAGGCACAGAAGGTTGACGGACTTGATCCCAACATCACACAGAAGAGATATATACATCATTATAATTTCCCGTCCTACTCCGTAGGCGAGACCAAGGTAAGCCGCGGTCCCGGACGTCGTGAGATCGGACACGGAGCACTTGCCGAGAGAGCACTTATTCCCGTTCTCCCCAGCGAAGAGGAATTCCCTTATGCTATCCGTGCCGTATCGGAGACATTCGAGTCCAACGGCTCAACATCCATGGCTTCCACCTGTGCATCCTGTATGTCGCTGATGGCAGCCGGTGTACCGATCAAGGCTATGGTTGCGGGAATCTCCTGCGGACTTGTTACCGGCGATACGGATGACGATTTCGTGCTGCTTACGGATATCCAGGGTCTTGAGGACTTCTTTGGCGATATGGACTTTAAGGTTACCGGTACTACCGAGGGTATCACCGCTATCCAGATGGATATCAAGATCCACGGACTTACCAGAGAGATCGTAGAGGGAGCTATCGCGAGATGCCGTGAGGCCAGACTCTTTATCATGGATAACTGCATGAAGCCCGCGATCTCCGCTCCGAGACCGACAGTAAACAAGTATGCTCCCAAGATCATCTCCATACAGATCGATCCTGAGAAGATCGGTGATGTTGTCGGACAGAGAGGCAAGACCATCAATGAGATCATCGCAAGATGTGATGTCAAGATTGATATCAGTGATGACGGAAACGTATCTATCTGCGGTACCGATCAGGATAATATGGAGAAGGCTCAGAAGATGATCGAGATCATCACCACAGAGTTCGAGCAGGGCCAGATCTTCACCGGTACCGTTGTCAGCATCAAGGAATTCGGAGCATTCATCGAGTTTGCTCCCGGTAAGGAGGGCATGGTACATATCTCCAAGATCGCCAAAGAGCGCATCAATCGTGTAGAGGATGTTCTTACACTCGGTGATACCGTTACAGTCATCTGCCTTGGCAAGGATCGTATGGGACGCATTTCCTTCTCCATGAAGGATGTTGCTCAGAGATGATCCGGCTTGACAGCTTTGATCTTTAAGAGTTATAAATGAGATAGGAATTCGGACCGGATCTGAATGGATCCGGTTCGTTTTATCATTCGAATGCCGTAAAGAATTTCGGCCGCAGACGGAGCAGGATCCGTGAAATGAGGAACGCTGCAGCAGCTTTCGCCATGGTCAGAGAAAGTACACTGCTGCTTATGTCGTCCGGACAGAGAAAGCATTTTGGTGATATGTCAAGAGTAGATTGAAAAAAGAATACAGCTAAAACTCCTAAAAATGGGTACACAAAAAAGACCTGCGGTTAACCGCAAATAAAAAATGGGTTATGCGATTATCTACCCTTTTGCCGCAGA
>JAFUAB010000046.1 GCA_017460885.1 Lachnospiraceae bacterium
TACGAAGTTCAGCAAGGTGAGCATCTTCAGTGATCTGAACCAACTGAGGGATATCTCGTTATCAGCTGAATATGCGGAGGTTTGTGGGATAACAGAGACAGAGATCAGGGAAAACTTTGAACCTGAGATTCAGGCTATGGCTACAGCTTGTGATATAGACGAGGATGAGTGTCTTTTAGAGCTTAAAAAAATGTATGACGGATATCACTTTCATCAGGGAGCGCAAGGGGTTTACAATCCATTTAGCCTGCTGAATGCTCTTATTGAGAAGGAATTCGGCATGTACTGGTTTTCTACCGGCACGCCCACATTCCTTATAGATAAGCTGAAAGAAACCGGATTTGACGCAAAAGAGTTTACAACAGATGATTACTATGAAGAGGAGTCTTCTCTGACGGATTATCGGATAGATAATGAGAATCCGGTGCCACTGTTTTATCAGACAGGGTATCTTACGATCAAGGGGTATGATGCCGAGTTTAGAAGCTATGCGTTAGGCTATCCCAATGAAGAGGTGCGGTACGGATTCTTAAAGAGCCTTGCACCGTATTACCTGTGTGCAGAGAAGACATCCAGACCATTGGATGTGAGAAATTTTGTCAAGGATATAAGAAAAGGAGCCACTGACAGTCTGCGTGACCGCTTCACGGCTCTCTTTGCCAGACTTCCTTATCCAAATGATGAAAAGATAGTAGAACAGAACTTCCAGAATGTTGTCTATATCGTATTTATGCTTTTGGGGCAATATACGCAGACAGAAGTCCACAGTGCGAAGGGCAGAGCGGACTGTATTGTGGAGACAGATGATTATGTATATGTCTTTGAGTTCAAGAGGGATTCCTCAGCTGACGAGGCCATAAAACAGATCGAAGATATGGGATATGCAAGCCCCTATGTGGCAGACAAGAGGAAGCTTATCAAGATAGGTGCCAATTTCGATTCAAAAGAGAGGAATCTTGATGGTTGGAAGGTTGTTACGGGTGAAGAGTGACCAAATTAAAGAGGACGGATGGATTTGCCGGTAATAGAGGAGTAAGATTGCGGCTATTATTACGGAGTTCATTTGAACATTTCTGTGCTTGTCTTAAGCGAAAAAGATAGGACATTGCTCGAGTTTGATACAAAATGTACTCGTGTAGTAAAGTGTACCCCCATGTCAAGGACATTTTGAAATTGGAGTTGACCTAATTCCAGAAGGTCATATGCCCTGGGGATTCTCTCCCTTATCTTCAACGGATTTCTCCGTATCAGTCTTTTTCTTCCCAAGCTTTTCAGGACTTTTCTCTATCACCGGAGGCTTAGGCGGATTCTTTACCGGAAGCGGATATACGCCGGTCGTAACAAAATCATAATACTCGTTCGGTGAAAGCTTGCATAACTCCCATACATATCTTTCGTTGTTATAGTAATCCATGTACAGGAGACATTTCCTGCTCCCCGGTAACTGGATAGACGTATGCAGACAGAACGATATAGATGTTATACTCCCGGTACCGCTGTATGTGAATCCCAGCGTAGCAGAGAACTACCGTGAAAGACACACGGCATCGGACTGGGATTATCTGATGGAGTATTTTAAGAATAACCTGCCGGATGAGTATGATGATATCGTAAGGATTCTTGGAGGCAACCTTTACAGCCCTGTAACATGATCATCGCCAGGCATGAGGTTCTGGATGAACTGTGCAGCTGGATGTTTCCTATTATCTTTGATGTCTATAAGCATGGTGAGGAAATCGGACTTGAGCGCACTCCATACCAGAGCAGATACCCCGGTTTCATCTCAGAACGGCTTATAACCTATTATTTCGAGAGCCGGAGGGACAGGTATAAGGTGGTGTACTGTAATAAGATTTTTCTGAAGCGAAGGATCGAGTGATCCTTGACTCTTGTGTGGCAAAATGCTATCATTTTGCTAACAGGAGGTGAAACACATGAAGCAAGCGGTAACAAGAGTAGAAGATAAAGAGTATGATTTGTTTCAGGAAACAGCTGCGAATATAGGAACGACCACGGCAGATGCTCTCCGTATGTTTATTTACGCCTTTAATGATCATCACGGATTCCCTTATCCGGTTCAGAGCCGCAGGATGCAGGTAGAACCTTTTGAGACCGAGAAAGAGGCTACAGACTTTGCAACAAATCTGGCGATGGAGACGATAAAATGAAGCGTGGAGAGATATGGACAATATGAACGATGTGGTTGAATTCCTGAAAGATTATATTTGGAAGAACGGATTTGAAAAGCTTTCTGATGATCCATTTACTGTTTATAAGGCTATGGTAAAGAGCAGTGATGGTGACATTGATTTTAAGACTGCACGGCTTGTGTTGGTTACCTTGATGTCAAAAACACATGAGATGGCAAGGAAGGGAGCTTCGACCGATGAGATAGTTTCTCATATCCAGTCCGAGCATTGCCTGAATAAGAAGACCGCAAAAGATATAGCCTCCATGTATATGGGACTTTTTAATGATGAGAACAAGAAGTCATGGAAGGAAGCAAAAGATGCTGGATTCGAGAAATTCTGTGAATTCGAGTGGACTATAGAGTGGGATGGAAGATGTGATTGGCATACAAAGCATGGAGGAAGCTATCCCTGTATTGCCGATGCAAGTCTCACTTTTGCTGTAGGGGATAAACAGAAGCTGCATAGCCATCTGAAATCAGAATTAAAAGCGAACCCCTTTTTGTCAGAAGATGACATATACGGAATTCTTTTGAAACAGATTGAAGACGATTTAGATAGGGATATGCAAGAGTATTGTGACGCAGATGATTACTATGAGCCATATTGGGAAGAATTTGTTGGCAATGGAACATACGAATCAGAAGCCAAATGGAAGTCATGGGGATTGGAGATAGTTGAATTTACCGGCTCAGGGGATATAGATTTTGAACCGTAATTTTACAAACTGCGGTTATACATCAAACGTTGTCTGCCGATGACATTAAGATAGAAATAGTAGGACTACATCAGAGATGAAGGCAGGGCGTGACAGAATGATGTGATTAGATCATAGCGTCCTATCATGATATTTGGCATTTTGGGAGGTGATAGCATGATTACCTATGAAGATAAGAAATTCGACACATGGGATGATGTTGTTAGGCAGTACCCTGCCATGTGGGTGGTTTTTGATAAGGCGAATCTCGCACCCTCCTGCCGAACAGTGAGGCTCGGAGGCAATCCATGTTTGACATCACCGACATTTTGCCATATCATTAGA
This sequence comes from Lachnospiraceae bacterium, assembly GCA_017460885.1. Classification (GTDB taxonomy): domain Bacteria; phylum Bacillota; class Clostridia; order Lachnospirales; family Lachnospiraceae; genus XBB2008. The sequence goes on from JAFUAB010000046.1 coordinate 3,232, forward strand.
GCATGAAATTGACATATGATCCTTTGTGGAACACATTAAAAAGCAGAGAAATGAAGAAAACAGACCTGTGTGATATGGCTGGACTTTCAAGAAGTACATTGGCCAAGATGGGTAAGGAAGAGTATGTGGCTCTGGAAGTAGTGGAAAGAATTTGCAATGGCTTATCCTGCCGTATACAGGATGTGGTTGAGGTCAGGTAGTGAAAGATAAGCGGCATGAAGAGTTTAAAAATTTCAAAGAAAGAGGCTGCAAAAGTGACGCATGACATCAACAATGTGTGGCATGAGAGGTTTCGGAATGTAGAGATCGGTTATATCGATACCCACTCTCACAAAGTAAACAGCCCATCGTATATGTATGTTTTCCGAAACTACGGATTTAACAAATACGAATTCATCGGCAAGTACCCGACTGCTGATAGGAGGTAATGAAATGAATATGAAAGAAAAGCTGGCATCTTTGCCTTACAGTTATGATGATTTCGTAAGATTTACAATGCAGTGCATTGAGCAGGAGGATGGAGTTAGGGAAGCGATTGATAATCAATTTCGAATGAAGCCGGATTCTGACACAAATGATATTACTAAGGTGTTGGTGAATTTTCTTGGTTTGGGTGAACCACTTGAACTTGTGGATGACGATGAAGAAGGAATGTCTTATGCAGAGCCTGTGAGAAGTGTTGCGATGTCAGGAGGTGCGACCAGAGTAGCATACTAAATCACTTCCTCCTCTTCTTACTCTCCCAGTAAGCTTCCTGCAGAGCCTGCATGACGGAGTCCATCTCGTTTTCGTCCATCTCATCGCTGCTCCACATGGCTTTCAACTCATATACGATGAGCATCGCCTGACCTGGACCGCTGTGTTTGTAGTGCCCGGTGGGGCGTAAGATGAAGGTGGCGCTGGCGTCTGTCAGCACTTCTTCACTGATGCCGAGAGCGGTGGATAAAGATTTGTAGGTGGATCTCTTTTTCGGCATCCGATAGCCGAGTCAACATCTGCCGGTTGAAACCCGGGCATGTGTCTATCCTCTGTTGAGTTATACAAGGCACTGCATTCGGAAGACCAGGACATCAGGCGTGAAGATATTATACTGATGACACTTCATAAGCCAGTATGTCCGCTTCTGCCGTGTGTTCGATGAACAGGTAAAGATTCACGGGAAGACGCTGAAGGCAGTGGAAGAAACCATACGTATCTGCAAGGATGAGAAAGTTCTTGAAGAATATCTTGAAAGACAGAGAGAGGAGGTCATAGATATTATGACGACTTTGTTTGATCAGGAAACAATAATGAAAAACCATGATTCTACGGTCAGGAGAGAAGAGCGGAAAGATGTGACTGGTCTGATGAACTATTTATTAAGTAACGGCAGGAACGATGATGCATTGAAAGCCTCAACGGACGAGACCTTCTTAAATAAGCTCCTCGCAGAATTCCGTGGCGGGGTGATGGTTGCGAAGTAAAGACACAAATCTGCATAATGAGGAATGGACAGCCCGATGGTGACCACAAAAGCGGTTTGTGGCTATCTGCGGGTTGTTGTTTGTTGAGGTAGACAAAATCTTGAGGCACTTAAATCCTTACTCCCAGAATATGAGGGCAAGGTTCGCTGCATTTATATCGATCCGCCGTATAACACAGGGAATGAGGGATGGGTTTATAACGATAATGTGAATGACTCAATAGAGGATGATTACGGCGAAGTTGAGTACAAAGGATTGAATCTTCCGTACTATCCAGGAACTGATTTTTACTACTGTGATTATGATGGTTTCATGGGAAGGTGGGAGATCTTTGAGGAATATTACACATATGTTTTCTTTGATATGAATGGCGAGGTCAGTGTCGGTGATGGGGATAGTGAATGCACAATGATAGGAAAGCATGTTGATCCCTGTTTTGATACACCGAGGAAGGCAAGGGCATATGTAAGGTCACAGTCGTAACCTTCTATAATGAAACGCTTGTAGCAGCGGATCTGCCGATCATAGAATACAGACAGAAAACATCGGCATGGAGACCTTTGACTTCGACGAATACATCCGTAAGAACAACGGCAACAATAACCTGGACAACTATTGGGTGAGATTCGACGGCTTCGGAGCGAGGGAGTTTAAGGAATTGTGATATACTGTTTTTTGTGGCGCTATTGACACCGGTTCACGGATGCGATCAGTTAACGTATAGTGCCGTAAAATGAGGATTGATCAATATTTCCTTATAGTTATGATTTGATTATGGTAAAAAAGATCGCGATTCGCGTAGATACAAATGAAAAGATAGCGACGGGTCACGTACAAAGGTGTATGGTCGTGGCAAACAGCATTATCCGGATGGGCGCAGAGGCTGTGCTTGTATCAGCGGATGAGGGCGTTGTGCCTTTCGCGCACGGACATAAGATCCGTGTTCATGTTCTGGGCACTGACTGGTCCGATATGCGATCCGAGATTGACGTACTGATCGAATATCTGAGATCGGAAGGCATAGTTGCCATGCTGGTGGACAGCTATAGTGTGACTGTCGGGTATTTTGACAGGCTGAGGAAGGCCGGGATTCGTGTGGCATACATGGATGATCTCTGCGAAAAGGCTTATCCTGTGGATGCGGTGATCAACTATTGTCCGGCTGCAATTTCGATGGGATACGAGCGCCTGTATGGGCAAAATCCAACAGTAGGTGACTTTAATTGCTCTGCCGAGGCTCCGGACGGAACCGAGCTATATCTTGGATCGGCATATATTCCTATCAGGGAGCAGTTTATCAAACACCGTATCGAAACAGATCGTGATGAGAGCGATAATTCCGGTCCATATAAAGGCATACTGGTGACAACAGGCGGTTCGGACAGCCTTGGACTGACAGAAATCATAGTTCGCAGTATAGTGGATACTCCGGGATTTGATAAGGTGCACATCCTTGCCGGCAGATATTATAATCCATCCGAATATATATTAAATGCAGTGGAGTCCGGACGTGTCCTGCTTCATCAGAATGTTTCGGATGTGGCTTATGTGATGTCATTATGCCGTGTGGCGGTTTCTTCTGCGGGCAGCACGCTGTATGAGCTCAGCGCCATGGGCATTCCGACGATCACATTTACAATTGCGGATAATCAGATGTCCAACGCAAGGTTTTTCGCAGGCATTTCGTCTGATGGGGATCCGGCAGCTGCCGGGGCAGGGACAGCCTTGCAAAGTGAAGCATGCTTAATGCCCTACGCCGGAGATTTCAGGACGAACTGTGACGGATGTTTGCGAAAGATTACCGCTTTTCTGCAGGAAATTTCGGCAATGACTGATGAGGAGCCGGACGAACGAAGCAGCATGCTTCGTTCGCTTGTGGACGGACACGGCGCGGATCGTATAGCGGAAGTGTTGCTGACCCTTTAATTGTTTTACCCTTTTCTGATAGGATAAAATAGTATATACTTTTAATGTTATGAACTTCACCAAGATGCATGGCTGCGGCAATGACTATGTCTACATAGACGGCACCCGGATCCACATGGAGCCGGAGGATAAACCTGATTTCGTCAGGTTTGTTTCCGACAGGCATTTCGGGATCGGTGGCGATGGGGCGATTTTTATCAATCCTTCCGACGAAGCCGACTTCGAGATGGAGATGTGGAATGCGGACGGCACCAGATCCGAAATGTGCGGCAACGGCATCCGGTGTGTGGCTAAATATGTATATGACCATGGCCTGACCGACCGGACTGACGTCAGGATCATTTCCGGCGGCAGCGTAAAGGAGCTTCAGCTGACTCCGGGTGCTGACGGCCGGGTTGTAAAGGTTCGCGTAGATATGAGTGAGGCGATGCTGACGCCCTCTGAAGTGCCGGTGAGCATACCGGGATTTGAAGGGGACAGGGTCGTGTCGGTGCCGATCGGCGTGGATGCAGGTAAATTAAACGGACGCCCGGAGGGCATTGAGCCGGGAAAGTATGATCTGGCATTTGAGTCAGCAACAGAAAAGAAGAACAAATTAAGCATATCGATAACCGCCGTCTCAATGGGCAACCCCCACGCGGTCACCTACGTCAACGACGTATGGTCGGCTGACGTGCATGGATTGGGCCCCTTGATCGAGAACCATCCGGCTTTTCCTAATCGGGTGAATGCGGAATTTGTGCATGTGATTGACCGTTCTCATATAGATATGCGGGTATGGGAGCGTGGAACCGGAGAGACTCTGGCATGCGGAACGGGAGCCTGCGCCAGCGCTGTTGCTTCTATATTAAATGGTTATTGTGATGATGTGGTGGATGTTAAGCTGCCCGGTGGGGTTTTGACCATTGAGTGGGCCGGCGAGGGCTCGCACGTGTTCATGACCGGCCCCGCAACCGAAGTTTTTACCGGCTCCATCGATTATGTCGGCAAATCAGAGAGGAAATATTGATATACAGGTTTAGTGAGAAGTGAGAAGAGTATATGGCAAAGATAAATGACAATTACCTGAAGCTGCCGGGCAGCTATCTTTTTTCCACGATAGCAAAGAAGGTGGCGGCTTACGCTGAAGCCAACCCGGACAAAAAAGACGAGATCATAAGGCTTGGCATAGGAGACGTGACGAGGCCTCTGACCCCGACGATCATAGCCGCGATGCATAAGGCGGTGGACGAGATGGCGGATGAGGCAACATTCCGCGGATATGCGCCGGACCTGGGATATGAGTTCCTCAGAAAGGCCATAGCCGACAACGACTACAAGGCCAGAGGCTGCGAGGTTGAAGCTGACGAGATATTTGTTTCAGACGGCGCCAAGTGTGATTCCGGCAACATTCAGGAGATTTTTGGCACGGATAATAAGATTGCCGTCTGTGATCCGGTTTATCCGGTGTATGTGGACACCAACGTCATGGCAGGCCGTGCCGGCACGTATGATGAAAAGACCGGCACGTGGAGCGACGTGATCTATATGCCATGCACGGCGGAGAATGGTTTTGCCCCGGAATTACCTGAGGAAAAGCCGGATCTGATCTATCTTTGCTTCCCTAATAATCCGACGGGAGCGACTATTACAAAGGATGCACTGCAGAAGTGGGTTGACTACGCCAACTCTAACTCCTGTGTTATAATATATGACGCAGCTTATGAGGCATATATTTCAGAGGACAACGTGCCGCACAGCATTTATGAGTGCGAAGGCGCAAGAAAGTGCGCGATAGAGCTTCGCTCATTCAGCAAAAATGCAGGATTTACAGGCGTCAGACTGGGCTTTACGGTGATTCCAAAGGACCTGACGGTCGAGGGAACAAGACTGCATGCCCTGTGGGCCAGGCGCCACGGAACCAAATACAACGGAGCACCATACATCATTCAGAGAGCCGGCGAGGCGGTTTATTCCGAGAGCGGCAAGGCCGAGATCCGCGGACTGGTCGGATATTACATGAAGAATGCGGCTTACATCCTGAATGGACTTAAAGATGCAGGCTTCGAGGTTTCCGGCGGAGTGAACGCGCCCTACATCTGGCTGAAGGCGCCTGACGGTATGTCCAGCTGGGATTTTTTTGATTATCTGTTGAATAAGGTTCAGATAGTGGGCACTCCCGGTTCGGGCTTTGGCCCCAGCGGCGAGACATACTTCAGGCTGACTGCCTTTGGATCGTATGAAAACACCGTGAGGGCGGTCGACAGGCTGAAGGGATTATGATGATCCTCAGACCGGGATTCTGACAAACGGGATTAGATCCCCGGGCCGGAATTTCCGTCAAAAGGAAGAAAACCGGATCCGAACAAATACATAAAACATGGAGAGACATATGATGACACCAAATAATCGATATCGCAACACTACAATAGGAGAGCTTACGGAGGCTAACATCGGCGAGACAAAGAGGGTTGCCGGCTGGGTTGAAAATATTCGTGACCATGGCGGTGTTTCATTCCTGGACGTGCGCGACATGTACGGCGTGCTGCAGGTGGTTCTTCGCGACACTTCGCTGCTGGATGGCATAACCCGTGAGATGAGCATTTCCGTGGAGGGGCCGATCGAAAAGAGGGACGAGGAAACCTACAATCCCAGGATCCCTACGGGAACCATTGAGATGGAAGCTAAGACGATAGACGTACTCGGCAAGGTTTACAAGCAGTTGCCTTTTGAGATACAGACTTCCAAAGAGACCAGAGAAGATGTGCGTCTCAAATACAGATATCTCGACCTGCGTAATCCCAAGGTCAAGGACAATATACTTTTCAGGTCACAGGTTATCGCCTTTTTGCGTGAAAAAATGACAGAAATGGGATTCGTGGAGATACAGACTCCGATCCTGTGCGCATCCAGTCCCGAGGGCGCACGCGATTACATTGTGCCTTCACGCCGTTTTAAGGGCAAATTTTATGCACTTCCCCAGGCACCCCAGCAGTACAAGCAGCTGCTCATGGTGTCCGGCTTTGATAAATATTTCCAGATAGCTCCCTGCTTCCGCGATGAGGATGCAAGGGCTGACAGATCCCCAGGAGAGTTCTATCAGCTTGACTTTGAGATGAGCTATGCTACCCAGGAGGATGTTTTTGCGGTAGGTGAGCAGGTGCTTACCGCTGCATTTAAGAAATTTGCCCCTGAGGGCAGTGTGATCACCGAGGCACCTTATCCGATATACAGCTACAAGCAGGCGATGCTTGAATTCGGAACCGATAAGCCGGATCTTCGCAATCCCCTGCGTATAATAGATGTGACTGATTTCTTCCAGAAGTGTACGTTTAAGCCTTTTACAGGCAAGACAGTGCGCGCGATCAAGGTTCATGCCGATATGTCCAAGGGCTTCCATGAGAAGCTGCTCAAATTCGCTCAGGAGATCGGCATGGGAGGTCTGGGATATCTGGAGGTTGCCGAGGATCTTTCCTATAAGGGTCCTATCGACAAGTTCATTCCCGATGAGTTAAAGGGCGAGATCAGAGAGATCGCAGGGCTTGAATCCGGCGACACCATCTTTTTCATAGCTGATAAAGAGCAGAGGGCAAATCTTTTTGCCGGACAGATCAGACAGGAACTTGGCATAAGGCTTGACCTTCTCGAAAAGAATGCATACAGATTCTGCTATATCAATGATTTCCCCATGTATGAGATGGATGAGGAGACTAAGCAGATCGGATTTACACACAATCCTTTCTCAATGCCCCAGGGAGGCCTGAAGGCGCTTAAAGAAGAAGATCCGCTGACAATACTGGCATATCAGTATGACATAGTATGTAACGGCGTTGAGCTTTCGAGCGGTGCTGTCAGAAATCACGACATGGAGATCATGGTGGAAGCGTTTAAGATCGCCGGTTATGATGAAGAGGTGCTGCAGACCAGGTTCGGAGCCCTTTATCAGGCATTCCAGTTCGGCGCACCGCCGCATGCAGGTATGGCTCCCGGTGTGGATCGTATGATCATGCTCCTCAGAAATGAGGAAAATATCAGGGAAATCATCGCATTCCCTATGAGCGGATCCGGACAGGATCTGATGTGCAATGCACCAAATGAGGTTACGGAGCTACAGCTTCGTGAGGTTCATATCAAGGTCAGGGATTGACAGGCGGCATCGCATAGCCGGTTCGGCTGCCGGACCTGTGTGACGGATGGAGCGATCGGAGAGAAATTATGAACAACGTCATTAGTGATGAGACAATTGAATACGTAGGCATCCTGGCTAAGCTTGAGCTTAGCGATGAGGAAAAGGAAGCCGCCAAGTCCGATATGGGACGCATGCTCGACTACATAGACATGCTGGGCGAGCTGGACACGGACGGCGTGGAGCCGATGAGCCACGCATTCCCCGTGCAGAACGTGTTCCGCGAGGATGAGGTGACCGGCATTGACATGCGTGACAAGATACTGGCCAATGCTCCCGAGGAGCAGGACGGCATGTTTGTGGTGCCTAAGACTTTTGATTAATATATTAAAGGATTTTTTAATATGAGAGATATCTTGAAAATGTCTGCCCTTGAACTGGGACGGAAAATATCCGCCGGTGAGATGACCTCCGTCGAGGCCACTACCGGATATCTGCAGTCCATCAGGGATTCGGACGAAAAGTACAACTGCTATGTGACCGTGGACGAGGAAGGAGCCATGAAGGCAGCGAAGGAGGCCGATACAGAGATACAGGCCGGAAGACTTAAGTCTCCTTTGGCAGGAGTTCCCGTAGCTATAAAGGATAACATGTGTACCGAGAACCTGTTGACCACATGTTCATCCCGGATCTTGTATAATTTCGTTCCTACATATGAGTCGTCTGCGGTCAGCAAGCTTCGTGAAGCCGGTGCGGTTATCCTTGGCAAGACCAATATGGATGAGTTTGCGATGGGATCCACTACGGAAACATCCTATTTCGGTCCTACGCGTAATCCCGCGAATCCGGATCATGTCCCCGGGGGATCTTCGGGCGGTTCGGCAGCGGCAGTGGCAGCAGGCGAGTGTGCATATGCTCTCGGCTCCGATACCGGAGGTTCTATCAGACAGCCTGCTTCGTATTGCGGTGTTGTGGGACTTAAGCCTACCTATGGCACGGTGTCCAGATACGGACTTATCGCCTACGGTTCGTCGCTCGACCAGATCGGTCCCATTACGCGCGATGTGTCTGACGCAGCAGCCGCGCTTACCGCTATCGCAGGTCATGATTTCAGGGATTCGACCTCTGTTGACCGTGACAGTCAGGATTATACAAAGTATCTGAATAAAGATGTAAAGGACATCAAAGTCGGGATTCCGCGTGATTATTTCGGTGATGGTCTGGATCCGGAGGTTGCGGCTTCTGTCCGGGGAGCTGCCGATGTTTTGAAGAATGCCGGCGCGCAGGTAGAAGAGTTTGATCTGAGTCTTGTCAACTATGCGATCCCTGCATACTACACGATCGCGGCGGCCGAGGCCAGCTCGAACCTGGAGAGATTTGACGGAATTAAATACGGTTATCGCACCGAGGAATATAACAGTTTACATAATATGTACAAGAAGAGCCGTTCCGAGGGATTTGGTGCGGAGGTCAAGAGGCGTATCATGCTTGGAAGCTTTGTATTAAGCTCCGGTTACTATGACGCATATTATCTTAAGGCATTGAAGGTAAAGGCACTGATAAAGAAAGCGTTCGATGATGCCTTTTCAAAATACGATATAATCCTTGGACCGGTGGCACCCACCACAGCGCCGAAGCTTGGCGAGTCCCTTTCGGATCCGATACAGATGTATCTCGGAGATATCTATACGATTTCCGTGAATCTGGCCGGACTTCCGGGCATCAGTGTTCCGTGCGGAACTTCCGCTGCAGGACTTCCGATCGGTGTCCAGCTGCTTGCGGACTGCTTCTGTGAGGATAAACTGCTGAGGACTGCGTATACTTATGAACAGTGCCGGTGATCTGGGAGAACCGTTCCACTGATCCGTTTGGATCAAAAGAACCGTCCCACTGATCCATAGAATAACGAGGAATATAATGAGTACAAATTACGAAACAGTCATAGGTCTGGAAGTTCACGTAGAGCTTGCCACCAAAACCAAGATCTTCTGCGGATGCTCGACCGGGTTCGGAGGAGAGCCGAACACACATACTTGTCCCGTATGCACCGGTATGCCGGGATCGCTTCCGGTTTTGAACAAAAAGGTGCTCGAATATGCATGTGCAGTCGGACTTGCCACTAATTGCGATATCACACGGTATTGCAAGTTTGACCGCAAAAATTATTTTTATCCCGATAATCCGCAGAACTATCAGATCTCACAGCTCTATCTGCCTATCTGCCGTAACGGGCATGTGGATATCGAGACCGAAAGCGGTGTCAAAAAAGCGGTCAGGATTCATGAGATCCATATGGAAGAGGATGCGGGCAAGCTGATTCATGATGATTGGGGCGAGAATTCGCTGGTCGATTATAACAGATCGGGAGTTCCGCTCATCGAGATAGTGTCAGAGCCTGATATGCGTTCCGCCGAGGAGGTTATCGCATATCTGGAAAAGCTGCGTATGACCATCTCCTATCTGGGTGCCAGCGACTGTAAGCTGCAGGAAGGGAGCATGCGTGCGGATGTAAACTTAAGTGTCCGCCCGATCGGAAGCGAGGAATTCGGTACCCGTACCGAGATGAAAAATCTCAATTCCTTCAGATCCATAGCCCGTGCGATCGCCGGAGAGACCGAGAGACAGATAGACCTTATAGAATCCGGTGAAAAGGTTATTCAGGAGACCAGACGCTGGGATGATGATAAAGAGTGTTCTTATGCGATGCGAAGCAAGGAAGACGCTCAGGATTACCGTTATTTCCCCGATCCGGATCTGGTTCCCATCAGTGTTTCCGAGGGGATGCTGGATGAGATCCGCTCCAGACAGCCGGAATTCCGTGATGCCAAGATCGTCAGGTATAAAGAGGAATATGGCATTCCCGAGAAGGATATCCTGTTGATCACCGAGAATAAGCATCTTGCTGATATATTTGAAGAAACGGTTTCAAAGGGGGCGCCTGCCAAGAAGGTTTCCAACTGGCTGATGGTTGAGACCATGCGGCTTTTGAAGGAAAAGAATCTCGATCCCGAGGACATCCGCTTCAGTCCGGAGCATCTGGCAGCCCTTATTGATCTGGCTGAAAAGAGAACCGTTAATTCTACCGTGGCAAAAGAGGTCTTTGAAGACATGTTTGATACGGATTGTGACCCGGTCAAGTATGTTGAGGAACACGGACTTGCCACTCAGAATGATGAGGGTGCGCTTCGCGAAACTATTGCACGCGTTATCGCAGAGAATCCGCAGTCTGTTGAAGATTATCATAACGGCAAGGAAAAGGCGATCGGGTTCCTGGTTGGACAGACAATGAAGGCAATGCAGGGCAAGTGCGATCCCGGAAGCGTAAATCGGATTTTGAAGGAACTGTTGTGATTTCCTGATCAGTTCAGGAAATAATCAATGCCGGTCACGGCCGCCGGGATTCGGGGACTGTTGGCGGGTATTCCGATGACCGCTTCGATGGGGTGACCCTGATAGGTATCATCGGCAGTGTAGTGTGAATAGACACCTGCATTGCCGATTTTTGTATTTCCCGAAGCGTAGATTCCTACCGGAACCGGATCTGCCATCGAAGACGGATCACGGTGATCAACGGTATAGGATGCCTGAAGCGCGTTTATATCCACGTTGATATTGGCATCCGATTCATAATCTTTAAAGGTATTCCTGTCTGTATAGTATATCCGTCCCTCAAACGCTTTCAGCTCGCTTTCCGAATAAACGGTCCTCAGATCGGCAAAGCTGTTATTCTGGGCATATCGCTCGAACTGTTCCGAGTCCGAAATGAGAATATCGATAGAAGCTGAGCTGATGAGTGCAGCCATTTTCTGCTGACTGGCGTATTCTTCGTTGGCGGTGGCTCTATCAGAGCCGAGCATTATCGTACTGTCTATATAAACCTCGTATTTCTTCGGATCAAATTCAATAAGCTCGCTCAGATCGGATGTCCATTCATCGGTAACCTCGGTCATCGACGGAGCGAGGGAGTTTATCATAACTACACTCAGAGCATAGTCTTTGGAGGTAGCAATAGCATGTATGATCGAGATGACTATAGCAAGAGCTCCTGCTCCGATCAGAACCTGTACGTGATAGTATTCCCAGAAATAAGCGATTTTCTCTTTTAAAGGGCGATCCTTCATCTTGGAGCCCTGTTTTTTTGTTTCTTCCCAGATAGTTGACATTATGTAAACCTCGCTGGTGTATTCTGCATGGATGCATTTCTATGCCCCAGTACCACGGATGGGACAGGGCATGTTCAGAAATGCATGGATGCATTTCTATGCCCCAGTACCACGGATGGGACAGGGCATGTTCAGAAATGCATGGATGCATTTCTATGCCCAATTTTACCACGCTTTCCTCCTCTGCATTATAAATTTTCAATAAAGTTAGAGGTTTTCTCATGTAAGGGCTTGACCATGCATTACCGGTTAAGGCAAAATTGAAGATGTGTCGACAGAACCGTCCCGGCGACGCAAAATGTGTCGACAGAACCGTCCCGGCGACACAAAAGGAGGAGGCATGGCGAATTTAGCGATCATTACGGCCCGCGGCGGGTCAAAGAGAATACCCGAAAAAAATATAAAGGAGTTCTGCGGTAAACCTATCATCGCGTATAGTATAGAAGCGGCATTAAACAGCGGGCTTTTTGATGAGGTGATGGTGTCGACCGATTCGGTCAAGATAGCTGAGATTGCCCGGGAATACGGGGCTGAAGTGCCTTTTATGAGATCGGAAACGACCTCCGGCGATTTTGCTACTACACGGGATGTGCTGATGGAGGTCATAACGAAGTACAGGGAGCTGGGAAAAACCTTTGACTATATGTGCTGCATTTATCCCACGGCCCCCTTTGTCACACCGGAGAAACTTAAGGAAGCTATGCGGACCATGAAAGATAACGGATATTATGAAATGGTTTCCGTGGTATCGTTTTCGTTTCCTCCGCAGCGTTCTTTCATTATAGAAGACGGAGAACTTAAGTGGAAATGGCCTGAATACAGAAACTCCCGCTCCCAGGATCTGGAGAAGTTTTATCACGATGCAGGTCAGTTTTATATTTATAACGCTTCGAAATATCTGGAGTGTGATGGTGTGATCGGCGATCGCCGGGCCCCCTTTATCCTGCCGGAAACGGAAGTTCAGGATATCGATAATTATGAGGATTGGGAGATCGCTGAGCTTAAGTATACTGCCATGATGAAAAAGGAAAGTATTTGGTAAAAATGTACTATCTTTTTCGTGTGCAAATGGTGTATTATTAATAAGATTATACTCGTTAGAACGGCGGATCTGAATTACCGGTCAATTTCGATTTTCTTGAGGTTATCTATGAATAGTGAAACATATGTAGAGTGTCTGGTGCAGACTAAGGTATCTCCGGTCATGAAATTTTTTCGAATATTGTTGATCATGCTTTGCGCGGCATTCGCCTTTTTGGGGCTGATGGGCTATATCGTCGCACTTATCATGGCAATCGCCTGCGGAGCCGGAGCATATTTCGTTTCAATGCAATGCACCGTGGAGTATGAGTACCTTTATCTTGATCACGAGATCTCCATTGATCGTATTTTGGGCAGAAGCCGCAGAAAGCGAGTGGCTTCATATGAGGTTGACCGGATGGAGGTCATGGCTCCGATGAATTCATATCATCTGGATCCGTTCAAAAATCGCGATGTTAAGACAAAGGATTTTTCATCCAAAGTGATAAATCAACCGGATACCAGGTATGCAATGTACTACGAGGGCAATGAAATGATCGTTTTTGAGCCCAACGAGGATTTTGTAAAGGCTGTATATAATGTGGCTCCGAGAAAGACATTCAGGGATTGAATCATAGTTAAGAAAGTGAGGATAGGATTATGGGACAGATAATAGGTGAAGGGATTACTTTTGACGATGTACTGCTGGTGCCTGCGTATTCCCAGGTCATACCTAATCAGGTGGATCTGACTACCTGGCTGACTAAAAAGATCAAACTCAATATTCCCATGATGAGTGCCGGAATGGACACCGTAACCGAGCACAATATGGCTATTGCGATGGCCAGACAGGGCGGGATCGGTATCATTCACAAGAATATGTCCATTGAGGAGCAGGCAGAAGAGGTCGACAAGGTCAAAAGATCCGAGAACGGCGTTATCACGGATCCTTTTTCGCTTTCTCCCGAAAATACTCTGGAGGATGCCGAGGCGCTGATGCACAAATTCCGCATTTCCGGCGTACCGGTGACCGAAGGACGTAAGCTTGTGGGCATCATCACCAACAGAGATCTTAAGTTTGAGACGGATTATTCACGCAGGATCAAGGAAGTGATGACCAGTGAGAATCTTATAACAGCCCGTGAGGGTATCACGCTTGACGAAGCTAAGGATATTCTCGGCAGGGCCCGTAAGGAAAAGCTGCCGATCGTGGATGAAAATTATAACCTGGTTGGCCTTATTACTATTAAGGATATAGAAAAAACCATTAAATACCCCCTTTCGGCCAAGGATTCACAGGGCAGGCTGCTCTGTGGAGCGGGAGTCGGCATCACAGCCAACGTGCTTGACAGAGTGAAGGCTCTGGTGGAAGCCAAGGTTGACGTGGTTGTTCTCGATTCCGCACACGGACATTCCGAAAATGTGCTGAAGTGTCTGAGAATGATCAAGGAAGCTTATCCCGATCTGGACGTGATAGCCGGAAACGTGGCTACCGGTGAGGCTACCAAGGCTTTGATAGAGGCCGGTGCGGATGCGGTCAAGGTGGGTATCGGCCCCGGATCCATATGTACGACAAGAGTCGTTTCGGGTATCGGAGTGCCTCAGATCACGGCCATCATGGATTGCTATGAGGTTGCCAGCTGGTATGACATCCCCATTATAGCCGATGGCGGTATCAAGTATTCGGGCGATATGACCAAGGCAATTGCCGCAGGCGGAAACGTATGTATGATGGGCTCGCTTTTTGCGGGATGCGAGGAGAGCCCCGGTATGACAGAGCTTTATCAGGGGCGTAAATATAAGGTATACCGTGGCATGGGATCTATTGCGGCCATGGAGAACGGCAGCAAGGATCGCTATTTCCAGTCAGACGCGAAGAAGCTCGTGCCTGAGGGCGTTGAGGGACGAGTTCCTTTCAAGGGATCCGTGGAGGATACGGTATTCCAGCTCGTGGGAGGCATCAGATCCGGTATGGGTTACTGTGGGGCAGCCGATATAAAGACATTGCAGAAGACGTCCAAATTCATTAAGATTTCGGCTGCATCGCTCAAAGAGAGCCATCCCCATGATATCCATATTACGAAGGAAGCACCGAATTATTCAGTCGAGTGATGCAGATTAACAGAGGCAGAGACAGATTAATTGATATAGAATACCTGAGCCAGCTGCAGGACAGCTTTTCGTCCGTGGCAGGCGTGTATTCCTATTGCCTTGATTCCGCAGGCGTACCGGTGACTGAGATCAGCGGTCCTAAGGACGAGGTTGAGAGGCTGGTCAATTATATCCCGGCCGAGACAGTTGCCGATGTTTTTTACAGATTGACACAGAGTTCACTGGAGGATCAGGTTATTGAGGATACCTCGGCTCCCAATATCAAACTGGGAGTGACGACTGCCAGAGTAAACGGACAGCCTCTTTTGACCTGGGTCGTGATCGGAGTGCTGGAGGATGCCGATGAAACGGTATCTGCAGATCCCGGAATGACCGGCTTTTCAAGGACACTTACATACGAGCGGATGCAGGATGCATTGGATCTGATCAGGGAAACTACCGTGTATCAGGTGGGAGCTCGTATTTCCGCAGTCAATGCCGAGGCGGAGAACAGGCGGAGCAGGTATTCGGAGGCTGAGCTTGAAGAGGCGCTGAAACGTTCTGAGGTCATGACCCAGATCGTACAGCTGATGGGCAGGGATGAGATCGCGGAGTCCCTTTCCTCCGCGGCGCTTAAGCTGATCGGCGAGTATCTGCATTTGAGCAGCGCTCACATTTATATAACCAATATGCAGGATAACGGATTGATCGATATTCTGGCAGGATGGTATGTCCCCGGAGTTGTTCCGAGATTTGAGAGAAGCCGGGATCTTCCACGCTTTTCGTTCCTTTCCGGCAATAAATTACAGTCGATATCAACAGGCTCAAGCGTCATAAATCCCGACTGGGCACGTGAAATGTCTGAGCAGGATATCAAGGCCATGGTCATGGTGCCGATCAAGTCCTCCGACAGACCGGCCTATATGTATGCCTGTTATGACGAATGCAACGAAGAACGTTACTGGACGGTTGACGAGATCAATTTCCTTTCCGATGCGACGCGTATCATAGAGTCGATCATCGAGCGCAGGAGATACGAGATCAACATTGCCAGCTCTTTTGAAAGTGTCCGCAATTCCCTGGATAACGTCGGAACCTGTATCTATGTCAGGGATCTGACCACGGGAGTCCTGCAGTTTACCAACAGGACGATGGTTGCGGCTTTTACTTCCGAGATCAAAGCCGATAAAGAGGAGAACAAGCCGCTGGTCAGCGTTTTTGAGTCGGCTATCCCGGAGGAAAGCGAGAGCGGATCGCTTGAGATATACTATGGTGAGCGTGACGCATATTACGAGCTGTATTATGCAAGGGTAGTCTGGATGGGGCAGTCTACGTCCATTTTGTGTTCGATCCTGGATATAACCGAAAAGAAAAAGAATCAAAAGAGGATAGAGCAGCTTGCTTATACGGATTTCCTGACCGGACTGTTCAACCGTATGTGCTGTGAACGCGATCTGGCAAAATTTGTTGACAGCAGCGTTACGGATGGTACGAGAGGCTCCCTGCTATATCTGGATCTTGACGATTTTAAACATATCAACGACGGACTCGGACATCAGTACGGCGATATATTGCTTCAGTCCATCGCACACAGCTTTGCCCGGGTTTCAGGCGTGGAAAACACCTGTTACCGCATGGGCGGTGACGAGTTTGTCATCATAATTCCGCCCGAATCCTATCCTGATCTGGACAGGATCATTACCGATATCAAGGCCATCTTTACGAGACCGTGGTTCCTCAAGGATGCGGATTATTACTGCACCATGAGTATGGGTGTGGTCACATTCCCCACTGAGGGCACTCAGGTACAGGATCTGATCAAAAAGGCCGACATCACCATGTACGAAGCCAAAAAGAGCGGCAAGAACAAGGTTGCGGTCTACAACAGCGATATGGATTCCGAATCCAGCAGACGTCTTGATATGGAAAAGCATATGCGCGACGCTGCGAGCAGGGGCTATGAGGAATTTCTGGTTTATTTCCAGCCCATCATGGATATACAGCTTGACGGCACTCCCTGTGTAGGCGCCGAGGCTCTGGTACGATGGGACAGTCCGGGACTTGGGTTTGTCTCGCCGGCTGATTTTATCCCTTTTGCAGAATATCTCGGTCTGATCATACCTATCGGCGAGCATGTTCTCAAAAAAGCATGTATTGCCTGCAAGGCATGGAATGACAACGGTCATCCGAATTACAAGGTTAATGTGAATTTGAGCGTTGTTCAGCTGGTTCAGCCCGATATAGTGCAGATCGTACAGCGTGCCATCGACGAAAGCGGCATTAATCCGCACAACCTCACCCTGGAGGTTACGGAGAGTCTGGCTATCAACGATATGACCAAGATGAAGGAGGTGCTTGCCGCTATCAGAGGACTGGGCTGCAGGCTTGCCCTGGATGATTTCGGTACAGGTTATTCGTCGCTCAATCATATCAGGGAGCTTCCCATTGATGTTATCAAGGTGGATCAGAGCTTTATCAGGGAACTGGCAAGCGATTCTTATTCACAGGCTTTTGTCAGATATATTGCGATGCTGGCCAAGATGATCGGCAAGTCGATCTGTGTCGAAGGTATAGAGACGGTCGAGCAGTTCGACGTGCTTTCCGATATGGATGTCCGTATGGTTCAGGGCTTCTATTTCAGCAGGCCGCTGCCGCAAGATCAGTTTGAGGAGAAATATTTATAATGAAGAAGCAGAATCTGTATGACTATCTTTCAAGGAACACATATCCCGGACGGGGTGTATTGATGGGACTTTCAGCGGACGGAAGATTCGCTGTCAGCGCGTATTTCATAATGGGGCGGAGCGTGAACAGCCGTAACCGTGTATTCGTGGAAGACGGCGACGGTATCAGGACCGAAGCGCATGATCCGGCTCTTTTGTCCGACCCGAGCCTGATAATCTATTCACCCGTCAGAGTGCTCGGCTCGGTCATGATAGTTACAAACGGTGATCAGACCGATACGATCTATGACGGTCTGACATCCGGAATGGATATGAAAACAAGCCTTGAATCAAGGGAATTTGAGCCTGATGCGCCCAATTATACCCCCAGGATATCGGGCGTTATGAATGTGGCTGACGGTGGGCTTGGATTTGAGATGTCTATTTTGAAGAGTAATTCCGATGCGTCCGGATGCGACAGATATACATATGTATACGATACTCCGGTTGCAGGAGAAGGCAGGATCATTCATACTTATATCGGTGACGGGGATCCGCTGCCGAGCTTCGAGGGTGAGCCGGTCAGGGTTGAACTTAATGACGATATAGATGAAATGACAGAGAAGCTTTGGAATGCGTTGGATGATGACAACAAGGTTTCGCTGTTTGTGAGGTTTATCGATCTGACGGACGGAAGCTTTGAGACCCGGATCGTTAACGTGCATGAATGATGTGTTGGCAGAACCGTCCCGACGACACATTTTGTGTTGGCAGAACCGTCCCGACGACACATTGACCATAGAAAGGTAACGTAAAATATGAACGAAATGGAATTGAAATACGGGTGTAACCCCAATCAGAAGCCCTCGAGGGTATTTATGGAGGATGGCTCCGATCTGCCCGTGACCGTATTAAACGGCCGACCCGGGTACATCAATCTGCTGGATGCTTTGAACGGCTGGCAGCTTGTCAGTGAGCTGAAGAAAGCAACCGGCCTTCCCGCCGCAACGAGCTTTAAGCATGTTTCTCCCGCGGGAGCCGCAGTGGGACAGCCGCTTTCGGATGTGGAGAGGCAGATATACTGGGTTAAGCCCGATGCCGAGCTGAGTCCGATGGCAAATGCCTATGCAAGGGCAAGGGGCGCGGACCGCATGAGTTCATTTGGCGATTTCATATCCCTTTCAGACGTGTGTGATCTGCCTACGGCCATGCTGATCAAGCCCGAGGTTTCCGACGGAGTCATAGCCCCCGGCTATACCGATGAAGCCCTTGAGATACTCAAGGCCAAGAAAAAGGGCAATTACTGTGTCCTTCAGATGGATGAGAGCTACAGACCCGCCCCGGTCGAACGTAAGCAGGTCTACGGAGTGACATTTGAACAGGGACGGAATGAGCTGGTGATCAATGACGAGCTCTTTTCCAATATAGTAACCGCTAACAGGGAGATCACTGATCAGGCCCGTATAGATATGGCTGTCAGTATGATCACGCTGAAGTATACACAGTCCAATTCCGTATGCTATGTCAGGGACGGACAGGCCATCGGTATCGGAGCAGGACAGCAGTCCAGGATCCACTGCACCAGACTTGCGGGCAGCAAGGCAGATAACTGGTATCTGCGCCAGTCTCCGCAGGTACTTGGTCTGCAGTTCGTGGATACCATAGGCAGAGCAGACCGCGACAATGCCATCGATCTGTATATCGGCGACGAATATATGGATGTCCTGGCCGACGGTGCTTGGCAGAGAACCTTTAAGGTGCGTCCCGACGTCTTTACTTTAGAGGAAAAGAGAGAGTGGCTGAACGGATTGACGGATGTAACGCTTGGATCAGATGCATTTTTCCCTTTCGGAGACAATGTGGAAAGAGCGCATAAGAGCGGCGTTAAGTATATAGCACAGCCCGGCGGCTCCGTAAGGGATGACAATGTTATCGCCACGGCCGATAAGTACGGCATGGTGATGTGCTTTACGGGCATCAGGCTTTTCCATCATTAAATATCAGCTGTGATACAACCGGATATGGCCGGCCGATCACGGCAAAAGAACAGAGGTATAAAAATGGCTGAAAACACAAATGAACCTGTAATCGAGGCGGAGGGCTCAAAAGACTCCGCTGACTCCAGAAATTTTATCGAGCGGATCATCGACGAGGACCTGAAGGACGGTGTCTATGATCATGTCATGACCCGTTTCCCCCCCGAACCCAACGGCTATCTGCATATCGGACACGCCAAGAGCATTCTTCTGAACTATGGTCTGGCACAGCAGTACGGCGGTAAATTCAATCTGAGATTTGATGATACGAATCCCACCAAGGAAAAAAATGAATTTGTCGAGTCGATCAAGGCAGACGTAAAATGGCTCGGAGCAGATTTCGAAGACAGGCTTTTCTTTGCTTCCGACTATTTTGACAAAATGTATGATGCGGCGATCACACTTATCAAGGCCGGCAAGGCTTATGTTTCCGAGCTTACCGCCGATGAGATAAGGGAATACCGCGGTACCCTGACCGAGCCCGGACGTGATGATCCTTCGAGAGAAAGACCGGTGGAGGAGAACCTTCGTCTTTTTGAAGAAATGAAGGAAGGTAAATACGAGGACGGTACCAAGACTCTGCGTGCTAAGATCGATATGGCCAGTCCCAACATGAATATGAGAGATCCCGTTATCTACAGGGTAGCCCATATGACTCACCACAATACCGGGGATAAATGGTGTATATATCCGATGTATGACTTTGCGCATCCTATTGAGGATGCCATCGAGGGTATCACCGACTCGATCTGTACTCTGGAATTTGAGGATCACAGGCCGCTTTATGACTGGGTTCTGATCGAGGCGGGCTTTAAATCCGAGCCCAGGCAGGCTCCGCGTCAGATAGAATTTGCCAAGATGTACCTGACCAACGTGGTCACAGGTAAAAGATATATCAAAAAGCTTGTGGAAGAGGGCATAGTTGACGGATGGGATGATCCGAGACTCGTGTCCATTGCAGCTCTGCGCCGCCGCGGCTTTACTCCCGGATCCATTAAGAAATTCGTGGATCTCTGCGGTGTTTCCAAGGCTAATGCGTCGGCTGAGTATTCGATGCTGGAGTATTGCATCCGCGAAGACCTGAAGGTTTCACGTCCCCGTGTGATGGCTGTCCTCGATCCCGTTAAGCTGATCATTGACAATTATCCCGAGGGACAGACCGAGGAGCTTGATGTTGCCAACAATCTGGAAAACGAAAGCCTCGGCTCACGTAAGGTTCCTTTCAGCAGAGAACTGTACATAGACAGAGATGATTTTATGGAGGAGCCTCCGAAGAAGTATTTCAGGCTTTTTCCGGGAAATGAAGTAAGACTGATGCATGCTTATTTTGTAACATGCGTTTCTTATGAAAAGGATGAATCGGGCAAAGTGACCTGTATTCATTGTACGTACGATCCGGAGACCAGAGGCGGTGATTCGCCGGACGGTCGTAAGGTAAAGGGAACCATTCACTGGGTAAATGCTCCGACAGCCCTCAGAGCCAAAGTCAGACTGTATGAAAACATAATCGATGAGGAAAAGGGAGTTTACAACGAGGATGGCAGTCTCAATCTCAACCCGAATTCACTGACGGAGCTTGAGGACTGCTGCCTGGAGCCTTCACTGGCTTCTGCAAAGGCATACGACAGCTTCCAGTTTGTCAGACAGGGATTCTTTACGGTTGATTACAAGGATTCCAAAGAGGGAGCGCCTGTGTTTAACAGGATCGTTTCTCTGAAGAGCTCTTTTGTGTTGCCGAAATAAGGAAATTTGATATAATTATAGTAAACGAATTCGTTGACTATATGTCTTGAAAGCATTTGTGCTTGTGAAGGCAATGTCAGGATTGGAGATTTTTTGAAATGGGTTTATTATCGGGCTTAGGTAAATTGGGACTTGGCGGACTCGACAGTATGAAGCTTTACGAGGATCCGGATCTGGAAGCGGAAGCTGAGAGTGCGGCTCAGGAAGAGGCAGAACCGGAGGTTCCCAAGGTAAGGGAAGAGGATTTCCTCTTGAAGAAGAGCTGCAAATGTCCCGCGTGTGACAGGGATTTCAAGACTCTGGCGGTAAGAGCGGGCAAAGCCAAGCTGATCGGTACCGACAGGGATCTTCGGCCTCAGTATGATGGGATCGAGCCTCTTAAATATGACGTGACGATGTGTCCTTATTGCGGTTGTGCTTCGCTTTCCAGAAACTGGGGAAGTCTGACAGACAATCAGCGCAGGACCATTAAAAAGGAGATTGCGCAGAATTTCCGTCCCGTTGAGGCTGACAAGGATACCTATACATATGATGAAGCTGTCAACCGATATCAGATGGCACTGGCCAATGCCATCGTAAAGCAGGCCAAGAACTCCGAGAAGGCATATATATGTCTGAAGGCGGGCTGGCTGCTCAGAAGCAAATGGATGTCACTGGATCATTCCGATCCGAACTATAATGTGGAAGTGGCAGAGACCATGAGCCTGGAGAGAGAATTCCTGGAAAATGCACTTGAGGGTCTCGTCAATGCAAGGGCTACCGAGAATCCCCCGATCTGCGGTATGGATGATATGACAGTAGATTATCTGATCGCGGCACTTTCCGTCAGATTTGAAAAATATGATCAGGCCGCAAGGCTGGTTGCCAAGCTGTTAGGCTCCAAGGCTATCAATTCCAGGATGAAAGAAAAGGCCCTGGATCTCAAAGATGAGATACTCAAGGCCAGATCCAAGCCGGGACAACCCCAGCTAAATGAACTTCCGGTTGGTCAGGCGGAGTGATGATCACTCCTCGTCATTAAAGAAGTTTTCGCTTTCCGTGCTGCCGGCAGCCCTGTTGCCGGCGGCATTTATTTTGGGCGCATTCAGAAGTTCAAATCCGGATGCAGCATCCGAAACGGCTTCCTGTACGGATTCGCTTACATGAGCTGTAGCTTCTGCAGCGGCTTCACTTACCATCTCGTTGGCTTCAGCGACAGTCTCGGCTGCTTCAGCGATGGTTTCTTTAACGGGTTCGGCTGCATCTGCGGCTTTGGATACGGTTTCTGTGACAGCTTCCTTAACCGGAGCTGCGGCTTCAGTTGCGGCTTCACTTACCGGCTCGTTGGCCTTTGCGACAGTCTCGGCTGCTTCAGCGATGGTTTCTTTAACGGGTTCGGCTGCATCTGCGGTCTTGGATACGGCCTCCGTGACAGCTTCCTTAACCGGAGCTGTCGCCTCTGCAGCTGCTTCCTTTGCGGCCTTTTTTGCTTCGGCTGCTCTCCTCGAAATGGATCTGACGGATTTCTCGGGTTTATCTCCCCTGGATGATTTTTCGGGTGGATTTACCGGACCCTCCACATCGCAGATATCCACATATGTACGTTCCTTCCCGAAACGTTCTGCAGCATCGGCACTGACCTTGTCGCGAAGATTTCTGGCGGAATTCTCATCTATCACGCCTTCCTTTCTGAGAAAAAGGTATGAGCCGACTGCCGCTCCTGCCAATATACTGCTGGTAAGTAATGCCTTTCCGAGTCCTTTTGCCATGATTAACTCCTTTCAGATCACAGAATTAATAACAAACGTTTTGTAATAAATTGATATATTTGATGCCTTCTTTGTAGTAATGGTCGGGGTTGAAACTGACACGATGCAGCTGATCGGCCATAATTGAACCGAGTGTAGCCTGCAGCATGCTGTTGACCAGAGAAGGATCCACATCTTTTTTAAATCTTGAAGCATCGACCTGATTTAAAAAACCATCGTAGATCGACTGCAGCTCGTCACGCAGGTCCGAAGTGATCTCGACTGCCATTTCGTCGTCTTCGGTACTGCTTCTGTCTATAAACATCTGAAGATAGGGATAGCTCTTGAGAACGTTCTTTTTGGCCTGTTCCTGAGCTCTGATGATATTGAAATAATCGGTCTCGGAGTCGGAGACAGCGCTTTTGAGTTCCAGTGTCAGAAATCTCATGCAATAGTCATACAGGAATTCATAGAGTCTGATCTTGGAACCGAAATAGTGGAAAAGAAGCCCCTTGCTGATGCCGGCCTCCTTTACGATATCGTCGGTCGAACAGTGCTTATAGCCGTTTTCCGCAAATATCTTAAGGGCAGCGTTGATCATACGGTCCTGCTTTTCCTTTTTCAGGTCAAAAAATTTTTCATTCATACCTTTACCCCATACATTGACTAAATCGGTCGCTTTCCACTATAGCATAGTAAAATCCGCTCTTCAAGAGGGATTTTTCGGCCTGATCCGGAGCTATACAAGATGTTGTGTTTCGCATCGAATCGGGGTACAATTGTGATAAATATTTTGGGTCACGGGGACGGATAGGAGAAGCAAAATGGCAAAAGAAAAATTGTATACCATACCTTTGAATGACGCTGTCAATGCGCAGGATGAATGCCCGTTCTGCTATATCGAGCGTCGTCTGGAGCAGGATCTCATGGATTTTGTGCTGGGCAGCGGCAGCTCGTATATGGAAGCCGATATCAGGGATATGACTGACCGCGCGGGATTCTGCAGGACTCATTTCAAAAAGATGTTTGATTACGGCAATACGCTTGGCAATGCCTGGATCCTCAAAACACACTATATGAGGACGATCGGTGAGATGAAAAAGGAGTTTGGGTCCTACGCTCCCGCTAAGCTGTCTCTCAAGGATCGGTTCAAAAAACCGGAAGGCAGGACAAACTCAGTGAGTGCCTGGATAGCCGGACGTGAGAAAAGCTGCTATATCTGCAACAATTTTGAAAAGGAGTATGACAGATATCTGGATACCTTTATGACGATGTATGACCGGGATCCGGACTTCAGGGGAAGGATAATGTCGTCCAAGGGCTTCTGCCTGAGCCATTTCGGAGACCTCTGCGAATATGCGGAGCAGCATATGAAGGATTCGGACAAAAAGGACTTTTTTGCTGCGATGTTCAGGCTGATGGAGGAAAATATGAACCGTCTAAGCGAGGATGTGAGCTGGATGGTTGAGAAGTTTGATTATCGGAATAAGGATGCCGATTGGAAGAATTCCAGGGATGCGATACAACGCGGCATGCAGAAGCTGAAAGGGGGATATCCGGCGGATCCGGTGTATAAGCAGGCGAAATAACGCGTGTTTGATATCCCCCTCATCAAATATAGTCGGTTATCGTTCACATTTCCAGAAATAAGCGGAATAAGGAGGCAGCTCTGAACCACCGCCGAAGTCGTGGGCTTCTCCGGTGATCAGGTCTACGGCCATACCGCAGCCGGCGTCAAAGTGGGCGGTAAAAGGTGCCGCATCGGCGTTTATGGCGACGAGAACGCGATCATTGTCCGTTTTTCTCTCAAAGATGCACTGCCTGTTGGTCAGCAGCTTTGAGGTGAAGTTGCCGTAATTCAGGGCTTCGGAGTCTTTCTTTGCGGCAGCGAGTTTAGAGATAAAGTCTGTCAGTTCGTTCCATTCCGGAGCGTCAAAGGAAACTCGAAGAGCCGGATCGCCCTGTGATTTATCAGCCTTTGTGCCCCACTCGCTTCCGTAGTATACGCAGGGGATGCCCGGCATGCCGAATACCATTGCATATATCAGGGGCAGATGCCGGGGTTCGCTGATGATGCTGGCGATCCTGCTCACATCATGATTGTCGCAAAAGCTTAAGAGATGTCTGCCTCTGGCTACCGTCCAGTCCTCGGGACCGAAAAGTCTGGCGAGGGAATGAATTATCTCAAACATATTCATTGAATTGAAAGCGGAATGAATGCCCTTGTAACACTGATAGTTGGTTACCGAGTGGATATTCATTTCGTTCAGCATGCGGCCGTATTCGCCGTGAAGTACCTCACCGAGTATAAAAAAGTCGTTTTTGAGACCGTCGCAGTATTCACGCAGCCTGCTGCAGAAATGCGGCGGCAGACAGTAGGCTACATCAAGCCTGAGTCCGTCTATATCGAATTCATCGATCCAGCCCTTTACGGCAGAAAAGATGTGCTGAACCACATCCTCGTTGCCGAGGTTCAGTTTGACCAGATCATAGTTGCCTTCCCAGCCCTCGTACCAGAGACCGTCGTTGTAATTGGAGTTTCCCTCGAAGCTGATGTTGTTGAACCACCATCTGTAGGGTGAGTTCTCACGGTTTTTGAGTACATCCTGAAAAGCCCAGAATCCGCGTCCGACATGGTTGAATACCCCGTCCAGGACTACCTTGATACCTTCGGCGTGAAGAGCATCGCAGACCTTCTTAAAATCTTCGTTCGTGCCCAGTCTGACATCGATCTTTGTATAATCACGGGTGTTATATCCGTGTGTGTCCGACTCGAATACCGGGGAAAAATAGATGGCATTCATTCCCAGCTTCCGGATATGGGGTATCCAGTCAAGGACCTTCAGAATACGGGATTCCCGTACGCCGTCGTTTTCATACGGTGCTCCGCAGAATCCCAAAGGATATATCTGATAGAAACAGCTTTCATATGCCCACATGTTTTGTCCTCCTGTTTATGTTTTGATTTTGTGTGTCGCCTGGTGTCGCCTGGTGTGTCAACAGAACCGTCCCGGCGACACAGGCGATCATAACTCCGTGTTGTAATCGAGATAGTCGCCTTCAACATCGGTGACGATATCATCTTCTATGGTAAAAATGATGTATCTGAACATCACACTGTGCTCCGCGAGATATTCCGGAGAGGTCAGGCGGTCGGATAATCCATCTGCCGTTGCTCCCGTTTCCGCCATTAGCTCCTCCACGGATTTCGGCTCATTATCTATATAGAAGGCCGAGATCATGTATTTCCCGGTATGTGGGATATATTCCTGATCAGCGGATCCGTCATCCGCCACCCCGGTCCTGTTTTCATCCGTCCCGGCCTCATTCGTCCTGTTTTCGTCCGTTACAGACTCACCCTCAGCCTCCCTATCTTCGACAGGTTTATCCGGCGTATAGGGTATCAGTCCGTCATCGGTGACCTTCTGGATATGATAACCACCGTAGGCCAGAGCCCATTCATCATAGGTGGCTCCGATCCCGATCCCGGATCCGGAAGTATTTTCAAAGTCGACCGACAGAGTATGAGTATCGGGTGTTATTTCTTCGGCACAGCCTGTCAGAAGACATGCCGTTACACCCAGCAAAACGGGGAAATATGCGAGTCGACGGACTCCGGTGGTAAATACGGATTTCATAGCAAATATCATACCATACGGGTTCACGGTGTCAAAGTGGAGAAAATGACAGAAAAATGTGATACAATAATAAATATTTTATCAATCTTTTCGGAGGCGATCATGGCAGCTAAATCCAAATCATCCGTTATACCCACTACCATAGAGGAGGTAGAACTCAAAGGAGAGGGAGGCTTAAGACGGGCATTCCTTTTCAGGACCATCACATCAATACTGCTGATGGGCATCGTATTTCTGATAGCGAGCCTGACGCTTTTTAACAGAGCGCTGCAAAGAGAGATCAGCCGGGAGCTTGCGGAAGTGGGGGATATGGTCATTACATATTATGATGAGCTGTATCCAGGCGAGTATAATCTGGTGGTGGATGAGGATGATGTTCCCGTTTATCTCAATAAGGGTGAGACACGGATCTCCGAAAACATGGATTTTGTCGAAAAGCTGGCCAGGGACACTTCCACCGAGATCACGATATTCTTCTATAATACCAGGATGATGAGTACGATCCGCGACTCCGTTAACAAGCCCATTACCAACACGATCGCCAACAACAAGATCACCAAAGAGGTGCTCATCGACGGAAGGGAGAGCTTTTTTGACGATGTGGAGATCAACAAGATCAGATACTGCGCATCATACGTACCGGTCTCGGCCGATGACGGAACGGTCATCGGAATGGTTGGAGTTGCAAGACCTTACAGCGAGACCTTCGTATTTGCCCACAGACTTGCCTATGCGTATGCCGCCATTATCCTGGCGATCGGCATACTGGCCGCAGTCTGGATGGTTGCCTATACATCTAAGCTTGTTCAGCATCTTGATAAGCTTAAGGATTTCCTCGGACGTATCGCAGGGGGATATCTGGATGATGAACTTGATCAGGCTGTCCTCAACCGTGAGGACGAGGTCGGGGATATGGGACGATGCGCGCTTTTCGTCAGAGGCTCGCTCAAGAAGCTGGTTGAAAAGGATCCTCTTACCAATCTGAACAACCGAAGGAGCGGTCAGATCAAGATGGACCAGGTGCGCAAAAAGGCCGCAAAATACGGAACCAAATACTCGGTGGCCATCGGAGACATCGACTTTTTCAAGAAGGTCAACGATACATACGGACATGATGCCGGTGATGCGGTGCTCCGTGAGGTCGCAAGGATCCTGATGGATAAGATGGCCGGCAAAGGAACTGTTATACGCTGGGGTGGCGAGGAATTTCTTTTTATATTTGAAGAATGCGATATGGAGACCGCGAGGGACCATCTCTGGGATATCCTGCAGACGATCAGGGCTACCCAGGTTGACTATGACGGACAGATCATTAAATTTACCATGAGCTACGGTGTGGTCAGGGGCAATCCGGCGCGAAGCTCCGATGAGGATATAATGGCGGCCGATGAATTGCTGTATTATGCCAAAGAGCATGGCAGAAACCGTGTGGTCTCATCTAAGGATGAAAGCGACACCGAGCCTTCCGTAAGGTCTGATGGTTCTTCGATAACATCCGCTATCAAACCTGAAAGGGAGCTAAGCGCCATGGAAATGATGGATGAGATCGTGGAAGCGGAAAAGGAAATGAATATGGAGCATTGGGATATATACGACAGAAATAAGCAGGTGACCGGCAGAACCATGCTTAAGAACGATTTTACGATGGAAGCCGGTGAATACCATCTGACTGTACTCGGGGCTATAATGAAGCCTGCGGGTGAATTCCTGATCACCAGACGTGTCATGAGCAAATCGTGGGCTCCGGGCAGCTGGGAGATCTCCGGAGGCGCCGTTCAGGCGGGAGAAACCTCGTATCAGGCTATCGTGCGTGAGGTGAAGGAAGAGACCGGACTGGATGTGCGTGATGCGGACGGCGGATACATGTTTACCTATCGCCGGGAAAATCCCGAGGAGGGTGACAATTACTTTGTGGATGTATACAGATTTACCGTTGATTTTGATGACGGGGACATTAATCTCCAGTCGGAAGAGGTCGACGGGTATATGCTGGCAAAACCCGAGGATATCGAGGAACTCGGCAGGGACGGACTTTTCCTGCATTACAACAGTATAAAAGAGGTGTTCGGTCTGTGATCGCATACAGATTCCTACGGGAGCGGTTCGTATAGTGAGTGAATACGGGTTTTATAAGAAAAAAAAGACGGATCCGCAGGCTGTGCTCAGGGTTCTTAACCGGACCATAGAGGAATCCGACTTCAAAAGGATCCATCTGCTCTGCGGTGAGGAGGATTATCTGCGTCTTCAGTTCAGAGACAAGCTGACATCCGCTATGGGCGGTGTCCCGGGGTCATTGGCGTATAACCGATTCACGGGCAGGGATATTTCGGCGGCAGAGATCATCGACCTGGCCGAAACACTTCCTTTTATGGCCGAGAGAAGGGTGATCCTGATCGAGGAGAGCGGATGGTACAAGGACGGCAACGATGAGATGGCGGATTATATCTCCTCCGGTATCTGCGAGAGTACCTGTATCGTTTTTTGCGAAAAAAGCGTGGATAAAATGCGGTCCATGTACAAGAGAACCGAAAAGGCCGGGATGGTATCCGAGTTTATCCGTATGGATGAAAACACCCTTGTCAGCTGGATCGGAAGCCTGATGAGAGAGCAGAAGCTAGTCATTTCGTCGGCCGATGCTTCATATATGGTAGAGCTTGTCGGAGACGATATGATGGCTCTTTCCGCCGAGATCAGTAAGCTATCGGCTTATTGTATGGATCGCGGCAGGGTCACACGTGAGGATATAGATATCATATGCTCGCGCAGGGTGGAGGACCGCATCTTTGAGATGTGCGAGGAGGTCGCGATGGGCCGCAAAACCCCTGCGATGCGTAAGTACTACGATCTGCTGGCGCTGAGGATCGATCAGATCAGGATACTGGCCATGGTGACCAGACATTTCAACACCCTTATGAAGATCAAGGAACTGGATAAATACAGACGAAGCGACAAGCTGATCGCAGAATCCGTGGGGCATCCGGAGTGGTCATTAAAAAAATACAGAGCGCAGAATACCAGGTACAGCTTCGAAGAACTGGTAAGGATCGTGGAAATGTGTGCTGAGACCGATTATGGGATCAAGAGCGGCAGAATAGACAAGGAGGTCGCTGTTGAGACCATGATGGTCAGGCTACTGGGGTAACCGCGGATAGGCCGGTATTTCACCGACAGGAATAACACCGGCTTTTTAATGCCGGATCAGGACTCGCGGGTCAGACTGTCGGTCAGTTCCAGGGCTCTTGCCACCGCGGTATCCATATCGTAATACTTATATTCACCGAGCCGGCCTCCGATAAAGGATCTTTCTTCACGGCCGGCGAGCTCCCTGTATCTGTTATAAAGCGCCATATTGCGTTCGTCGCCTATAGGATAATAGGATTCGACGCCGGGCTTCCATTCCAGACTGTATTCTCTGGAGATAAGGGTGACCGGGATGCTCTGGCCAGATGCGTCGAGCCCGAATTCGAACCATTTGTGCTCGACGATACGGGTGTAGGGCGTATCGGCATCCGTATAATTGATCACGGCATTCCCCTGGTAGTTTTCCTTTTCGATCAGTTCCTCCTCGAATCTGAGGGAACGATATTCAAGATAACCCAGTTTATAGTAATAAAAGGCGTCGATGGGACCGGTGTAGATTATCCTTTTGGCCTGCTTTTCCAATGCGATCCTTACCGGTGGATCCAGATAGTCGACCCCTGTCCTGACCTCTATACCATCCAGCATACGCTCTGTCATCCGGGTATAGCCTCCGATGGG
Organism: Lachnospiraceae bacterium; assembly: GCA_017460885.1. Lineage (GTDB taxonomy): Bacteria > Bacillota > Clostridia > Lachnospirales > Lachnospiraceae > XBB2008. The sequence continues at coordinate 33,566 of JAFUAB010000046.1, forward strand.
TATCCCCTGGTAAAGCGCGTTGAAATAGTTGTTGTCATAGGTAAGCCTGACGGGCAGCCTGCGTATTATGGAACTCGGCAGATCGGAGCAACGCCTGCCCCACTGCTTCTCGGTATAGCCCTTGATCAGGCGTTCGTAGATATCGGTTCCGACCAGGGATATTGCCTGTTCTTCAAGATTGGAGGGAACGAATTCCTCCGGAGCTATACCCATTTCGGATGCCCTGGATTCAATATAGCTCTGACGCTGTCCGGCGATCCTTGCCTCAGCCTCGTCGGGCGTGATGACGCCCCACATCCGGTTGAAGGTATACATGTTAAAGGGCAGGGAGTAGAGCTCCCCTTTGTAATTGGCTACCGGAGAATTGGTATAGCGGTTGAAATCGGCAAATTGGTTTACATAATCCCAAACCCTCCTGTCATTTGTATGGAAGATGTGGGCACCGTATTTGTGTACGTGTATCCCTTCGATGCATTCGGTATAGATGTTGCCCCCGATATGGTCTTTTTTCTCTACAACGAGCACACGGTACCCTCTTTTATGAAGTTCATGCGCACACACGGCACCGTAGATGCCTGCGCCCACTATCAGATAATCGTACATTTGAATCCCCTTGAAATCCTGTTAACATTACCGTGATATCAGTATATCAAAAAATGTGGTAGATAATCATATTTTATTGTAGAATTATAGTCAACGAATTTAGTAATTGCCGTATGCATTCCTGTATTTCGGAACATATCCTGATCTCATCAATGAGATCAGACCGGAACCGGCCGGATCGGGAGTAGGAGATTTGATAAGACACACATACAAAACAAAAATAATAACATACGTTACAACCGCACTTTTATGCATATCTCTTGCATCGGGATGCGGAACGTCGGGACAGATATCCGACGGAGAAGGAGGCGCTGAGATGCAATCCGAGGAGATTCGGGAGACTGAGTCTGCAGGCATAGAGCAGACATATTTTCCCGAGCTTCCGACCGAAAAGGCGAATGACGGGATATATGTTACAGCCATCGATGGGATAGCTGACGACTTCATCAGGGGCATGGACATATCAAGTCTGCCCGTGGAGGAAGCCAGCGGTGTGAAGTATTATCAGAGAGCTTCAAAAGGCGGGGATGATGCTGGAACGGAGCAGGATCTGTTGAAGATCCTTGCGGATGCCGGAATCAACTGCATCCGCGTGAGAGTATGGAACGATCCGTTTGACGCCGAAGGCAACGGTTACGGCGGCGGAAACTGTACTGCCGATACCGCGGCCGAGCTCGGCAGGAGGGCGGCGGCTTACGGAATGGATCTGTGCGTTGACTTCCATTATTCCGATTTCTGGGCGGATCCGAATAAGCAGATGCGGCCCAAGGCCTGGAACAATATGCGTGTCAATGATCAGAAGCAGGCGCTGTATGACTATACCTGCGAAAGCCTGCGAACCATTCTGGATGCGGGTGCCCGCGTCACGATGGTTCAGATCGGAAATGAGATAAACTACGGGCTTTCCGGCAGGACAGCCTTTAAGGACATCGCGGAGCTGCTGAAGTACGGCTCACAGGCAGTCAGAGATATCTCGTCCGAATACGGACGGGATATGGCCGTGACGGTGCACTATACCGGTATCGACGACAGCGACGGCATATACAGGATCGCCGACAGGCTCGACGAATATGAGATAGATTATGATGTTTTCGGTGTTTCCTATTATCCCTACTGGCACGGCGGGATGGACAATCTGACTGCGGTATTAAAAAAGATAAGCGCGGATCACAATGTAAAAACATGCGTTATGGAAACCTCCTATATGTATACCGCAGATGACGGTGACGGCTCGGGAAACTCTGTGTCCGATGGAAATGCCGTGGAAGGCTACCCTGTCAGCGTACAGGGACAGGCATCATGCGTGCGCGATGTATGCGCGGCTGCAAGCGAGGCCGGTGCAATGGGCGTCTTTTACTGGGAGGGAGGCTGGATACCGGTCAATCCCGGATCAGGTACGAGAGAGCAGGACTGGGAAAAATACGGTTCGGGCTGGGCATCCAGCTACGCTGCCGAATACGACCCTGATGACGCCGGGAAATATTACGGAGGATGTTCGTGGGAGAATCAGGCGTTCTTTGATTTTGAAGGACATGAACTGCCTTCACTCAGTGTATTTAAGTACCTGAAGTACGGTGCGGCAGGCTTTTCCAATGAGGTTTTGCAGCTGGAGAGCGTGGAGATAGACATGATGCCAGGAGACGAGCTTAAGCTTCCCGGGACCGTATCTGCCATCTGGACGGATCCCGACTGTACGGATAAGCTGACGGTTAAATGGGATGAGGACATAATCGGTTCCTTTGATACGGATAAGACAGGGAGCTATACTGTCCCCGGAAGGATCGAGCTTGCCGGAACCGGAGCCTCGGGAGATCTCAAATTTAATGAAGACGGTACATTGGCAGTGGAGGCTAAGGTTAACATCGCCAATAAGAACCTCGTGGCCGATCCGTCCTTTGAAGAGGAGGATCACAGCTGCTGGAAGGTTGAAAGCCTTGCCGGTACGGATCCCACCGATTATCAGAACAAATCCTCCGATGCCCACAGCGGTAGTTTCGCGTTCCATTTCTGGGATAAATCCGCTATGGAGTTTACCCTGGAGCAGACGGTAAAGGTTGAAAAAGCCGGCAAATACAGACTGGATGCGTTTATGCAGGGCGGTGATTTCAGTGATGATTCCGAAATTTACATCTATGCAGTAAACGCGGCGGGAAAGGAATACAGATCAGATCCGGTCATTCCTGACGGCTGGGTCAACTGGAAGAATCCCGAGATCACCGGATTAGAGCTGGCTGACGGGGAATCCGTTAAGATCGGGGCATATGTCAGATGTAATCCCGAAAGCTGGGCTACATTTGATGATTTCTCTCTGAAAATGGAGTGAATTGACAAAAACCTACAAATCCCGTATGATATAAGGAGTATTTGAGCGGGAAATGATATAAAAGTAAGGAGGGTTAAAATGAAAAACAAGTTTACGATCCAACAGGTGGTAGCAGCCGGAATAGGCACAGCGTTGTTTGTGGTTCTGACGGAGGTTCAGATCCCCGCTGTTATAGTTCCGAATACTGCTTTGCAGGTAAGAGCGGGACTGCTTGCCTTTATCGCAGCCGTATACGGACCGGTTGTCGGAGGTATCGTCGGACTGCTCGGACATGCTCTCGGTGATGCGTTCTTCTATGGAAGCATCTGGTGGAGCTGGGTTATCCCCGATGCCCTTTTTGGAGTTGCCGTTGGATTCTTCTATAAGGAATATCTGATACGTGAGAGCGGTTTTGCGGCCAAACAGATCGCCATCTTCAACGTTATTCAGATCGTTGCCAATGGCATAGCGTGGATAGCATGTGCGCCGGTACTGGATATCCTGATATATGCGGAACCCGCCAATAAGGTGTTTATACAGGGCACGATCGCTTCGATAGCAAATATAGTAACAGTTGCTATCCTTGGTACGCTGCTGTGCATCATGTACTCCAGACTCAGCACCAAATCCTCCAGTCTGAAAGTTGAGGATGATGAAAAGACCGATAATTGAGTTCAAAAACTATACATTCAGATACCGCACTCAGGCTGAACCAACGTTAAATGATATCAGCCTTACCATATATGAGGGTGAGAAGGTGCTGATCGTGGGTCCTTCCGGATCCGGTAAGTCCACGATCGGGAACTGTATCAACGGACTGATCCCCCATGTTTACAGCGGGGAATCCGGTGGTGAGATAAGGATTAAAGGGAGGAGTCCGTCCGAGACTCCTCTTTTTGAGATTTCACAGATGGTCGGAACCGTTCTGCAGGACACGGATGGGCAGTTCATAGGGCTGACGGTCGGCGAGGATATTGCATTTGCAATGGAAAACGACTGTGTTCCCCAGGATGAAATGAGATCTACGGTCCGGAGGATCGCGGAGACTGTTGAAGTATCCGGGCTCCTCAGATCCTCGCCTTTCGCACTGTCGGGAGGACAGAAGCAGCGGGTTTCGATGGCGGGAGTAATGGTCGATGACGTGGATATCCTGCTCTTTGACGAGCCTCTGGCCAATCTGGATCCCGCCACCGGCAAGAAGGCCATAGAGCTGATCGATGAGATACAGCATGATACCGGAAAGACGGTTGTGATCATCGAGCACAGGCTGGAGGATGCGCTGTATCGTGATGCAGACAGGATAATCCTGATCGCGGGGGGATGCGTCGCCGCCGATATGACACCGGACGAGCTGCTGTGTACGGATATCCTTGAGAAGGAGGGGGTCAGAGAACCTCTGTATGTGACTGCTCTCAAATGCGCCGGCGTTAAGCTAAGGCCTGCCGACAGACCGGGAAGAATATCCGCAATGAAGCTTGACAGCTTTGCGGAAACGGTTAAAAGCTGGTATAGGGAGCAACCGGTGCCTGATAAAGAAAAAACCGGCAAAGCGGTACTCTCCGTACAGAACGTTTCCTTTGGGTATGATCCCTCCAAACCGGTGCTGGAGGATGTCTCCTTTGATATACATCAGGGCGAGATGATGGCCATAGTCGGTAAGAACGGTGCCGGCAAGACCACATTGTCATCGCTGATCTGCGGGTTCATAAGTCCCGATAAAGGCAGGATACTGTTAAACGGTGAGGATATTTCGCCGCTTTCCGTCAAGGAAAGAGGTGAATCCATCGGACTTATCATGCAGAACCCGAATCAGATGATATCCAAGCCGATGATCAGTGAAGAAGTATCACTGGGTCTCAGAACCAGAGGAGTCCCGGATGAGGAGATACAGACGCGGGTATCGGATATTCTCAGGGTGTGCGGACTCTATCCCTATCGTAACTGGCCCGTTTCGGCTCTCAGCTTCGGGCAGAAAAAGAGAGTGACCATAGCCTCGATCCTGGTCATGAAACCCGACATCATCATACTTGATGAGCCCACGGCCGGACAGGATTACAGACACTATACGGAGTTCATGGAGTTTATCCGGGACATCAACAGACAGTCCGGTACGACCGTGATCATGATAACGCATGATATGCATCTGATGCTGGAATATACGACAAGAGCGGTAGTGATCTCGGACGGACATCTGCTTGCCGATGATACACCCGCGGCTGTCCTGACCGGGGAGGAGCTGGCCGACAGGGCGTATCTTAAGCGTACCTCGCTCTATGACCTGGCGGTCGGATGCGGTATAGATGATGCCGACGGATTTACCGAATGCTTTATCAGATATGAGAGGACCCACAGAAATGGGACGAAAGCTTCTGACCTATGAGGAAAAGAATACATGGATAGACAGATTGTGCGGTGTGACCAAGCTGGTTTTCTTTCTCTGCTGGTCGGTCACCTGTATGATGACCTATGATACCAGGATCCTTGCCGTAATGTTTGTAATGAGCCTGGTAATATTCCGGTTGAGCCGTATCAGATGGGCGGAGGTCGGAGGCGTATTTAAGTTTATCCTGTTCTTCCTTGCAATTAATTTAATTGCGATTTATCTTTTTAGCCCTGGCGAGGGCACAAAGATATACGGAACGGCAACGGTTCTTGCCGGAAGCGGCAGATATGCACTGACAAAGGAGCAGCTTTTTTATGAATTGAACATAATGCTGAAGTACTTCACTATAGTGCCCAGCATCTTTATTTTTATCGTTACGACCAATCCGTCTGAGTTTGCGGCTTCGCTGAACCGCATAGGGGTAAGCTATAAGGTGGGATATTCCATAGCCATTGCCCTCAGATACATTCCGGATATACAGGCCGACTTTGGCAGGATCAAAAATGCCCAGATGGCCCGGGGGATTGAGATGAGCAAAAAGGGCAGGCTTGTGGACAGAGTCAGATCGACGGCGGTTATCATCTTTCCTCTGATATTCACGAGTATGGACAGGATAGAAACAATATCAACCGCTATGGAACTCAGAAGCTTCGGTAAGAACAGAAAGAGGACCTGGTACATGGCCAGACCGATAGTACGAAATGACCTGATGGTAATAGCCGGTTCGGTCATATTTATGATCGCTGCCCTGATCATAACCTTCAGTGACGGGTCACGGTTCTATAATCCGTTCAGGTGACAGCCCGGCCGACCGGTATTATATGAGGGCGTTTTATTCCGGAACCGCCGGATCAGGATATATGATAGAGAGGAGCATCCATGAAGATCATTGATATCATCAAACAGGATAAGCTGTCGCTTTCCTTTGAGGTATTCCCTCCCAAGAAGGAAAGCTCTTATGATTCCGTCAGGATCGCGACGGAAGAGATCGCAGCGCTTAAACCCGCGTTCATGAGCGTAACATACGGCGCGGGCGGCGGGACCAGTAAATATACGCTGGATATCGCAAAAAATATAAAAGAGCGCTTCGGTATTCCGATGCTGGCCCATCTCACGTGTGTTTCGTCCGATCGCGAGACGGTACGGCAGAGGATAGAGGATATGAAGGAAGCCGGTATCGAAAACGTCATGGCTCTGCGTGGTGACCTGACTCCCGAACTTGAACAGAGTGACCGCAGCAAATGGGATTACCGTTATGCCTGTGAGCTCATAAAGGATATCCGGTCTTCGGGAGCGGATTTCTGTATAGGAGCCGCATGTTATCCGGAGGTTCATCCCGAGAGTGCCACACAGTGGGAGGATATAGACCGGCTCAGGGAAAAGGTGGAATGCGGAGTTGATTTCCTTACCACTCAGATGGTATTCGACAATTCGCTTTTTTTGAATTTCATGTACAAGATCAGGGAAGCCGGCATAACGGTACCGGTATTGCCCGGGATCATGCCCATCACCAGGGCAAACCAGGTGGAAAGAGCCATTAAGCTCTCCGGCTCATATATGCCATACAGATTTAAGAGTCTGGTGGACAAATTCGGCTCCGATCCCCGGGCCATGACGCAGGCCGGAATTATTTATGCTACCGACCAGATCATCGACCTGTATGCCAATGGTATCACGAATGTTCACATCTATTCAATGAACAAGCCGGAGGTTGCAGCCGGTATACTCAGGAATCTGTCGGATATCCTGGGTAAGAATTTCGAGGGAAGATGAGCGGATCCGGACCTGTTTTGCTGAAGATATACGATCCCGCAGATCATGAATCCCTCCGAAATGTCGATCGCAGCGAAGTGATGAGGTACGGGGGCATGATGATGTCAAAGGCGCCGGTCCGTCCGGACGGACAACTTGAGGATGAGGCTGCCCGCATCGAGGGACTGATAGATGAGTGTGCCGCCGAGGCCCTGCCTAAGCTCAGCTACAGGGTCTGCTACCGATATATAAAGGTTGAACGCTCGGGAGGAGAGCCGGTGCTGCCTTTTGACACACACGGATCCGTTAATTTCGCCCGGATAATGGAGGGCTGTACGGAGGCTGTGATGATGGCTGCAACGATAGGCATGGAGATGGACAGGCTGATAGCCAGATATAACCGGCTGTCTCCGACCAGAGCCCTGATAATGCAGGCCCTGGGGGCCGAGAGGGTGGAAGCGCTCTGTGACCTTTTTAATGACGGGATCCGGGAGGAGATGGCGGCCAGAGGGCTTGAGTGCAGACCCAGGTTTTCACCGGGGTACGGAGATCTGCCGCTTGAGGTACAGAAGGAATTTATGGTGCTGTTGGACTGCAGTCATCTGATAGGGATCACGCTGAATGAAAGCCTGATAATGAGTCCGTCAAAGTCAGTTACGGCTGTTATCGGATGCAGACCTGTCTGAGGAGAGGGATAGTATGATCAAGATAACCGATTATATGCAGGATCACCTGGTTTACCTTGACGGAGGCATGGGTACGCTGCTGCAGAAAAGGGGGTTAAAGCCCGGAGAACTGCCGGAGAGATGGAATGTCTCGCATCCGGATATAATCACGGAGCTGCACAGAAATTATTACAACGCCGGCAGTAACGTGGTCTATGCCAACACCTTCGGGGCCAATGCTCTTAAATTCGATGATACGGAGCTGACAGCCCTGGTCCGTGCGGCAATAGATAACGTACGTTCTGCCAGAGAGACATCTACCGGAAGTCAGGAAAAATATGTGTCTTTGGATATAGGTCCGCTGGGCAGGCTTCTTAAGCCCTACGGTGATCTGGACTTTGAGGAGGCTGTTGCCCTCTATGCCAAAACCGTGCGCATCGGGACAGAGTACGGAGTGGATCTGATAACCATCGAGACCATGAATGACAGCTATGATACCAAGGCGGCACTGCTGGCGGCCAAAGAGAACTCGGATCTGCCGGTTTTTGTGACCAATGCATACGGCGATGACGGCAAACTGATGACCGGAGCCGATCCGTCGGCCATGACAGCCATGCTGGAGGGAATGGGGGCTGCGGCGATCGGAGCAAACTGCTCGCTCGGTCCCGCACAGCTGCGACCCGTTGTGGAACAGTTGACCCGGCTGGCATCCGTCCCTGTTATCCTGAAGCCCAATGCGGGACTTCCCAGAAGTGAGAACGGTGAAACCGTGTATGACGTATTTCCCGATGAATTCTCCGGACTAATGGCTGAGTATGCCCGCATGGGAGTACGTGTGCTGGGCGGCTGCTGCGGCACGACTCCGGATTATATCCGTGCGACCGTGGACGCGACCCTGCCTGATGAACACTCTATCCTCAAAGCTAACCCTTTGACAGACAAAAATATCACATGGATATCCTCGTATACACATGCGGTCAGGTTCGGAGGATCTCCGGTTCTGATAGGAGAGCGCATAAATCCCACGGGCAAGAAGAGATTCCAGCAGGCTCTGAGGGAGCATGATATAGGTTATATACTGCAGGTAGGACTGGATGAACAGGATAAAAAAGCACACGTTCTTGATGTGAACGTCGGGCTTCCGGAGATAGACGAGCCGGCTCTGCTTACCGAGGTGACCGGAGAACTGCAGGCGATCATAGATCTGCCGCTGCAGATAGATACCACTGATCCGGCAGCTATGGAGCAGGCGCTGAGGGTATATAACGGCAAGGCGATGATCAACTCCGTGAACGGTAAAAGGGAGGTAATGGACATTGTTTTTCCGCTGGCGGCCAAATATGGCGGACTGATAGTAGCCCTTACTCTGGATGAGGACGGTATACCCGATACAGCCGAGAAACGGGTGGAGATAGCCCGCAATATAATAAAAGAGGCAAAAAAGTACGGAATATCCCGAAAAGACCTGATCTTTGATACCCTGGCAATGACGATAAGTGCGGATACCAAAGCTGCCCTGGCTACCCTTGGTTCCCTGCATATCATCAGGACGGAGCTTGGCTGCAATACTTCACTCGGTGTCTCCAATATCTCGTTTGGACTGCCGGAAAGAGAACTGGTCACATCCACCTTCTTTGCACTGGCGTTGGAGGAGGGCTTAAGCGCAGCGATCATGAATCCCAATTCCGTGGAGATGATGAAGGTCTATTACGCATACAGGGCTCTGCACGATATGGATGACAATTGCACCGATTACATAGGCTTTGCGACTGATTATGCCGAAAGAAAACAGGCGGTTGCAAGTTCGCCTGCATCTGCCGGCAATACAGGTTCCGGAGGCGCGGCTGCTCAGGGTGGGAGCGGAGACAAAGCCTCGTCAGTGTCGGGACAGACCGGAGGATACCCGGCACTTGCCAACGCCATAATCAAGGGATTAAAGGAGCAGGCAGCCACGATTACGGCGGAACTCATCAAGAATGGCCGGGAGAGTCTGGATATAGTAAATCAGGATATAATTCCTGCGCTTGACTATGTTGGTCAAGGTTTTGAAGCCAAAAAAATGTATCTTCCGCAGCTTCTGATGAGCGCCGAGGCAAGTCAGTGCGCGTTTGAGGTGATCAAACAGGATCTTGCCGCACATCCCGAAAATGCCGGGGCCTCCCGCGGCAGGTTTGTGATCGCGACGGTACACGGTGATATTCATGATATAGGTAAGAATATTGTTAAGCTCATCCTGGAGAACTATGGATTCGAAGTGCTGGATCTGGGTAAGGATGTACCGCCTGAGACGATCGTGGAGGAGGCGATCCGCTTCGATACCCCCATGGTAGGACTCTCGGCACTGATGACAACTACGGTCCCTGCAATGGCTGAGACCATCAGACAGCTGAGGGAGAAGGCTCCGCACATCAAGGTGGTTGTGGGAGGAGCAGTGCTTACACAGGAATACGCTGATTCCATCGGAGCCGATTTCTATGCCCCGGATGCCATGGCAACGGTCAGATGGGCAACAGAGGTTGTTGAAGGCAGGTAAGCACCGGCAGGATTATCAGTTTATTTCGCTGCGGTCCCTGAGAGGTAGAACATGAACATAGAGGAATTCAGAGCAGGTCTGGACTATTTATTTGAAGAGAACAGGATACCGGAGGTGGAGCCTTATCTGGAGGGTGCGCTCCGGACGGCTATAGGTGAGAATGACGATGCGGCTGTTATTTTTATCCTTAATGAGATGGTGGGATTCTACCGGGAGACCTGTGATTACGACAGATCGGTAATGTACGGTCAAAAGGCTCTTGAGATCCTCGAGAGTGCCGAGGAGTCGGGCTCTGTACATTATGCGACGACTCTGCTCAATCTTGCAAATGCCCTGCGTGCGGCAGGCAGGCTTGAGGAATCTCTGGAGCATTACTCACGTGCTGAGGCTATCTACAACAGTCTTCTGGTACCGGAGGCCTTTGATTTCGCCAGCCTCTATAATAATATGAGCCTCGTATTCCAGGAAGCGCATATGTATCCCCAGGCTATAGATTATCTGAACAGAGCCATGGCCATCGTTCTGCTTTATCCCGAAAAGAGGTTTGAACTGGCTGTGACGCATGCCAACCTCGGCAACAGTCTGATCGGAGCATTGCGGGCCGATCCCGGGATCGAAAAGACCCATCCGGATATATACAGCGGGATTGAGACTCATCTGCTGACCGCGGTAGAGATCTTCCGTGAGAGAAATGAGAACGGAGCGCATCTGGCAGCGGCGTTGAACGGTCTCGGCGATCTGTATTCCATGACCGGGGATCGGACGGCGGCCGTTGAATATTATACTCAGGCTCTGGAGGCTATAGAGCGCAATCTCGGCAGGATCGAATACTATTACAGGGTCCGGGATAATCTTGATGCGGCTTATGCACGTGTTAACGGCGACAGATCCGATCCGATGCTTACGGGGCTTGAGCTTTCACGCCTGTATTATGAAGAGATCGTTCGTCCGGTGATAGATAAGGAGTTTCCGGAACTGGAGGGACATTACTGCGCGGGCCTCTTCGGAGAGGGCTCCGACGCATACGGCTACGACGATATCACATCCCGTGATCACGACTGGGGACCGGGTGTTATTTTACTTATAAATAACAGGAAATTCTTTGACCAATACGGTCAAAAACTACAGTCGTTACTCTGCGAAATTGCCGATAAAACCGATACTTTCCACGGATATACACCTGACAGATCCACTCTTAAAAAGGGTCGCAGAGGAGTCTTCCTGACGGAGGACTACATAACGGGTGTAACGGGAGTTGACAGCTTCGGGGTGACTGAGGTTCTGACGGAAAAACCATCTGCGGATTCAGGCCCAATTCCCGGGGAGATGGCAGAGGCTTTATTACAAAACGCTCCCGAATACGCTCTTGCAGCCATTGTTAACGGCGAGGTGTTCCACGATCCCGAGGGGATCTTTACGGAGATCCGCAAAAAGCTGCAAAGCTACTATCCTCCGGAGAGGAGAAGGAGCATGCTGATGCAGTATGCTGCGCTGTACTCTCAGAACGCACAGTACAATTATCTGAGGATGAAGCGTCGCAATGACAGTCTGACGGCGGATATGCTGCTGACGGAGGGACTGAAGACTGCTGCCCGCATCAGGTATTGCCTGGCCGGCAGATATGTGCCTCACGATAAATGGCTTTTCAGAGGATTACGTGACATAGATGCTGACATATATAATAAGGTAGGAGAAATTTATGACAAAGCCGGCGAGACCCCCGATAAGGATCCGACCGATGCCGCGATGCGCCCTGTGCTTGCAGCGATAGACGAGCTCAGTCTGATGCTGCAGGATATAATGGTATCCTCGGGACTGATCACGTCGCCCAAACGATACATGGAGGACATCATAATGGAAATGAACAGGCAGGAATTGGTAAAGAGAGTGGTCCGGGACGAGTGGGAAGCCTTTGATAAGGTCATAAATGAGGGCGGACGCGCGGATTGCCAGGATAATTTTCCTACCTTTAATATAATGAGATCATCCCAGTATATGACATGGGATACGGATATGCTGATCAGATATGCCGAGGATTTCGAGGCCGCGGTTGCGGCAGGCTGGAATCCCATCATGGAAAAATACGGCCGGATGGAGGAGAGTACCGCCCCGGATAAGTATGCGGAGATCAAGGATGATCTGCCTGTGGTCGACGACAGGAAAAGGGTGATAATAGAGGAGATAGTCAGGGTACAGGTAGGCTGGATGGAAGAATTCGCCGAAAAGTACCCGAAGATGGCAGGCAATGCCAGGTCCATACATACCTATGAGGACACTGAGTATGATACCTCCTACGAAACATATCTGAGAGGCGAACTGTCCACATATTCGGATGAAATGCTGGGTATGTACGGTGCCTTTATCGTCAGACTTGCGGGAGAAGGGCGCAATCTGGCTTATCTCACAATGGAAAACACTGCGAAACTGTACGGATACAAGTCTCTGGAGGATGCGGAGTCTGCCCTGTAAGGAAAGTCCGGATCAATCAGTCTTTCCTTAAACCCGGACAGACCTGCGGCTGAGTCCGTCAACGGCCCTTCGGATAATGATGTTCCGTCTTGCGGCTGTCGTCATATGCCATATTTACGTTATGATACCGGGGATCTTCGGATACGTCTTCGTCAAACCAGTCCTCAGGGATGTATGAGTCGGCGGCCTCCATATCCGGAAATTCAACCTCCGCCATTATCAGGGGAGCTGACGGATCGTCGAAGATATCCAGCTCAACGGTCAGGCTGCAGCCGTCGGGCAGGGTATAGCCGTTTTTGAACTTCGGAGCATCGAGAGGTATCAGATATCTGGTCTTTGAGATCACTTTTCCGTCCGCCTTGGTCAGCAGGTGTTCGAACGATTCCCGGCTGAGAGGCAGGTTGTATTCCTCTCTGGCAACCATTCCGCTGCCCTTATATGTCATATAGTATCTGTCGTTGGATCTGCGGACTCTGACCACGGGTTCCCTGCAAAGATAGGCCTGTACGATCTTTTTTGACTCAAACCGGGCAAGATCTCCCGGAATGCTCTTTACGGTATATTTTCTTTCTATTTCCATTTTTGCTCCTTTGCTGCGGGCTTTGGCTATATACTGATATACGGATTGCTCCGTTTCGTAACTTTTGACCCTAATATCATATCATAAGAAACGGCTCTTTTCTTGTATTTGCTTTTTTTCTGTGATATAATCTTTAATCGCCTGCAATATATAGTCAGCGAATCCGGGAATTGTGTGATTTCTTAATCCGTTTACTGTAAATGCGGGAAATACATATAATAAGGAAGTTCTGCCGGCCCCATGGCCGGATAAATCTTCGATTCATGGATTTCATGGAATTTTCCAGGAGGAATTATAATGAAAGTATCTGTAGAGAAGCAGGAAGGCAGCATGGCGCTGCTCACCATCGAGGTTGAGGCTGAAAAACTTGAAAAGGCGATCGAGGAGGCATATCAGAAAGATAAATCCAAAATGAGTGTTCCAGGTTTCCGTAAGGGTAAAGTGCCGAGACAGATGATCGAGAAGATGTACGGCCCCGAGGTATTCTATGACCGTGCCAGCGATATCCTGATAAGAGAGACCATCGAGGAAGCCTGCGATGAGTCAGGTGAGGAGATCGTATCCTCTCCCGTAGTTGATATTGAACAGATCGAAAAGGGCAAGCCCTTTATCTATACTGCTTCGGTTGCTCTTAAGCCCCCGGTTGAGCTCGGTGAGTATAAGGGAGTAGTCATCGACAAGGTCAATACCGAAGTGACGGATGATGACGTTAACGAAGCGATCGAGAGAGAACGTAAGAACAACGCCAGACAGATCACCGTTACCGACAGACCCGTACAGGACGGCGATACCATCCTTCTTGATTTTGAGGGCTTCGTGGACGGAGTTCCTTTTGAAGGCGGAAAGGGCGGTGATTATTCGTTAAAGATAGGTTCGGGCAGCTTCATCCCCGGTTTCGAGGATCAGCTCATCGGACAGAATATAGGTGAGGAATGTGAAGTCAACGTTACATTCCCCGAGGATTATCATGCCAAGGATCTTGCCGGCAAGGCCGCAGTATTCAAGTGCATGGTCAATGAGATCAAATATGACGAGCTTCCCGAGCTTGATGACGATTATGCATCGGATATCTCCGAATTCGAGACATTTGACGAGTACAAGGCCGATGTACGTAAGAATCTTGAGGAGAGAAGGCAGAAGGAAGCACGTGAGGCAAAGGAAGATGCTGCCGTTGCAGCCGCAGTCGAGAACGCAAAGATCGATATTCCCGGTCCCATGCTGGATGCCCAGAAGGATCGTATGATTAGCGAGTTTGCACAGCAGCTCATGTATCAGGGCATGTCGTTTGATGAGTACACACAGTACAGCGGCGTGACCAGAGAGCAGATGAAGGATCAGATCGAGCCTCAGGCCGAGACACGGATCAGAAACAGACTGGTTCTGGAAGCTATAGCTGAGGCCGAGAAGCTGGAAGCCACGGAAGAGCAGTATCAGGAAGAACTCAAGACCATGGCTGAAGCATACGGACAGGATGTGGATAAGATCAAAGAGGATATAACCGAAGATGTTGAAAAGATGATCCGTGATGATCTTAAAGTCCGCAATGCGGCCGAGTTCCTGGCAGACAATGCGGTAGAGAAGTGATTTATCAGAAGCGGGGGTAAAAAACAATGCCTTTAATACCTTATGTAATAGAACGGACCTCAAGAGGAGAGCGTTCGTATGATATTTATTCGAGACTGGTTGAGGATCGTATAGTATTTCTCGGTGAGGAGGTCAATGACAGCGTAGCATCCGTTATCGTTGCGCAGCTTCTTTTTCTGGAAGCTCAGGACCCCGAGAAGGATATCCATCTGTATATCAACAGCCCCGGCGGTTCCGTAACTGCCGGAATGGCAATATACGATACCATGCAGTATATCAAGTGTGACGTTTCCACGATCTGTATAGGAATGGCCGCCAGCATGGGCGCGTTCCTTCTGTCGGGAGGAGCAAAGGGCAAACGTATGGCTCTGCCCAACGCAGAGATCATGATTCATCAGCCCTCAGGCGGTTCACAGGGTCAGGCTACGGAGATCGAGATCGCCGCTAAGCATATCCTGCGCACCAAGGAGAAGCTGAATAAGATCCTTGCGGAAAACACGGGACGTCCATTTGAGGAGATCGCAGAGGATACGGAACGTGATAACTGGATGACTGCAGAGGAGGCCAAAGAGTACGGACTCATCGATACGGTCATCACCAAACGGAGCGAAGAATCAGACAAGGATAATAAGAAATGAGTCCAAAGATCGAAAAACAGGTAAAATGCTCTTTCTGCGGCAAATCGCAGGATGCGGTCAGAAAGCTTATAGCCGGACCTACCGGAGTATATATTTGCGATGAATGCGTGGAGATATGCGTAGATATCCTGGATGATCTGGAGGTGGAGGACGAACCGGAATTCAGCGGTAATATCGACATCAACCTGCTCAAACCCGTTCAGATCAAGGAGTTCCTGGATGAATATGTCATAGGACAGGAGGACGCCAAAAAGGTGCTGTCCGTAGCGGTATATAACCACTATAAGAGGGTAATGTCCAAACAGCAGGACGATGAGGACGGAATAGAACTGCAGAAGTCCAATATACTGATGGTGGGGCCTACCGGCTCGGGTAAGACATACCTTGCGCAGACCCTGGCCAGGATCATCAACGTTCCCTTTGCGATAGCGGATGCCACTACATTGACGGAGGCCGGGTATGTGGGTGAGGATGTTGAGAACATCCTGCTCAAGCTTATCCAGGCTGCCGATTATGATATTTCCAGAGCCGAGCTCGGAATAATCTATATCGATGAGGTTGACAAGATCACCAAAAAGAGTGAAAATGTCTCTATCACCAGAGATGTATCCGGCGAGGGTGTACAGCAGGCTCTGCTCAAGATCATAGAGGGAACGGATGCCAGTGTTCCTCCGCAGGGAGGCAGGAAACATCCGCATCAGGAGCTTATTCAGATCAATACTTCCAATATATTATTTATATGCGGCGGCGCTTTTGACGGTCTTGAGAAGATCATCGAAGACAGACTCGACAGAGGTTCGATAGGCTTTGGCGGTGAAGTGACCGGCAAGAATTCCGCACAGGTGGACGAGCTGCTAAAGGAAGTGACCACTCAGGATCTGATCAAATTCGGACTTATTCCCGAGTTTGTCGGCAGAGTCCCGATAAATGTGGCATTGGAGGGTCTGGATGAGGATGCTCTCAAGAGGATACTTGTTGAACCCAAGAATGCTCTGGTCAAGCAGTACAGGAAGCTGTTTGACATGGATGAGGTCAAGCTGACCTTTACCGACGAGGCTATCGACAGCATAGCACGTCAGGCTTTTGAAAAGAAAACAGGCGCAAGGGGCTTGCGCACCATCATGGAAAAGGCTATGATGGATGTAATGTATAAGATCCCTTCCGATGACGATATCTCGGAATGCGTTATGACCGCCGATGCGGTAGAGATGACAGGCGAACCAAGACTGGTTTACAGGTCGGGAGTGGCGTAAACCACTTCCCGACTGCAGTTATCAATGATCACTGCGCCGCACTGCGGCGTATCTCAGTTCAAAGTATGTCAGGGTAATACCCGATCGTTACAAAGTACCTTTTTATGGATCAACCGAATACCGAAAACAACATATCAATGCCCGCAGTTGCGCTGCGCGGTCTTACAATACTACCGGACATGATCATACATTTTGATCTGAACCGGTCGAAATCCATTCAGGCGGTCGAAAAGGCCATGATGAATGAATCAGTGCTTTTTTGCGTGACACAGAAGGATGTGGATAAGGATGATCCCGCCATTGAGGATCTCTACAGTGTAGGCTGTGTGGTCAGGATCAATCAGCTGCTCAAAATGCCCGGAGGAGTGATACGCGTACTTGCCGAGGGCAGAAACAGGGCTTACCTGAGAGGTTTAAGTGAGGAAAACGGATATCTGCAGGCAGATCTGAGGATCGCGTCGGAGGATGACGAGAGGGAGCATATCACTCTGGAAACAGAGATCGCCATGGTCAGGGATATGGCGGACATCTTCAAGGAGTATGTGGCTGTTTTTCCAAAGGTCGGAAAAAGTCTGGAGGGTCATATCAACGAGGCTGCGGATCTGGGCAGGCTCATAGATCAGATCGCCATCAATCTGCCCGTGCAGTATACGCTGAAACAGCAGATCCTTGAGGCAGTTGATCTCAGGGAAAGATATACCTCACTCTGCGGGATAATGCAGAATGAGATCTCCGTGGCCCGTATAAGGGCCGATCTGGCCAAGGATGTCAGGGAGCGCGTCGATAAAAACCAGCAGGAGTATTTCCTGAGGGAGCAGATGCGTACGATAGAGGAAAAGCTTGGAGTAAGCGATGACAAGGCCGAGATAGACCAGATGCAGGATGCCTGTGATGAGCTGGAGGCTTCCGATGAGATCAAGGCAAAGATAACCAAGGAGATCGGCAGACTTCGCAAGATGAGCGGCTTCAGCTCCGAGGTGGCGGTTGAGCGCGGGTATATAGAAACCCTGCTCGAACTGCCCTGGGACAAGACATCCGGAGACAGAGCGGATATCAGGCTGGCGGAGGAGATCCTGGACAGAGATCACTACGGGCTCGTCAAGGTGAAGGAGAGGATACTCGAATTTCTGGCAGTCAGGGTGTTAAATGCTCACGGACAGAGTCCGATCATCTGCCTGGTAGGGCCGCCCGGGACGGGCAAGACCTCCATAGCCAGAAGCGTGGCCGAGGCCCTTGACAAGAAGTATGTGAGGATAAGCCTTGGCGGAGTACGGGACGAGGCCGAGATCAGAGGACACAGGCGGACATATGTTGGGGCGATGCCCGGACGCATAATCAACGGACTAAAACAGGCCGGAGTCAAGAATCCACTGATGCTGATAGACGAAATAGACAAGGTCAGCTCCGATTATAAGGGCGATACCTCATCTGCACTGCTGGAGGTGCTCGATTCCGAGCAGAATAACCGCTTCCGGGATCACTATGTCGAGCTTCCCGTGGACTTAAGTCAGGTAATGTTCATCTGTACAGCCAACAATGCAGCGGATATTCCGAGACCTTTGCTTGACAGGATGGAGATCATAGAGGTCAACAGCTATACGGCCAACGAAAAGTTCCATATTGCCAAAGAACACCTTGTTCCCAAATGCTTTGAAAAAAACGGTCTGACGGAGAAGGACCTGGTGATATCCGATGGAGCGCTTAAGAAACTTATAGACGGATATACCAGGGAAGCCGGTGTCAGGGGACTGGAGAGGACCATCGGGGAGCTGTGTCGCAAGGCTGCGCGTAAGATCCTTGAACGTCGCGAGGACGGTAAGGAGCCTGAGCTCATCAGGATCTCATCCTCCAATCTGAAGGATTATCTCGGTAAGGTCAAGTATCTGCGCGACAAAGCCGATAAAGCCGATCAGGTCGGTATCGTCCGCGGGCTGGCATGGACCAGCGTGGGCGGAGATACACTGGAGATAGAAGTTAATGTCTGTCCCGGACACGGTCAGGTGATACTGACCGGACAGATGGGTGATGTCATGAAGGAATCCGCGCAGGCCGGTCTGGGCTATGTCAGGTCGATAGCGGGGCTCTACGGAGTTGATCAGAAGGTCTTTCAGAAGTCCGATATACATATGCATATACCCGAGGGAGCCGTACCCAAGGACGGACCTTCAGCCGGCATAACCATGGCAACGGCGATGCTTAGTGCACTTTCGGGAATTCCGGTGCGCGGCAGGCTGGCAATGACCGGTGAGATAACACTTCGCGGCAGGGTCCTGCCGATAGGAGGACTGAAGGAAAAGCTGCTGGCGGCTTCACAGGCCGGAATAACACGAGTCCTGATCCCCATGGAGAACGAAAAGGATCTGGAAGAGATAGACAAGGAGATCACGGACGGCCTTAAGATAACACCCGTTAAGGATATGAAGGAAGTCCTTGATATCGCATTGGTAAAATAATATGGTAATAAAAAGCGTAAATCTTGATCATGTCTGCGGCGTGACGAGCAAACTGCCGGAGAATACTCTGCCTGAAGTCGCTTTTGCGGGCAAGAGCAATGTCGGTAAGTCGTCACTGATCAATGCCGTGATGAACAGAAAGTCCTTTGCCAGGACATCGCAGACCCCGGGAAAAACCCAGACGATAAATTACTATAATATAAATGACGCATTCTATCTGGTGGATCTGCCGGGATACGGATATGCAAAGGCCGGAAGGGAGCTTGCGGAGAGCTGGGGAAAGCTGATAGAAGATTATCTGTACAGCTCCGGGGTACTCAAACAGGTTTTTCTGCTCATAGATATCAGACATGAGCCCTCGGATAACGACAAGATGATGTATGACTGGATACGTTCAAGAGGATTTGATCCCGTCATCATTCTAACCAAATCGGATAAGATCAAGAGAAGCCAATTGAACAAACAGACCGAAATGATAAGAAGGGCGCTTAAGCTTACGGACGATACGGTCGTCTTTACCTTTTCGGCGGTAAATAAAGAAGGAAGAGATCAAATAACTGATTATATAGAGGAGATATGCAGCCTATGACAAGAGAACAATACGAAACTCTCAAACTGACAGACTTAAAGGCTCTGGCTAAGACCAGAGAGATCAGGATACCGACAGGAGCAAAAAAGGAGGACATAATCGGTCTGATGTTGGAAAAGGATCGCGAGGAGGGAGGAAGGACAGCAGGTGTTCCGACCGCATCTGCACCTGCCAGACAGGAATCCGGGCATTCTGCGCGTGAATCACAGCAGTCGAACGACGCTCGCCAGACCGGTTCCGACAATCGCAGGGACAGAAGCGAAACCCGCCAGTCTGCGGAGTCTCAGCCTGCCAGAAGCGAAACCCGCCAGCCCGGAGGTGAAGCCGGACAGCAGGGAGGACGTCCTCAGGGCGAAAACAGATATTCCGCCAATCCGGAGAGGACGAGACCCGAGGAATTTGCTCCCGAGGAAGTCGGACAACGTGCACACGGCATACTGGAGGTCATGCCCGACGGATTCGGGTTCATCAGATGTGAGAATTATCTGCCCGGTGAGAATGATGTGTACGTGGCTCCCGGCCAGATCAGACGCTTTGGACTCAAGACCGGAGATATACTCGAGGGAATGACCAAGGTCAAGACCCAGAGTGAGAAATTCAGTGCGCTGCTTTATCTGCAGACCATCAACGGATACGCTCCCGAGATCGCGATGCGCAGACCGAATTTTGAGGATCTGACACCCATTTTTCCCAACGAAAGGATCCAGCTTGAGTATCCCGGTGTCGCTTCGTCGATGAGGATAATGGATCTGATATGTCCCGTAGGAAAGGGACAGAGAGGAATGATCGTGTCTCCTCCCAAGGCAGGTAAGACCACTCTGCTTAAGGAGGTTGCGCGTTCTGTTAAACACAATAATCCTGATATCCACCTGATCATACTGCTCATAGATGAGCGTCCCGAGGAAGTAACGGATATCAAGGAGGCCATAGAGGGCAGGAATGTGGAGGTCATCTACTCCACCTTTGATGAGCTTCCGGAGCATCATAAGAGAGTATCCGAAATGGTCATAGAGAGAGCGAGGCGTCTGGTTGAACACGGAAAGGATGTAATGATCCTGTTAGACTCTATTACGAGACTTGCGAGGGCATACAACCTGACAGTTTCTCCCTCGGGCCGTACGCTTTCGGGTGGTCTGGATCCCGCGGCGCTGCATATGCCCAAGAGATTTTTCGGTGCGGCCAGAAATATGAGGGAGGGCGGAAGCCTGACGATACTGGCAACAGCCCTTGTGGAGACCGGATCCAAGATGGATGACGTTGTATACGAGGAATTCAAGGGAACCGGCAACATGGAAATGGTACTGGACCGCAAGCTGTCGGAAAAGAGGGTGTTCCCCGCGATAGATCTGCCCAAGTCGAGCACGAGGCGTGAGGATCTTCTGCTTTCGGACGAGGAGCTTGAGGCCATCAATATCATCCGCAAGTCGCTGAATGCTTTAAAGCCCGATGAGGCGGTCGATCATATCCTTGATATGTTTGCCAAGACCAAGAATAACAATGAGTTTGTGCAGGTTGTGAAGAAACACAGAATTATTTAGTGATCTTCTCTGATATGCTCCATTCCCATGGCGATGATCGTACGCACATGGTCATCGTCGAGGGAATAGATGATCTGCTTTCCGTTGCGGCTCGATTTCACCAGATGTGAATTCTTGAGATTCTTGAGCTGGTGTGAGATGGCCGACTGCGTCATCTTTAGTCTGTCGGCTATATCCTGTACACACAGTTCATCATCCATCAGTGTCTGCATGATGCGCAGTCTGGTCGCATCACCGAATACTTTGAATATTTCAGCTAACATTTCCGTTTCATTCATGATAATCACCCTTTTTTGACCGAAAGCGCCCGGATCGCATTGAGGACCGCGATAACCATTACGCCCACATCCGCAAATATAGCCAGCCACATATTGGCTATGCCGATCGCACCGAGCAGGAGGCATATGAGCTTGACACCGATGGCAAAGTAGATGTTCTCATATACTATCCTCATGCATTTGCGGGAAATACGTATCGCTCTGCAGATCCCCATGGGGTCGTCATCCATCAGCACGATATCGGCGGCTTCTATTGCCGCATCCGAACCCAGAGCTCCCATCGCGATACCTACGTCTGCAAGGGAGAGGACAGGAGCGTCGTTGATGCCGTCTCCGACGAATGTGAGTATCTTTCCCGACGGTTTTTCGGCAAGGAGTTTTTCGACATGAGACACCTTATCCTCCGGCATCAGATTGGAGTAGTGATCCTTGATGCCAAGCTCGCCGGCGATCCTTGATGCCGTTTCATGGTTATCACCGGTAAGCATTACTATCCTGTTTATATTCATCCGTCTGAGAGTATTAATTGCATTGGCCGAACCGGGCTTCAGCGTATCGTTCATGACTATGCATCCGGCTAATACGCCGTCTATTGCCACATATACGCAGGTGCCGGGG
The DNA here is from genome assembly GCA_017460885.1 of Lachnospiraceae bacterium. Lineage (GTDB taxonomy): Bacteria > Bacillota > Clostridia > Lachnospirales > Lachnospiraceae > XBB2008. Next base: position 55,804 of record JAFUAB010000046.1, read on the forward strand.
GTTGAAGGAATGTCATATTTTATGGAATACTGATCCATGAGCTTATGATTGCCGGCATATACCCTGTGACCCGAGATATCTGCGGAAACTCCCATTCCGCCGTGCTCGGCGACGTTTTCGGCTGCAGGCAGGGGTTCTGTACTGAATTCCTCGTTATACCTCTCGCAGAGGCAGCGTGCTATCGGGTGAGTGGAGTTCTGTTCCGCTGCCGCAGCATACTTCAACAGCTCCCCGCTTTCTATCGAGTTACTGCTGATATCCGTAACCTTGAAACGTCCGAGGGTGAGAGTACCCGTCTTATCCATTACCACACAGGCAGTTTTGCTGAGCGCTTCGAGATAGTTGGAGCCCTTGACCAGGACTCCGGCTCTGGAGGCTCCTCCGATCCCCGCAAAAAAAGTGAGCGGTATGCTGATGACCAGTGCACAGGGACAACTGATGACCAGGAAGGTCAATGCCCTGTAGATCCATGTACTCCAGGTAAATCCGAGGTGAAGAAGCGTTCCGGATATGATAGGAGGTATTACGGCCAGAACTGCGGCGGTGATGCATACCGCAGGAGTATAGACTCTGGCGAATCTGGTGATGAAATTCTCGGATCTGGATTTGTTGGAGCTTGAGTTTTCTACAAGCTCGAGTATTTTGGAGGCAGTGGATTCGCCAAATTCACGTGTTGTCCTGACGGTGACCGTACCGGTCAGATTGATGCATCCGCTCAGAACAGTATCTCCCTCCGCGGCCTCTCTCGGCATACTTTCACCGGTCAGAGCTGCGGTATCCAACGTAGTACTGCCCTGTATGATAACACCGTCTATCGGAACCTTGTCACCGGCTCTGACGATTATCTCGCTTCCGGTCGCCACCTCATCCGGATCGACAGTGACCTGTTCACCATCCCTGAGGAGTATCGCCGTATCGGGGCGGATATCCATCAGATCCGATATGCTTCGGCGGCTTTTGCCGAGAGCGATACCCTGAAAGAGTTCGCCGATCTGATAGAAGAGCATAACGGCTATGGCTTCCAGATAGTCGCCGCTTCGTGAATAGATCGCCAGCACGTAAGCCCCGACCGTCGCCACCGCCATCAGAAAGTTTTCATCCAGCAGCTGACCGTTTTTGATACCCTTGAAGGCATTGATCAGGATGTCGTAGCCTATCTCGAGATATACTGCGGTGTAAAGTATAAATCTGGCTATTACCCAGGGAAGAGAAGAGCCCCAGGGAATAAATGCAAGTATGATGAGCGCAGCCACCGCAATGATGATGCGCACGAGCATTTTTTTCTGTTTTTTATTCATAGGAATATCTCACAGTCGTCTTCAACCTTTTTGCAGTTCTTCAGGACTTCCTTCATAACGGAATCGACATCTGCGCCGTCCTCGAATTCCACGTTCATCTTTAGTGCCATAAAGTTGACGGAGGCGGATTTAACACCTTGGGTTTTGGCTGCCGCCTGTTCCATTTTGTCGGCGCAGTTTGCACAGTCTACTTCGATCTTGTAAGTTTTTTTCATTGAGCTTCTCCTTTGTTATGCTGATATGATTTTTGATATTGAACATATGAACAAACGTTCATATGATAAATTTAATATACTATGCGATGGCTATCGTGTCAACAGATTCCGGAGATTTTTAGGAATATTCGGTGGATCCGGTGACATTAAGTCATTTGATGACATATAGTCAACGAATTTAGTAATTGCCGTATGACGAGCCATAATGCTGGAATTTATGGCAGTTATGGCTCGCCAAAGTGCAATTAATTAATTCGTTTACTATAATTATACCGATATGATATAATATGCATATTCATTGATTTTTGCTGTATCAATCGTGCGGAGGAAACGGTATGAAGAGAAGTATATTGATCTTGGTATCCGTGATGGCAGCGGGGATCATTCTGACCGGTTGCGGTTCATCAGGAGACAGTGGCAATGAAGCGCTGATCCTTAAAGCCGGGTTTTCCACTTCGGCGTCGGATCCGAGAGTCGTTGCAACGGAACTTTTTAAAGAAGAAGTCGAAAAAGCCACGGATGGAAGGATAACAATCGAGATCCATCCTGACGGCGAGCTGGGGTCGGATGCGGATCTGATCAGTGGGGTCGTCAACGGCGAGGTTGATATTACCGCGTCCAGTGCCGGTAACTTTGCCACCTATTCCACCAACGTCGGAATCTCGGCGTTTCCTTTTCTTTTTGACAGTTTTGATCAGGCCTGGGAATTTGTGGACGGGGATATCGAGGTACAGGCCGAAAAGGATCTGAAGGATTATAACATCAATGTTCTGGCGCACTATGATAACGGATTCAGGTGTGTTACCACATCCGAAAAGGTGGGACCGGTAAACTCCGTCAGTGACATGGAGGGGCTGATCATACGTACTCCCGAGAATCAGGTTGTCATGCAGACGATGCTGATGCTCGGAGCCGAACCCAGGATACTGGAGTTTACCAAGCTCTATGATGCGCTCCGGAAGGGTGATTTCGATGCCCAGGAGAATCCCATTCCTGTCATATACAACAATAATCTGTATGAGGTGCAGTCAAATCTGGCGATCACAAACCACAGCTACGATGTTATGCTTTTTGTTATAAGGGATGATATCTGGAGAACCCTTTCCGTGGAGGACCGGCAGATACTAAAGGATGCTGCCGCAAAAGCCCAGTCTAAGGACAGAGAACTGATCAGGACCCAGACGGAGGATTACATCCAGAAGCTTCAGGAGGCAGGTATGAATGTTACATACCCGGATCTGGAGGAATTTAAGAAAGCCACTGCTTCCGCAACAGAGTTATTTGCGGATACATACGATCAGAGTCTTTTGAGTCAGATCAAGTGACCGGATAGATTTTAAAATGTTAGGTTTCAGGATCACATTTCTGATACTTGCCGCGGCGGTGTTTTCATTTCTGGTGGCGGGGATCAGATTTAAAAGAAGAAATACAGGCTTTATCATTACGGCAGCCCTTACGGTCTGCTGCGATATCGCCTGCTTTTTTCTGCTTGGAGCCGCAGGTATAGCGTCGGCCAGGAATGCCCTCGTGGCTTATTATATCTTTCATGCGTGGATCGGCGTTGGCCTGGTCTGGATGACGTCTTCCCTGGACAGATATAAGAGCTTCTATCTGTATATAGTTCCCGGAGCGCTGCTGAGTATTATGCAGACCGTACTGATGGTGATGCAGATGCTCGGAGTCAAGGTTATGTTCTTTCAGAAGCATATACTGCTTGGACGTAACTGGTGGATCGCATATGACAGCGCGGATACGGTGGCACTGATCAGCTTCAGGTCTTACAGAATACTGACATATGTCGGCTTTCTGCTCATTCTGATCAAAATCGTGATAGGAGTATTCAGATCACAGAGGATATTCAGAGGCAGATATCTGCTGTGGCTTTCTCTTATCCTTGTTCTTTCCGTTCTGGAGGGGTTATCCGCATCCTATCAGCTGCCGGTATGGGTGATGTGCCTGTCCGTGGATCTGACGGTTCTTGTCGGGTTTTATCTGGTCTATCTTTATCCGCATAACAAACTAAAAGACTGGTCCATGGATCTCTTCGCGAATGAAATGAGTGACGGGATGATCCTTTATGATGAGTACAGGGATCTTGTACACATGAATGATATCACCAGAGAGACTCTGCCCGCAGAGCTGCTCGAAAGCTTCAGCAGCATCGAAAAGATCGATGAATGGCTGTCCGATACCGTTGAAATAGAAAGTCTGGAGACGGTAAGACAGGTAAATGATGATAAGGAATATTTCTTTAAAGTAAAGAGAACGGAGCTGACGGAGAACGGCTCAAGTCTCGGTATAATGTATATCCTGCATGATACCACGGCTTCCATCAGGCAGATCCGGATCATGGAGGAGGCAAACAGGGAGCTCGAGCAGGCGGCCAGGATGAAGTCCGATTTCCTGGCGAATATGTCTCACGAGATCCGTACTCCCATGAATGCGGTCATAGGCATGGCCGAGATAGCACTCAGGGAGGAACTGCCGGACAATGTCACCGATTATCTTACACAGATACAGAGCTCGGGACGTAATCTTCTGAACATCATCAATGATATCCTGGATTTTTCCAAGATAGAAGCCGGCAAAATGGAGATCTTTGCCGAGAGATACGAGCCCTTTTCGGAGCTTAACGATATCGCCAACGTACTTGCTACAAGGATCGGTGATAAGGATCTGGAGCTTTTTGTCATAACCGGAGCAAACATACCGCACGCACTTAACGGTGATGCGATGCGCATACGTCAGATCCTTATCAATCTGGCCAACAATGCCATCAAATTTACCCGTCAGGGTTTTGTTATGATCGAAGTTACCTGTGAGGATACCGATGAAGACCATACGGTTATGACATATCATGTCAGGGATACGGGATCGGGTATCAAAGCAGAGGATCTGAACAAGCTCTTTGTCAGCTTTCAACAGGTTGATTCCCGCAGAAACAGATCGGTCGAGGGGACGGGGCTCGGACTTGCGATCTCACAGAAGCTCGTGGAGGCAATGGGCGGCACCATCGGCGTGGAGAGCGAATACGGCAAAGGTTCGGACTTCTGGTTTTCCGTTCCGCAGGAGATACTGGATCACAGCTACGATATAGTGGTTGAAAACGCAGGGAACAAAAAAGCCACTGTCATAAACGAGGATCCCGAAATGGTAGCCATGTTCGTTGAGGAAATGAAACGGCTTGGCCTCGAAGCTGAGGTTATCACATCGCCCGATGAATTTGTACCTTCCGGCAAACGTGACTATGTTTTCTTTGAAGAAAACATGTATAATGATAAAATAAAAAAGCTTCTGGATGATGATCCGGAGTGCACCGGAGTGATCCTGGTATCGTTTGCTTCGGGTTTTGTACCCGCACAGCATAATCTGCGTGTGATGAGGCGGCCTGAAACGACGCTTGGCATGGTGGGCATTCTGAATGATGCCGATACGGATCATCTGATAGAAAGGACTGCCGATGTTTTCAGGATAGATTTCACGGCTCCCGATGCCAGGATACTGGTGGTGGACGATAACGTCATCAATCTGACGATAGCGGAGGGGCTTTTGAAACCGCTGAAATGCCGGATCGATTCGGCCACAGGCGGTCAGGCCGCTATTGATATGGTAACCAAAACAGATTACGATATAGTTCTGATGGACCATATGATGCCCGAGATAGACGGGATCGACGCCACACGCATCATACGCGAGATGCTGGGTAATACTGAGCTTGTCATTATCGCCCTTTCGGCCAATGCGATGGAAAGCTCCAAGGATATGTTCCTGAAGGCCGGAATGAATGATTTTGTGGCGAAGCCGATCGAGGTCAGAGATCTGGTCTCCTGTATACGTAAGTGGCTGGATCCGTCTAAGGTCATAGAGGGAGAAACCGACGACGAGACCTGCGGATCCGGAGAGGAGGCAGCGGCAGCCGTTGAATATGACGGCCTTGATTGTGCACGGGCCATATCCTCGCTGGGGTCAGCGGAGCTGTATTCCAGGATAGTCGGTGAGTATTACAGATCCGGACAGGATAAATATGACGGTATCAAACTTGCATTTGCAAATGAGGACTGGAACGATTATACTATCAGAGTTCACGCGTTGAAGAGCAGCTCAAGGCAGATCGGCGCAGAGGAACTCGGAAGTGCCGCGGAAAACCTTGAAAAGGCCGGCAAAGCCGGAGATATCGAATATATACGTGCCAATAACGACGCAGCGCTGGAAGCCTTCAGGACGCTTCTCGACGGACTGGAGAAATATTTTCCGACCGAAGAAAGAGATGAGTCTCAGCTTGAGCCTGTCGATACCGATACCCTTGTAAGCCTGCTGGATCAGCTTGATGAAAGATGCGAAGAGCTGGACATGGACGGTATGGAAGAGGTCAAAGACCGGATGAACGGTTATGCATATCCGGAAGAAATACATGAATTCATCAAACCGTTGTTTGACGCAATAGCAAACATAGATACGGACGCATGCGGTGAGATCACCGCACGGATCCGGGAAAGAATGGGACTTGATAATGCTTAAATTTGAAGACCTTGAAGAAAAACAGCTTTCCACGGAAAAGATCTTTGACGGAGTGATACTGCATGTATCCAAAGACAAGGTTCAGCTTCCCAACGGACATACCAGCGAGAGAGAATATATCTCACATATGGGTGCCGTAGGCATTGTACCGCTGACGGATGACGGGAAGATCATTTTGGAAAGGCAGTTCAGATATCCCCTGCATGATGTTATCACGGAGATCCCCGCGGGAAAACTGGACGGCCCCGATGAGCCGAGACTGGAGGCAGCCAGGAGAGAACTGCTGGAGGAAACGGGTATTACCGCGGATGAATGGATCGATCTCGGAGAGTATCATCCGGCGGCGGCATATTGCAGTGAAAAACTGACGCTCTATCTGGCCAGGGGACTTCATATGGGAGACCAGAAGCTGGATACGGACGAGTTTTTGAATATATTTACGGTTCCTTTTGAAGATGCGATAGAGGATGTGTATAACGGAACGATCACCGACGGCAAATCGATTTCGGCTATTATGAGAGCTGCCGTCTATACAGGATATCTTCGGAGAAAACAGAATGTTTGAGAATTACGGAAATTCGGGATACGGAGACGGTTCGGAGGGCCGCCATATGGCGCTGGTAAGCCGCGGAGGAGGTTATCTTTTTACCAATCTCCGGAACCAGCTGCTTCAGGATGGATATTCGGTCAGCGAAGTCAATAATCTCAGCTCGATGAATAAGATCAATGTTGATATCAGCGGCTGTATAATTTATCTGGATGAGGAATACCTTTCCGATGATAAGCTGCAGATATTTATCAGGGACAAGGTAGCCGAGGAGGGCTTTCCGATCTTTCTGGTAGGAGATCCCACCGAGATCGAGGAGGCAAAAAAGGTGTTGCCCGAAAAGCTGGTCAGCAAGGTGTTTTTGCGTCCGATAAATGTCAAGGATGTCGTATCGGAGATCGACAGGTTTTATGAGTCCCATAATACTTCAAACCGCAAAATGATCCTGGCTGTCGATGATTCCGGAGTTATGCTCAAGTCCATCAAGAACTGGCTCGGCGACAAATATGATATGACTCTGGCAGATTCCGCACTGGCTGCGATCAAGAGCATAACGGTCAACAGACCGGATCTGATCATACTTGACTATGAGATGCCGATCATTGACGGCAAAAAGACCATCGCAATGATACGTGCGGAGAAGGACTTTGCCGAGATACCCGTGATCTTCCTGACGGGACGCCAGGATCGCGAAAGCATTGAGGAGGTTATGGAATATAAGCCTGACGGCTATCTGCTCAAATCCATGAAGCCTTACGCAGTGCGTAAATATGTCGATGACTTTTTTGAAAAGCTTGAAACCCAGAAGAAGATCAATTCGATCAAGTGAGAAGAAGGGAGACCGGAATGGCTGATTATGATACAAATGAACTGAATGTAAAAGAGGGTATGGAATACGCAATGGATGATCCCGAGCTGTATGCGGATATCCTGAGGACTTATCTGGATGAAACCGCAGAGGAGCTGATTCGGATGGATCAGTATCTGGCGGATGATAACATGTCCGAATATGCGACGCTGGTACATGCAGTCAAATCAGGCTCCCGTCTGATCGGAGCCATGGATCTGGGAGATGAAGCCCTCGATCTCGAGCAGAAGTCAAAGGCCGGTGATACCGAATACATACGTGCCCACCACGATCATCTGAAGGAGCATGTAAACAAGGTGTTCGAAGCGGTGAACGGATATTTGGCCGGTGCATAGGGACAAGGCAGATGCACCGGGGACGGTTCCCTACGTTTCGTTATGTAAGTCAAAATTTTTATATGCGGTTGTGATGGAATTGGCAGACATGCAGGATTTAGGTTCCTGTGCAGCGATGCGTGTGGGTTCGACTCCCATCAACCGCACTAGGCTGAAGATAAAAAATTTCCGTTCTACCCCTTTTTTGAGAGGGTATATCCTCGAATATATATAGTGTAAAACAAAAAGCACTATCGGAAGACGGGGATAAACAAATGGGAATTTTTACAACTTTTTCAGCATACAGGGAGACAAGGGATGCGGTTGATCTGTTCAGGGAACTGGAGGATGCGAGAGACAGCGATAGAGAGCCGTCTTTTGATACACCCGAACCCGAGCACGAATGGTATACGCATACCAGCATCATTGATACTTTCCGTCATGCGGATTATGAAGCAGGGAAGATCAGAGCCATAGTGTAGGAAAACGGTCACATTTTGTGCCGTCCGGAAAAGGATCTCTTCGGAGGTTCTTTTTTCTTTTTATAATAAAAAGTGTGTGAAATGATATATGATTTTAGCGTAAATACACTATAATGTTATAGTAAACGTATCAGGGAGTTGCGTTATACGGTCTGAAGAAAAACGGGAGATTGTATTGTATGGCGGTATATGCTGTATCGGACCTGCACGGACGGCTCGATGTCTTTATGCGGGGACTTGAAAAAATAGAATTTGGTGATGCGGACAGACTGTATGTCATCGGGGATGCCATAGACAGAGGTCCGGACGGTATCGGTATACTGCAGTATATCCGTTCACATGACAATATGGATCTGATCATAGGCAATCACGAGTTTATGATGCTCAATTCGGTCGACCCCGGAGGAAGGAAAAAATGCCCCGGGCGGGATGCGGATCTCTGGCTGTATTACAACGGCGGGACCAAAACCTATGAACAGTATGAGAGACTGCCTCTCATGACCAAATTTGAGCTGCTTTTCTGGCTGAACAGCAGACTGCTTATCAAGACGCTGATCGTAAACGATACCGCCTTTTGCCTGACGCATTCGTTCTATATTCCCGATTGCGAGAACAGGGCTTACAATGAGATGAACTATGATACGATCTGGGAGATAGTGTGGAAGTCGATCTACAGAAACGATCGTGAGACTCATTGTACCGATATATACGAATTATACGATTATAAATTCATCACGGGACACGTTCCGGTACAGAGGATCTACAGAGATATGGATGCGCCGATATCCTCGTGGGCGCGGGGTCTCAAGCCTTTCGTGACAGGTAATCTCATCAATATCGACGGCGGATGTGCCGGAGGCTACAACGAGGTATATGATACCGGTGCGATATTCCTGAGACTGGATGATATGCAGTCCTTCCCGGTGCTGATCACAAGCTGAAACTAACCAGTCCCGGTTTGCCGCCCCTGCTTTATATCGTATCTTCGATCTGAGCGGTGTAGAGCCTGTAATACAGCCCGCGTCTGGCCATGAGCTCATCGTGGGTGCCGCATTCGGCGATTCCTCCCTCATCGATATACATGATCTTGTCACATCCCGTGATGGTGGACAGACGGTGGGCGATAACGAAGCTCGTACGGCCTTTGAGCATATTGTTAAGTCCCTTTTGGAGTGCCCGCTCTGTTTGTACATCGATGCTCGATGTTGCTTCATCGAGAACAAGTATCGCAGGATCCGAGAGCAGGGTACGTGCGAAGGATATCAGCTGTTTCTGTCCCTGACTGAGGAGTGATCCTCGTTCCTTTACCTCGGATCTGTATCCGTCGGGCAGCTTGCCGATAAAATCGTCCGCACATACCGTGGCGCTCGCCTTCTCTATTTCTTCCATGGTCGCATTTAGTTTGCCGTATCTGATATTGTCTTCTATTGTTCCCGAGAATATGAAGCTGTCCTGCAGCATTATGCCCATCTGGCTGCGGAGGCTCTTGAGAGTGACTTTGGATATGTCCGTCCCGTCTATGAGGATCCGTCCGCTGTCCACGTTGTAAAATCTGGAAACAAGGCTGACGATGGTACTTTTGCCGGCACCGGTGGGCCCTACCAGGGCGATGCTCTCGCCGGGCTCTACCGTGAAGGAAACATCGTGCAGGATCTCCTTTCCCTTTTCATATGAAAAACAAACATGGTCGAATTCCACCCGCCCGGATATCGGAGGCATTTCCGATGCATCCTCCGCATCATCCACGGTCACGGGCTCGTCTATGGTCTCGAATATCCTCTCCAGATAGGCTATGTTATTGATGAAGTTGTTGAATATATTGCCCAGGTTCATGATGGGCTGCCAGAATCTGGAAGCATAGCTGGATATGGCCACGATCACGCCGAGTGTGGTCTGCCCCTGTCCGAATATCACGAGTCCGGTTATGAAGATCGCCGCGCGTACCGTCACAGAGATCGTATCTATACCAGGCCATACCAGAGTGGAATAGCTGACCGCACGCATCCAGGCATGTCTGGCCCTCTCCGACAGTCCGCTGAAGATCTCGGCGTTCTCATCCTCACGGGCAAAGATCTGGGTGATCCTCGCACCGACGATGTTTTCCTGCAGATAAGCGTTCAGGTTTGAGTTTTTGTTGGAAACCTGCTGCCAGGCTTTGCGCTGTTTGTTTTTGATCCAGAACATAAAAACCATGAGGACCGGAACTCCGGCCATGACCACAAGCGAGAGCTTAACGTCCACGATGAACATAAACACAACTATAAAGACCAGGTTCAGGATCTCCAGTACTATGTTGATCAGACCGTTGCTGAGCATATCGGAAACCGAATTGACATAGTTGACCACACGGATCAGGATCTTGCCGTGAGGCCGGTCGTCATAGTACTGAAAGGGAAGCTTCTGAAGGTGCTCAAAGAGGTCGCTGCGTATGTTGTAGATTATGTTCTGACTGACGTTCACCATGATGCGTGAACGTATGGTCGTAAAGACTACACTGACCGCGTAAAAGACCACGAGCCAGAGTACCAGGGTTACCAGCATGTGTATGTTTCCCACGGGTATGGCCTCATCAAGGGCGCGCTGTATAAGCATCGGAGATACGAGGGCAGCGGCTCCTCCGAGGGCGGACAGGACCAGAGCCAGAATCATCCGGCTCGAATACTTTCTGATATATGCGGATGCGCGGAGCAGATGACGTATGTCAAAGGGCTCCTCCAGGATCTCGTCTTCCTTGTATGTATTCCTGGCCATTTTATTCCTCTCCGTTCTGAAGCTTAACCAGGTCGGCGTAGTAGCCGCCCAGACGGATCAGCTCCTCGTGTGTACCGTGCTCCGTGATCTCTCCGTGGTTCATGATGAGTATTTGGTCTGCATGTTTGGTGGTTGAGATACGCTGGGCAATTATTATCCTCGTACATTCAAATGGCAGTTCGTCAAGGCTGTGCTGTATCTCCTTTTCGGTCTCTAAGTCAACCGCGCTGGTGGTATCGTCCAGTATCAGTATGGAAGGACGCACCGCAAGGGCGCGGGCCAGGGATATTCGCTGCTTCTGTCCGCCGGACAGACCGACGCCGCGTTCTCCGACTATTGTTTCATATCCCTCCGGCATCTGTGCGATAAACTCATCGGCTGCGGAATACCTGGCGAACCTGACCACCTCTTCCTTTGAAAGGGTACCGTCTCCGTAGGCTATATTGCCGTCTATGGTATCCGAATACAACAGTACGTCCTGAGTCGCGAGTCCGATATTGCTGCGCAGATCCTTTATCCGCAGGTCACTGACGTTTATTCCGTCTATAAGTATCTCTCCGTCGGTGGGTTCGTAGAATCTGGGGATCAGGTGTATGAGAGATGTTTTGCCGCAGCCCGTTTCTCCCATGATCGCGATAGTCTCACCGGGTCTGGCGGTAAAGGTGACATGCTTGAGTACCGGCAGATTTCCGTCGGAATACTGGAAGGACACGTCCTTAAATTCCACCAGTCCGTCGAATCTGTCGGGATGAGGGATTGCATCGGCTTTGTCCTTTATCTCCGGTTCGGAATAGTATATGTCCATGACCTTGCGCGAGGCGGCCGAGAAACGCTGGAATTCGTTCATGATATTGCCCAGCTGGCGCATCGGGTTGGCTATCGCCCATGTCAGTCCCGAGAAGGCCACATACTCTCCCATGGAGAGTTCTCCGCGTATCAGGAAGATGCCGCCCACCAGCAGCAGTATTACGGGAAGCAGGTTGGCGAGGGATTCCACATAGGGATAAAATGCCAGCCATGTGTTCGCGGTCTTCTTGTTGGTCTCCCGGTAATCGGCGTTGCACTCGTCAAACCTGACTATCTCATAATCTTCTCTGGCGAAGGCCTTGACAACACGGTTGCCCGAAATGTTTTCCTGGGCAACGGTATTCATGTAGGCAAGCTTTTCGCGCAGAAGCGCATGCATGGGGGCGACCCTTATCTTGAACAGATATATGATCAGAAAGATGCATGGTGCCACAGCCAGCAGACAGAGCGCCATTTTCACGTTCATGTATATAAAATATACAGCCGTGGCGCCGAGCAGGGAAAAGGCTTCGATCACCATCCTGATAACCCAGGCCAGCATATGGCGCACCGCATCCAGATCTCCCGTTACCCGGGTCATCAGATCTCCGGTCCGGTACATCGAGTAGAACTTCATATCCTGACGCTGGATCTTGTCATACAGGTAGTTGCGGACTTTGTACAGAACTCCCTGGGAAACCTTCTCGTAAGCCATGCAGTCCAGATAGACGATAACGCATCTGAGTATAGTAAGACCTACCATCAGGGCGATCAGGGCATAGAATCGGTCCCTGTGCTGCGCAAGGTTTGCCGCGGCATCACTGCCCGAGAGAAAGCGGTCCACTATCTGTGACGAAAAATAGGGCACGGTCAGCTGCAGCGCATTGTACAGTACCGTACCGAGGATCGCGATGATATACAGTCCGCGTAAGCCCTTCATATTGTGCCAGAGCCATTGCATTCTGGTCAGTTCGAAGGGCCAGGGGGATTCGGATCGTCTGTGTTTTTCTGAGCGAAACGGTGCCATTGTCTGTGAGGCTCCTTATCAATACCGGGCCGGTCATCCGGTCGGTTTAGTGTAGTATATACTTTTTGTTCCAAAAATCAACATTATTGATCAAAATTGGTCATCAATCTAAAGATTTTTGCAAAATTATGATATGATATTAAGGTTAAAGGCATGAAACGGAGCGGCCTGAATATAATTATAGTAAACGAAATTAAAAATTTCGTTTACTATAACATTACGGAGTGCGAGAAATGAGATACCCGGAGAATATAAAAAAAGGCGGAACGATAGGCTTTGTTGCACCCAGCTTCGGCTGCAATATCGATCCCTACAGAACCCTGTTTGACAGCTCGCTCAAAATGTGGGAGAGCAGGGGATATAAGACGCTGCTCGGACCCAACTGCTATGCGGGTGACGGTATAGGGATCAGCTCCACGCCCTCGTCCTGCGGCAAAGAGCTGACCGACGGATACTGCAGCGGGGAATCCGATGTGCTGATCAGCTGCGGCGGCGGTGAACTGATGTGCGAGACCCTGGAGTATGTGGACTTTGACCGCATCAGTGAGGCCGGGCCGAAGTGGTATATGGGGTATTCGGACAATACCAATTTTACGTTTACCCTGACCACGATGTGCGACGTGGCCAGTATCTACGGCCCCTGCGCGGCCGGGTTCGGTATGAGGAGCCTGCATAAGTCCTATGAGGATGCATGGGGGATAATGAGCCGTGAAAACGGGGTGACCGCAGCGGGGGATACAATGTCCGGAACCGGTATTTTGGATGACGCCGGGGCACCGACAGCATATGAGTTTTCGGGATACGGTATGTGGGAGAGAGACCTAAGCTCCGAGGAAAAGGCGCTGAAGGATCCTCTCGACCCGATAGAACCCACCGAAAAGACCGTATTGCACAGATATATCGGAGACGGAGAGCCACTGTCGGAGACTACTCCGGAGCCTGAAAGGATTTCCATGCAGGGCAGGCTTCTGGGAGGTTGCCTGGACTGTCTGGTAACATTGTGCGGTACAAAATTTGACCGTGTAAGGCAGTTTAACAGGAAATACGGATCGGAGGGAATCCTCTGGTTCCTCGAGTCCTGCGATCTGAACGTGTTCGCCATGAGACGTGCCGTGTGGGAGCTTGAGCAGGCAGGATGGTTTGAGTGTGCGAGCGGATTTCTGATAGGCAGACCGCTGCAGTTCGGGCAGGAGATGTTCGGACTGGATCAGTACAGAGCGGTATATGATATCCTCAGCCGGCACAGGGTTCCGATACTCATGGATGCGGATGTGGGGCATTTAAGCCCGATGGTACCGCTCATTACGGGCAGTGCCGCGACGGTAAATGCGGCCGGCAATGACTGGAAGATCAAGATGGAATTGAAGTAGGCGAGTCCGGAACCGGATAGATGCCCGGGGTGCGGTCGAGGCCGATACCCTGAAATTATGTAAACCGATACACAGGAGATTGAAAGATGCTTCCCAGGGATCCGAATATGCTTTTAAGCGTAATCAATATGAAGCTCAGAGATATGTATCCGAGCCTGGATGCCCTTTGTGACGATATGGATGAGGACAAAGGAACGATCCTGGAGACCTTGCGGGATGCGGGGTATATATATGATGAAGGATTGAATGCATTTGTGGCGGGAGATGATCAATAGGTTGACATAATACACCACGAAGAACCGCTCCCGGTACACGCCCAGGTTGACATAACACGACACAACATAACACTACACTACACTACACTACACAACGCAAAAAACCGTTCCCTGATATGGATCTTTTTGAATACATGGAACAAAAGAATAAGGAGAAGGAGTCGCCGCTGGCGGCGAGGATCCGGCCCGAGACACTGGAAGAGGTGGTGGGGCAGGAGCATATCCTTGCGCCTGATAAGCTGCTCTACAGGGCGATCAAATCCGACCGGATCAGTTCCATCATCTTTTACGGGCCTCCGGGAACCGGCAAGACGACGCTGGCCAAGGTCATCGCTCATACGACCTCTGCCGAATTCATGCAGTTAAATGCCACAGTTGCCGGCAAGAAGGACATGGAGCAGGTAGTGGAGCAGGCAGGCAGGACTCTGGCGATGTCCGGCAGGCGTACGATCCTTTTTATCGACGAGATACACCGTTTCAATAAGGGTCAGCAGGATTATCTGCTCCCTTTCGTTGAGGACGGGACGGTGATCCTGATCGGAGCGACCACCGAGAATCCATACTTTGAGGTGAACGGGGCTCTGATATCCAGGTCGCAGATATTTGAACTCAGACCGCTGAGTCCACAGAATATCGCCGAGCTCATCCGCCGCGCCGTAAATGACGAAACCAAAGGGATGGGTTCCTACAACGCGTATATAGATGATGACGCGGTGGATTTTCTGGCGGATATGGCCGGAGGTGACGCAAGACATGCGCTCAACGCCGTGGAACTGGGGATACTTTCCACAGAGCCTGATCCCGACGGCCGTATTCACATCACGCTCGACGTGGCGAGCGAATGTATCCAGCGCCGCGTCATGAGATATGATAAGGACGGAGACAACCATTACGACACGATCTCTGCCTTTATCAAAAGCATGAGAGGATCGGATCCGGATGCGGCGGTCTATTATCTGGCGCGTATGCTTGAGGCCGGTGAGGATCCGAAGTTCATCATCAGACGGATCATGATCTGTGCATCGGAGGACGTGGGCATGGCCGATCCGATGGCTATCGTGGTGGCGGAGGCGGCAGCAGGCATCATCGAGAGAGTCGGCATGCCGGAGGCCAGGATACCCTTAAGTGAAGCCGCAATTTATGTGGCCACCGCTCCCAAGAGCAATGCTTCCTATCTGGCAGTTGAGTATGCTTCATCGGAGGTGAGGCACAGCGGCAATCTGCCGATACCCCCATATCTGCAGGATTCGCATTACAAGAGCTCCGCCAAACTCGGACGGGGTATCGGATACCTGTATGCACATGATTTCCCGGGACATTACGTTGATCAGCAGTATCTGCCCGATCATCTGGCGGACAGGAGGTTCTTTGAACCGGGAGAGAACGGATACGAGATGCAGGTGCGTGAGTACATGCACAGGATAGGAAAAATCTGACAGCGGATGGAAGAGAATAAATTAGAGTCCTTTGAGGAATTTAAAGAAAAAAAGAGAAAACCGGGGCGAAGGCTGATCATTACGCTTTGCATCATCCTGGCTGTCCTCGCTGGCATAGGTGCCGGAGCCATGATAGGGCGCTCCAGGTACACCGCATATCTGGAACACAGAGCGGAGGTCGGGAATAATGATGCGGCGGCCAAGGAGGCTGCCTACACCCTTGCGCAGAACACCTTTCACGAGCATGCCGTGGAGGATATCTACAACGGTACCGGAGAGTCGATAGCCGAGGCCGTGGTAGGTGCGGGACTGGCGACACTGGACGGTATCCACGACAGACCTCCTTTCGTTGAGATCACGGATGCCAACAGGGCAGGCTTTGCGAGAGTGGATCAGGTTGAGATATCTCCCGTTACAGGTATGGTGGAGGTGTCGGTCAGGGCAGATGCGCTGCCGATATCCGATGACGGATATTATTATCTTTTTTCCAAGCCGATATACGGAGACGGTATTTCGGGTGAGCCCATCGTCCGTACGGAAAAGGACGTTGATTTCACTATCAGTTGCAGTCTCAATTACAATAAGCCGGAGTCAAGGCTTTTTGATAAATTCTGTGTGGCGCTGCTGCTTGACGGGGAGTACAGGGAAGTGTCCAACTCCATGTATATCACCAATCCGGAAGCCAAGGCGTCCTATGCCTCATCCCGTGACGGGGGCTCCAGCAAAAAGGGACTGCTGGTCAATCCGGATCTGATAACCAGCGGACAGCTTGAGGATCTGGGGTGCAAGCACGCGGCCTACAATATCTACACTTCGCTGATATGCAACGGGTCGGGCATCAATTATACATATAACGGACATACCTACAGCTTCAACTCATATCAGGTCGGGCTCTATGATCTCGTCTTTTCCAGGCTGACCGGTCGCGGAGTCGATGTAAATGCGATCATAATCAATGATCTGTCAAATTCCGCCCTGACATATCCGGGCTCCAGGGGAGGACGTGCCACTCTTTATGCTTTCAATCCATCGGATGAGGAAGGGGTGAACTATCTTGGGGCGGTGGCGAGCTTCCTGGCCAGCAGGTATTCCGGGGCGAACGGACACGGTAAGGTGTCTAACTGGATCATAGGGAACGAGGTAAACGAACGCGCGATCTACAACTATACTCCGAGTATGGGAGTTGATTCTTACGCAAAACTCTATGCAGATACGGTCAGAATATTCTATAATGCTATGTGTGCGGTCAACAGTACCACACGGGTATATGTGTCACTGGATAACCGGTGGAACATGAACAAATCCGACTCGTCGTTCTATGATGTTAAGGATATGATGGACGCGTTCAACGCATATATCCGTTCCGAGGGCAATTTCGACTGGCACGTGGGGTATCATCCGTATAACTATCCACTGACGGCGGCAAGAGCCTGGAACTGGGGTAGCAAATATGATTCCATGGCCGGTAATTCTCCGTCCACGGCGATCATTTCGATGAAGAACATCCATGTGCTGACGGATTACCTTTCACAGGATTCGTATCTGGACAGGAACGGAAATACAAGACGCGTGATCCTTTCCGAGATGGGGTATACATCCAGTCAGGGACAGGAGCTTCAGGCAGCATCCTTTGCCTATGCATATAAGATAATGGAGACCAATTCCCATATCGATTATATGCTGCTCTCCAGACAGATCGACGCTGCAAGTGAGGTGGCAGAGGGCCTCGCACTGGGCATACTCAATTCGGGCGGAGGACGTAAGGAGGCGTATACAGCCTTCAAATATGCGGGAACTTCAGAGGAATCCGCATATTTTGCCAAATATCTTAACATAATAGGGATTGGTTCCTGGAGTGCGATCCAGAATCCGAGATGATCTCTGATCGATAAAATTGCCGGGATACCCGGACAGAAACTAGTGTGTAGGAGGTAAACGCAGTGAAAGAAGTTTATGCAAAAAGTGACAGCGGAAATCTGAAAGAAGCGCTGAGGGGGATCACATCTCCCGACGCTCTGATCATGATCTCCAACGGTAAGCAGTTCGAACAGCATGTTAAGGAATTGCAGGAAGCATTCCCGAATGTCCCGAGCATTGCAGGTACAGGGTATTTCTACGGCAAGACCGTTCGTGAGGGCGGAGTAGGCATCATAGCCCTGTCCGGAGTGAAGGCAGTAGCCGGTGTCATGACACATGCCAGTGATATGCCGATACATGATGTGGGCACCCTTCAGAAGAATGTCAGCGCCGTATCGGCCAATTCAAATGATACCGTCTGTATAGATATCTGTACCGGTAACGATGCATGCGTTCTGACGTCCATGGATTCCGTACTTGGCAAGAACCGCATTTCGCTGATCGGCGGTACTTCGATGGATCCGTTTGTTGCGGCCAACGGAGTGGTATACAATGACGCAGCTGCATATATCCTGGTCAAGAATCAGGGCGGAAGAGTCAGGGTGTACAAGGAGAATCTCTACAGACCCCTCGACGATACCACGTTTATCGCCAGCAAGACCGACAGGAGCAAATACTATATCGGTGAGCTGAACGGCAAGCCCGCAAAGGAAGTATACAAGAGTCATCTGGGGATCAGTGAGAGCGATATCGCCACCCAGACCTTCCAGAATCCCTTCGGCAAGATGACCGGACGCGATATCTGCATCATATCCCTGAAGGAGGTAGTGGGCAACGGTCTGGCATGCTACCGTCAGGTAAATGACTCCGACGTGCTCTGTCTGCTGGATATGGGTGATTTCAGAGAGATCACATCCGAGACAATTCACAATATCAAGAGCGACTTCAGCAGGGTTTCCGGGGTTATTTCCGTTAACTGTGTATTCAGATACATCGTGTTTAACAACAATCACTATATGGACGAATATCTGACGGCCATGTCGACCATCGGCACAAGCGCCGGATTCTTTGCCAATGGTGAGCATCATAACGGACAGTTCGTGAACCAGTCCATGTCCTGTGTTGTATTTGAGTAAGGGAGGATGAGAAAATGGCTTTTTTCAAGAAAAACAACAATGCGGAAGCTGCTTCGGCCGCTCAGACAGAGATAAAGAGAGATTACACTCCCATACGCCATATAGCAAAGAGCGTGCTCTCATACCAGAAGGAACTGGTCGAAAAGGAGGTTGCCTCGCTGCAGGAGCTTCGATATATACATGAATCCTTTGAAGAGGTTCTCACAGAGGACAAGGAGATCAAGGAGGAGATGGAGAAGTTCGGGGACGTATTTATGAACCTGAATGAATCCGCATCCAAATACGAGGATGTTAAGGCGGATATCTCCAGATCCGTTGCGGATGCCCGCGAAAAGATGGAGAGCCTCGAGCAGAGTACGATCGAGCTCAAGGATGAGTTTGATGCCATAGAGAGCTTCTATGCCACACTTCAGAATTCCATCGAGAGCATTTCCGAAAACATGAGCGCCATCACGGCCATTGCCAACCAGACCAATATGCTTGCCCTGAACGCTTCCATAGAGGCAGCCAGAGCAGGTGAGCAGGGACGCGGGTTTGCGGTAGTTGCGGAGCAGGTCAAAAACCTCGCACAGCAGATCAAGGTGCTTGTAAATAATGTTGAGGACAATCTGGAGAGCGTAAATTCAGGTACCGCGCAGCTGACCGAGGGAATGGCCAGCGCCAAGGATGCACTGCAGGTAAATATCGAAAAGGCCGAAGAGGCCGCCAACGTTGTGGAACTGATCAACGATGCGGCGGCAGGCTCGGATACGGTGCAGGCCGAGATACAGGATATTTCTTCCAACGCTACCGAAGAGCTCCAGGTATTTACGCGTGAGATGAATCAGATCGAGGATCAGTACAATTCCGTGCAGGCTCATATCGAAGAAGCCAACAGTCTTGGTACCACCAAGAGCGTTATGTTTGAAAATATAGATAATATGCTTTCGCAGGTTGAACCCCTGCTCAGGGAGTTAGAATAATTTCTCCACAAGCATCTGGTAGATCTCCTGATTGTTCTTCTCCCAGTTCTCGCAGATGTGAGCGGCCGTATCGGCATCGGGGACGGACAGCGTGAGATTGGCCAGGGCGATGCCCCTGTCCATGGCTACCAGATGAGCCTCGTATTCACCGGAGGTTGCTTTGTAGTATTCAGACCGGATCGAGACCTCATTTCTGAGTTTGATCTCGTTTGATTTGAGAAAAGTATCTATCTGACGAAGGGTTTCGGGACTGAGTCTTTTGCCGAAAAGCTCAAGAGCCTGTGACCCTTCTTCCGTCAGTGAGATGTGAGTGCGGTTGCGCATCGATCTGGCGGCAACCATATCGGCGTCCATGAGTTCACTCATGACCTGCTGCAGCGTGATATAGTCTGTGTACTCGTTCATGAGCACGAAATCAAAGATCTGTGCCTTGGTCAGAGGGAAAGGGACCCTGTCAAGCATATATAGGATTATGAGTTTTACCTGCAAAAGCGGCGACTGGGAACCGGACTGCATATTGCCTCCAAACTGAGTAAACGGATCGAACCGTATATCGTATATCATAACATAATAAAAATAAAAAAGACGAACCTTTTTGAAAACAGAGGTGATACGTTGAAAACCGGAATCATATTCGGAACCTTTGCTCCGATGCACCTCGGGCATCTGGATGTCATCAAAACCGCTGATACGGAATGCGAAAAGATATGTGTGGCCTGCTGCGGACACGTGGGCGACAGAGGATATCCGCTTTTGCCGATAGAAAAAAGAACAGAGCTGGCGAGAGAAGCCTTGGTTGACATAACTCAAAATGTCATTCTTTTTCCCGATACCGATCCCGGGATAAAAAAGAACTGGAGCGGTGACCGGATATGGAAATACTGGACTGACAGGATGCGGATACGGCTGACCGAGGAAAGGATCACGGATTATTTTGAGGATGAACTGATATGGTATACCTCGGAAGAGGAGTATCGTGATGTTCTGGAGGAAGCAGGGTGCAGAGTGAGGCTGTGCGGCAGGGTTCGGCCGGTCAGCGGCACGGCTATCAGAGAGGATCCGTTTAGATATCTGGACAGTATAGCGGAGCCATTCAGGAGTGTTTATATAAAGGAGGATGAGAGGATATGAAGCTGCCGAGGATCATCAATTCTTTACTGGAGACGGATCTGTATAAGTTCTCCATGGGTCAGGCCATTTATCATCAGTTTCCGGGATACAAGACCACATGGACGTTTAAGTGCAGAAACACGGATGTACGTTTTACACAGGAGATGGTCGAGGAGATCCGGGAGCAGATACTGGCCTATTGCGATCTGAGATTTACCGAGGAGGAACTGGCCTATCTGGACAATATCAAATGGATCAAGGGATCCTATATCGATTTCCTGAGGCTGTGGCATCCGTTTTATGCGGATTTTACCATTAGAGATGATGCGGAGTGCGGGCTGTCGATCGAAACAAGGGGCACATGGCTCAA
Organism: Lachnospiraceae bacterium; assembly: GCA_017460885.1. Classification (GTDB taxonomy): domain Bacteria; phylum Bacillota; class Clostridia; order Lachnospirales; family Lachnospiraceae; genus XBB2008. The sequence continues at coordinate 77,126 of JAFUAB010000046.1, forward strand.
TACCTCGATGTATGAGATACCGGTGCTGTCCATCGTTAACGAGGTATATTTCCGTATGCAGTATGATTACGGCGAACTGATGGTCAGCTTCCGGGACAGGCTGGATGCCAAATATGAGATGCTCAGATCCGGTCAGTGGTATGCCGGGGTCTTTTCGGAATTCGGCCTCAGGCGCCGGCTTTCCGCAGAGGCGCAGGAGCTGGTGGTGGACCGCTTTTCACATATCAATGATACCCTGCACTGTGCATCCAGATTCATCGGTACGAGTAATGTGTACCTGGCCAGAAAATACGGCGTGATGCCGGTGGGAACCATGGCGCATGAATGGATAATGTGCGTGGGCCAGGGCAATCACAAGCACAATCCGGCATACAGCAACTGGTATGCTCTGGATGCCTGGGTCAAGGAGTACGGGATCTTAAACGGTACCGCTCTGACGGACGCCATCACGACGGACTGCTTCCTCAAGGATTTTCAGCTGACCTATGCAACGCTCTTTTCGGGGGTACGGCATGATTCCGGTGATCCTTTTGAATGGGGTGACAAGATGATAGCGCATTATGAGGGGCTGGGTATTGATCCGATGACCAAGACGCTGCTCTTCTCCGACAGTCTTGATTTCGAGAGGGCTGACCGGATATACAGATACTTTAACGGCAAGGCAAAGGTCGCATTCGGTATAGGCACCTATCTTGCCAACGACACCAGTGTGCCGCCCCTTAATATAGTCATGAAGACCACTGCCTGCAACGGCCAGGATGTGGCCAAGATATCCGATGTGGAGGGAAAGGGAATGTGCAAGAATCCCGAGTACATAGATTATCTGCAGAGATGTATAGACTGGAGGATGCAGAATGAGTGAGAAGGGTTTTGATGCGGCTGCGGAAATAGAGAATATAACGGCATGGATCAGGGAATGGTTTGAGACTAACGGACCAAAGGCCAGCGCAGTGATAGGACTGTCCGGCGGAAAGGATTCCACCATAGTGGCCGGTCTGCTGGTGCGGGCGCTCGGGAAGGACCGTGTGGTGGGCGTACTGATGCCGAACCGGGTGCAGGCCGATATAGATGATGCAAAAAACGTTGCCCTCGCTCTGGGTATAAAAAGCTATATTGTGGACATAGGCTCGTCGGTAAATGGCCTGGAGGCCGTGCTGTCGGTGTCCATGGGACAGGAGCTGTCAGAGGATACACTTATCAATATCCCGCCCAGGATACGCATGACGACTCTTTACGCGATAGCACAGTCGCTTCCGAACGGCGGAAGGGTGGCAAATACCTGCAACAGATCGGAGGATTATGTGGGCTATTCCACCAAGTACGGAGACGCTGCCGGAGATTTCAGCCCGTGCTCCGCATATACCGTGACTGAGATGCTTATGATAGGCGATGCTCTGGGGCTGCCTGCGGAACTGGTGCATAAGACTCCATCCGACGGACTTTCGGGCAGATCCGATGAGGATAAGCTTGGCTTTACCTATGAGCAGCTGGACAGATATATACTGACAGGAGAGACCGATCCGGAGGTGAAGGACAAAATAGACAGGCTGCATAAAGCCAATCTGCATAAGCTTATGCCGATGCCGGCCTATGACAGGTTTTAAACTTGTACAAACCCGGGAATGATATTATAATGATTACGTTTAATGATTAAATGTTTCCGGTAAAGTATTTATAGTGAACGTCAAAAATATTTTGACGTTCACTATAAAGCCTCCGGCGGGATGCACACGGATTTGCAGAGGAAATTAATGCTTCGCATAGCAAATCCGGCGCAGTAAACGACTAAAAGTATAAATACTTTTGTCGTTTACTATACTTGAAATGAAAGGATGGGTTTAACATGACTGAAGTTCAATTCAAAAAGGGAGAGGTAATATTTTATGAAGGAGATGATGGAAAGAGCCTGTATCAGGTCATCGACGGAACGGTAGGTATATATGTAAATTTCGGCGATGATAACGAGCAGAAGCTTACCGAGATCAAAAAAGGCGGTTTCTTCGGAGAGATGGCTGTGATAGAGGCTTATCCCCGCAGCGCGACCGCTGTTGCGATCGATGATGTCAAGGCGCTGGAGATACTCAGCGGTGAGGTAAATGATTACCTTAAGTCAGAACCGGAAAAAATTATAGATATAATGAAGCATTTAAGCTCCAGGATCCGCGCTCTTACGGATGATTATTCGGAGGTAAGCGCTACGATCAAAGAGCTTAAGCCCGGTGAGCAGGACAGCTCCGAGCGCAGCGAGGGTCTTATCGCCAGGATAAAGAAGTTCGCGGACGTATATAAGAACAGCAAAAACGCTGCCAACTTTATGAGTGTTGAATCGAAGAACAAGATAGCCCGGAATTCTCATTCCGAGGGCTATACCAAGAACGTTGATCTCTATTCCGAGGGAACCATCATATTTAAGGAGGATGAGACCGGCAACAGAATGTACGATATCCATACCGGTAAGGTTGGCATATATAAGGGCTACGGAACTCCCGATGAGAAGCTGCTTGCTACGCTTTATCCGAACGAGTTCTTCGGTGAGATGGGACTTATCGAAAGTGACAAGCGCAGCGCTACGGCAGTGGTTCTTGAGGACGATACCACTCTGGAGGCCATCTCGGGTAATGATCTGGTCGATCTTTTCGAGAACAATCCGCCTAAGCTTGAGATGATACTTGCTCACGTATCCTACAGACTCAGAAAGCTCACAAATGAGTATATGAACGCATGTAAGCTTGTCGCTGAAATATCGGATGCAGAGGATACCGATTCGATCAGCGCAGAGCTTAAGGAAAGGGCTGCGTCATATGTGGCAAAGTTCTATGATTGAGAATAAAGCTGATAAAACCGACAAGACTCTTTTGCAGATTCAGCCTGTACATACATCGCGTGACCTGTGGAGCAGGTTTGCCGAGGATGAGGGGCTGAGTTACGAAGTGCTGGAATTATCCGTTGCGCCCGCTCTCAATGAGAGCGGGCTTTTTGAGCAGACCAGGGAATGGTACAGGGCAAGCGGAAGAGCAGGCTCCCTGCACGGGAATTTTATTGATGTGAATCCGGCAAGCGGTGACATCAGGTACAGGGAGCTTTCCAGAGCCAGGTGCAGGGATAGCTGTGAGACGGCACTCTATGTGGGCGCGGAAAATGTTGTTTTTCACTGCAGCTGTTTTCCCTTTCTCAGAGGAGGATATCTCGAGTGGTGGGCAGCGCTGTGCGCGGAATTTTATGAGGAGCTTGTCGAGCAGTACGATCTGAATATTTTTATCGAGAACAGTCCCGATATCGATCCGGGTCCCATCAAGGCGCTGATGGAGGTCATAAGCAACAAACGTATTGGTGTCTGTCTGGATCTGGGACATGTCAATTATTCACACACACCTCTGGCCGGTTGGTTTGACAAGCTTGGAGACAGGATCGGATACATACATCTTTCCGACAATATGGGAACGTATGACGATCATATGACATTGGGAACCGGTACCGTTGACTGGGCGGAGGCTGACAGACTCTGGAGGTCACTCGGTAAACGAACCCCGTTTACACTTGAGGTCGGAAACCTTGAGAGTGTTAAGACTTCGGTGGATTTTTTAAGATCCGGCGGTTACTTTGGCTTCTGAGATACAGTTGATCAAACCGGCCTTTCACAGGTAATCGGATTTCCCAAAACGACAGGGCAACATGGAGGAACGATATGTATACATTGAAGGATCCGTATCAGGTTTTTCGCGAAAATATAGCCTCAAATATGACCGAGGGAGTAATGATCATCGGTTTTGACGGCATTATCAGATATGTAAATTTTGCGGCATGCAAGATCCTGGGCTTTAAGGAAAGTGATCTTGATGGTCAGAATTTCGGTCCGATTTTTATTGAGGATCCAATAAATGATGCTTTCTCACAGATGCTTTTGGATGCAATATATGATAACAGCGTTTCTCATAAGGCAATAGTTCCTTATCACCTGGGTGAAAGGATACTGTATCTGAGAGTGGTATCCTCTTTTATAATGGCAGACAATCTGGAAAAGACAGATGTTATCCTCGTGATAAGCGATCTGAGCGAGCTTATGGAGCTGAGGGATTCCGTCAGGTCCATGGAAAAGATAAAAGCACTGAATGATCAGCTTGAAATGCGAAATAAGCTGATCAGCGAGACCTTCGGAAGGTTTCTGTCAGATGATATCGTGAGACATCTGCTGGATACACCCGAGGGACTTAAACTTGGCGGCACGAAGAAAAACCTGACCATTATGATGAGCGATCTAAGGGGCTTTACTGCCATGAGTGAGAGAATGGATGCCACCGAGCTGGTATCGATGCTCAATCATTATCTTGGGGAAATGACCGATGTGATACAGGCCAATAAAGGTACGATAATAGAATTTATCGGTGACGGTATAATGGCGCTGTTCGGTGCGCCCGAGGATTCCCCGACCCATGCGGGGGATGCGGTAGCTGCTGCGCTGGGAATGCAGGCCAGAATGGACAAGGTCAACAAATGGAATAAGAAACACGGCTTTCCCGCTCTGGAGATGGGGATCGGACTGAATACCGGTGAGGTGATAGTTGGAAATATCGGTTCTCAGAAGAGGACAAAGTACGGAGTTGTGGGAAGCCATGTCAATCTGTGCGGACGGATCGAAAGCTATACGGTGGGAGGACAGGTGCTTATCGCGCCTTCCACAAGAGAGCTTATCGATACCGAATTGGAGATAGAAAAGGAGATGACGGTATACCCGAAAGGAGCTGTCGGGGAGATGATCCTTTCTCAGGTGACGGGTATAGGCGCACCCTACAATATCCACGTAAAGGTGAGCCAGAATGTTCCGGTTCAGCTGGATAAACCGATCCCGGTTTCCTTCGTCAGGATAGACGGGAAGCATGGAACCGAAAAGCTGCTTTACGGTGGGATAACGGCGGTATCCAACGGAGGAGCGATCCTTGAAACGGGCACGGAATTTGATGTATATGACAATATACAGATCAACGCCGGCGGAAAGCTTTTCTGTAAGATAATGGACAGGAAGGATGACAGCTATACACTGCAGTATACTTCTGTTCCCGCAGGGTATGCGTCATGGTTGAAGGAATTTAAGTAAGGGGCAGTGGGAAAGATGAAATCCTTCAAGAAAATTATATTGACAAGTATTCGCCGGCATATTCAATCCGCATTTCCGAGCATAATTTCGGAGAGGTTGACGGAATCCGATCTATACCTCTGTATGCCGTGTGGTGTATGTGATCATATCATTTGATGCAATAGTCGAATATGAAAAGAAGCAAGGTTACAGATAGCATATATTATTTTGTACTGATGCTGGGTGTTATGATGTTGAGCGGATGTGCCAACAATAGCGTTGTTTCATCTGATGCTTTGGATACCGTATCTGAGATTACGGCCCTGATGTCAGAAACCCAGACAGACTCGAAACAGGATTCCGGTAACGAGAATGATGCAAATATACACATTGATGATTTAGATGCCCCCGTAGATTCTGAAGAATACTTAAACACCGGATCCGTAGATAACCGGGAATCTGAGATAGAGGAATCTGCCAATGAAGCAGAAATAAAGGTTTCGGTCAACGATACGGTAGAGACAGCATCAACGAATTCAGGAGAGGATCTTTCCGGAAGACTTATTGTTATAGATGCCGGTCATCAGGCAAAAGGCAACTCTGAAAAGGAACCCGTTGCTCCGGGCTCATCGGAAATGAAAGCGAAGGTGACCGGAGGTACAAGCGGCGTATCTACCGGAAAATCAGAGTTCCAGTTGAATCTTGAGGTTTCGCTTAGACTACAGCAGGAGCTTACTGCCAGAGGTTATGAAGTTATAATGGTGCGCACGACTAATGATGTGAATATCAGTAACAGTGAACGCGCCATGATCGCAAACAATGCAAATGCCGATGCTTTTATCAGGATCCATGCCAACGGATCGACTAACGCTTCAGCAAACGGTATGATGACCATTTGTCAAACCAGGTCAAATCCGTACTGCGGAAATCTCTACGAGCAGAGCAGGAAGCTTTCTGCTTGTGTGCTGGATGCCATGGTAGCGGCCACCGGAGCCAAAAAGGAATATGTTTGGGAGACCGATACGATGAGTGGGATAAACTGGTGTACGGTTCCGGTCACAATAGTAGAAATGGGATATATGACCAACGCCGCGGAAGATCAGTTGATGTCAACTGAGGAGTATCAGGTAAAGTTGGCAAAGGGTATGGCCGATGGAATAGATGATTATTTCAGTAATTAGCGTTAAGGATAAGATAGGATTGTTACTATTCACAGCTAATTTAAGGTAAAAAGGAAAGCCACGGCGGATACCGTGGCTTTTGCATTCAAAGCAGGCGAAGTCAAGCTTCGCGTAATACTTCCGCAAGGGTATAATTCATGGTATCAAAAATCTGACTTTTTTGGCATTCGAGCAAGGCGAAAATCGTCACGTGTTATTGGACAGAGAAGCAAGCATTCTGTTGATTAGGCTGTGAATAGTAACAACAGAACAAACATTCGATCATACAGTCCGTTTTATGGGACACATAGCATGCGTATACTGTTATCATAAGGAACCGGACCCAACCGGGTTCGGGTGATCCTTATAAAGAAGGTAGGTCTTTTAAAGAAACGGAGGGTATAAGTATGAGCGATACAAGGTGCAGAGAGTGGATGGAAGAGAACAGCTGCCACAGCATAGGCAGGGCAAAGGAACGTGCAGGACTAAGCCGGAAGAAGGCCGAGAAGATGATGAACCTTGCAAGGGAGAGAGGGATCGGATTTGAGGACTGCCGTTGGTCTCTCGACAGGACGTTCCTTCTTAACAGGACAAACGATGTTGCGGTAGCACTTGCTTTTAACGGATACTGCTTCATCTTTAGAAGGGGAACGGCGGAGTGCATAACCATGTACCAGCTTCCAAACCACTTTGGAAAGAAGAAAACGTTCTACGGAAGCAACAGGGCTTATGGTTATCAGGAAGCGTATGCATAGGAGGGAGATCATGGAAAACAGAGAATCGGCATTAACTTCGGAAGCCATGGAAAAGATGCAGAGGGCATATGAGGCAGCATACGGAGACTACCTTTCTCCGGAAGAGGAGGAGTCCTTCTACAGAAATCTGGAGGAACGGGAGAACAGGTCTAATGAGAGGGGAGACGACAAATGAAACCGACATTCTTGAAGGGGGCTTCACATACCATTATAATTTAAGGATGATTATCTGCGGGAAGTAGTTCGCATGAACAGGATGAGGACGAGGCATATGATGCAGCTGAGGATTATTGGAGAGATCACCATAGATAAGGAGGAAGGCCATGGCCAACAATGACAGGAAACTTGATTCATGGAATGCACCTTTTGATCTTAACCGTGATGGCAAAATGAGCCCGGAAGAAAAAGCATTGCGGGATTACACGATCATGAACACGTTCTTCGATGATGATGATAACTCCGGCGGCGGAGGAGGCGGCGGTTGCCTGATTCCGTTTGTCGTCATGGCTGGATTGGGCGGTTCTGCCATAGCCGGACTCATCTACGGCGCATCACAGCTGATAATGCAGTTGAAAGCATAGGAAGTCTACAACAAACAGATATGGGAAAACAATCCATATTGCCGGACAGTTCCAAATGCAACAGCAGAAGCGACTCTATTTATATTTCTGCAGATTTGAACAGAACACTAATGGTATAAGCATAAATGATGTTGTAGATCGACTTGTATCTGATGAAGGTGAATCGGCTGATGAAATAAACGGGAAACTGGCTTTACAGGGATATGGGGTTGGAAGCAGTGCCAGAAATGAGAGATATCAAGTTCATGAGGTTCTTATCCAAAAATTAATTTGTTAAGGAATCTAAGGAACAAAGAGCCTTATCAAAAGTCCTGCAAAAAAGTGAATTTGCTTTTAAGAAGATTCTGACCGCTGAACTGAATGGAAACAAATGTACCTATAAAATATCCGATTCTACTTCTAACATTGAGTATTTGGCTGCGATGGAAAAGAAACTTCTTGTGATTCGGAATTTTGAGGGAACTCCCGTCGCAACAATCCAAGCTGAAAAGCCTGATAAAAGTGGGATACTATCGAATGCAACCTACACACAGGTGCTGAAGATGTACATGGGGAACAATCTGTTCGGCGGTGTGATTGTTAATTATTCCAAGACGGAACGAACAGTTCGCGTCTCTACCGATCTGTGGAACCTCTGGTTTGCGACGAACGTCAGCACCTTTTCAGCAGACGGGGTGTTCAGATTTACTAAGTCGTCAGTAAAGACGGCCCACAAGAATCTTATAGAATTTAACGACGATTCACAGGGCATCGAAGTTTACCTCACTGTCATAGCCGTTCTCGAGGCGGTTCGGCTTAGTCCGCAGTTGTCAACAAAGCTTATTTCCTTTGAAAAGTGATCGATTACTTTGGACGGTTGGATAGATTAAAGGGTAGCGAAATGAGGAAGAGGATTGCTAAAGCTGGAATAGTGATGATTGTGAGCGTGCTGTCTGCTATTGCAGGGTTAGTTTCGTATGAATTTACAAAGGGAAACAGCGTAGTTAGGGAGACGCATAACGGTGATAAATAGAGAAGACATGCTTGAACTGACAAGACGGATGACTCCGTCCAGGAACTGCTTTTCAAGGATAGCCGGAGCGTACATGGATGAGGAAGGATATGAAGACGGAACCTTCAACATACACTTTGGCAATGATAACAGTTCGATTCTGTTACACCCTACGCCTCTTTCGCCTAATGGTATGGCAGCTGTCTTGTAAACAGCAAAAATCTCAGTTCGACTCTGAGGAGAGGCTCTGCAGGAATAAAAGGATAGGAAAGGACAGGAGACAATGGAAGACTAGCGGGGGCAGCACCCGTCGAGACTGCTATATACAATTGATCCAAGATAAAGAAGAGGAAAGAACATGAAAACACTTTTAACAAGACGAATTTCACAGAGACGATCACAATCCAGTCAGCAGTGCTGGATTAGTCGTCGTGGAAAGGAACCATATGGGTAAAGTGCAGATCGGATCAATGCGGCTGTGAGCTGGGGATCATTGCGAGGTCTGCGATGATCCCTATTTTTATGCTGTGCATCCGAATGGTGAGGAGCCTGTTTGCTAAACAGGTGAGCTTAACGGCTTTGTGGGTTCGAGGTCTCCGCTCCGCTCCGGTCGGTGCTGAACGGATGTCCACTGGACATCCAGCACCCCACGCACGGCGCTCATGGTGAGTTGGCTCAATGGTACAGCAGCGGTTTCGAAAACCGCCATTCCGAATGGATATCCGGGTTCAAGGTCTCCGCTTCGCTACGGTCGGCGCTAAACGGACATCCACCGGATGTCCAGCGCCCCGGGCTCACCGTATGACAGATTAACCCTAACTGGTAAGGGACAGGCTTTGAATACCTGCAGTAGCCGGAAACGGTGTCTGGGTTCGAGTCCCAGATCTGTCGTTTAAAGGTCTTTGGTGTAGCGGTAGCACGGGGAGCTCCAACCTCCCAAGCGTGGGTTCGATCCCTACAGGACCTGCTTGATGGCGATGTAGCCAAGCTGGTTAAGGCAACGGACTGCAAATCCGTGATCGTGAGTTCAAATCTCACCATCGTCTTTATATCCCCGTAGTCTAACAGATAGAATACTTGGCTACGAACCAGGTGATGAGGGTGCGACTCCTTCCGGGGATACTTTGGCAGCGTACTCTAATTGGTAAGAGGCTCGTTTGGAAGGCGAGTGTAACGAGGAATCGTGATGGAGGTTCAAATCCTCCGGCTGTCGTAATGCCGTGTAGTTCAGTTGGCAGAACGCCGGATTCTGATTCCGGAGATCGCAGGTTCGAGTCCTGCCACGGTAGTTAATAGGCTTGTAGTGTAAACGGATAGCACAGAGGACTTTGACTCCTCTAATGTCGGATCATACCCGGCCGGGCCTGTATACGGATGTATCTCAGCTGGTAGAGTCCCCGTCTGATACGCGGGGTGTCGGTGAGTTCGAATCTCCCCATCCGTATTATGTCTGCGTCGCCAAAAGGATAAGGCACGAGATTTCTAATCTCGCATTTGTGGGTTCGAATCCTACCGCAGATACTGGATTTTAGGGGTGAAGCTGATTGAGACTGATTGAGACTGATTCAGAGGGGAGATATTTGGGGAAAGATTTCTCCCCAAATATATAGAAAAAGGGTTGATGATATAGGATCTGATATCGTATAATCATTCTAACGTAGTGAATCTCGTTGAAGGAAAGGTGGTATGAACATGCCTTGTATCAAACCAATATCAGAACTGAAGAATTATCCAACGATCGTCAGACAGGTATCATATGGAAACAGGGTTTACTTTACGAAGAACGGACATGGGGCGTGTGCACTGGTAGATATAAACGAACTGGATGAATTGGACAAGCAGAAAGCGCTTCTCAAACTCATGAGTAAGCTGAATGAGGCAAAGATTTCTGTTCGCGAAGAGGGTACTATATCAGCAGATGACCTCGAGAAGGAGTTGGGCATATAGTATGAAAAAGAAGGTGGAGTTTTCTCAGATCGTCAGAAAGAAAATGAAAAACCTGAAGAAATCACTTACTGACCGGTTTGATGAGGATACAGCCAAAAAGGGGTTAAGATTGATTGTCGATTCTGCAAAGGACCTGGCTGCCTTTCCGGAAAAAGGTGAAGCAGTTTCGGATCTGTTTGATGTTGATACGGATTTTCGGATATTGTATGTGAACCATAACTATCTGTTCTATTATTTTGAAGATGACAAGATAATCGTTGCTTAGATGTTTGATGAACGGGAAGATTTTATGTATAAACTATTTGGTATAAGTAGTGAATCACAAGAGTCCTTGGATTACTGGGACGAATAAATGCAGGCGAAATGAATGCGGAAATGTAGGCGGGGAAGTTCCCCGCCTTTATTATGCCCACGTGTAATCGAGAGGAATTTATCGGACAGTATAATTGTTAGACTTATGTTGGGAGAGGCGTTTTTCAGGCAGAGTTGGTCTCTGCCTTTTTTTTATGCCTTTTCCAATAGATTGGAAAAACTTTTTTCTGAATCCCGGGACCTGCGTATCCCAATACGAAACGCTTTCGTAAGCATATTTGGCTCCTGTTTTTTGTCCGTTTGATAAACGATGCATGACATCAGTGCGGGCCCTCCAATCGAATTGTTTTCACGAAAAGTTCAAAAAAATGTTAGCACTCACCATTGACGAGTGCTAACAAAGGGGTTATGATAGTGCCATGAAGGAGGTGAGGTTATGAATATACAGAAGTTTACACAAAAGTCGATTGAGGCGATCAATAATTGCGAGAAGCTCGCATATGAATACGGCAATCAGGAGATCGATCAGGAACATCTGCTGTATACCCTTTTGACCATAGATGATTCGCTGATACTGAAGCTCATAGAGAAGATGGGCATCAGTCCTGAGTATTTTACAAACAGGGCCGAGGATGCCGTGGCCAAGAGGGTCAAGGTATCGGGCGGCAATGTCTACATGAGCCAGGACTTAAACCGCGTGCTGCTCAGTGCCGAGGATGAAGCCAAAGCAATGGGAGATGAGTATGTTTCGGTCGAGCATATCTTTCTGGCGCTCCTTAACAGTCCTAACAGGGAGGTCGGTGCGATCCTTAAGGAGTCAAATATTACCAGAGAGAGATTTCTCGGTGCACTTTCGACGGTGAGAGGCAACCAGAAGGTGGTATCGGATAATCCGGAGGCCACCTATGATACCCTGGCCAAATACGCGCAGGATCTGGTGGCACAGGCATCAAACCAGAAGCTGGATCCGGTGATAGGCAGGGATTCCGAGATACGCAACGTGATCCGGATCCTTTCACGCAAGACCAAGAACAACCCCGTACTGATCGGTGAACCCGGAGTCGGCAAGACCGCCGTGGTCGAGGGACTGGCGCAGAGAATAGTCAGGGGTGACGTGCCTGAGGGACTCAAGGATAAGAAGCTCTTCGCACTTGATATGGGGGCTCTCGTGGCAGGTGCCAAATACAGAGGTGAATTCGAAGAGAGGTTAAAGGCCGTGCTGGATGAGGTCAAGGCCTCCGAAGGACAGATCATACTTTTCATCGATGAGCTGCATACGATAGTCGGTGCAGGCAAGACTGATGGAGCGCTGGATGCCGGCAATATGCTGAAGCCCATGCTGGCCAGAGGTGAACTCCACTGTATCGGTGCCACGACGCTGAACGAGTACAGGCAGTATATAGAGAAGGATTCCGCACTGGAGCGTCGTTTCCAGCCGGTAATGGTTGACGAGCCCACGGTTGAGGATACGGTTTCCATACTCAGGGGACTCAAGGACAGATACGAGGTCTACCACGGCGTCAAGATACAGGATTCCGCACTTGTATCGGCGGCAGTGCTTTCCGACAGGTATATCTCGGACAGATTCCTGCCGGACAAGGCCATCGACCTCGTGGATGAAGCCTGTGCTATGATCAAGACCGAGCTGGATTCGATGCCAACGGAGATGGATGAGCTCAACCGTCGTATCATGCAGCTTGAGATCGAAGAGACTGCACTGAAGAAAGAGGACGATAATCTGAGCATGGAACGTCTTGCCGACCTGCAGAAGGAGCTGGCCGAGCTCAAGGATAAGTTCAACAGCATGAAGGCTCAGTGGGATAATGAAAAGGCCTCAGTGGATAAACTGAGTGCCCTGCGGGAGCAGATCGATTCACTGAACTCGCAGATACAGATCGCACAGAGAGACGGGGATTATGAAACTGCCGCCAAGCTGACTTACGGCGAGCTGCCTGAGCTTAAGAAGCAGCTGGAGGCTGAGGAAGCGGGCATACAGAGCCGCGATATGAGTCTGGTTCATGAGGCGGTCACGGATGAGGAGATCGCCAGGATCATTTCCAGGTGGACGGGCATACCCGTAGCGAAGCTGACCGAGAGCGAGAGATCCAAGACGCTCCATCTGGATGAAGAACTGCATAAGAGAGTGGTAGGACAGGACGAGGGAGTGACGCTTGTTTCCGAGGCCATCATGAGGTCCAAGGCGGGCATCAAGGATCCGACCAAGCCGATAGGCTCGTTCCTTTTCCTCGGGCCTACCGGAGTCGGTAAGACCGAGCTGGCCAAGAGCCTGGCCGCTGCGCTTTTTGATGATGAAAACAATATGGTCCGCATCGACATGAGCGAGTATATGGAGAAATTCTCAGTGTCCAGGCTGATCGGAGCGCCTCCCGGATATGTAGGCTATGAGGAGGGCGGACAATTGACCGAAGCAGTCAGGAGAAAGCCGTATTCGGTGGTTCTTTTTGATGAGATCGAAAAGGCGCATCCCGACGTATTCAACGTGCTGCTGCAGGTATTGGACGACGGACGCATTACGGACTCACAGGGACGCACGGTAGACTTCAAGAATACGATCCTGATAATGACCAGCAACATAGGTGCACAGTACCTGTTGGACGGCATCAGGGATGACGGAACGATAGACGAGGAATCGACCCGTATGGTCAATGAAGAGCTGCGTGCCCACTTCAGACCCGAGTTCCTGAACCGCCTGGATGAGACCATCATGTTCAAGCCTCTGACAAAGGATAATATTACGGCAATAGTGGATCTTATCATGGCTGATTTAAACAGCAGGCTCAGTGACAGGTCGGTGCATGTCCGTTTGACGGATGCGGCAAAATCCTATATAGTTGAGGAAGCATATGATCCGGTGTACGGAGCAAGACCGTTGCGCAGATATATACAGAAAACAGTCGAGACGCTTTCGGCGAAGCTGATACTCAGCGGCGGGGTCAATGAAGGCGACACGATCGAGATCGACCGCGGAGACGAAGGACTGGTTTGCAGAGCAGGTTGAACCATGGGGACGGGATGACACTCGGGGACGGAGTCAAGGTGTCAGAATCATGAATAAGGAGATTGAAATGAGCAGTAATCCGATAGTTACAATTATGATGGAAAATGGTGACGTGATCAAAGCCGAGCTTTATCCGGAGATCGCGCCGCAGTCAGTTTACAACTTCATCAGCCTGGTGAAGCAGGGCTTCTATGACGGCCTGATCTTTCACAGGGTCATCAAGGGCTTCATGATCCAGGGCGGTGATCCCGAAGGTATGGGCTTCGGCGGCCCCGGGTATCATATCAAGGGTGAGTTTGCGATGAACGGATTTGCCAATGACCTCAAACATACGGAGGGTGTGCTGTCGATGGCACGTTCGCAGCATCCCGATTCCGCCGGCAGCCAGTTCTTCATCATGCATAAGAATTCACCGCACTTAGACGGCAGTTATGCTGCTTTCGGCAAGGTTACGGAAGGAATGGATGCAGTCAACAGGATCGCAGAGACCGAGACCGACTATCAGGACAGACCCCGCACAGAGCAGAGAATGAAGACCGTCACCGTCGAGACCTTCGGCGTGGAATATCCGGAACCGGAAAAGCTGTAACAACTGCAATTGAATACTAAGGAAAGACTGATTTAATCAGTCTTTCCTTAGATGATCGGGTATGAGTCAAGTGCTCTCCGTTGATTCTCTGTAGATCAGATCGGTCTCAGTATAGGTGATCCTGTAATTCAGATCCGGCTGTGCTATTCTGGATATGATGAGATTCGCCGCCGAGTACCCGATTATCTGGCTGTGGATATGACATGTGGACAGAGACGGAGTCATGATCTTTGATTCCGGAGAATCGTCAAATCCGAACAGCTTTATATCACGGGGGCAGTCTACCCCGAGTTTTCTCAGGCCATACAGCAGATCAAGCGCAACGAAGTCGTTCGCGCAAATGAACATTTCAGGTAATTCTTTTATTTCTTCCAATGTTTTGTACAGATAATCCTTATATTGCGCATCATGTGGATGAACCTCGGTCAGGCAGTATTTGTCTTCATAATTAAGATTGTTGATGAACATTGCCTCACGAAATGCCATATAACGCTCGTAAAATGAACGGCAGTGGGTTACCTGTCCGACAAAGCCGATCTTCGTTATCCCGCGTTTGCTCATATCATTAACTACACTGTATATGGCGGTGAAGTTGTCCATGAGCAGGATGTCGGCATTTATGGGCTTCCAGAAGCATGCGACCGGAGCATCGATCATCAGCACGGGTATGCCGAGATTACAGATCATCTTGCAGTAAGGATGGTTGAACATTTCGATGCACACAATGCCCTTTGTCGTTTCAGGCCTGAAGGAGATGGGAAGAGAAAGCTCCGCGATACTGTTCTCGTCTACCCGGTGCATTGTCAGGCTGTATCCGAGAAGGGATATTTCGTGCTGAAACTTATCCAGCATGGTTGAGGCAAAATGTGAATTGCTGAGATAATTGCCGGTCAGAAGGGCTATTTCTTCGGATGTCTTCGAGCGGGAAACGTTCGGATTCCTGATATCCGAGACGGAACTGGCGTATGAGAATTGTTTATATCCCATTTCTATGGCTTTTTCCAAAACCTTCTCTCTGGTTGATTCCGCCAGTACGCCGGTATTGTTTATTGCCTTTGATACCGTGTTTCGGGATACTCCCAGAGCGTCGGCTATGTCCTGCAGTGTTACCTTGGATGCCATGAGCATTCTCCGTTTCTGAAATGTTGCAGCATATAATAATTTAAGAAAAAAGGCCGATAATCCTAAAATTCCTTAAATCATTCGCTTTCTTCATTATAAAATGTAAAACCATATGTGTCAAATGCAAATAAATTATTTTACAAATGTAAAACGGAGGTTATCTTATGAATGCAAAAGCAGGAGACAAGAAACTGCACAATACTCTCGTATATCTTAAGCAGCATTGGCAGTTATACGTGTTTTTTTTGGGACCGGCGCTCGTGCTTACTATCGTTTTCAGGTACATTCCCATGGGTGGTATCCTGATCGCCTTTCAGAAATACAATCCTTTCAAGGGAATACTCGGAAGTGAATGGGTTGGACTTAAGTACTTTAGGCAGTTTTTATCATCACCGGACTTCCTGCAGTATCTGGCCAACACTCTTAAGCTGAGCGTTTTCGGTCTTTTGTGGGGATTCCCGATGCCGATAATCCTGGCGCTTCTGCTCAACAGGATCGCCAGCAGCAAGATCAAGCAGAAGATCCAGCTGGTGCTGTACATGCCCAATTTTATCTCCGTCATAGTTCTGTGCGGTATGGTAAGGATCCTGCTGTCAGTTACGGGACCGATCAACATGATGCTGGGCAGCAACATCAATTTCCTGACGATCCCGGCAGCCTTCAGACCAATTTATATTATCAGCGGAATATGGCAGGGAGCCGGATGGGCATCGATCATGTATACGGCTGCGCTTTCGAACGCGAGCAAAGAATTAAAGGAAGCGGCCAGAATAGACGGAGCCAATATCTGGCAGCAGATAAAGGCAGTTGAATGGCCTGCCATCAAGGATATGGTAGTTATTCAGTTCATCCTTCAGGCCGGCAATATCATGAGCGTGGGCTTCGAAAAGGCATATGCCCTTCAGTCCGACATGAATCTGGCTTCATCGGAGATCATTGCAACATATGTATATAAAAAGGGTCTGCTGAACGGTGACTATAGTTATTCCACAGCGGTAGGTCTTTTTAACACGATCATCAACGTGATACTTCTCGTATCGGTAAACAAGATAGTCGAAAAGCTTAACGACGGTCAGGGATTATAAGGAGTGGACAAAATGGAAAAAGCGATCAGAAGTAAGAGTGAATTTTTCAGAGTTTCCCTTGGAGATAAGATATTCCTTCTCTGCGGATATACATTACTTGCATTGTTTGTTGCGGCAGTGATCGGACCGGTGGTCTACATCATCATCGCGTCCTTCATGGATCCCATAACACTGCAGAATAAAGGGATCGTATTCGATTTAAGCAAATGGACGCTGACGGCCTACGAGAGGGTAATGACCAATTCCCAGATCTGGACGGGATTTTTTAATGCGGTTCTGTATTCGGTGCTGTTTGCACTGCTCTCGGTTTTTATCACGCTGCTGTGCGCATATCCGATGTCACGCGATGATTTTAAGGGGAAAAAGATATTCAATGCGATCTTTATCATAACAATGTTTTTTGGAGGCGGTCTGATCCCTACGTATCTGCTCATCAGCAACCTTGGACTTCTGGACAGCATGTGGGCGGTGATCCTTCCGGGCTCGTTCAGCGTTTGGAACATGATAATAGCGAGAACGTATTATAAAGGGATCCCCGCGGAACTGAGGGAAGCGGCGGACGTTGACGGAGCCAATGAACTTGTATTCTTCTTTAAGATACTGCTGCCTGTGTGCAAGCCGCTCATAGCAGTGCTGATCCTCTGGCAGTTCGTGGGAATGTGGAACAGCTATTTTGATGCAATGATTTATATCAACTCCGCGAGCAAGCAGCCGCTTCAGCTGGTGCTTCGCGCGATACTTATACAGAATGAGCCGGATCCCGGCATGATAGCAGATATGCAGAGTACCGCACAGAGGGCGCAGCTGGCGGAGCTTCTGAAATATGCAACCATAATCGTATCCAGCCTGCCGCTGGTGGTGATGTATCCCTTTTTTCAGAAATATTTTGATTCCGGGATAATGGTCGGCTCAGTGAAAGGCTGAGAAAATCAACTCATTAACGATACAAGCATACAGAAAAAAGGAGAGGAAAATGAAAAACGGATTAACCAGGATATTGTCTTCAACGCTTGCCATAGTAATGGCGGCAGGCATGTTCACCGGCTGCGGAGGTGCCGGATCATCAAGCGGAGCATCGGGAGTAGATATGGACAATCTCTCGTTCCCGCTGGAAAAACAGGTTACGATAACCGGAACCATCAGCTATCCCTCGGGTACGGAATCCGATCCGAATAAGAGAACCATATTCAAAAGACTTGAGGAAGAGACAAATGTACATGTGGAATGGACGGCTATCTCAAGTGATCAGTGGGGAGACAAGATCCAACTTAACATGGCTAACAAGAATACACTTACGGACTTTGTGTTTAATGCCGGTTTCGGTAACTCCGATCTGATCAGATACGCGGATCAGGGCGTTATACTTCCGGTAGAGGATTATATTGATAATAATATGCCCAATCTCAAAGCCGTATTCGATAAATATCCCGAATACCGCGCAATGTGCGAGGATTCGGAGGGTCACATCTGGGCACTTCCCTGGATCGAGCAGCTTGGATCCAATAAGACCGCGATCCAGACCGTAGGAAACAATTTTACCTATATCAATCAGAAGTGGCTTGATTTCCTCGGACTGTCCACTCCCACGACGGTAGATGAGTTTGAGGAAGTGCTTAAGGCATTCCGTGACCATACATCTGAACTTCAGGCCGAGTTTGGGATTGAGGGAGACATCATTCCGATGTCATGCATAATGAATGACCAGGATCCCAGCCTGCTGATCAACGGATTCGGCGAGGGCTACGGAGATAATGACATGGGTCAGCACATTGCCGTTACGGATGACAAAAAGGTGATCTGCACGGCTACGACAGAAGGCTTTAAGTCCGGGATGCAATGGCTGCACACTTTATATGACGAGGGACTTATCGATCCCGAATGCTTTACACAGGACTGGTCAACCTATGTTGCCAAGGGGAAATCCCACAGATACGGCGTATGCTTTACCTGGGATGTGGCAAATGTGGATAATCTTGAGGATTTCGTGCCGCTGGCAGCACTTGAGGCAGATACCAGAAATGTTACACCCATGAACGGCTCCTTTACATCCGGATTTGACCGCGGCAGATGCGTCATCACCGCAAAATGCGACAATCCCGCATTCGTTTGCGCATGGCTTGATTTTATGTATGATCCCTTCCAGTCCCCTCAGAACAACTGGGGAACCTACGGTGAGGACGATGAGTTTGATATCTTTGAGCTTTCAACAAATGACAAGGGTGAGCGGATGCTGAAGCATGCTCCGCTGGGAGATGCTTCTCCCGTAGAAGTACGAGAGGCTGAAGCGGTAGGCGGACCTCTTGCGATACTTGACGAGTACTACGGCGTATACGTGACTTGCCCCGATGATGCACAGTATCGTCTTGACTGGATCAAGGAATACTACACGGATGACATGCATTGTGAATACGTATATCCCAACGTGTTCATGACGGCAGAGGATACCGAGAAGCTCACGACTATCCAGACCGATCTGATCAGCTATATCAATTCAAGCCGAAGCAGCTTTGTCATGAACGGATTATCGGATACGGAGTGGGACGAGTATATAAAGCAGGTTAATGCTTACGGAATCGATGAGTATCTTTCCATCTATCAGAAGTATCTTGATGAGTTTTATCAATAATTATGCCGGGGTGAGATGAAATGAGTGAAAAACTATTAAAAGCAAGAGAATATGAGACTAAACAGGAACAGCTTATAAGAGAAGAACAAAGACCGCTCTTTCATCTTACCCCAAAATGCGGTTGGACGAACGATCCGAACGGCTTTTCCGTATATCATGGCGAGTATCATCTTTTTTACCAGTACTATCCGTATGACACGGTGTGGGGATCCATGCACTGGGGACATGCTGTCAGCAGGGATCTCATGACCTGGGAATACCGGCCTGTGGCAATGGCTCCCGATGAAGAATATGACAGCTTCGGCTGCTTCTCGGGAAGTGCCGTGGAAACTGATGACGGCAGACAGCTGCTTATATATACCGGCGTGTGTAAAAAAGAGGACGAAGACGGAGTCGTGCGTGAATATCAGACACAGTGTGTGGCCGTGGGAGACGGAACCGATTATGAAAAATACGCCGGCAATCCCGTCATAACGATGAAGGATCTTCCGGAAGGAGCGGGACCGTATGATTTCAGGGATCCCAAGGTGTGGAAGGAAGACGGAAGATACTACATGGCTGTCGGAAACAAAACACCCGATAAAGACGGTCAGATACTGAAATATGTCAGCGATGACGGCTATAAATGGACCTTCGACCGGATCCTGACCAGGAATGAACACAGGTACGGTCTGATGTGGGAATGCCCCGATTATTTTGAGCTTGACGGTAAGCAGATCCTTTTGACCAGTCCTCAGGACATGCTTCCGGAGGATCTTGAATTCCATAACGGGAACGGAACGCTCTGTGTGATCGGCACCGAGGACGCGGACGGGAACTTTTCGGGAGAGAAATACCACTCTGTGGATTACGGTATAGATTTCTACGCACCTCAGACGGTTCTTGCGGAGGACGGACGCAGAATCATGATCGGATGGATGCAGAACTGGGATACATGCGGACACAAGCGTGATGATATGCCGTGGTTCGGACAGATGAGTTTCCCGAGGGAAATACACTTACGGAATGACAGGCTTATACAGAAGCCCGTCAGGGAAATAGAGAACTATTACGGCAGCACTGTCAGCAGAGAGGACGTCTCTCTGTCAGGCAGTACGCAATTGCCCGGGATCAAAGGCAGATGCATGGATATGACGGTCAGGGTCAGACCAAAGGGAACGGAAGGATCGTATGATGTCTTTGCAATCCGATTTGCGGATAACGGAAAAAATTTTTCAACAATTGAGTACGATCCGGCCCGTAATATCGTCAAGATCGACAGAAAGCACTCCGGAAGCCGAAGGGCGCTCGTGCATCAGAGAAGGTGCAGGGTATCGGATCTTAGTGGCAGGATCACGCTTAGACTGATATTGGACAGATACAGTATGGAGCTGTTTATAAATGAAGGAGAACATGTCATGTCAATGGTCGTGCTTACGGATGTAAGTGCAGACGGCATAAGCTTTGAAGCCTCCGGCGAGCTGCTCATGGATGTGGAGATGCATGAGCTTGTACGGGGATGATCAATGTATCATTCTTTGCTTGACAATTAGCTCCTGTCTGCATTATTATTAAGCACAAAAATCGGTACAAATAAGCGTACTAAAACCCGGAGATGTCCATATGATAGTGAAACAGGGAGAACTTCGCTCCAATCTGAAGAAATATTTTGATATGGCGGTAGATGATGAACCGGTGCTGGTTCCCAGGAAGGGCAATCGCAACGTAATTATACTGTCCGAGGACGAGTATCGTGCGTTGTCCGGAAATACAAGGCTGCTTTCGTATGCCAACGCTTTTGCCGAAAGGACAGCCGGCAGGGGATTGAGAGATGACATCTCAACGGATTCTGAAAGTGTGCCCCCGAAGGTGCGGAGTTATACCGAAACTACCGACATCAAAACAGATAACCTGGATCGCCTTAAAGTAATAGGCGAACTAAAGGATAACTGGAACGGAAACGGTGCGAGGGCCTTTGACCCCGGCCTGATAAAAAAGGTCATCGAAATTGTCATGAAAATCGATATACAGCCTGAAATCTTTCCTTCGGCCATGGGAACCATAGAATTCGAATACGGTAATTCGAGAAGAGATTTTATGAGTATAGAGATTGGTAACGGAGACACCGCAGAGGTTTTTATAGTGATGTATAACGGCAGAGAGATTTTTGAAGACATCGAGGCATCCTCGGATGCCATAAACGAAAGGACAAAGAGATTTTATGAATGAAGTGTTCTATCCCGATGAAAAACTGTACAGAGCGATATACCCGCCTGAGATCGCTCCATTATATTGGAAGAGAGACGGTTCCATATCATATACGGCATTTATTGATCCCAACGGGCTGTCGGTGGACAGAGGCGATTACAGAGAGGATTCGGAGGTCAGATCTGAGATGTCGAGGAGGCTGACCGGGAGTATTGTGAAGTTTTACGTGCGTACCTGTAATGAGATAGGAGCATATGCAAGATACCTGCCCTCAAAACATGACCAGTATCATAGCGAAGTACACGGCAGCAAGGAAAACATAGTGCTCAGCAAACATCAGTGCTTTTATCTGGCCAGACGTGTAGTCAAAGTGTAGGCTGTTTCTGCCTTTATATCATCATCTGACTCAGCAGAGGATCATAGAGTTGCTTATGCTGACAGACAGCAGCTACCACTTCTCATACGGACAGTGCCTTGCAGCCGTATACGCGCGCAGCTCCACATAGCAGCCGCAGGCGCCGCACAGACCGGCGTTTAGATAATCGCAGGTCTGACATACGGCGAGACGTGATGCGTATTCTTCTTCGGAAGAGCGGGCATCGGGTTCGACACGTTCCATATATTCCGTCAGATCAAAATCCGCAGAGGCCTTTTCCAGCAGACATCTGGGACAAATAGAACTTAAATCTGTCATGGTCAAAAATACCCTCCCGATAACAGATACCGGGAGGGTCATTTAATCTATGGGATCAACCCATCACTACTTCAACATTAACTTCTTTCTTAGAAGCATCGAAAGGAATAATGCATCCCTCTACTTCCTGTCCGTCTACGGTCATGGACTTAACTCCCTTTTCCACGTCGTCAGGGTTCTTGACCGTGATATTGTAGGTAGCTCCGCGGAACTTACGTGTGATCTTGAAGTCGCCGAAGCCGTGAGGTACACAGGGATCAACCTGCAGTCCCTTGTGAGTGGGATATACGCCCAGTATGTACTGGGAGATATTGCAGAAGGTCCATGCGGCGGTACCGGTGAGCCAGCTGTTCTTGCCTTCACCGGGGAGATAAGCATCGTTACCGGCTACCATCTGGCAATATACGTAAGGCTCTGTCTTATGGATCTCGGAGATCTCTTCGGTGTAGGCAGGGCAGGTCTTCTTGTAGATCTCAAAGGCTCTGTCGCCGCGTCCGATAACTGTTTCCGCGATGGATACCCATGGATTGTTGTGGCAGAAGATACCGGCATTCTCTTTGTATCCGGGCGGATATGATGTGATCTCACCGAGTTCGAGATGATATACCGTATAAGCGGGCTGGAGGATCATTACACCGTACTCGCAGTCGAGGTGCTCCTTAACGGAATCGAGAGCCTTCTGTGCGAGACCTTCCTTGACACCGATGCCTGCCAGTGAGCAGAAACCGTTGGATTCGATGAAGATCTTACCTTCCTCACACTCCTTGGAACCGATCTTGTGGCTGTATGCGTCGTATGCCCTGACGAACCAGTCGCCGTCCCAGCCGTCCTTGAGGACTGCGTCATACATGATCTGCACTTCCTTGCGGGCACGTTCCGCTTCGGCGGTATCGCCCATGAGCTCTGCGAGCTGTGCGTACTCTTCGCCGTACTTAACGAACATACCTGCGATAAATACGGACTCTGCAACGGGACCCTCGCTGGGACCGAAGCACTGGAAGGATTCGCCGGGATGCTCAGAGAAGCAGTTGAGGTTCAGGCAGTCATTCCAGTCTGCACGTCCGATAAGAGGCAGGTTGTGAGGCCCCTTGTTGTTGACGGTGAAATCAAATGATCTCTTGAGGTGCTCCATCAGAGTTGTGGCAACGCTCATATCGTTGTCATAAGGAACCATTTCCTCGAGGATCGAGGTATCGCCGGTCTCACGTACATAGGCGGATACACCTGCGATCAGCCACAGCGGGTCATCGTTGAAGCCCGATCCTATATCGGAGTTTCCTCTCTTGGTAAGAGGCTGATACTGATGGTATGCGGAACCGTTCTGGAACTGGGTGGAAGCGATATCGATGATACGCTCTCTTGCACGCTCGGGGATCAGATGTACGAATCCGAGGAGATCCTGGTTGGAATCTCTGAAGCCCATGCCGCGGCCGATGCCCGATTCATAGTAGGAAGCGGAACGGCTCATATTGAAGGTTACCATACACTGGTACTGGTTCCAGATGTTGACCATACGGTTAACCTTGTCATTCTCGGATTCAACGGTGTAGATACTGAGCAGGTTGTTCCAGTAATCGGTGAGCTTTTTGAAGGCTGCTTCGACATCCGCATCTGTCTGGTATTTTGCAAGGAGCTTATTGGCGGGATCCTTTTTGATCACGCCCTTGGACTCCCATTTGTCGTTGTCGGGATTCTCACAGTATCCGATCACGAATACGTATGATTTCGTCTCGCCGGGAGCCAGATCGATATTGATCTGATGTACGCCTACCGGTGACCAGCCGTGAGCCACGCTGCCGGTGCACTCGCCCTTTTCAAAAACAACTTCGGGATTGCTGTTGTCATGATATGCACCGAGGAATGCGTCTCTGGATGTATCGAATCCGTCGATCTTTGTATTTACGGAGAAAACAGCGTAGTGATTGCGGCGCTCTCTGTACTCGGTCTTGTGATATATCGTCGAATCGATGATCTCAACCTCGCCGGTAGAGAAGTTACGCTGGAAGTTACGTGAATCGTCATCGGCGTTCCACAGACACCATTCAACATATGAGAAGAGCTTGATCGACTTGGCTGCGGAAGTATCGTTGGTGACCTTTACCTGATGGATCTCACAGGTATCATCCGTGGGAACAAAGGAAAGGACGGAAGCCTTGATGCCGTTCTTCTCTGAATTCCACTTGCTGTAGCCTATGCCGTGACGGCACTCATAGGAGTCGAGCTCGGTCTTGGTAGGCTGCCAGCCGGGATTCCATACGCTGTCGCCGTCTTTGATATAGAAATATTTTCCGTTGATATCACCGGGGATGTCGTTGTAGCGGTATCTGGTGACACGGAGAAGCTTGGCATCCTTGTAGAAGGAATAACCGCCCATTGTGTTGGAAATCAACGTGAAATAGTCGTTGCTTCCGAGATAATTGATCCAGGGCAAAGGAGTCCTGGGGGTAGTGATGACGTATTCTTTGTTCGCGTCGTCGAAGTAACCGAATTTCATGCTATACCTCCATTAAAAAGTGATTGCACGCTACGCTTGACAGTGAGCCGTAGCTGTATGATAGTATAACATATTGTAATTAGTCACGTCAGCTTTTTTCTACTATGAATAAATATAAATTGACCGCGGTATGCCACTTCGGTATGGAAGCACCGCTTAAAAGAGAAATAACGGATCTTGGGTATGAGATCCTGTCCGTAGATGACGGCAGGGTCACCTTTGCCGGAGATGCGGGGGCTTTGGCCCGCGCCAATATTTTCCTGCGAACGGCGGAAAGAGTCCTTTTGATAGCAGGCAGCTTCAGAGCCGGAACCTATGAGGAGCTTTTTCAGGGTACGAAGGCTCTGCCGTGGGAGGAATTTATCCCCGAAAACGGCAGGTTCTGGGTGACAAAGGTTGCCACCGTCAAATCCACCCTTTTTTCACCGAGGGATATTCAGTCCGTCATGAAAAAGGGCATGGTCGAGCGCATGAAAATGACATATCACAGAGATGTCTTTGCGGAGGACGGCGACGATTATCCGGTGCGTGTCTTTTTGTATAAGGATGAGGTGGTCGCAGGGCTGGACACCAGCGGAACAAGTCTGCATAAGAGGGGGTATCGTACGCTCAATAACAAAGCGCCGATAGCCGAGAATCTGGCTGCCGGACTCATTATGCTAACTCCCTGGAAAAGAGACCGCATACTTGTGGATCCCTTTTGCGGAAGCGGAACCTTTCCGATCGAGGCGGCACTTATGGCGGCTAACATCGCACCCGGAATGAACAGGGAGTTTACCGCGGAGAGATGGAGTCACATCGTGCCGAAGTCGGAGTGGTACAGGGCAGTTGATGAAGCTTCTTCACTGATCAATGTAAATATCGAGACGGACATCCAGGGATATGACATAGATGAATCATGTGTCAGAATTGCACGGGAAAATGCAAAAGCCGCGGGCGTTGAACACCTTATCCATTTCCAGAGGAGAGACGTTCGGGATCTGTCACATCCCGGGAAGTACGGATTCATAATCACCAATCCCCCGTATGGGGAAAGGATCGGTGAGGCATCGGAGATCGGAGAGCTGTACAGAACGCTCGGAGAGCGGTATAAGAAACTGAATACCTGGTCGATGGGAGTCATCACTTCGTATGAAAATGCAGAAAGTGACATAGGTCAGAAAGCGACCAGAAACCGCAAGTTATATAACGGTATGATAAAGACGTATTTTTATCAGTTCATGGGACCGAAGCCACCTGCAAAAAGACAATGACATACGATATATATTCCCTTTACAAACGCCTGCTTGTGGCGGCGGTCATATTTACGGTAATGATAACGGGACTGACGGCGGCTTATATGTTATTCTTTCATCCCGAGACTGCCGTGCCGCAGAGATATACCGGAGCGGCCGAAGATGCATCCGGTTCGGAGAGTGCTTATGCTCCGGCCGGTGCGGAGGGTGCGGGTGCCTTGAAGCCCGGAGCGAACAAAGCAGCAGAGTCGGAGGTTTCCGTAGAATCGGTTTCGGAACCTGTCAATGAGCTTTTTCTGGATGGGACATCCACCGATACGGATTATCTGTGGATACCTGTCGCGGATGGAATAACCGGGGCGGATATCGTGATAGAGAATCACTACATGGAGCATCAGCTCTGGGTTGCGATAGACGGCGGGGACAGTTCGTATTATAAAGATAATTTCATCTCGGGTGACTTAAGCGGAGTGATCCGTGCCGAGGCAGACGATACTCCGGAGCGGCTTATCATCAAATTTGCGATGGATAAGGTCTATGAGTATGAAACGATATTTGAAAACGGCGTACTGTATGTCGATACCAGGCTTCCGAGGGAGTTATATGACAGGATAGTTGTCATTGATCCTGCCGGGAATGTTCCGGCACAGCTGCTGACGGAGGGATCCGCGTCTCCCGAAGTGATCTGTCAGGATATTGCCTCCAAGGTTCAGTCCGGTCTGGAGGATGACGGGATCCGTGTATATATTACCAGCGCCGATGGGAGACTTGCCGCGGATGAGGACTGCCTTTCTCTTGCGTCGGATGTAAGGCCCGATATGTACATTCGCATAGAAACCTCATATGATGAAGATTCTAAGGTATACGGTACCGAAACGGTTTATAACGGAACATATTTTATTCCCGGCTTCGGGTCCGTGGAACTGGCCGATCTGCTGGAAGCCAATGTGACCACTTACATCGGCGGAAAGGCTGTCGGGCTTGTTGCGGCCGGAGAAAATGACGGCGTGATAGCCGGAGCTACCGTGCCCGCGGCATCAGTCCGCGTGGGCTATTATACCAATTCACAGGAAAATATACTTTTGAACAGAGATGATTACCGCACCCGTATAGCCGAGGGAATTCTGGCTGCGGTAAGGGAGGCGTATGGTGAATAGAAGGATTGTTTTTGCAACGGGAAATAAAGACAAGATCCGTGAGGCATCGCAGATCCTGGACGGATTTGATATCCCGGTGGTCTCCATGAAGGAGGCTGGGGTGTCTGCAGATCCGGAGGAGAATGGTACATCCTTTGAAGAAAATGCACTTATCAAGGCAAGGGCTGTTGCCGCCCTGCTTGAGAGTGACTCCGATATCGTGCTTGCCGATGATTCGGGACTTGTCATAGATGCGCTGGACGGCGAACCCGGGATATATTCGGCAAGATATCTCGGACATGATACCTCATATCATGAAAAAAACCTGCATCTGATCTCCCGACTTGACGGAGTACCGGATGAAAAGAGAAGCGCAAGGTTCGTCTGCGCGATAGCAGCCATCCTGCCTGACGGTACTGAGCTGACGACTACCGGCAGCTTTGAGGGCAGCATCGGTTATGAAGAAAAGGGGGATCACGGTTTTGGCTATGATCCGATCTTTTATCTGCCGGATCTCGGAGTGTATTCCGCAGAGCTCAGTGACGAGGAAAAACATGCCAGGAGTCACAGGGGACAGGCGCTGAGAGCTATGAGAGATCTGCTGAAGGAAAGGCTTGTATAGTATATGAAAAGAGTATTGATAATAAGTGATACACACGGCTATCATGCACCTCTTAAAGGTATTCTGGAGAATGACGGCCCCTTTGACATGATGATACACTGCGGGGATCTGGAGGGCGAGGAAAACTCCATTCAGAATCTGACCGGTCCTGCGTGTGCGTGCGTGATGGTTGCCGGGAATAACGACTTTTTCAGCATGCTTCCCCGTGAGCTGATGCTGGATATAGAAGGACTGCGTGTCTGGATAACTCACGGACACAACTTCTATGTGTCAATGGATACGAACATGATCAAGGAGGAAGCCAGACAGCATGATGCGGATATCGTGATGTTCGGACATACACATAAGCCGCTCGTCGATACATCCGGACCGGTGATCGCCATAAATCCGGGATCTTTGACATATCCGCGTCAGTTTGAACATCGTCCTTCGTATATAGTCATGGAGGCCGACAAAGATAAAGCTCCCGTGTTTGAGATCCGGTATCTGTGATCCGGACAGATCAAACGGGAGCGGTCAATCGATCTGTATCGGTTATGAGATGGTGATCAGTTGAGAGCCTTTGTCTGGTGAACGTAGTCGTATTCGTTTACCGAGTAGCTTTGGAGCTGTGAAGATGCGGCGTATACCATTCCAAGCTTGTTGACAGCAACATCCCTGATCCCCGAGAGATCTTCGACTGTGGTAAGCCTGCGGTTCATATCGTCATTGTCCTGTGTGAGCGCGGCAAGCTCCTGCTCACATGATGTGATATTCAATTGAGCTATCCTTAGCTTTTCCTGCAGATTCAGATATTGAAGAAGCGTTAACAGTAACACGGCTGTAAACAGAAAGAGTACAAAATGCTGTTTGATATACTGGACCGGAGTTTGTGACTTTTGTCCTTTTATCAGATTGAGATCGGATTCTATAATGGCATTTTTGACTGCCGTATTTGAATTTCTCAAGACTATTCCTCACACAAGAAACAGATGGTTAACATAAAAACAAAAATTAGTATATCATGTATTATGTAAATTGAAAACCCCTGTTATTGATTTTTTTTCAACCCGGTGAGGACTCAAAAAAATATAGCTTAAACTACAGTTTTGTGATAAGGTATTAAGGTACACATCGGGGTGTGGCTCAGTTTGGCTAGAGCACCTGGTTTGGGACCAGGGGGTCGCAGGTTCGAATCCTGTCACCCCGATTGATTCATGTATTTCTATTAACGCCCTGTCCCATCCATGGTACAATGTTCTATATGTGTTTTTTCAGTTAATCCTACGGAAAGGCGGCTTCTATGGAAAATATAAACACCGGGTCGCGTGTGCTTATCGTTGACGATATGCGTGTGAACTGCATGATACTCTCTTCAATGCTGTATTCTCACGGAGTGTCTTCCGATATGGCAGAAAGTGGCAGGGAGTGTATTGAACTTTTCAAAAAGAATCACTACGATCTGATTCTGATGGATCACAGGATGCCTGATATCGATGGTGTTGATACTTTTGTTCAGCTTAAGAGCCTTTTTGAGGAGAACGGGAGAGAGGTACCGGTTGTGTGCCACACCACCGAGGCCGGACGAGAGAACATCAATCTGTACAAGGCGGCAGGCTTTGCGGATGTGCTGATCAAGCCCATAGATCCGAAGGAACTGCTGAGGATCCTTATGACATACCTGCCCGGGGCCAATACCGACCGTGACAGGGAGAACGAGGCTTTGGAGAAGAAGCATGTTGAGGAGGAGCTTGCTAAGCTCCCGGAATCCATACAGAATATCGAGGGTCTGGATCCCGCTGTCGGCATCGTGAGCAGCGACACGGCAGAGGATTATCTGGATGTTCTGAGGATCTTCGCGGGCTCGATCATGACCAAGGCGGCTGAGATCGAGGACTATTTCAATAAGGGCGATTACGATAACTTTACCATCAAGGTCCATTCCGTCAGCAGCATGAGCCGGATCGCAGGCGCTGTGGGACTCTCGGATGAGGCTGCCCTGCTCGAGAATGCCGGTAAGGAAAGAGACATAGATTATATCCAAGAAAAAACCCCTGTTTTTCTGACACATTACAGGGAATACCATGACAGGCTTAAGAATGCGAATCTATAGGGAAATGGCGGATCGGCCGGAGCTTCTTTGAAACAGGGAAAAGAGTTGAGATGAGAGAGGAAATATGCTTTATAACCTCAAGGGATCACGGGTTTTTGATCAGCAAGCTGAGAAATCTGTTTGAAGCGGCGGAGATCGAAGTCTGTGTGTGCAGTGATGACGTTGCGGAGATCAAGAAGAATCGTCAGGAGATCGATATCTTTATCTATTATTCCGATGCCGGCTATGCCAGGGCAGATTCCACGATGGCTTATCTTTCCGGTCTGTGTTTCGATGAGCACAAGTCGCTGTGCCTGATCGGTGAGGAGAGCTTCTTGAGCAAGGCTCTGGCTTCCGATTCCTACGGCTCTGTCAGATACTGGTATACACATCCGGTGGATTCGAATCAGGTGGTGCAGGATATCAAAGATCTGTTTCTGGTGCATGCCGAGCTGGACAGGCGCAAGCAGCTGATGATCGTGGATGGTGACGATGATTTCCTGGCGATCATGAATAACTGGCTCGGTCCCTCGTATGACATAGTCGGGGTCAATACCGGCAAGGATGCGCTTGAACATATCAAGGAGAACCGCTGTGATCTGATCCTGCTGGACTACGAAATGCCGGACTTAAACGGTTATCAGATAATGGACAGGGTCAGAAAGAATCCGCTGACATCCGATATACCGCTTATCTTTCTGACCGGGATCAATGACAGAGAAGGCGTAATGAACATCATACGGCACAGACCGGATGGCTATTTGCTTAAAACCACACGCAAAACAGAGCTTCTGGATATACTTGACAGATTTTTTGCGGAGAGCATCCTGAGGAGGAACAGACATGGAATCCAGTAATACTCCCACAGGTTTCGGCTTGAACAATTTGACAGATGACAATACCTCGCGTGAGATGTTTCTTAGGAGCATTCATCAGCTTGGAGGTATATCCATGCTGCTCAGACGCATCGAGGGCGGTTATGAGGTAGCTTATATTTCGGCAGATCTGGCTGAACTGATGGAATGCGACTCTGTGGAGGAAGCCCGTGAACTGATGAGCGATAACGGGTTCTTTGAGACCACGCATCCCGATGACAGACTGGCTGTCAGGAGAATGCTGCGCAGACGTAAATCCAAGGAGGGTACGAGCGATCTGATCATACGCAAGATCACTGCCAGAGGAAACATGATCTGGTGCAGCGTTCACTATGCCTTTATAGATGATTACGGCGAACATTATGTATATGTGACTTATTTCAATGTCACCGTGCTGAAGGAGTATGAGGACAGGCTTCGTACAGCCTACGTCAGCATAGGAGACAATTTCTATATGACCACAGACCGTACCCTTGGACTGTTCAGGGTCAATCTGACCAGAGACAAGCTCGAGGATATGCAGGGGCGCAGTCTGTACGCCACCGACTCTCTGGTCAGATCCTATTCCGAGGTCATGCGCATCAGATCTGAGAACTATCCCATCAGGGAGGAGCGCGAAAAGATGCTGAAGGCCTTCAGTCCGGAAGAACTGCTGTCGGCTTACAGCCATGGCAGGCTTTTCGTTTCGCAGATCCTCTTTTCCAAAAGGCGTGACGGCAAGTACTGCTTCGCCAGACTCGAGGCGACCTTTGTCCGTCATCCCATGTCGGGAGATGTCATAGCCTTCATCACCGAATCCGAATGCAACAGCGAAAAGGTCAATGAGACTCTGTTGTCCAAGATACTGGCGCGTCAGTTTGATATGGTCTGCTTCCTTGCCAACGGGCAGTACGGCGTTGCGGTAGGCGATGCGAGCCTTATCGGTAAGGGAAGCATTTTTCCTATCAACAGGAACGGAGATTATACCGAGTGGCTTGAAAACCAGGTTATCCCTGTGCTGTACGGCACCGACAGCGAGCAGGACAGACAGGCCGACGCTCTCGAATGGGAGACCATAGAAGAGAAACTCGCGGAAGGCGAACCTTATGTAGTCAATATCTCGTGCCAGATAGACGGAGAGATCTTTTACAAGAGATTCGACTTCTTCAGAGTCAATCCCGGGGCCAGCTTTTATATACTGCTGAAGAGCGATACCACCGATATCAGACGCGAGCAGATTGAGCGGAACGAACAGCTTCAGCTTGCTCTTAAGGAAGCGGAGGCGGCAAGTGTGGCCAAGACAGCTTTTCTGTCCAGAATGAGTCATGAGATCCGCACCCCCATGAACGCGATAATCGGACTGGATAATATTGCGCTGCAGGGAGATGAACTGACGGAGGATACCAGAGATCATCTGGAAAAGATAGGTGATTCGGCCAGGTACCTGCTTTCGCTGATAAACGATATACTGGATATGAGCCGTATAGAAAGCGGAAGAATGACGATAAGGGCCGAGGAATTTGCCTTTAACGGTCTGCTGGATTCGGTTAATACCATGATGGACGGACAGTGCCGCGATAAGGGACTTCATTACGACTGCAAGATACACGGCCGGGTGGATGATTTCTATATAGGCGATGATACAAAGCTCAGGCAGGTGCTGATCAATATACTGGGTAATGCGGTCAAGTTTACACCGGAAGGAGGCACTGTCACTCTGGAGGTGGAGCGCACTTCCGTTTTTGAGGATCAGGCTACGCTGACCTTTGAGATAAGTGATACCGGCATCGGTATGGATGAGAGCTATATTCCGAGGATATTCGATGCCTTTTCACAGGAGGATGATACCAATACCTCCAGATACGGTGGTTCGGGACTCGGGCTTGCTATCACCAAGAACATAGTTGAAATGATGAACGGGCGGATCACCGTCGAATCGGAAAAGGGCGTTGGAACCACCTTTACGGTGACGATCCCGATGAAGACCACCGGCAGGAGCACCGCAGGCATGGAAAGCTTCGATATCAGCTCCGATGACCTGAATGTGCTGGTGATCGACGACGATCCGATCGCTCTCAAGCATGCCCAGGCAGTTCTGGGCGAGATCGGAGTGAGGGCCGATACCTGTGAGAACGGCAGGTCGGCCTATGAGATGATCGAGCTGCGGCATGCCCGCCATGAAGAGTACAATCTGATACTTGTGGATCTCAAGATGCCCGATCAGGACGGTGTCCAGGTGACCAGAGATATCCGTAAGCTGATGGGCGGAGAGGCAGCGATAATAATTCTGACTGCCTATAACTGGGCAGACATAGAGATAGAAGCGATCAAAGCCGGTGTGGACAGCTTCATGTCCAAACCGCTTTTTGCCAGCAGTGTGCTGGAGGAATTCAACAAGGCGATACAGAAAAAGAAGCTCGCCGAGGCGAAGGAGATCAGCGGGACGGCGGAACTTGAGGGACGCAGGGTCCTGCTGGCGGAGGATATGATGATCAATGCGGAGATCATGAAGCAGATCCTGCAGATGAACGGTATCATAGCCGATCACGCCGAAAACGGTAAGGCCGCAGTGGAGATGGTAAGCGGACATCCGGCAGGGTATTACGATGTCGTGCTTATGGATATACGAATGCCCGTGATGGACGGACTGGAGGCGGCGGAAAGGATCCGTGCTCTCGACCATCCGGATGCAGCTGATATCCCGATCATTGCCATGACGGCGAATGCTTTTGACGAGGATGTTCAGCGTTCGCTTCAGGCCGGTATGAATGCGCATCTGTCCAAGCCGATAGAGCCGGATCTGCTCTTCAGTACCATCAGTGATATGATAACGCGCAGAGAACACGGCAGATTATGATCATGGTGCTGATCGATTCGTATATCAGGTCAGGGACAGAATACCTTTTGACTTTGACAACATATTCTGGATACAGAGATAAGAGAAAATATGGCTGAGAGAAGAAAAATACTTGATGATCTGTTTGATGCTTTTACGATAACCGCCGGTGCCAACTATGTATCGCTGTACGATGCGGTCGGCAAGATGACCAGATACTCTCCGGCGTGCGTTGAACTGTTCGGACTGCCCGGTGAATATATTCCCGATGGCAGTGACAACTGGACCGATTATGTCCATCCCGAGGACCGGAGCAAATACACCGACGTAATGTCGGAGCTGCTGTCCGGAAACGCACGTACCTATAACCTGACCTACAGGGTAAGGATGAGCGATGGTAATTACGGTCTGTTCCGTTTTATCGGAGCCATACTCAGGAACGAGGAGACCGGTGCTCCCGAGCTTGTGGGAGGCATCACACAGAATGAGGGGCTGCTGGAGAACACCGATTCCGTGACCGTACTCCGCAACCAGTATGGCTTTTTGACGGATCTTGAAACCTCGATAGAGATAGGACATAAGCAGTCCATTCTGTATATGGGCATCTCGGGCATGGCCGAGATCAATGAAAAATACGGATTCGGATTCGGTAACCATCTGCTTCAGCAGGTAGCCTGGATCATACAGGAAAACGCTGCGGGATACGGCACCGCTTATCGTATGGAGGGTGTGAAATTTGCGTTCATGACGGATCGGCTGACTATAGAGGAGATCCGTGAGATATATGAGACGATCAGACAGAGACTGCTGTCGGGTATAGACGTGGACAGTACACGGCTTAACCTGACCTTAAACGGCGGACTGATCACAACGGGAGACAGCAGGGTATCCGCTCTGACCATATTGGGAAGCCTGCGCTTCGTATACAGGGAGTCCAAGCTTAACCGTCACGGCAGGATCGTGGATTTCAACCGCAATGACCGGCTGAGCGGCGACAGAAGGATGCTTCTGATCAATAAGGTAAGAGAGTGCGTCATAGACGACTGCCGCGGATTCAGTCTGCAATACCAGCCCGTCTTTGTAGATGGCGGTAAAACCAGGATCGGAGCTGAGGCACTGGTCAGATTCAACTGTGAGGAATTCGGAGAGGTAGAGCCCGGACAGTATGTGCCGGTTCTGGAAAGGGATGTGATCTTTGAGGAGCTTGGCTTCTGGGTCATGACCCGGTGTATGAAGGATGGAGTCAGACTGGTACGCGAGAATCCGGATTTCATCCTCGGAGTAAATGCGGCATCGGCGCAGATAGAGGATGATTACTTTGTGGACGAGCTGGTAAGTGTCTCGGAAGAAACCGGATTTCCGCTTCGAAACCTGTGCATCGAGCTGACCAAGGATTGCCGACAGCTGGATGCGGAGATATTGAAAAATGTGAGCAACAGGCTTCGGGAGCTTGGTGTGAGGATCATTATAGACGATTTCGGATCCGGTCTTTCGTCCATAGATTTCCTGAGGGATCTTAAACCCGATTGTATCAAATTTGATATGAAGTATGTCCGTGATATCTCCAATAACGAAGAGGATCGCAAGATCATACATCATCTGTCGGAGCTGGCAGTGGCCTGCGGTACGGATGTGTGCATCAAGGGCATCGAAAATAAAGAGATTTATGATTATGTTTCCCTGAACAATGTCAGGATGATGCAGGGATTCTATCTGGGCAGACCTGTCAGTGCGGAGGAGCTTTGACGATTTGGAACCGGATGTTTACCCTGGATCGTCGGAGCCTGCCGGCGATGATCACAATTCGCATAACAAAAAAACATACATCGCGGCTGCCGTGATCCTGGTCGTACTCCTTATCGCGGCCGCCGGCATCCTGTTATATAAGACATCGGGCAAAAGAGAGGTGCTGCGGGCGGTCAGGAATCTGGATGAGGATCTCATCGCGGAGACGGGCGGAGATTTCAGAGGTGAGGAAAGAGAGAGCTTCCTCGACACCCTTGTCTATGGTAATTCGGAACTGACGTACCGTCTTGATCTGAGCGGACTGAGTGCAACGGAATACACGATCGGCTTTGACGGTACCGTGAACAGGGATAATGTCAACAGAATACTGGAAAGTGAAAATGCTATCAGCGTGATGAATTATCATCTGGCTGATATTTATGTATCTGCGGATAAAAACATCATCGACGGCAGGATAACCGGATATTTTGAGGACAGCCTTACACTTGACACAGATCACCTGGGCAGGGATTACAACGCGTCGGAGCTGCCTGAGATGCTGGGGATCCGTCTTCCCGGGGAGTTGGGGCTTGAGCTTTTTGCGACGGGTAAGCCGTTGACGGACAAGGAGAGAAAAGCCGCGGATAAAGAGACCGTTCAGCGGATCCGGGATATGAGGGTCAGCCAAAACAGGGAGCTTGTGCAGATACAGACGGCAGCAGGCGAAAGCTTTCTGTGCAGAGTTTATCATATAGAGTTTCCGGACCGGACCGAAGACGTCAGAGACGATGAATCCCGTGATGACCGGAACAAAGTATCGGGTATGACATCGGGAGGTATCGCTGAGTATCTTTCGGACGGCGTTGACCTCTATATAGATGAGACGGAGAGTATCAGGCGGATCTGTTCGGCGTCACCCGTTGAAAAATACGGACAGAGACTGATGTGGAGGCTTGAGGCTGAGGGAAACAGAATACCGTCGGAGATATTGACCCTGACGGTCAATAACGCTGATAATGATGATGAATTCTACGTGCATCTGGAATGGAACGGAACCTATTACAGTGATGCCGATACATTTTCGATCGACTGCGACAGAGCGGTTATAAGGCAGAACGGATCTGACATAATGAGAGTCAAAGGCAGTGTGGACATAAGCTGCAAAGCGGAGGAATAATGGACAGCATACTTGATTATGATACCGTTGAACTGAACGAAGAGGACAGGAGCCTGAGGATCATCGATCAGACTCTGCTTCCGGGCAGGATAGAGATCATAGATCTGACGACTCCCGGGGAGATATGGGATGCGATCTATAAGCTGAAGGTGAGGGGGGCACCGGCTATCGGTGTCGCCGCTGCGATAGGCATGTATGTCATCTCCGTGCGGATAGCGCAGACCTGCGCGGACAATGCTGCGTCCGGAGCAACGGGCTTTGATTTCGGGCGATTCTGCAGGGAATTTAAGAAACAGAAGGAATATTTAAACAGCTCCCGACCGACCGCGGTCAATCTGTCATGGGCGCTGAACTGTATGGACAGGGTATGCAGGGAGGCTGTTGAGAAGGGTTCCGCAAACGGAATCCCGGATCCCGAGCCGGTACTTGAGGCGCTACGTTCAGAGGCGCTAAGGATCAGGGATGAAGACGTAGCCACCTGCCGTCGGATCGGAGAGAACGGTCTGACCCTGATAGGACCCGGAGACGGGGTACTCACACACTGCAACGCGGGACAGCTTGCTACGGTACGCTATGGGACCGCTACGGCGCCGATGTATCTGGCTCATGAAAGGAATTACGGGCTGAGGATATATTGCGATGAGACAAGACCTCTTCTGCAGGGAGCGAGGCTCACCGCATATGAATTGTCGAGCGCAGGCATGGATGTGACACTGCTCTGCGACAATATGGCGGCATCGCTTATGAAAAGCGGTGCGATAAATGCGGTATTCGTGGGAGCGGACAGGATCGCCGCCAACGGAGACGCGGCCAATAAGATCGGAACCATGGGAGTGGCAACCTTGGCAAAGGCATACGGAATCCCGTTTTATGTATGCGCGCCGATGTCCACCGTGGATCCGTCCACACCCGACGGAGATCATATAGTCATTGAACAGCGTCCCGCTTCGGAGGTGACCGAAATGTGGTACACAGAGCGGATGGCACCGGAGGGAGTCAAGGTATATAATCCCGCTTTTGACGTGACCGATCACAGTCTGATCACGGCGATAATAACCGAGCGCGGAGTACACAGGGCTCCGTATGATTTTACAAAGGAACAGTAGTTATTACAGGAGCGGGGTTAATGAATCCCGTGATAGCAAGGAAGAGGCAGAACACATGAACAGTACAGACAGACCGGGACCGGTTGCCCCAAAGGATCCAACCGTTAAAAGACCGTATTTCTATATAATGCAGTCACAGGAGGTATACGGCGCACCGCAGCCTGACGGACGCGGAATACAGTTTATATATGAGGACGGACGTTTTGCCGACTGTGCAAGGCGCGTAGGTCATGTGACCGACGAGGAGATGCTGAAGGAGCTGCCTACAACCGACGGCTTCCGTAAGATGGTGCACAGCATAGGCGTGAGCGTATCCGAACCGAACCTTGCACCTGTCCGGTTTGCACTGCAGATGTATCCGTCAAATCCGGGTGAGGATTCCACGACGATAATCTCGGATATGACCTGTAACGGCGATGAGCGGATCATAGAGCTGGATTCCGTGGAGTGGAAGGATACGGATAACCTGATCGGCCAGATCAGATTTGAATTCGAGCATCCGGGGTTGCTGGCAACAGTGGATGTCAGGCTGTACTTAAACGACGGTTATACCGCTCCCGAGCAGACCGTGGACAATGCGGTTGATTTTGACAGCGATGCATACAGGGAGATGATCTCACGAAGCCTGATCGATACGGGTAAATATGACAGACTCGATAAGGTGATGCAAAAGGCAGTCTCAGGTGAGAACATCACGCTTGCTTTTATAGGAGGATCGGTGACCCAGGGCGCGGGCGCTACACCCATCCATGAGAAATCCTATGCCAGACAGTGCGCGGACGCTTTTGCGGACAGATTCTACAGAGGTGACAGGGACAGGATTAAGCTCATCAAGGCCGGCGTAGGCGGTACGCCGTCAGAGCTTGGGATGATACGTTTTGGGAGGGATGTGCTTAGGGACGGTAAGGAATGTCCCGATGTGATCGTGATCGAGTTCGCGGTCAATGACGCGGGCGATGAGACAGGGGGAACCTGCTTCGAGAGTCTGGTCAGAAAGGCTCTTAAGCTTCCGTGGAAACCGGCAGTGGTCATCCTTTTTGCGGTATTTTCCGATGATTACAATCTGCAGGACCGGCTGATACCCGTGGGAGAGAGATACGGGCTGCCTATGGTAAGTCTGAAAAATGCTGTCACACCTCAGTTTACCCTTCCACCTGCCGGAGGGAGGATCATATCCAAGAACCAGTATTTCTATGATCAGTTCCATCCTTCGAACAACGGTCACAGAGTGATGAGTGACTGCCTGATGAACCTGTTTGAAAAGGCGGCAGAGAGAGCCGGGGTGGTTCGAGAAGAGAATGGCTCCGCCTCGGAAGGTGAAGGGATGGATCATGCCGCAGGCAGCGAACCCGCGGGATATCCGGATGTGATTGCACCGGTATACGGTAAGGATTTTGAAGCCATAGAACTGCTTGACCGTAAGGAGATTCCCGAAGGACTGAAGGTGTGGATCGATCCCGGAGATTTTACGCTTACCGATAAGGTGCTGCAGGCAGTGGAGATGGATTCCGAGATCGAACCCGTCGATGAATTCCCCAATAACTGGGCTTATGAGGGAGGTAATCCTCATACGCCTCCGTTTGTGATGAAGATCACATGTTCCAAACTCGTGCTTGTCTATAAGGACAGCGGTGATCCGAAGTATGGTCATGCATG
This sequence comes from Lachnospiraceae bacterium, assembly GCA_017460885.1. Classification (GTDB taxonomy): domain Bacteria; phylum Bacillota; class Clostridia; order Lachnospirales; family Lachnospiraceae; genus XBB2008. The sequence continues at coordinate 116,177 of JAFUAB010000046.1, forward strand.
GATCAATGTGGACGGAGTAGAGGTAGCGATGGCGGATCCTCTCGTGAACGGATGGAATCACTGTAATCCGGTCATTATCCTGAATGAGGAGCAGACTAAGGAGCACTTTGTTCAGATATATATGGAGACCGGTCATGAAGACAGGTATTTCACGATATTAGGATTCGGAGTTGTAAGATAATATAGTAAACGAAATTAAAAATTTCGTTTACTATAATTTATTCGGAGAGTAAAATGCTGAAGTTCACGATCACGGAGGAAACAAAAATATGGCTCGCGGAAGACGAGTGGCCTGGAGTAATACGAGTGGCCGGCTATGTGGCTGCCGATACGGAAGCTGTCTGCGGCATAAGACCCGGGATATCGGTCCTCGACAAAGACGACAGCGGGAGTGCATCCGTGACGGCTTCGATGCTTCGTCCCGATCATATATACGCTGCCACTGCCGGACACGGATCGCTTCTTGATTCCCTCGCGGGATCAGGGATGATCGACCTGTCAGCGATAGAGGGTAAACGTGAGGTTTACCTTTTTAAGACGGTAAAAGCGGGTGACGGAGAGGGCGCCTCACTTGTGATCGCGGGCTCGGATAAGAGAGGCACGATTTACGGTCTCTTTCACCTGTCGGAGCTGATGGGGGTAAGCCCATGGGTATGGTTTGCCGATGTTGCACCCGCACATCGTGACAGTGTAGTGCTTACGGCAGAGGATGAATATATATCCAGAGAGCCCTCCGTTAAATACCGCGGCATCTTTATCAATGACGAATGGCCATCCTTCGGCAACTGGACCTTTGAGCATTTCGGAGGCTTTACCGCAGAGATGTATGAGCATGTCTTTGAACTTCTGCTGAGGCTCAGGGCCAATTATCTCTGGCCCGCCATGTGGTCATCCAATTTTTCACTGGACGGCCCCGGTCTGGAATCGGCAAGGCTTGCGGATGAGATGGGCATCGTGATGAGCAATTCTCACCATGAACCCTGTCTGCGTCACAGTGAAGAATGGGATCTGGTAAAGGGTGAGGATACCCCTTTCGGAACGGAATGGAATTTTGACCGCAACAGGGAGGGACTGCTCAATTACTGGCGCGAGGGACTTAAGAGGAACGGAGACTTTGAAAACATCATCACGATGGGTATGCGCGGAGAGCGGGACAGTGAGATCCTGGGACACGAAGCGACCCTTAAGGAAAATATCGATTATCTGAAGGATGTGGTCACTGCCCAGAATGAACTGATAAGGGAGACCATAGATCCGGAGCTTAAGCTGCCGCGGATGATCGCCATATATAAGGAAGTGGAGGAGTACTATTACGGTGATGCGGACAATTCCGGCCTCAGGGAATGGGACGGACTGGATGGCATCACCTGTATGCTGTGCGAGGATAATTTCGGCAATATGCGTCGCCTGCCTGAACCCGGAGAGAAGGATCGAAACGGCGGATTCGGCATGTATTATCATTTCGATTACCACGGCGGACCCGTATCATACGAGTGGGTCAACTCAACTCATCTGAGTAAGGTATGGGAGCAGATGACACTGTGCTACGAATCCGGCGTCCGCGAGATCTGGATCGTAAATGTAGGGGATCTGAAGCCTCAGGAGCTGCCGGTATCCTTTTTCCTGGATATGGCTTACGACTATGACAAATGGGGTATTTCAAACCGTGACAGCGCCATGGAATATCTGCACAAATGGGCAATTGACCAATTTGGTCAGAAACAGAGCGGGATGATCATTACTCTTTTGAATGAGTATACGCGGATCAATTCTGTCAGAAAGCCGGAGTCATTGCAGTCCGATACGTATCACCCGTTCAATTTCGGGGAGAGCGAATTCATGGCCGGACTTGCGCGGACGCTGATCGCCAAGGCCGTGGAGACGGAAAAGGAATTTGCGGATACTCCGCTTTATGACGCCTATCAGCAACTGGTGGGATTTCCCGTGAGGGCATCGATGAACGTGCTGCTGATGCAGCTGGCAGCCGGCAGGAACCGGATGCTCGCCGCACAGGGCAGGACGAGCGCCAATGTATATGCGGATCTTATAGCGGAATATATAGAGGAGGACGCCAGACTTACACAGATGTATCATTCTCTGTCAGGCGGTAAGTGGAACGGCCTGATGCTGTCCAAGCATATCGGGTTTAAAAACTGGAACGACGAGGAATGTGCGTATCCTCTCAGAACATATGTCACCCCTTCGCGAAGGAAGTGCATGGTCGTTGCAGAGTCCGACGGAGAGGGCTGCACCTTTGGAGGAGACTGGACTCGCAGACCGGTCAGGATACGCGGGTTCATGAATCCGGGAGTGACCGTCAAAGAGTTTGTAATAGAAAACGCCGGAACCGAGAGCTTCGGCTGGAGGATAGAATGCGATGACGAATGGATCGTGCTCCCGACCAGGAACGGGGAACTGTCTCCCGGAGAAAGCTTCACTCCGCAGATAATACTTGATCCGGTCAGGCTCTCGGACAGGATTGAAAAGGATAGGACCGTCGTTTCCGTGATCAGGGTCAGCTCGGATTTTGCCCATGCGGATGTACGGGTACCCTGTACCGCCTTTGACAGCGCGGAAAGGAAGATCAGGCATTATATACCGGTGAACGGAGTTAAGGATGATCCGGGATTTATCAGCCGGGATCACTATTCCTATACGGGGGCCGATGAGCTTTCTCTGATAGTCGATGCACATGAGTTTGAACCCTCGGGCGGGTATGAGATAATGTACGGATACGGCAAATACGGGTCGGGACTGCGGCCTTATCCGGTGACTGCCGGTTTCGCCCCGGTGAATTCCGGGTCATATGCGGATACGGACAGTGCTTCATTCGGTGACACCGGGATTCCCACGGCATCCTGTGAGGTCTATGCTCCGGCCGCGGGAGATTACAGCCTGACCCTTATCACATCGCCGTCCAATTCGATAGACGGCAGCGGACACCTCAGGGTCGGCGTGAGAGTAAATGACGCGGATATGATCTGTATGGATACGATAGGCGAGGGTTTTGTCGGCGGATCCACGGGGAGCTCCGGGTGGTGCAGAGGAGTGTTGGATAATGAACACAGAGTGACCGCCACGGTCAATCTGACACAGGGCACCAACCGTATTTCGCTTTTCGCCGTTGATCCCGCTGTGATACCGGAGCGGATTATCATTGGTTTTAAGGACTGACAACGTGAGTTTTACCAATATATATTTTATCTTCATACTTCTGCCGGCGATCCTGATATTGATAAGCAATATCCCTAACCGGATCCAGAAGCCCGTTCTGATCGCGTCCGGGCTGGTATTCTACATGCTGAGCGCGGGATGGTGGGGCCTGGCGATCCCCTTGACTACGGCAGTCAATTACGGGATCCACAGACTGATCAACAAACCCCGTAACAGGGGGATGCTGACGGCACTTACGGTGATCTTAAATGCAGGTCTGCTGATCGCTGCAAAGCTCTCCGGATATATGCCCCTCGGACTCAGTTTCTACATATTTCAGATGATCTCGCTTATGATCGATACCCGGGATGAAAGACTGTCACCGGATGATTTCTGCATCATGTCCATGTTCTTCCCAAAGCTGATCATGGGTCCCATCGTCAGATACCGCGATATGAAGTCGGATCTGAGGATCGTCGGACGCGAACGCATGATCAAACCCGATAAGCTCGAGAGGGGACTGAAGCTGTATACGGTCGGCCTTTTTATGAAGGTTGTTCTGGCGGATAATCTGGCTACGCTGTGGAATTCCCTCAATATTGCCGGAGTATACGGACTGGCGACGCCTACCGCATGGCTCGGTGCGGTGACCTACAGTCTGGAGCTGTATCTGGATTTCTGGGGATATTCCCTGATGGCTATGGCTCTGGGGTATATCTTCGGATTGCCGCTTGCGGAAAATTTCAATGAGCCCTACAGCGCTGCAGGTGTCGGAGACTTCTACAGAAGATGGCACATCACACTTGGTACGTGGTTTAGGGATTACGTCTATATCCCTCTGGGAGGGAACCGCAAAGGCAGGGTTTCGACCATGCGAAACCTCGTTGTCGTGTGGCTGCTGACCGGATTCTGGCACGGCATCACCGTCAACTTCCTGATCTGGGCGGGACTGCTCTTTATACTGATCATATTGGAAAGATACACGCTTCTCGGCAGACTGGCTAAGGCAAAAGTGCTGGGACACATATATACGGTGGTGGTGATAGTGATAAGCTGGGTGATCTTTGCCATACACGATCCTTCACAGCTGTGGGTTTATATCAAGTGCATGTTCGGAGTATATTCGGAGGGCTCGTCGCCTTCTGTGATACAGTTTGTAAGGCTACTGAGGACCTACTGGTACCTTATCCTGGCCGGAGCATTCTTTGCGACGCCCCTGCCGAGGAGGATATATGAGAAGCACAGTCGTAAGCTGTATTTTATCGCACCGCTGGTAATTATGGCCGGACTGAGTATTTTCTTTATGCTGCACAATAACGGAAACGTGTTTATGTATTACGCGTTTTGACGACTTGCATGGAAACAAAAGGGAAAAAACACAAAACTCCATATACGCATATCTGCGTTGTCATCTGGGGACTGTTCTGGCTCTATGAACTGATCATGTCCTCGACCGGCAGAGGTTTCATCGTTGATGAGATCAGGGCTATGGGGCATCGTGCCGAAGAATATGCGGCAGGCTACCGGGATTATAATGAGAATGCCATCTCTGAAGATGAGTATGGTACAGACCTTTTCGAAACCGAGCTCGATGGGACGGGCACCGGGGCAGAAGCCGGCGCAGACCAGGACGGAGGGAATGACGCCGCAGTCACCGGAACTGTGTCAGATGCGGAAACTTCCGGAGGTGATGCTTATGGGAATCCGGTCCCGGAGGGAGCCGATGCCAAAGAATATGAGAATTATGTAAACCAGGACGGCGGCATGGGATCCGGCTCCGCAGATGCCGAAAGCCCCGAGGCAGGCTCCGGAGAGACCGACGGGATAATTGAAGAGGAACCGGAAGAGGAATTTGTGCCCGTTCCTTATTATTTCACCGCGGATGAATCCTATTTTGACGATGCTCTCTTTATCGGGGATTCACGTATGATGGGGTTGTGGGATTATGTTGAATTCGGTAACGCCACCTTTCTGTGTGACAACGGATATTCCATAGCCAATTTCCAGGCCGGAAGAGCGGTGAGATGTCAGAATACCGGCTCCAAGACCACCCCGAAGGAGATAATGGCGGACAACACCTTTAGTAAGGTTTACATAATGCTGGGTACCAACGACTGTACCCGCAGATCTCCGGATTCATTCAGGGAGGGATATGCCGAACTGGTGGATCTTGTGCGCAAGGAAGAACCTGATGCGATCATCTTTACGGTTGCCAATCTGAACATGTCCGAAAAGGGCGTGCAGGAAAACAGATCAAGAGGGTTCGACAATGAGATAATGGGATCGCTTAACAATGTGGTCGCCGAATTCGCGGATGGCGAAAGCAGTTTTTTTCTGAATTTCAATCCGCTGTTTACGGACGAAAACGGATATGTGCTGGGCAAATATACATTCGACGGATTTCATGTGTATGCAGCACAGTATCAGGAGATGGGAGATTATATAAAGGAACATGCGGTAGCATATACGACGCCATGAGAAACTGTTCCGGGATGATGTTATGCCGGGAGTCTCGCGAAACTGCCGCATTACAGATGATCTGCCTGAGGTCCAAAACTTATTCGTCCTCGAAAAGTTCGGATTTAAGTCTGGCGGAAAGCTCCAGAAGCTCCTCGGAGATCTCGGGATCCAGCCCGGATACGTTGTTTTCGGAAATTATATTGATGATCCTCGACATCAGCGCAACCTGTTTCTCCAAAGATTTACGGTATTCGGCCAGTTTGATCTGTGTCTGGATCCTTTTCTTAAGTACATCAGCTACAAAGGGCTTGGTAATGTAATCCACAACACCTTCGTTGAAGCCCTGTACCTCTGTCTCAAAATTATTGTCCGCAGTCAGAAAGATCACCGGTATGTCCTTATACTCGGGAGTGTTCTTAAGCGTCTCGAGCACCTGGTGACCGTCTACCTCGGGCATGATGATATCTAACAGGATCAGATCGGGTATCGTGTGACTGAGTACCTTCATGCCGGCCTCGGCGGAAAGTGCCCCGATGATCTTGTATGAATCGCCGATCATATCCTGAGCGGCACGGATGTTGAATTTCACGTCATCTATAATGAGTACTGTCTTTTTGTCCATGATTCGATTTTATCAGACACAGATGCGGTTAACAAGTGACGGTCTGCCACTTCCGGGATCCACCGGAGCAGAAACCGGACGAATGAGTGCCCGTCAAAAACCGATTTGACAAAGCCCTCAAACATAGTTTGACCGCGGTTCATCACGGTGTTATTATTATAGAGTTGAATTGCGAATACCGTTATACAGGATGGAGACGCAATCAGGTAACTAATTTCTTTACTATATTATAAGGAGGATCACAATGAACCTTTCACCTCTTCAGAAGGCAAGATATGCCTATCAGCCCAAGCTTCCCGGAATGCTCAGAGGAGGCATTTCCGAGATATGCGTACAGGACGGAGCAGCTACCGTAAGCGTAGCGGATCAGGACAAGATCAAAGCTCTTTTCCCCAATACCTACGGAAAGAATGAGATCACATTTAAAAAGGGTTCCAATACCTCTACACCTAAGAAGCAGGTTGTAGGAGTTATACTTTCGGGCGGACAGGCTCCCGGCGGACACAACGTTGTATGCGGACTTTACGATGCCATCAAGGCTACCGACAAAAACAACGTGCTGCTCGGTTTCAAGGGCGGCCCCAGCGGTCTGATCGAGGATGATTATATTGAGTTTGACGACGCTTATATCGATGCTTACCGCAATACCGGCGGTTTCGATATCATCGGTTCCGGCCGTACCAAGTTAGAGACCGAGGAGCAGTTCAAGATCGTTACAGAGGTAGCTAAGAAGCACGGTCTGACCGCCATAGTTATCATCGGCGGCGACGATTCCAATACCAACGCCGCAGTGCTCGCCGAGTATATGGCAGCCAACAACACCGGCGTACAGGTTATCGGATGCCCCAAGACCATCGACGGAGACCTGAAGAACGAGGACATCGAGGCTTCCTTCGGTTTTGATACGGCTACCAAGACCTATTCCGAGCTGATAGGAAATATCGAAAGAGATGCCAACTCAGCCAAGAAATACTGGCATTTCATCAAGGTTATGGGACGCAGCGCTTCCCATGTGGCTCTCGAGTGTGCGCTTGAGACACAGCCCAACATCTGCCTCATCGGTGAGGAGGTTGCGGCCAGGAAGATGTCACTCTCCGCGATCGCAGATTACATCGCAGATTCCGTAGAAAAGAGAGCGGCTAACGGAGACAACTTCGGTGTTGCCATAATCCCCGAGGGTATAGTGGAATTCGTTCCCGAGTTCTCAATGCTGATCGCCGAGATCAACGAGCTGCTGGCAGGCAGTAAGACTGATGAGTTCAATGATCTTCCCGACTGGAGTGCCAAGTATGACTTTATCAAAAAGGGACTTTCCGACGAGGCATTCAAGGTATTCGATATCCTTCCCCAGTTTGTTCAGCAGCAGCTGTTCCTTGAGAGGGATCCTCACGGCAACGTACAGGTTTCACTGATCGAATCCGAGAAGCTTTTTGCGGAGATGGTTAAGGAAAAGCTGGCTGCAAGAAAGGCAGCAGGCACATATAAGGGCAAGTTCTCCACACAGCATCATTTCTTCGGATATGAAGGAAGATGCGCATTCCCTTCAAACTTCGATGCAGACTATTGCTACTCACTGGGTTACAACGCATTTATGCTGATCCAGTACGGATATACCGGATATCTCTCCAAGGTTTCCAATCTGTCCAAGCCCGCAGAGGAGTGGGTTGCTGGCGGAATGCCCATCACCAAGATGATGAACATCGAGAGAAGAAACGGAGAGGATAAGCCCGTTATCCGTAAGGCTCTTGTTGAACTTGACGGCAAGCCGTTTAAGTATTTCGAGGCCAACAGAGAGAAATGGGCGGTTGAGACCGCATTTACCTATCCCGGTGCGATCCAGTATTACGGACCTGCCGAGGTATGTGATCTGACCACCAGAACACTTGCCTTGGAAAAGGAATAAACCGGAATTATGAAAAAATCCCGACGGAGGAATGTAAATGGCAACAGGAGACAACATGCAAAAGGATGTTCTGCTGATGAATCTGGAGGCGGAGCTTAATAAGAGCATTCAAAATGAATGCGGCAAGACTCTTGCGGAAGCAGACAATAAAGAACTGTATTATTCGCTGCTCGCGCTGACCAGGGAGCTGGCAGAGGTAACTGAGGATATCGAGGGAGAGAAGAAGGTTTATTACATATCCGCGGAGTTCCTGATCGGTAAGCTGCTCAGCAACAACCTGATCAATCTGGGTATTTACGATAAGATCAATTCGATCCTCAAGGCTAACGGAAAATCTCTTGCGCAGATCGAGGACGAAGAGCCGGAGCCTTCACTTGGCAATGGCGGACTGGGACGTCTTGCAGCGTGTTTTCTGGATTCCATAGCAACGCTGGGACTGCCCGGTGACGGCATAGGACTCAACTATCACTTCGGACTTTTTAAGCAGGTGTTTAAGAATCATATGCAGACCGCCGAAAAGGACGCCTGGATAGAGCCCGGCAAAAACTGGCTGAATAAGACCGAAACGACATTTACCGTCAACTTCGGTGACCTGAGCGTTAAGTCACGCCTGTATGATCTGGATGTTGTCGGATACAGAAGCGGTACCAACAAGCTGCACCTTTTTGATATAGAGAGTGTGGATGAGAGGCTTGTCAAAAAGGGTATCAATTTCGATAAGGAAAACATCGAGAAGAACCTGACGCTTTTCCTGTATCCGGATGATTCCGACGAGGCCGGCAACCTGCTGCGTATCTATCAGCAGTATTTCATGGTCAGCAATGCAGCCCAGCTTATCCTCAAGGAAATGAAGGAGCGCAAGTATGACCTGCGGCATCTGGATGATCATGCCGTGATCCAGATCAATGACACTCATCCAACCATGGTGATCCCCGAGCTGATCAGGATCCTGGTTGAGGAAAAGGCCTTTACTATGGACGAAGCAATCGACGTGGTCAGCAGGACCTGCGCTTATACGAACCACACTATCCTTGCTGAGGCACTGGAGAAATGGCCGCTTGCCTATCTGGAAAAGGTAGTGCCCCAGCTTGTGCCGTATATTAAGGAGCTGGATAGGAGGGTACGCGCCAAATACAAGAATAAAAACGTACAGATCATTGATAAAGACAAACGCGTACATATGGCGCATATCGATATTCATTACGGCTTCTCGGTGAACGGAGTTGCTGCCATACACACTGAGATCCTTAAGAATACAGAGCTCAATGCCTTCTATAAGCTTTATCCGGAGAAATTCAACAACAAGACCAACGGAATCACCTTCCGCAGATGGCTTCTTTCGTGCAACCACGAGCTGGCGGATATGATCAAGGCGCACATCGGAGACGGCTTCAAGAAGGATGCGAATCAGCTTGAGAGACTGCTGGAATTTGCGGATGACGAGAACTTCATGAAGGAGTTAATGGACATCAAGCATGCCAAAAAGGTTGCTCTTGCCGAGTATGTCAAAGAGCATGAGGATGTTGAGCTGGATCCGGATTCGATCTTCGATCTGCAGTCCAAGAGAATGCATGAATACAAGCGTCAGCAGATGAATGCGCTCTATATCATACATAAGTATCTTGAGATCAAGGGCGGTAAAAAGCCTGTCCGTCCGGTGACATTTATGTTCGGTGCCAAGGCTGCCCCCGCGTATGTGATCGCGCAGGATATCATACATCTGCTTCTGGTGCTTCAGGAGATCATCAACAACGACCCGGATGTAAGTCCTTACATGAAGGTTGTGATGGTTGAAAACTACAACGTTGCCTATGCCGAAAAGATGATCCCGGCTGCCGATATTTCCGAGCAGATATCCCTGGCCAGCAAGGAGGCCTCCGGAACCGGCAACATGAAATATATGCTGAACGGTGCAGTAACTCTCGGCACCTCGGACGGAGCAAATGTGGAGATACACGAGCTCGTCGGAGATGACAACATCTATATCTTCGGTAAGGATGCCGATACGGTCATCAAACATTACGCCAAGGCAGATTATGTATCGAAAGAATATTATAAAAACAGTCCGGTCATTAAGGAAGCCGTTGATTTCATAATGAGCAGGCAGGCACTGGCTGTCGGGAAACGTACCAACCTCAAGAGACTGCACGATGAACTGATCAACAAGGACTGGTTCATGACGTTGCTGGATCTCGAGGAATATATCGAAGTCAAGGACCGTATGATAGCTGACTACGAGGACCGTGATAAGTGGGGCAGGATGATGCTTACCAATATTGCCAAAGCCGGCTTCTTCTCATCCGACAGAACCATCGAGGAGTACAACCGCGACATCTGGAAATTGAGCTGATTTTCCGGGATGATGCTCCGGGGACGTGTTGACAAATCCGATACGGAATGGGAAAATGTTAGAGATATCTAATTGCTGTTAAGATGTGGGGTGTTGAAATGGTTTTACATGAATCTGCAGAGGATTATCTGGAAGCGATACTCAGGCTGAGCGAAAGGCGCGGATATGCGCGTTCCGTAGATGTTGCGAACGAACTGGGAGTTACCAAACCCAGTGTCAGCGTCGCCATGAAGAAGCTGCACGAGAGCGGATATATCAGCTTCGATGAGAACGGTTTTCTGCTTATGACGGAATCCGGCAGAGAGGTTGCCGAGAAGACATACAGCAAGCATCTTCTTTTGACAGGAGTACTGGAAGCGATCGGCGTGGATCACGATACCGCCGACAGGGAAGCCTGCAAGATCGAGCATGACATCAGTGATCGTACATATGAACTGCTTTCAACATATTATAATGAACATATGAAAGAGACGGGCTGACGGATGGGCAGAGAGCTGGAATACTTTCAGCAGGTGGAACGAAGCATCACCAGGAAATACAGAAAAGAGATCTGGAGTCCGTTTATACAGGCGATCAAAAGATATGAACTGATCTCCGAGGGAGACCGTATAGCGGTCTGCATCTCGGGCGGCAAGGATTCCATGCTGATGGCGGTTCTCATACGTATGCTTCAGCGTATCAGTGATGTGCCGTTTGAGGCCGAATACATAGTGATGGATCCCGGATACAACAGCGAAAACCGTCGCAAAATAGAGGAAAACGCCGGAAAGCTCAACATTCCGGCGTATTTTTTTGAATCGGGGATCTTTAGCGTCGCGGAGAGTGCGGACGAGTCTCCGTGTTATCTGTGTGCGCGTATGCGCAGAGGTGCGCTCTATTCGGAGGCGCGAAAGCGGGGCTGTAATAAGATCGCGCTCGGACACCATTTCAGTGATGTGATCGAGACCACGGTGATGAGCATGTTCTACAGCGGTCAGCTGCAGGGAATGATGCCCAAGCTGCATTCGGTCAATTTTGAAGGAATGGAGCTGATCCGACCCCTGTACTGCATCAACGAAAATGATATCAGGGCATGGGTGAGGTATAACGATCTGGAATTTATCAGGTGCGCCTGCAAATTCACCGAAAGCAGGGATGCCGCCCCCGACGGCATCGGGAAGTCCAAGCGGCAGGAGATCAAGGCTCTTATCGCTGAACTGAAAAAGTCCAACCCTTATATCGAAAAAAACATCTTTAACAGTCTGCACGCCGTCTGGATAGACACCTTTCCGGGTTATAAAACCATGGAAGAGGGCGCGCATTCATTTCTCGAGAAATACTGATGTGTTACGGGAGAAGGACATGCTTGAAATTTGGATCAAGGAAACCGTCCCCGTGACCCACGTATTGACAGCCTTACATAAACGATATATAATACCCATAAATCCGAGTAATCATATAGGAATAATTTCGATAATATAAAATGCATATATATACGATAAAGAAAGGCGGATGACTATGAGTACTGAGATCTCAACCAAATGTGTACATATCCCGGCAGAAAAGGATCTGAAGGATGTATATGGCGCCATGTCATATCCGATCTATCAAAGTGCGACTTTTGCGCATCCCGGAGTGGGACAGAGCACGGGATATGATTACTCCAGGGCCTCCAATCCGACCAGAGAGTATCTGGAAAGAACGGTAGCCGCACTTGAGAACGGAACGGATGCCCTCGCATTTACTACCGGAATGGCTGCGATCACACTGCTCATGGAGATATTTAAACCCGGGGATCATCTGATCATAGATTCCGATCTCTACGGAGGAAGCATCCGCCTGTTTCAATATGTCAGCGAGAAGAACGGGCTGAAGTTTACGAAAGTCAACTCCAGTCTCGGAGAAGTCGAAGCAGCGATCCGTCCGGAAACAGTGGCGGTATTTCTCGAGACCCCCTCCAATCCGACCATGCGTGTGACTGATCTCGGGGAGCTTTCCGGGATAACCAAAGCTCATAACCTCCTGCTTATAGTTGATAACACATTCCTGTCGCCATATTTCCAGAATCCACTTGACCTTGGTGCGGATGTGGTCGTTCACAGCGGAACGAAGTACCTGGGCGGTCACAATGATACGCTTGCCGGTTTCCTTGTGACAAAGGACACAGAGATCGCGGAGAAACTCAGATTCCTGCAGAAGACCACCGGAGCGACACTTGCTCCGTTCGATTCATTTCTGATTACAAGGGGCATCAAGACACTGGCGGTGCGTATGGACAGGTCGAATGACAATGCCGGCAGGATCGCCGCATGGCTGAGGGAGCGTCCTGAGGTTACCAAAGTATACTATCCGGGCTTCGAGGATCATCCGGGCTATGAAATAATGAAAAAGCAGGCTCGTGGCTTCGGCGCAATGATCTCCTTTGAACTGAAGGAAAAGGCCTTCGCACTTGCATTGCTGGAATATGTCAATGTCATATCGTATGCTGAAAGCCTTGGAGGAGTCGAATCTCTGCTTACCTATCCTTACACCCAGACACATGCGGATGTACCGGAGGAGGAAAGGATAGCGAACGGTATTACGGACAGGCTGCTCAGAATGTCGGTCGGGATCGAAGACATAAATGATCTGATCGCAGATCTTGAGCAGGCATTTGAAACAGCAAGTGAGGTCACCTATGCCGGAACGAAATCTTGATTTTGACAGAATAATAAACAGGCACGGTACAGACTGCCTAAAATATGATTACGCGGTGAAACGCGGAAAACCCGCAGACATCCTTCCATTATGGGTTGCAGATATGGATTTTGTGACATCGTCATATATCCAGGATGCACTCAGGGAAACAGCTGATTATGGTATTTGGGGATACTCTCAGCCCGTCGGTGGATATATGGATGTGCTGCGAGACTGGATGAAGCGCCGTCACAATTGGGACATCGAAGAAAAATGGATAGTTATGACTCCGGGAGTCGTGTTTGCCATAGCTATGGCCATCAGAGCATTTACACGGCCGGGAGACGGAGTACTGATCCAGGAACCGGTCTACTATCCCTTTGCATCCGAGATCAGAGAGAACGGCAGGAGGGTTGTGATCAATGAACTCGTATATGACCGTGACAGCCTGACCTATCACATGGACTTTGGGGATTTTGAAAAGCAGATCACGGACAATGACGTTAAACTCTTTATACTCTGCAATCCGCACAACCCCGTGGGACGCGTATGGACGGAGGGGGAACTGAGAACTGTCGGAGAGATCTGCCGGAAGCATGGCGTATTGGTTGTGAGTGACGAGATCCACAGTGATTTTATTTTTGAAGGTGAGCACAGGGTATTTACCGGGATCGATGAAAGCTTCGCCGATTTCACGATAACCTGCACGGCTCCGAGCAAGACCTTCAATCTGGCCGGCCTTCAGCTTTCGAATATTGTCATTTCCAATGAGGATATAAGGAAAAGGTTTAAAAACGAGATATCCGCCACCGGATATGACGAGCCGGGTTTATTTGGACTACGTGCCTGTGAGGCGGCCTATGCCCACGGCGAGGAGTGGCTGGAGGCGCTCCTTAAGTATCTGAAGGCAAATCTGGATTTTATGGAAGATTATATCCGCAGCGAAATTCCGCAAATACGCATGATCAGACCACAGGGTACCTATCTGGTATGGCTGGATCTGAAGGATCTGGGTCTCAAACCCGCGGAACTGGAGTCCCTGATAGTTGACAAGGCCGGTCTCTGGCTGGATCGAGGCCTGATGTTCGGCGCATCCGGAGAAGGCTTCGAGCGCATCAACGTCGCATGCCCAAGGGCTACTCTGACCGAGGCGCTTGACAGACTCGGGCGCGCTGTCAGGGACTTATAGAAAGCACAGGCATCGGAGTCATTCATTCTCGGGAAACATTGACTTCAGATCTCCCTATCCAGTATTTTCTCCAGTTCATCCTCCGGAACGGGCTTGTAGAAGTAGTAGCCCTGAATGTAATCGCAGCCGGCCCTGCTCAGGAAATCAAGCTGCTCCTTAGTCTCAACTCCTTCGGCGGTAACCTTTGCGCCCAGCGCGTGTGAAAGGTCGATCGTGGACTTAATGATCATCTCGGCCTTATCTATGATGCCGATCTTGCGTATGAATCCCATGTCCAGCTTAACTATGTCGAAGTCGAAGTTTTCGAGCGTGGAGAGCGACGACATACCGCTGCCAAAATCATCGAGCAGTATCTTCACTCCGAGCGATTTCAGCTTTTCCAGGTAATCACTGGCATTATTCTCGAGGTCGGCGTATGCGGACTCCGTAACCTCCACTCTGAGCCAGTCCGTCGCGGAATGGTCTTTTTCGTAAATGCTCAACAGATGATCCATGAGCGAATTGTTATAGAAATCAATGCGCGAGAGGTTGACGGCGCATGTGATCAGAGGGCTTCCGGCAGCCTTTCTGCGTCCGTTTAAGTCTGTCACCCTGTCGATCATGAACCTGTCCAGGGCCGAGATCTGTCCGCTGCTTTCAAAAGCCGGTATGAACTCCCCGGGAGAGATCATGCCTATGTCCTTGTGCTGCCACCTGATGAGGGCCTCGGCGCTTGCGACCGAGTGATCGGCGGCGTTTACGATGGGCTGGAAGTATGCCTTGAATTCATTTGATTCCAGGGCGGAGCTCATCTCGGATGAATATTTCTGACGATTGATGTAGCTGGCGCGTACTTTATCATCATATATCATGTACGTTCGCACGGATGTCTCGGAAAGCGATCTCTCGGCGAGTCTCGCGCGGTCGATCATCTTTCTGATCGGAACGTCGCGTGAGGTCACGTGGTAGATGCCGGCCCGTATCGAAAAATCGTATTGCCTGTCACCCTCCGAATACGTCTGCGCACCGAGAATGTTGAAGTTTTCCTCCGTCAGGCTTTCGTCATTTACGAGCAGGATGAAATGATCGCCCTCCGGCCTGCCAATAAATATTGGGTCGAGTATCTCGCGGAGTCTGTCACGGGTATGGAAGATGACCATATCGCCGCTCTGCTCACCAAAGAGGTCGTTGATCGCCTTGAAGCCCTTGACGTTGGTGTAAACCAGGGAAACGTTCCTGTCCTCGGGCTTTTCTTTCAGGAAGTCCCGGATCTTTTTGACGAATCCGATGCGGGCATACTCGTCGGTCATCCAGTCGTGATCCAAAAAGGCCGACACGTCGAACATGATGCCGATCAGCATCTCAGGATCCGATGGATCGGGGAAAATGCGGATATTGACAGATTTACGTTCACCGTCAACTATGATATGAACCGTGCGTACATAGTCCCCGCGATCCGCCACCTCACGACGGATATATTCCAGTCTGGTCTGATCTCGAAAAGGATCCTTCTCCTCATCCACAGTACGATCAAGCATCATTTTGCAGAAATCGGAAAAGTCCGGTGCTTCCGCATACGGATCAAAGCTTCGTCGGTAATCCACCAGAGCCCCGCTCTCACAGGCGTGCGCAAAGGACATGATCCCGTCCGGTACATGAATCCTGAACACGAAGTCGAATCCCTGATTCATCACGGCGTTCCATACGGAAGCCGGTATTTGTTTGTATTTCGAGGTATCTTTTCTGGTCTGATCCATGATCCGCTAATCCCCTGTTGTGTAAATGTTGATCAAATTCTCTGGAAAATGCTGAATTAATCAGTCTTTCCTAATTAATCAGTCTTTCCTTAGTATACTAACTGCCGCATCCCCCGGATCACTTCCAAAAGCTCAGTTTGTCTGCGTCCAGGCCTATATCCCTTGCATGGAAAACAGGATCCTTGCCAGCCTTTTATCTATTATTGTAGCATTTTGAAAGAATGTTTGAAACAACAATCGTCCATATTTTATGGAAACATATATGGGTTGCCATATCGCCACATATCTTGATTTCTACCCCCTTAAAAAAGTATACTTTAATAAGTGCATTCTTCTGACGACAGCGTGTTTTGCATGCGGCTCAGAAGCCCGGAAAATGCCGGTTTATTCGGCATTTCACTCATATCGCATAATATTTGGTAACTTTTCAGGAGGTTATTATGGCTCAGGATAATACAGAACAGGTTAAACAGTTCCAACCCCAGTCGATCAATACCACTGCGTCTAAGACTTCATCAGATTCCAATGCGCAGAATTCAATAGCGATAACCCGAAATGAAGCTGTGCTCCGGTCCGTAAATCCGAGCGGAGCCGGCATCGGTCAGGTGACGCCCGCCGCCAATCCCACGCAGGCCGTTACACCGGCAGAAACGGGCAAGACCCTGTCGGAACAGAAAAATGAGACCGTAACCAAACTCAGTAAAAATGCTCCGAAGGTCATCCGTGAAAACCGGGATGTCCATTCCGGCACAATGAACGCAGGTAATCTGTCTCATGAGGACAGACGCAAGATCGCGAAGGCGAGGATAATACAATACCGTGAGGATCTGCAGAACGTGGAGCAGAAGATATTTGCGAACTACGAGCAGACCACGCTGACCAGAGCCGCCTATGATTCCTTTTATGGCATCACCAAAAACAAGCGCAAGGACGCAGCAATAGAGCGTGAAAACAACGCCGGGCTTGTACGTCATTTTATGGAAACCCAGTATACCGAGGAGAAAAACTACGGAATCGTCATCAATGCAGAGCAGATGAAGTCGCTCATCGATGAATTCATGAACGATATTTCCAGATCCGAGTCGGATATTTCCTCGGATGAGAACTTTATCCGCTCGCTTAAGTTTAATTATGATCTGACCAGGACCGCGGATATGATGAAAAAATGGATCAATGACGCGGTGGACGGCGGCTATATGCCCGAGGGCGTTGATATGGATGCGGTATACAAAAAGATCGCGACCTTTGACGAGCTTAAGGAATATCTGGATGCCAGGGTGACCGTCATCACGAGCCCTTACTATCTGTATTTTTCGAATGATGATGTCAAATACTCGGATGATCAGCTGAAATATTTTATCCAGAGCTTCGCGGGCAATAAACTGGATGAAAAAACCAAATCGGACAATAAGGGTCTTTTGGAGTATCTGACAGCCGTTCAGAGCCTCAGGAAGCTCAGCGTAAAGAGAAACAAGGGTCTGACATCCATAGAGGAGAAGACGGAGCGGAAGGCTAAACACGAGGCAGAGATCCTGCGCACCAGAGCCGAGAAGCGTGAGGCCGTCTCACGGCTCAGTGAACACGCCCTTAATCAAAGGGGGCTGGAGAGATTTCAGGATAAGCATTACGACGACAAATATACCAGGGAGAGATTTGAATTCCTCGTCGGTGAATTCGGAAATGTGAAGATCAGCGATATTCATTTCGCCGGTATTAAGGATATTACCGACTATTACGAGGAGAACATGCGCCTGTTTGAACAGGCAAGGGAAATGGAGCACATGTTTTTCATGGCAGTCAGACGGGGTGATGCGGATAACTGGACTGACGATCAGATGATAGAGATGCGCGCCAAGCTCCGCAGCTTCGATCTGATGGAAAGGTTCGTTTCCGCCGTTCAGAAGGATCTTCTGCAGCATTCCGAAGAGGCGCTCCATAATTATTCTTATGAGGAATTATGGCAGAGAGCCACGGACAGTCTTAAGATCGGGGAATATACTCCGGATATAGCCGGGTATCCGGGATTCGGCGAAAACCTTGAGAAATTCCAAAAGTCTATCCTGAAGACGTACAAGAAGGAGCATGCCAAAAGGGAAGAAACCATTAAGACCATGTATGGTCTGATGTATCCGGAGGAGATCAAACAGGATGATGATGATGACAGCGAATCCGGCGAGGATGAAGAGCTGTACAGACCCGGCCGGATAAGTCGGGAAGAACTGGACAGACGAAAGAGGGATTTCCAGAAAAACGCGGTTATAACAGACTATACGTCGGGTGCCGAAAATTATGCCAGGTTTATAGCCAACAACCGGTATGAATCCTTTGTTGCCGCATATCAGAAGAAGTACGGTATTGATCCCGGGAAATATTTCAAACCCGATCGTACCATGGGCAGATATCTGGTCGGTAAATCCGCTGAGGAAATGTCCCGGATCGTTCGCATATTGTCCTCCGGTAAAGAAGAGGAAAAGAGGGAATTCTGGCTCTCTGTATACCGGGAGGCTTACGAAGCGGATTTGAGTAAGAGTACCGGAGACAGCCGTGATGAGTTTCTTGACAATTTCTGGTACAAGAACAGAATGGGCGGGATGCTTGGCAATATAGACGGACTGGCAACAGAGACTCCCGCAGGATATTTCAGTGATCAGGAAAAAAAGGAACTGACAGCCCTGCATCATCTCGGAACAGGATATAATGACCTGACGATGATACTGGGTCAGAAGCTCAATAACCATAAATATGCGCACGGCCTTACCCTTGAGGATTTTCTGAAGCAAAACGAAGATGCGTTTAATATGGGGCTATGGCTTTCCACTACATACCTTGGTGAGGATTCGCAGCATAAGGAGTATAAGGTTGGCGGTATCAAATATGCCGATAAGGACAATGCCGCTCTTTTGTTCAACATGCTCGGTGTACCTTACAATACCTTCTCCAAGCGAACGGTCGAAATAAAGAAAAACGGAGACGGCAGATCCGCCGACAATAAAAAATACGATGCGGCCCCCGGGGTAAAAAGATTCTATGAATTCAGAGATACCGGCGCATGGAAGGATACCACGACGGATGATCTGAAGATGATAAGATCCAATCTGAAAAAGGCAGTTTCCGCAGATGTTCCCAATGTAGAAGAGCCACAGGCGATCATTAACGTACTCTCTGCTGACCTCAGGGAATTCGATCTTAAGTCATACAGGGATCTGACGGAGGAAAAGGTCTCTAAACTGTATCCTCTTATCCTGCAGGCTCAGGTTCTTCTGGCCAGGTTAAAACCGGGACCCGACGGCAGGAGCAGGGGGCTCAAAAGTGACCTTGCCACCAAACTTGGGGAGAATGGTTTAAAGGCGCTTCGGGCCAGATGTAAGACATTGGATGCAGCCGGTACGATCTTCGGCCCCAGGATGGTTCAGATGATCAATCTTTATGAGAAGCTCGACCCGGATTTCGGTGATATGAAGTCCATGGATGAGATGCTGCACAGACCTCCGAAGTATTACGAGGATCTTAAGAAAAACGTTGTAAAAGACAGTAAGGAATCCATCGCTGAATTTAAACAGAAGGTAGAATATATCGAATCCTTCGTCAAAGATCTGCAGGGTTATGATATCTTTACTTCGCTTTCCGTGACGGAGGCACATATGCGTAGCGAGGAGAAGCTCAGGAATGCCGACATGTCCGCAGAGACTCTGGCCGGGTGCCTGACCGGAGAGGAAAGCGTGCTTAAGAATATAAACGATGGAGGGATCTCGCAGGAAGCCGTAACCGTGACAGAGCTGATCGGTCCTTTGGCTAAGACCTTTAAGGAAAAGAAGCTGACGGTACATGAACGCGAAGCCTTGCTTGAGCTTCCCGGCAGTGTCCAGCAGCAGAAAAAAGCTGTCGGCATGGTCTTTACAGATGCCGCACTGAAGTTTGAAAGTGAAAGGTTTAAGATCAAAAACAGCATTTCGACGGCAACCAGAGTTAAGATCGGAGATGCCGCACTGGAAGACATGGCTGCGCTTATGTACGGCGATCTTAAAACCACTTCCAGACAGGAAGTTGAGCAGCTGGAGACTTTCGCGAAGATGTACGCCGACAAAGCTCAGCGTGACAATGCCCTGGACCGCATGACCGAGTCCCTGATCAGACTTCCGCTTTCAATGTTTGCGGGAGTCGGCACCGCGGATTTCAGACTTGCGTCCAATGCTCCCACCCTTGAAAACATATCCCACAAGATTCGTGCATACAGAAATCTTCTTGAAGCGAATCCGGATTATGTAAGGAAGCTTCGCAGAAGATATGTCGGCAACGGCAAAAGTGATTACGACAGAGTCTGTGCAAAGCTTGACAGGATGCTCGCGTTTTCCGACTATTATCGTGCCTGCAAGCTGCTGATGACGGACAATTATTATATCCTGCATGATAATGAGGAGATCGGCAGGACTGCTTCCCGTAACATGACGGCAGATCAGCGCAGGGTTTACGAACTGACCGGACTGATCGAAGCTTACGCGAGACGTATCAGAGGCGGTATGTTCGATGGACGCAGTCTGGAAACCGGACAGGACAGGATACTTACGGAGCTGGAGAAATACAACAGAAAACAGGCATATCTTACCGGCAGACCGGATCTGACAAAGATCGATCCCGCTGATGTGCAGAAGACCCACGGCAAGATCAAAAAGTTCCTGCGCAAACTCGAGGCAGTACATAAAGGTGATTATAAGACCCAGATATTCAAATATGATCCCCAAAATGACCTTCAGCTGCAAAAATACGGGTCAAAGGAAGTAACCGCATTTCTGGATGCCTATAAGGTCGCGGTAACGGAAGTGCCTTCCGATAGTGAAAAGAAAAAGTGGGAAAAAACATGGACGCCGAGACAGCTCAATCTGTATAAAAAAATGAGAGATCTGTGTAAAAAGAAGGTGCCCAAAACCGACAGTAACGGTAATCCGACTTCAGAAACAGAAGAAGTTGATATAGGATTGGAGCTTGTTTTCCGGAGAAGTCAGGATGATAAGGATGTGATGTACGGAAAATCCGGTCCGCTCAGGTTTGTTAGCACTCTGGCACATTTCCTGTCAGACGACTATTCTGATGAAGAGCTGATAGATATGGTGGATGGGATGACATTCATTGAGAGGGAAAATATCGATCTGAGTGACGAGGCGACATACCAATATGCCAAAAAGAGATGGCTCAGGTCTGTTAAAAAGATGTATGATATCCTGAATACCAATTTAAAACGTTACGAAAGAACCTACGGTTCGCTGGAACAGGATATTTCCGCTCCCTGTTTTATGCACTCTCTGGGAGACGGCCAGGCGGCATATATTGCGAGAAGCCGTTTCGGACAGGAGCTTACACAGATCTGCACTGAAGTCAAAAGCACCTATAACGGCAAGCCTGCCACACTGTGCGATATTCTGGTCGCGGAGGGAATGTTAGACAGATCGGAGGCGGAAGACAGCAGTCGGAAGTGTTCCAATTATTACCAGAACAGTAATGGATCCGTACGGAATTTCGTTAAGCTGTCCGAAGCCTTTTTTGGAATGGACAATCCCGGGGCAATGTTCACTCTTGGAAATAACACGATGATAAATTGTGAAAATACCCGGAATATAACCAAAATCGAAGGTCCCGGACTGAGCCTGTCCGAGCAGAGAAAGTTCTGGAAGAAAGCGATCGCTACCGGTTACTCCGGGGTACACGGTGATGATGTGAGGGTCGATTATCAAAAAACACATCTGAATCTTTTGTCCTCCGCGGAGCGCAGGTCACTGAAGAATCAGAGGGAAAGGGACAGAAATATCTATCTACACACGAAGGAATGTCTCGATGTCAGGGCAAAGGATCTGTATAACGCTTCAATTACAAGATTAAGCGGATTTGATCTGAGTGATGATCAGAAGGCTCTTATCAAAAAGATGATGGCCTTCCATCCGGGTCTGTACAGGGATCTTGATGAGAAAAAGAAAAAAGATCAGGAGAGTGCGACACTGTTTGAAACCCATCTGAAAAATTTCCTCGGTCTGGGAATAGAAGCCAAAGGCCCGGAAGAAAAAAACAAACTGATCCTGGATCGTAAGAGAGAGGCATTTGCTTATTTCCTGAATGCAGCTGATAAACTCAGTGACGGTGTGGTGACCCGGGATAACCGTGCGGAAGATATCATGACCCGGGATAACGTCAGGACAGCCGACAATCCGGTATTGGACAGCAGCCTGATCAGGATGGAAACCTGTCACAGGATGTTTGATGTGCTTCAGG
Source organism: Lachnospiraceae bacterium (assembly GCA_017460885.1). Lineage (GTDB taxonomy): Bacteria > Bacillota > Clostridia > Lachnospirales > Lachnospiraceae > XBB2008. The sequence continues at coordinate 138,503 of JAFUAB010000046.1, forward strand.
ATATGGCTGCGGATCAGAAGGAGCTTTACTGGTTCAGCGAGAATATGAAGAGTACGCTTAAGTCAAAGCTTTTCCAGAATATGAGAATCGAGGTCATCCGGCTGACTCTTGTTTCCACCTTTTATCTGCAGCTGGGCGATATCGGCGGAAAGAACGAAGGTGAGATAGCGCGCAGATTTTTGATGCTTCAGGATCTGGGACGGTTCAAGGTGAAGAATGAAGTGTCATTTAACCTTGACAGGACGGTATTCGGTGATCCCGAGATGATAGCTGCGCTTAAGGATTACGGTGTACGTCTCGATGACTGGCTCTCCAGGCCGTTACCCAAGATGCCTGTAGTATCCAATCGCGTCGCCGGTTCATCTTTGTACAGAGAGGAGAGGGCTCAGGAGACAACTCAGAGCGCGACTCAGGAGACAGCTCAGACTGTGACTCAGGAGGCACAGAAGACGACACAGGAAACAAGTCATGACAGGGCACAGACTGTGACACAGGAGACAGCTAAGAGTGCGACTCAGGAGACAGATAAAACAGTGACTCAGGAGGCACAGAAGACGACACAGGAAACAAGTCAGGACAAGTCGCAGAGTGAGATCCGGGAAGAAGATAAGCAAGAGAGTAAACCGGAGAATAAGCAGGAGAATAAGGCAAAAAATCCGGAGGAACTGCGTAAGATATATACGCCCGAGGCCAAGGCACAGAAGGAGCAGGAGCTTCAGAAGCTGATAGAGAGTAAGAAGCTTCCTGTCACCGTACCTAAGGATCGTGATGATCTGGTGGCGCAGCGTATGCCTTTCTATGGGAAGGAATACAAGGCGCCCAATGCTTACGGAGAATTGAAAACACAGCAGACCTGGAAGGAAGATGCCGATAAGGAAATGGCGGAACTCTTTGACTGGCTGATGGAGTATTACAAGGTCAACGATAAGACCCTGGATCTTAATACGGATAAGAATGAAAAGATCGTGCCGCTCCCGGTAAAGGAATATGATGTCGGACATGAATTTCCCCAAATGGCAGAATACTACGAGGATCAGAGTCTTCAGAACTGCTTCTGCGTAACCGGTAATGCCATGGTCTCCAACCTGCAGACCAAGCTCAACAAACTGGATCACTATACGCGAAGTGTACCACAGTATAAGATGAGGGAATACCGCCCCCGCATCCGTAAATTTGATAAGAGATTCGAGACGGAAGCGGCTGTGGACTATGAGCAGTACGGCAACCAGGTAGCCGATATGGATGCCTATTGCGGCAAGGGTAAGGAAACTGCCGGAAATATCTTTGAGGACGCCGACTATCTGTTCGAAGCTATCGACAAGCGTATCGGAAAGCCTGCGGAAAACATCTGCCTAAACAGTATACGTTATGTCATTCCCTCAGAGAAAATGCAGCAGACGGAGAACGGTATGATCAAGGCTCGGAACCAGATAGAGATATTCAAAGAGACTGTGGCCAGGGCTGTCAATGATCAGCAGGTAGTGGGTGTGCTGCGTGTAAATGCCAAGGAGGGATCCCATTATGTGACTGTAACCCGCATCAGTGGGGACAGGATCTACTATTATGATTCACTGCCGTATTACGGGAGCATTTCGAGCGCAAGTATAGAGAAATTTTTCAAGGATACCTCCACGGTTGAGCTTAACTGGTTCTCAGAGGAGAAGGATCCCGGGAAGCTGACGGAGGAATACTCCAATCTGACCTACGACGAAGAGAACGGTTACGATATCAGGAAGCTGGATCCCGAAACCGTGCGATATGTCGGCCATACCAAAGGAGTAACGGTAAGGAAGAGCATGGATAAAATGCCGAAGGGCTGGAATGATGTCGTACAGTCCATCTATATCCCGAACAAAAAGCTCAAGATACCTACAGTAACCATGGATGAATTCATGAAGCCTTACAAAGTCTGGAAAGCAAAGGTGGATAAAGAGAAGGAGGATGTCAAGGCAAATAAGAAGACTCAGGAGGAAGCGGATAAGGCGATGGCAGAGCTGAACAAAGAGCTTCCTGCGGGAACGTTGCTTACAGAGCAGGATATTGCGGATATTGAAGCGGATAAGACCCAAAAGGCAGAGAAGAGATCAAAGATTTCCGAAGAAACCGGTAATGAGAATGTCATAATCGAACATTCCGGCAGAGTTTAAGAGAAAAAAGAACAGCGAAAAAAAGGATAGTTAGCCGTAATATTGTAATGTATAATTAAGCTTAAAGTGCATCCGTGCATTACGGAACAGTACGAGCTGCATCCTGTAACCTGAAATTTAAAGAGGAGACACAATGAAAAAATATATAATATCTTTACTCACAGCTGTCATGGCACTCTCACTTACGGCCTGCGGCTCAGATAAGCCGGAACAGGTATCGCCCTCGGAATCGTCCGCAGCGGAGAGCGGACAGAGTGACAACTCCGGCCCCGGCACTGACTCATCGTCTGCGGGACTTGCGAATCCCTGGGTCGATACCACGGCCGAGGAGGCTTCATCACTGATTCCGAAGCTGTTTATCGCGCCGGAGGGAGCAGAAGATGTGACATGGAGCAGAACCGAAGGAGATGAGCCGCTGATACAAATGTCATTTAAGCTGGACGGACTGGATCTTACGGCCAGGGCACAGTCTACGGGAGACACCGCAGAGGATATCTCCGGCCTGTATTATGACTGGGCCGTGGAGAGCGATGTGACCCTGGCCGGATGGGCAGGCGGCCAGATGCCCGCTAAAATTTACAGATATGCAGGTAGCGGTGAATACGCGGATCTCTGTACCTGGTATGATTTTGAGACCGGTGTGTCCTATTCGCTGGGGATCGTGGCGGAGGATCTGAGCGGTTTTGATATCCAGGCTGTGGCCGAGGCTATATTTGACTACGAAGCAGATAATATGACATCCGACACAGCTGCATTGGAAGAACATATGCCCCTTGATATTTCGTCCTGTACAAGCTTCAAGCAGATCACCGATATGCTCAGATCCGGCAACGGATATGTTAAGACCACTATCAGCGATACCGAGGTCCTGCTTGTGACGGAATATGTATTTGACATAGACGGAGGAGGTCACTACGCTGCTACGGACGCCGACATTTACTATATGGGAGATGACGGACTTCCCAAGTATGCCGGATACGTATCTGCGGGTGGTACGGCTTATCCTCTGTCGATCGCGGACGGAAAGCTCTATGTCGGAGCCAATCCCTATATGAAAAAGATGGTCCTTATGGCCGGGGGTATCGTAGCAGACGAAGAGGCATCGGTTGAATACGGTACGGACGGAAGCGAAACATATTACCTCCGCTCCGATACTCATGCTACGGCCGCGGATGAAAACGGTCAGGTTCCGGACAGCACGACGCTTGAAACTTTTTACGAGGAATACGAAGCAGCGGAAACTATATTTTTTACAATGGTTGAATAAAATTGATAATGAAAAAAAGGAAAAGCATACTCATTGCACTTGTACTCATTTTTTCCGCGCTGTGCAGTCTGCTGATGTACATACTTCAGCTGCTGCTGTTCTACAGAAATGCCGACCGTGAGATCGATCTGACGTTTCGCGATGTGGACAGGATCGTGGAACAGACCATGGAAGACACCAGTGAGAATTATGACAGCTATGAGCTGATACACACGGCCAAGGCCAGGATGGCGAAGTATTACATCCGTAATGATGAGGATACGGGATATACCGCGGCGTCCATGAAGAACCTTAAATATCTGCTGAATGTGAGCAACGTGTACCTGGTTAATTCCGGAGGACACGTTGTTTACAGTGCGGAGAAGTCGGGCATTGAAGATTTTGATGACAGTGATGTTCCGTATCTGTCGGCGCTTCGGGAGATATCGGGGACCAATAATGTGTCCGAATTTGATTATTATCCGGTGCGCAGTGAAGAGAGCAGCGATGAGATAATGTACCATTCCTTCTGCGGACTTTCTCTTAACAACGGGTATTATGTCGTGATCGAAGACGACGCCGAGGGTCTCTATGAGCTCCAGGATGAGTCCGGCTCCTGGGATTCCGTGCTGCCCCGCATCACACTTGGCCGTAACGGTTTTATATTTGCGCTTGGCTGGGACGGATGGGTCAGCGCCTTTCCGGGCAAATATGAAAAGCAGGTCGATTATGTATCCGGTCTCGGCATAGAGATGAGCGACATCAAAGACGGCTTCCGGGGTACCCTCACTCTTCAGGACGACAAGTATTACTGCGGTGCGAAATATTACAGCGAACATGAGATATACATCATCTGCGCGATCCCTTCCGAGGAGATCACCTCCAATGTGCTGGTGGTCACCGCGGTTCCTCTTTTTGTTGCTTTTATCTTCCTTTCGCTGCAGCTCATGTATTCGATGATGCTCGTGAGCGAATACTCGTGCGGCGACGAATCGGGCAAATCTGTTTCGATACGTATGTTCCTTTTCAAAAAAATGGCGGTACTGCTGGTGCTGGCCGTTCTGTTCTCGGTGGCTTCCTCTCTGTATCCGCAGCTGCTGTATTCCACTTATCTCCAGGCCCAGTCCAACCGAATGGAGGCAGAGGCCCTCGCCGATTCGCTTATTTCCAGTGATGAGATCCAGAAGAAGACCAGTGAGGAATACTGTAACGATCTCGGCAATCTGACGACTCTTGCCGCCAAATTCATTTCCAACAACAATAAACAGATAACCAGGAGAGACCTGGCGGATATGGCCGATAACCTGGGTGCCGAGCATATTCTGCTGTATGACGATGCCGGAGTGGTGATCCTTTCGGACGCTTATTATCAGGGGCTTAGGATCTCTCCCAATACCCGGGAGCTTTCCTATGAATTCAAAAAGGTGCTGACAGGTACGCCTGTGCTTGTTCAGCAGACCGTTGACGAGAGCTTTCTGGATCAGCCTTACCGTTACGCCGGTGCCATAGTTACGGATGCCAATGACAACCTGAACGGATTCGTGCAGCTTGCCTTTGCACCCGATTATCTGGCATCGTCACTCAGAGAGTCTTCGGTAGAATCCCTGCCATCCACCTTCAGCGGCAGGAACAATGCGTTTGCCTTTATAGTCGAGGGCAAGAAAAAGGGTGAGAAGCAGAGGTTCCTGTACTACCCGGACGAAGAAATGACCGGGGAAGTCGTGACCGATTACGGTCTGACAGAGGAAATGATGCAGGACGGGTATTATACCAGGACAGACTTTGACGGAGAGGCACGTCTGCTGTACTGCAGGCTGTGGGGGGATGATCTGATATTTACTGCCGCCAGCGTCAACGTGATCACGGTGGAGAGTCTGAGCAGAGGCGCTTTGATATCCGTTGCGGGGGTTGCGGTCCAGCTGCTGTTTTTCCTGCTGCTTATGTATATCTACGGACGCCATACCGCGGAGGATGAGGAGAAAGAGCAGACCGAAGAGGCTTCCGTTGACGACGATCATAAGAAGCTGATCGAGAACATGGCAGCAGGCAGGATCCTGGGACTTCTGCGAACCTCGTTCTTCGTATTCTCGGGAGTGATCTTCTTTATCCTGCTGCTCAGGGATCCGTTATTCAGAAATAACGAGGTCATGCTCGGACTGCTTAACGGCAACTGGAATACCGGCGTACATGTCTTTTCCGTTACGGCGTGCTGGATCAATGTCTGCATGGTTTACTTCGTGGTATCGCTTGTGCTGCTGACGCTGGAGCTTACCGGCAGGCTGATGAATTCGAGAGGTGAGACCGTCATCAGGATGCTGATCAGCTTCACCAGATACATAGCCGTGATCGGTACGGTCTTTTACTGTGCGAAGCTGCTGGGTGCGCCGACGGATACGCTGCTTGCCTCCGCCGGAATATTGACCGTGGTTATCGGTCTCGGTGCACAGAGCCTGGTCACCGACGTGCTGGCCGGACTCTTTATCATCTTTGAAAAATCCTTCAAGGTCGGGGACATCATCAGGATCGACGGCGAGACCTGGCGCGGCCGCGTGCAGGAGATAGGTATACGCAACACCAAGGTCATGGATATCGACGAAGGCAATATCAAAAGCATCCACAACAGCTCTCTGAACCAGATCATCAATCTGTCCGAAATGCCGTCATATGTGTACACGACTATCGGAATAGAGTATGGTGAGGAGCTTAAAGCTGTGGAGGAGATGATCGCCAGGGAGCTGCCCGGTATAAGGGAACGCATCCCGCAGGCGATCGAGGGCCCGAGATACAGCGGGGTTGCGGAACTCGGCGATTCGGCGGTGATACTCAAGTTTGCGACATGCTGCAGGAACGAGGACTACTTCAGAGTCAGGTATGACGTGAACCGCGAGCTTAAGCTGATGTTCGACCGCAACTCGATCAACGTACCCTTCCCGCAGGTTGTTATCAACAAACGTGAATAAAAGGAGAAAAAACATGGAAATCACAAGAATAACCCCAAACAACGCTGAAGCATTTGAAGACCTGATACCTCAGGAGCTGGCGGAGCGCGAGAACCTGCTTAGGTTCGGCGCGGTATCCGACGATAAGGAGGCCATCGCAGCGATGATACTCGAGGTCACGGATGAAGAGAGCGTGGATATCCTCTGGCTCTACACCGAGCCTTCTTACAGAGAGCAGGGTGCAGCCACCGAACTGCTGGAAACCATCTTTCCGTTCCTGAAGGAAATGGGGATCACCTCTGTGCAGGCTTCATTTACGGAGGATGATGACGATATCGAGCTTTTCCTTTCCGACAGGGGCTTTCTCATAGCTGTCGACAATGACACATATTCGGTTCCGGTGAACGACCTTATCTACAGCGCCCGCATGGATGAGCTGCTTGAGGCGAGAACGGATCTGTCCAAAATAGTCAGCGCCGAGGATGATGAGGTATACGGCAAGCTTGACCGGATGATCGATGATTACGGCATCAATCTGGAAGAAGCGGAAACCCTGTCCCGTCAGCTGACCCGTGTTGCTCTGAATGATGAGGGAGAAGTTACGGGCTGCATCCTTATGAGCGAGCTGGAGGATGACGATCTGGAGATCACGTATTTCCTCAACACCGGCGCCAATGAGAATGCGATCGAACTGGTTGGTTCCCTTGCGCTTGAACTCAGGGAGCGTGATATCGACGATACCAGACTGATCTTCACCGACCCCGGCGAGCATTCGATCCGATTCGTAGAGGGCCTGACCGAGGAATTCCGTGAAACCTATCGCATTGAGGGACTTTATCGCGGAGTGCATCTGTTGTAAGGAGTGAAACATGTCTGAAGTACAAACATCAAAAGAGCAGGAATTCAAATCCATCGGGATCGACACTCAAAAAACGTCCGACAACTCTGTGAAAGAGATTACCGGCGGTTCCGTAACCCTGGATGCGATAAACGCGGTAAATCCGATAAATACTCTTAAGTCGGCAGGCAGTGCATCCGGTGATGATAAATCCGCTGCGGATAATACCGTAAACGGCAGTTTGCAGTCTGATGCCATCACTAAGACCACAGATAAACTTCGTAAAAATTCCACCAAGGTCATTCCCGAGAAAACGAATATCAGGTCCGTGTCTGTCGGCGCCGACCGGGTTCAGGCTGCACCGGTCAACGCTGCCCGGATCCAGGCCGCACCGGTTAACGCTGTCCGGATCCGGGAGGCCAACGCTAACGCCGTTCCCAAGACGAAGAAGCAGAAGCGCGAGGATGCCAGGCAGAACATTATCCATTACCGTGAAGAACTGGCACAGGCGGAGCAGGCGATATTCTCAGGGTATGGCGGAATGATGCTGACCAGAGGCGCTTATTCAAGCTTTGGCAGCATCGAGAAGAAAAAGAGAAAAGATGAAGCCATAGAACGCGAGAAGCATGCCGATGTCATCCGTGAATTTACGGATTCCGATGAGTATAAGAACAGATCAAAGATCGGATATATCATGAATTCGGACGATATGAAAAAGGTCATCGATGATTTCATGAAGAATGTCCAGAGAACCGAGGATGACTTTTCCTCCGATGAGAATTTTGTCAGACATATCAGAGAGAATTACAATCTGGGCATAACCGGCGCAAAGCTTAAAAAATGGATCTCGGATGCGGTAAACGGCGGCTATATGCCCGAGGACGTGGATATGGAAGCCGTACAGCAGAAGATCGCCCGTTTTGAAGAGCTTAAGGAATATCTGGATGCCCGGATCGCGGTCGTGACCAGCCCGTATTATAAGTATTTCTCTAAAGATGACATCAACTATTCCGATAAGCAGCTGAACGACTTTATCAATGGATTCGCGAGACAGTCCGAGGATTTCAGGAAGCAGAACGATGAGCTGTTCAAATATCTGTCGGCCGTTCAAAAGCTCAGGAAATTAAGCATCAACAGGAAAAAGGGCCTCTCCTCGGTTACCTGAAAGTCGAGTAATGGCAACTAAAATTTCTAAAGTGCTATTCCCAACTTCTCAAGGAACATCCGATCCCGCCCTATTACCTCAGTTGTCCACATCTTCTTGGCATACGGCGTAGTAACCTCAATCTTCTCTACCGCA
>JAFUAB010000047.1 GCA_017460885.1 Lachnospiraceae bacterium
ATATGTTGTGTTGTCGTACTTACACTATACCATATATAGAGGCCCTTTTCTATCACCTGATAGATGAAAGCAGCAGTATTAAAATGTCAAGGAACTATGCGGCTTTACGCCGCTAACGATTCATTCGGTGAATAATACAGGGTTAGTTTCATATTCATTTACTTATTTTGTAAGTATTATACTACATTGATACAGATTATAATGAATATGTATCTATGAACCCGAGTACTAGAGTTACTCGGGTTCGATTATATGGAACCACGGGGTAAGAATCGTAGCGAAATAGAAAAGTGTTTCCGACAGCGATAAAAGTGATGATTCATAGAGAGAAAGTGAAATTTGACAAGCCTGCGCCCTAGTGTTACGATGTAGATGAACATCAAGAGAGTGCCACCGGCCAAACGGTCTGGCCTCAATATACAGCTAAATGAAATAGCCGCTCAGTCGACCAAAACCGGGGCGGCTATTCCTGTTCATTCTTAGTATCTTTAGATGACCTGTCTCTGCCGAGTTTGTAGCCGAGGCCAAAACTGGTTAAACAGACGCTAATCACAGCGATGAATTCACCTAATGTCAACATATCCGTGGCCCTCCTTTCAGCAGCGACTCGATGCCGGAGCATCTGTACGACAGTTCCTACTCAGAGGGGCGATAACAGTCAATCCCTCTGAGCAATCAGAAGGCCAGTCCGTCCACCACGCTTTCTCGCTTAAAGGTGACACCCTTAGACGGAGTATAGCATTTTGGAGGCCGGATATCAATGGACTACGGATTAAAAAAAGGTATCATTTTTATACAGATCATACACTATCCGTATGATCAAATATACCCCATATATGATAAGACTCGTAAGGATCAGGTTGAATGGCATCCAGCTAAACGATCTGAGTTGATGCCGGTAAATAGCGTTGTAACTGCGCTGTAGATCATAAGCCCCAGAGTCAGTGAATATATTGCATTCTTCTTCTGCGTATACTTCTCTTTAGTGGCGGCTATGGCTGCGTCAGATTCTTCCTTCAACTTTTTACGCTCTTTATCGGTGATCCTTTCGGCCTCTTCACGTATCTTTTTTTTACAGTTGGTGATCAGATCATCAGCTTCCTTTTTTCGACTTACAGCCTCGTCCAGTCTTTGATTCAGTATAGTTTCCTTACCGGCATACTCTTCCTTAATGTGAGATATCGATGTCGATGCTCGCTCTTCCGTGTCTTCGGCCTGCTTTCGTAAGGCTGCGTTCTGCATCTCGAGTTCTGCGTTCTTCTTCAGCACGAGATCGGCGGCGCTCAGCTTCTCTAATCTGGCGTTCAGCGAAACTATGGTCTCTGATTTCTTCTGAATTTCTTTCTTTAGCGCTGAGACTATCGATGAATGTTCGGATTGCATCTGCATTATCTCGGAGTCCTTGTCCATCGAGGACTGTTTCAGTTCCAGGTTCTCCTTCTGCAGTTCCTCTATCTGATCCTGCATCTCTTCCAGCATAGTGAGCATTTCGTCTTGCTCTGAGACTTTGTAATCTGTCATATCGTTCACGCTCCTTCCGTATTATCATTTCCCTGTATTCGTTAAGTCGGTTATTTGTTTCTGCAATGAACTGATCTGTTTGTTCAATTTCAGTATTTGTGCATTCAGTGTCTCGTTTAAGCTCATTGATTCGTCCAGCTGCTCCTGTAATGAAGCTTTCTCCCGGATAAGTGTGTCTATCTGGTTCTCCTGACTCTCTAAGATGTCCAGCATCTGAGCCTGGGAGTTCAACAGATCCACGATGTCTGATAAATTTTGTAAATCGTTCATATATAGCCCTCGCTTTCATAGTGATTGTTTCCGTAAGCTCCGTTGCCACCAGCCGCAACTGTTCCCGGATAACAAGCGTACCGAGACAACTCATAATCCTCGATCACTCGTTCACCACCGTTTGGCATAACGGATGTTTTGTTGACCTCAACAAAATGTTCATAAGTGCCTATTTCTGCGTTTTCACAGGATTCCATAGCCTTACATATCACTTTATAAAAATTTCGCCACTCTGCATATTCGAGCGCTTCCTGTAATTCCCGGGCGTACCAGAACTCCTGACCGTATTCATTTATATGTTTTATAGATTCAAAGGTGGCTTCACTGTAATTAGAGACCTCGTTGGCCTCGGTTTCATCATCATAAAAGAAAAACATAACTATCAACCTCCTGGCTAAATCCCTTATACATTCTTGACTTCATCCAATAGGCCGCATGCATCAGCCAGATAATACATGTGCTTACACGGCATGTTGCGCTTTTGAAAATCAGGACAGGTACACTTGTTGAGCGTAGTCTTATAATCACCACCGGTCGAGCCAACAAAAACAGCCTTCCCGCTAATCCTGTCAACCTTTCGGGCGGTCAATTCGCCCTCGCGGGCACGCATGAGACGATCAAGCTGAGGCTTGGATTTTATAGAATCAACATAATTCCATTTAGATTTTGACGCATACTGGATTTTGGTCTGAGTTTTGTCCATAGGCTTATATAATGCGTCCCAAAGAAGAAAACCGACAGCAAAGATCAGGCCGCCTCCGAAGGCTTCCGTCTCTCCGGTAACCAGGAAGACCAGTGACAGAAGCCTGCGCAAACTAAAAGACCTGATCGAAGCATGACTGAATGCTCACGACCTTGAACTGAAGAACGACTGGCAGATATTTCCAGTAGTGAGCGACAAGCGCCCAAACGGGAGAATGCCGAACGCCGTAGGCTACAGATATGGCAGGAACTACACCATACCACGGAAACATAATCTTTTAAGGATCAAGAGGGCAATGAAAAGATACCGGAAGAAAACCGAGACATCCCAGAGAGTCCCGCCAAGGATGGCGGACAGCATATTGTCAAGGCTGGGACAGCTGAAGCACTGCAACAACAGAAACATATATCAGACCCTGTACAAGGGCGAGAAGATCGTAAGGTCTCTTAAAAAGATAGTAAGAAAGCAAAGAAAGGAGCAGATTTCATGGAGTACGTATTTGGAACGGTTAAGAGGCGGGGCGTGACATGCGACAGCCTGAAGACCAAAAACGACAAGCACACGAACCTGTCCGGATCCGTGACGCTTGAATCGAAGTATCCCGACCAGATCGTGACCGACAGATTCATGGTAATCGAAAGATACCGGTCGGAGATCGACGCGGAGGGCAACTGCTACGACTGGTACGTGATCGACAAGCATTACCGCTACGTCGACAAGTACACGCCGAACATCGGCAAGGTTGAGGAGAGGATTGACGGAGACATCGCGAGCACTCAGGAGGGCCTTATGGAGACCTACGACCTGGCCGCCACGAACAGCGATGGCATATCCGATTGCCGTGCGGCCCTGGAAGAGCTGTACGAGTTATCCTCAGGAGGATTGAGACAATGGCAAGCGCAATGGCAAAGATTTACGCAAAGAGCTGTGAACTGGACGGCAAAAACTTCAATACCGTGCCCAAGAGGCTGCAGGATGAAGTGAGAGCCATCATCGAGGCCGACGGTTACGTGATCCTTGATGACGGAACCGTGGAGCTGGCCAGCCTGGTAAACGGCAATGACTAAGGCAGAGGCATACACTTTTGATCCCGAAACGCTCCGAAACAAGTCGGTATCCCAGATATGTGACCTTGTGATGGAACTGATCGGGATAATAAGGGATCAGGATCAGGAGATTCAGACACTGGAAGAAGAGGTCACCAGCCTGGAGGATGACGGAAAATGAACACGCTCGATAAAATACTCATAGGATGCGCGGTCGCCGTGCTCATCTTCACGGTCACGATGATCGTGCTTTTCTGCGTATTCCAGAGCATACCCGACACGCTGGTCGAGTGTTTCTTTGCGCTCTTTACGAGCGAGGCCTTTATCAGCTTCCTGATCTATCGGCTGAAAAAGAAGGCGGCCGAAAAGAACGGAAAAAGCTGACAATCAGGCTCAAAAGGCAGTAAGGGCGGCCGGTGATTCCTTCCCGGGCTTTTGCAGACTTTTCACCGGTTTTCTTGCGCCGGCCGTCTTTACATATATATTCACAGGAGGCAAACAATGACAATCACATTATTCATATCCCTGTTCACGGTCGGATCGCTCGTGTGCGGGATCATCACGGAAGCCATCAAAAAGACTTACCAGAACGCAGACAGGGAATATTCCGCCAACGTCATAGCCCTGGTTGACGCCATAGCGGTAGGCGGCCTCGGCACCACCGCCGCATACATGCTCATGGAAATACCCTGGACGGTCAATAACATAATATGCCTGTTGCTCATGATGGTGGTCATCTGGCTGGGAGCAACGCTCGGATTCGACAAGGTTAAGCAGACGCTCGAACAGATATCACAGATCACGCCCAAGGAGGAGAAAAAAGATGCCTGAGAAACTACACGCAATACTTACCTGGGCGAACATCATAGGAGTGCCGACCCTTTTTGCGGCATTCTGCTGGATAGTGAAGAACATCGTCTCGTTCAGCAAACAGATGCATATACTCATGGACGCTCAGCAAAAACAGATGCGTCGTGACTTAACCCTGGATTATCACAAGTACATGGAACAGGGTTACATCGACGATGACGATCTCGACATGTGGGAGGCCGCCTACCAGGCATATCACGCCCTCGGGGTAAACGGCATAATGGATTCAAGGCGCGATAACCTCATCAGGCTCAATTCGGAGGGCGGAAATCATGGTAACTAAGATTTCACTATGAGAAAAACGTTGACAGCCAATTAAAATATGTTAAGATAAAGGCGTAATAGAGATATTACAGCCGAATAATAAGAACCAAGTTCTAACGAAAAACCCGGGAGTGCCATTCCCGGGCTTTTCTATGCCGTTTATTGCGAGGCCGGCTTAATCCTCAGGCTGGTTGCCATCTTGCTCCCTATCCAACCATTTACAGATATAATGAGACACTACACCTGCCACGATAGAAAGTAGAAATCCGAATAATAAAACCAAGTTCACACCCCCTTTCCGTGCCCGTGTAGGGAGTGGCAACATCATGATTATAACAGAAAAGAGGTATGTTATGGCTACAAAGACACAGATAAACGCATTCTTGAAAATGATTGTGCCAATTGCCGTAAGGCAGTGTAAGAAGCACGACAATAAAATATATGCATCCGTATGCATTGCCCAAGCCTGTCATGAGTCAGGCTATGGTACAAGCGCAAAGATGGTAAAGGCCAATGCCTTGTATGGAGTAAAGGTCGGCAAGAGCGCGTATAAATACGGCTCTGCTTGGAAGGGCGCAGCATACAAGACCGGGACGACTGAATACTATGACGGGAAAACCGCCACCAAGATCACGGACTACTTCAGACAATACGACTCGATAGAGGATGCAACCGAGGATTATCTTGATCTGCTCTGTACAGCTTCAAGGTACAAGGGAGCACTTAATCAGCCCACGGCACAAAAGTGCATCGAGGGGATCATCAAGGGCGGATATGCTACCGGTCCGCAATATGTCAGTCATATCATGGCCGTGATAGACAAGTATGATCTGACGCGCTATGATATCGGCCTGACTGAATGGATCCCGAACGCCGGGAGCAGAGCAACCATCAAAAAAGGATCCCGTGGCGAAGACGTGAAGTATTTACAGACACGCCTTAACGCCCTCGGTTACGACGTAGGCGCAAATGATGGGATATTCGGAGAAAAGACGAAGGCCGGAGTGATCCGGTTCCAGTCCGATCACAGTCTGACAGCTGACGGAATTGTTGGATCAAAAACATGGAACGCCATCGAATGACGCGATATTAATGACTATTGTAACCTGAGCCCTGTAGGAGATCATGTTATACAATCCAATACAAGAGACGACGGTGAGAAGCCCCGGAGCGATCCAGGGCTTTTGCTGTTTAGATAATGCAACCGGCGGTCATGGATAAATGAACAAAATTATCCATAATTATCCACGAAATAATAAAGCGCAGCCCGAAACCCTTGAAAAATAAGGGATTATATCAATTCAAACCGCAAGTTCAAGTCTTGTCACTCCGATTCAGTATTTTCAAGGGTTTCCGGGTTCCGGGAACCCTTGAATATTTCCAAAGTTCTAACTCAGTTCTAACTCAATCATATAGGTTTATTGCTTTTTTTGCAGAGATGCTTTCAGTGCAACGAGGGTATCAGTCATAATCATCAGTTCTTTACTGGTACATCCATTAAGCAAATCGGAAATTTCATCGATATATATATGTTCAGCATTTTCCATCTCATCACATAAAATCTCATCCGCAGAACACGACAGGGCGTTAATTATAGATACAAAAATTTTTAAACTGGGAACACAGTTTCCGGTCTCTATATGTGAAATATGCGTTGTTCCTACATCGCACTTTTCGGCAAGTTTCTCCTGTGATAAACCAGCCTTAATACGTCGTTCGCGGATTCTTTTTCCAATAAGTTTATAGTCATGCATTTTGAATCTCCCGATAGCATTGTAAGTGCATTTTGACCATGTTAAAATGTTCTATATGTGCAAATGGACTAAATAATGCATTTTTCTATAAAAGAATTGCATTATATTGTCGATATATATTTTGAATCGATGTAATTGGACATTATTATGTTCAAATCTTCATTAATCATTGGAGTTGATTACGGATGAGCGGTAATATGAGTGTTGTGGCTCACAATTTGTCTGCTATGTTCTCAAACAGGCAGTTGGGCATTACAAATAAGAATCTTGCTAAATCCTCGGAGAAATTATCTTCAGGATTTAAGATCAACCGTGCCGCGGATGATGCGGCAGGTCTTGCCATTTCCGAGAAAATGCGCAGGCAGATAAGAGGGCTTACCCAGGGAACCGCCAACACCCAGGACGGAGTGTCAATGTGCCAGATTGCCGATGGAGCGTTGAATGAGGTAAGCGACATGCTTCACCGCATAACCGAGCTTTCGGTCAAATCAGCAAACGATACCAATACTGCGGAGGACAGGCAGGCGATTCAGCAGGAAGTAAATGCGATACTCTCGGAGATTGACAGGGTATCAACAACCACCACCTTTAATGAACAACAGATATTTGCCGGAGAGCAGTCTGACGTATCTGCCTCACACAACTCAGGGGGAGTCTCAAATCCAATTATGTTAGACTTCAATGGATATCAGGTTTCGTCAAATGGAACGGTTCGTTCGGTTTCAATCGGTGATGAGGCAGAGGAAGACCCAACATATTACAGGGCATCATACGTATCAGATATAAAAAATGTCGGAGGGATCATTACGTATACTGCCAATAGGGATATCTATACACCCGGTAGAATTATCAATGCAGGGGAAACGGTATCTGACAAAAATGAACTTATTGGTAAGGTATTATATTATAAAAGGCCGGATCAGAATCCGACATACCATGATATATATGTCGATAATAACTATGAAGGTAGGGCTAGTAGAACTCTTTATTTGTTCAACACAACTGATAAAACTCTGGATATAATAGCTACAGGTGAATGTGCTCACGGGATAAGTGCCCGGGAAAATTACTTTGAGAAAGGTGATTATAACGACCTGATTTATGGACATCAGATACTTAACCTGAAGACTGCTTCGCCGTGGATTATGGTAGAGCCTTATACTACTTCAGATGGATCTAAAGTTGTGGATCATTTATTGGATCAGAGCATCACCGGAGGAAAATTGGTATCGGATGAAGATGTATATGTACTAAATACATCTGATGGGAGTATAAAAAAGCTGGATTCAGGAAGTGACCTGACAGGGTATGTCAAATCTGACGGACAAGGAAAAGATCAATATGCAGTTATACATTATCCTGCAGCAGATATGACGAATCCGGGTTCGACAGGTGGCAATACCGCGACTAATACAGATGGTGTAAATACATTTTGGATCCAGTCCGGAGCGGAAGCCGGCGACGGAATATATCTGACATTTGGAAGGATGGATACGAACATCCTGGGCATACACGGTCTGGACGTATCGACCGGGACAGGGGCATCGGATTCCATCGAAAGATCAAAAAAAGCCGTAAGTAAACTGAATGAGATTCGATCAAATATCGGAGCCCAGCAGAACAGGCTTGAACATACGATACGCCATCAGAACAACACGATAGAAAACACTCAGGCCGCAGAATCAGCAATCCGTGATACGGATATGGCGGAGGAAATGGTCCGATTCTCAAATGAAAATATCCTTGCTCAGGCCGGGCAGACTATGCTTGCGCAAGCGAATCAGTCAAAACAGGGAATAATGTCTTTGTTACAGTAATTTGTTGCCTTTGAAGAGGCAGAATCCGTATTTTTTGATCCTGATGCACTTGTTCGCAATGACCCCACTCATTCAGAGATGATGATTCTGTAATCAGAATTATATCAGCTCGTAAAGCCACGGAAAGAGTGTCAGCGTTACTACTGAGAAAACAGCTGACAAGGCTAAATTATGGGAGCCGGGAGTCTCTAAACCATCGGATGATACAATAATACCTGTACTAACGACTGACTCAGGATCCTCAGAAAGCATTGATAGAAATAAGTCAGTTTCAACTTCATCTGCTTATGTGCTTAATACAAATACAAAGAAATTTCATTACCCCACATGCAACAGCGTGAGTAAAATGAAAGCTAAGAACCGCCAGGATGTCAATACGACCAGAGATGAGATAATCGCGATGGGTTATGATCCGTGTGGGATCTGTCATCCGTAGCATTTTTGCTTGCTATGTTTCCTCTGCTTCACAATAACAGTGTGGAATAAAACATTGAGTGATTGTATTATAGACAGGTGTGATAAGCAGTCATTATTTGTAATCAGGCAGGAATGAACAAGGGCGTGCAGAAACACTATCTTTAAATGGAAAAGACCTTGACGAAGAATACTGCGAGGATAAAATGAATATTGGAATTCTGCGGTAGGCTTCCATGAACTAAGGTCTGAGATAACACAGCATGAGTGGGGAGGCAGGAGTATGCACAGAACATACGCAAACGAAGATATAACGGTATTCTGGAATTCGGACAAATGCAGGCATGCCAGGATGTGCGTGAATGGCTGCCCGGGGGTGTTCGAGTTCGGCAGGAGACCCTGGGTCATATTGGAAAACGGAGAGAACGGTGACATCTGGAAGACGGTTAAAAAGTGTCCTTCGGGAGCCTTGGACATAACGTACAATCATGATGTCAGGATCGAATATGACGAGGCCGGATGCCGGAGCGTGGCGTATCTGGGCGATGCACGGATCGGTGAATGCGATTATCGGGACACCGGAGATGCGTTCAACATATATCACACGGAGGTTGCTCCGGAACATGGCGGAAAAGGCATTGCCAGACGCCTGGTCTACTGCGTGATCGAGGCCGCGGAGCGAAGTAAAAAGTCGATTATTCCCACCTGCTCATATGCCGCGAGGGTGTTGAACGAGGGCTGATTCATCATAATCGGATATTTGAAAAAAGAACACAATACCCGGCAGAAAACACTTCAATCATTGTGCCTTCAATCACCATTCCCCTAAAAGATTAAAACAGGTATTGACAACACGATGTTTGAAGTGTATTATTCTAATAACCTACTTAACCGATAGGAAAACTAAATAAAGTAAGAAACGAGAAATAAAAGAATTATGAGCAGCATTTACCTTCACAAGGATCTGTTTAATTCCATAGCCGGATATGCAAGGGAGCATCTTCCTAAGGAAAGTTGCGGCCTGATTGCGGGGCATACTGACGACAGGGGAAGGCATATAGATAAGATATACTTCTTGCCGAACGTCGATGATGCATGCGATCATTTCAGCATGGATCCGAAGGATCAGCTTGAAGCCGTGAAGGACATGAGAAAAAACGGTTACGTGCCCCTCGGTAACTGGCATTCACATCCGGATACGCCTTCACGTCCGTCGAACGAGGACGTCAGCCTGGCATACGATCCCGGGGCATCTTACGTGATCATCTCCTTCATGGCAGACAGTCCCGTGATCAATTCCTTTCATATAGCGGACGGTACGGTAACAAAGGAAGATCTGCGCATATACAGCGATGAGCATCCTGATTGGTGATTGGAGCATTTATGAGCGTTAACGTCTATATTGCGGCAACCCTTCGCGGGTTTGCGGACAGAAACAATACAATAGAGGGTTCGGGCAACAGTGTTTTGAGCGTTCTTGAGTCTGTCAGGGATGAATATCCTGAGCTTGGCAGCGTGTTGTTTGACGAAAGCGGCATAATACGTGATTTTATTGCCGTATTTCACAATGATACCGAGGTTTTGGGAGATTTCTCAAAGACCGTAAAAGACGGAGATACGCTTACGCTGATCCCGGCTATCGCAGGCGGATCCGGAGAGAAGGAATACCTGATTTCCGATGAGAGACGTAAAAGCGTATCTTTGGATGACGCTGAGATAGACAGATACAACAGGCATCTGATGCTGAGGGACGTTGGCGTGAAGGGACAGAAACGGATCAAAGCATCCAAAGTGCTCATTATCGGACTTGGAGCTCTGGGATCACCGGTCGCTGAATATCTCGCTGCTTCAGGAGTGGGAACCATCGGAATCGCGGATACGTCAAAGGTAACGACCGGAGACCTTCACTGTCAGATCCTTCACTCCACGCGCGATGTCAAACGGCCAAAGAGCGCATCTGCCAGGGATAAGATAAAGCAGATCAATCCGCTTGTTAAGATAAATGTGATCGATGAGGAGATAGGACCGGACAATATTTTAGATGTTATAAGCGGTTATGACGTTGTGGCCGACTGTACGGATAATTACAGATCGAGATACATTATTAGCGATGCCTGCGCTGCTCTCGGGATTCCCGAGGTTTATGCTTCTATATATCAGTTTGAAGGACAGGTAAGTGTCTTAAACGGTTCATCCGGCCCCTGTCTTCGATGTCTGTATCCCGCGCCGCCACCGGGCGGACTTGTACCGACTTGTGCCGAGGGTGGTACCTTAAGTCCTCTTTCGGGAGTTGCCGGATCTTTACAGGCAGCGGAGATACTGAAACTGATCATCGGCGGCGGACAGTCCTTAAGTGGGCGCATACTCTATTTTGACCTGTGGAATAATGCAGGCAGGGTGTTAAGGATACGAAAAAGAGAGACCTGTCCCGTATGCGGCAGTAACAGAGGCATCATTGATGTATCGGACTATGACTACGATGAGTTCTGTGGCCTTAAGGAGGTTGAGGGCGAAATACCGGTTAATGTTATAGAGGCTGATGAGCTGGCAAAGAGAATCGAACGAGGAGATGATATCACCATAGTAGATGTAAGAGAACCGCATGAAAGAGCGATACACCGATTTAACAAGGCGGTTGTCATTCCGATAGGACAGCTTGCACGCAGGCAGAAGGAGCTGGATCCCACGAAGGACACTGTTTTTATCTGTCGGGAGGGCAAAAGAAGCATACTCGCGATCAATACGCTGCGGGAAGCAGGCTATACCGGACCGATGTACAGCCTGAAGGGCGGCATAGAGGCAACCAAGAACATAATCTTTTCCAATGAAGGAGCATGGCTGTAAGTGGATATAGGCGATACAGATCGCATATATAAAAAGTCTAAGTGAGATTGAGGAGGAATTATCATGGCAGACAAAAATGACGTAATTAACGCGCTGAATGCGGCGCAGGCTTATCCCCTGGCGAACGTGACCAAAACACGTCCGCAGTTCGGGGCGATCACGCCAAGGTGGATCACCAGGCTTCTCGAGTTTAAGGGTCTGGAGACCGGAATCTATCGCGTGAACAGGGTTGTTGAGGGAGATACCCCGCTCGACGTTCTCTGCTCACAGACCAGGAAGTCGGATATTATTCCCGACGGTTACGTTGAATATCAGACGGAGCCAAGGGAATACAGGCTTAATTCGATTTCTACCATTTTGAATATCAATACCGCGGTACAGGACGTATACAGTTCACCGTATGACCAGACCAATGAGCAGCTTGCGCTGGCCATAGAGAGCCTTCGAGAACGTCAGGAAAGCCAGCTTATCAATAATGATGATTACGGACTTCTCAAAAACGTGCCGGATTCACAGCGTATCCAGACCAGAAACGGAGCACCTACTCCGGATGACCTTGATGAGCTGATAAGCAAGGTCTGGAAGGAGCCGTCGTTCTTCCTTGCACATCCCAGAGCCATCGCTGCATTTGAAAGGGAGTGCACCAAGAGAGGAGTTCCTCCGGTGACCGCGAACATAGCAGGCGGCACGTTCATTTTGTGGAGGGGCATCCCAATCATTCCTACCAATAAGCTGCTTGTGGATGGCTTAAAGGAACCCGAAAGCGAGAGCGGCAAGACCAACATTCTGCTTCTGCGAACCGGAGAAGCCGAGAGAGGCGTAATAGGTCTGTATCAGGCAGGACTCAAGGAAGAGCACTCACGCGGTCTTGCCGTGCGTTTCAGAGGTATCGACGATAAGGGAGTGGCATCCTACCTGCTGTCACTGTATTGCTCGGCAGCCATTCTTTCGGATGATGCTATAGCCGTGTTAGAGGATGTAGAGGTAGGTGAGTATTATGATTACGACTGATCTGTATCCGGCTATCCCTTCGGAGGAGGAACTGACCAGACTGGCTAATCTTTTCTTTGAGGACGGATATACGGAGAGTGCCGAGTCAGATTACGGGTACAGTGAAGCATCCGGATATGTTCCGGGATCCGCAGCCGCGCCAATTGTCTATTCTCCGCATGTGATATCCGCTCATCAGGCAGCAGGCGCAGACCGTGAGATTCACGCAGACGGTGATAGCGCGTCAGCTGATGATATCGGCATATACAGGGAGCGTTATATAGGAAATAAGACAATAGGACAGATCAGGGACGACTTTCCGATCTTAAACGAAAGGATCAACGGACAGCCGCTGGTCTGGATGGATAACGGCGCAACAACTCAGAGACCCCGTGCCGTCATAGACAGGTTGAGCTACTACCATGAGCATGAGAATTCAAACGTTCACAGGGGCGCACATACCCTTGCCGCCAGATCTACCGACGCATATGAAGGTGCGAGACAGACTGTTGCGGATTTTATAGGAGCGCCGTCAAAGGATGACGTTATCTTCGTAAGGGGTACCACGGAAGGGATCAACCTGGTGGCGCAGAGCTTCGTGAAGCCGAGGCTTAACCCCGGAGATGAGATCATAGTATCGCTCCTTGAACATCATGCAAACATAGTTCCGTGGCAGCTGGTGGCAGAGGAAACGGGTGCGGTGATCAAGGTCATTCCCGTAGATGAGAGCGGACAGCTCATCATTTCGGAATATGAGAGACTGTTTACTTCCCGTACCAGATTTGTATCCGTCACACAGGTTTCCAACGTTTTAGGTACAATTACACCGGTATGCGAGCTTACGGCCATAGCGCATGCACACGGCGTGCCGATCCTTATAGACGGTGCTCAGTCTGTAGCGCATATCCCTGTAAACGTACAGGCTATTGATGCCGATTTCTTTGTTTTTTCCGGACACAAAATCTATGCGCCGACGGGCATCGGCGCTCTGTACGGAAAAAAGGAATTACTGGAAGTAGCAAGGCCATATCATGGCGGCGGCAACATGATCGCGGACGTCACATTTGAAAGGACGATCTATAATCCGGCTCCCAATAAGTTTGAAGCCGGCACGGGCAGCATAGGAGATGCCGTGGCGTTGGGAGCAGCACTTGACTATCTGACCGGCATCGGCATGGCTGATATCAGCAGATATGAGCATGAACTGGTTACCTACGGTATGAGGGAACTGGCTAAGATAGAAGGTCTTCATCTTATCGGAACCGCTGCAGAGAAATCGAGTGCATTGTCATTCGTGCTTGACGGCGTAAGCATAGACCGGGTGGGACAGTACCTGGATCAGCACGGCATAGCGGTACGCACAGGACATCATTGCGCGCAGCCAATACTCAGGCATTACGGACTCGAAGGAGTAGTCAGACCAACGCTTGCAATATACAACACATTCGAAGAAATAGACAGGCTTGTACAGGTTATAAAAAGTATCAGATGATGATAATGATGTAATAGCCGGGCATCCGGCTGACAGGAGGAGTTATGACCATTACGGTAGCAGGAGAAAAAAAGGATTATTTCGACGGGATAACGGTACAGCAGCTAATCGAAGCCGAACAGGTGGAGACACCGCAGTATGTGACGGTATCCGTCAATGAGGAGTTTGTGGACAGAGGAGCGTTTGAAAGCACGTTGCTTAAGGAGGGCGACGTTATCGAGTTTCTGTATTTCATGGGAGGAGGCAGATAATGGCTTTTACCGATGAACAGTTAGAACGGTATTCAAGGCATATCATACTCAGGGAGATAGGTGTCAAAGGTCAGAAGAAGCTGCTTGGCGGCAAGGTACTTATCATCGGTGCAGGCGGCCTGGGCGCGCCTGCGGCTATGTATCTTGCGGCGGCGGGAGTAGGTACGATAGGCATAGCCGATGCCGACAGAGTTGATCTTTCCAATTTACAGCGACAGGTTATCCACACCACGAATGACATTGGTAAAAAAAAGGTTGATTCTGCTGCCGAAACGATGCGGGCCATCAATCCGGATGTCACGGTTAATACCTATTATGACTTCGTAAACAGTACAAATATCCTTGATCTGATAAAGGACTATGATTTTATCCTGGATGGGACCGATAATTTCCCCGCCAAATTCCTGATAAACGATGCCTGCGTTATGGCCGGCAAACCTTTTTCGCATGCCGGGATCATTCGCTTTAAGGGACAGCTTACCACGGTTATTCCGGGAGAGAGTCCGTGTTACAGATGCATCTTTAAGAATCCGCCACCGAAGGACGCCGTTCCGACATGTAAACAGGCCGGCGTGATCGGTGCGATGGGCGGTGTCATCGGCTCTCTGCAGGCTATGGAAGCGATCAAGTATATCACGGGAACAGGAGAGCTTCTGGCGGGTTATCTGCTTACTTAC
This sequence comes from Lachnospiraceae bacterium, assembly GCA_017460885.1. Classification (GTDB taxonomy): domain Bacteria; phylum Bacillota; class Clostridia; order Lachnospirales; family Lachnospiraceae; genus XBB2008. The sequence goes on from JAFUAB010000047.1 coordinate 14,914, forward strand.
GATGCGCTCAAGATGGACTTTCACAAGATCAAGCTACCCGCAAGGGGAGACGGATGTGCGGTCTGCTCGGACCACCCCACGATCACCCAACTCATAGATTATGAGCAGGCTGCGTGCGAATTAAAGAACTGACAGACAGATCATACATGTAATTTAAGGAGATCATACAATGGCAGATGCAGAATTCACGGCAGATGAGACTATAGACATCACACATTTAACCTGCCCTACAACTTTTGTTAAGACCAAGGTCGCTCTGGACGAGCTGGATGAGGGCGATATTCTGAGAGTACACCTAAACGACGGAGAACCCAGGCAGAACGTTCCGAGAAGCGTCGAGGATGAAGGACATGAGATTTTGAGCCTTACCGATAACGGGGACGGAACCTTTGAACTCTATATCCGTAAGGTCGGGGACTGACCGGTAAGTCTCAGTAAAAAGTGAGGTGCATATGAGCGGCATTACGATCAGCAGCGTCAATGAAATAGTTGAAAGCATAATGAATGACTATGACGGAGACAAGACGATTGATTACGTGAATAATCTCGATAAGCCACATAAGGCCGAGGTTACGCTTATCGTCGACAAACTGCTAAATATAGTGTATCCGGGGTATTTCAGGGATAAGACGTATAAGGTGTACAATTCGCGGACCAATCTTGCCGCCCTGGTTGAGGACATCATATATCGTCTGAATCACCAGGTCAGGCTCGCCCTTCCATACGGCGAGGATTATTCGGACTACGGTGACCATGAGCTTGAGGAGATTGCCGAAGGAATCGTAACCGATTTTTTCAAAAGGCTTCCCACAGTTCGAAATAAGGTCGAGACTGACCTGGAGGCAGCTTATGCCGGAGATCCCGCAGCAGGCAGTAAGGAAGAGATCATACTCGCATATCCCGGTCTGATGGCTTCTACGGTCAACAGACTGGCACATGAGCTGTATCTGCTGAAGGTACCGCTTATTCCGAGGCTTATGACGGAATATGCGCATACCGTTACGGGCATAGACATACACCCGGGAGCACGGATAGGTGAGTATTTCTTCATAGATCACGGAACGGGCATCGTGATTGGCGAATCCACGGTCATTGGCGATCACGTCAAGATATATCAGGGAGTAACGCTTGGCGCCGTATCTACAAGAGGCGGACACAAGCTTAAGGATCTGAAGCGGCACCCTACCATAGAAAGCAACGTGACGATCTATTCCGGAGCTTCAATATTAGGCGGTGAGACTGTTATAGGAGAGGGGTCGGTCATAGGCGGTAACGTGTTCATAACCAAATCCGTTCCCGCGCATACAACGGTCAGCGTGAAGAATCAGGAGCTGATCTTTAAGAACGCCGGAACCAGAACAATTGGCAAGCAGGACATCGAACAGGATGAGTCCTGGTATTACGTGATCTGAAAAGGAACGGACGGATCCGTCACGTAATTAAATAACAGAATGAACCTTGGGGACGGAGTCAGAGTGTCAAAATGGCCAGGCCGGACAGACCGCTGACTCCGTCCCCGTGTGTCTTTAGTTCCCCGTGCATCTCCCATTTCTCACGTGATCACTTTCCGGACAATTCTTACCGCTCAGATCATCAGCCCGGATCATCAGCCCGGATCATCAGCAATCAGACATGTTTTATTATTTTCACAATTTGATATAATGATATGAGGGTCAAAAGGAAAAAACCCGAATCAGGCATTGTCAGCCCGGACGTGTTCGGCTTCTGTGACGGCAGGGTCAAAAACTGAAAAACAAAACTTGGAGGAGACCTATGAAAAAACCAATCATTACAAAACTGATAACCGTAATTGCCGCGGCATCTATGATCATCACACTATCAGCCTGCGGACAGGGTCCGGCTGAAAACGGCGGCAGGGACGTTGAACCGATCCCTTCCTCCGGTGTATCGGAGACAGAGAATTCAGAAAGCGAAGTGGATACCAACCCCGGCACATCGGCGGAAGTCACCGGTGCAGAAGTTTCCGTCACGGAACCATCGAATGCATCAGGCTCTGATTCGTCTTCAGCAGGTACAGACGCATCAAATGCTGATGGGCAGACAGAGTCGCAGGAAAACGGCAATAACAATGCCTCCGACCCGTATGAGGCGTTTATGTCCGGATCGGCGAAGGCCAAATACAGGGGAACGGGTGACAGGACGTCCTATCTTGAAACCTCCGTTGCGCTGCAAAAGGGCAAGTCATACACCATGGATGAGATCGTGGAAGCCCTGGAAAACCTGAATGAGTATGTGCCCTTCAAGCTCTCGTCGGAAGTGCGGTACTTCCGCATCGACTGCGGCAGCGACGGCAATGAGGAAATGCTCGTGGAGGCCATGTTTGATCCCGAGTACACGCTATACATGGTCATTAAGGAAATAGACGGCGAACTGGCCATTTGCTATACCCAGGACGGATGGTCCAGGAGCGACGTCGTAGTCCATGACGACGGCACCATCGACGGCAGTGGAAGCGGGGGAGCCAACGTCTTCATCACGGACAAGGCATTCGTGAACGCGGACGGAGAGTACCGTTTCTTTTACGGATGTGAGGAAACCATGTCACTTTTTAGCGAGATCTACGTGATGGACGGCAGCGACTACAAGACCTTCATGCCCGAGGGCCTTGGAATAGATCAGGAGCATACGGGCATCAGGGATTACTATTTTGAACCTGATTACGAGGACCGCAAGCATTATTATATGTATTTCATCTTCGACGACACCTACGCTGACGTCACGACCGATGCGGATTATGATGATTCAAACGGACTGAAGCAGAAGTTCGCGGAAGCAGGCGCTAAGACGTATACACAGAAGGAAATCGATGAGCTCCTGCAAAAGAGGGCGAAGGAGATCGGTTATCCCGGATCGGTAAATTAAAGGATCCGTCGGATTACTGAGGTTTTCAATATCAACTTATGAGATCCGCACGGCTTTTTTGAATAATGCACGGCTTTCTCGGATAAACTGCACGGCTTTTTCGGATAACTCTCTTGACATTACAGAAAAAAAGAGTATCCTTTGTAAAGCGTTTGTGTTTTAAATGAAAACGGAGGATTATTATGAAAAAGAGAATCGTAGCTTTGATAGGAGTGTGTATTCTGTCTGTGTGTACGGTATGCGGATGCGGAAATTCCGCTGAGTCGGCCGCATCGGGTGTACCTAAGGAGCCGATTGCCACGGAGATTCAGAGTGAAACCGCCGAAGCAGATCCGGAGACGGATTCGGAGTCAGCTGAAGGAGATGTTGTCGGTGTAGCAGGCTCATGGGTGGATATTTCGGAGGATGAGGCAAAGACACTTGTGACCAGACTCTTCAAGGCACCGGAAGGTGCTGAGGTTATGGGATGGATGAAATGCGAGGAGCTCGGTGATCCGTCAAAGTATATCAGTCCCGTAGTCCAGCTTGATTTTGAACTTGATAACATGATCTTTACCGCCAGGGCTCAGCAGGGTGCAGCGGAGGATACAGATATTGCAGGGGTTTTTGCCGATTGGACTGTCGGTCCCGAGGACGTGACCCTGGCTAACTGGGGCGAGGGAAATATGAAGGGTAAGATGTACCGTTCGATCAATGATACAGGATATATCGACCTGATCACCTGGTACGATGTCGAGATAGGTATCTCGTACAGCCTTTCCGTTGCAGCGGCCGACCTTGACGGATTCGATATTCAGGCTGTTGCGGAACAGATGTATTCTGCCGATAACGAACCTTATGTTCCGTGATAGGCATATAAAAAAGATGGGGCTTTCGCTGTCAGACTTGATCTGACGGGGCGGGAGCCCTTTTATAGTGAACGTCAAAAATATTTTGACGTTCACTATAAAGCCTCCGGCAGGATGCGCACGGATTTGCAGGGGAAATCAATGCTTCGCATAGCAAATCCGGCGCAGTAAACGACGAAAAGTATAAATACTTTTGTCGTTTA
>JAFUAB010000049.1 GCA_017460885.1 Lachnospiraceae bacterium
ATAATTAGTGACTATTTATATATCCATTATAATGGATACTAAGTATTCTGTCAAGCAGAAAATGTTGGTTTTTCAGGCATTTTCAGCCATTATTGCCTTCGAGACGTCTGTGTTTTTAGTTCCTTTTGTCCTACTTTCAGGCGGTTACGGAAAGGACCGAAAGGAAGGCAAGACATGAAGCCGAGCTCATAAGGACCAGAGCCGAGAAGCGTGAGTGTATCGCTAAGCTGCGGGACAGGGCTCTCAAAGCACAGGGGAAAACCTCCTCACGGGATTCTATTGACAAACTGGCTTTTTCAAGGGAGAGATTTGATTTTCTGGCTAAGGAATTTGACTCCGTCAGGCTGAGTGATATTCGTTTCGGCGATTTAGGAGACGTAACTGATTATGCAAATGTAAACTCCATGTTTTTTGATCAGGCCAGGGAAATGGGTCAGATGCTTCAGCTGGCGATAGATAAAGAAGAACTGGATGCGGATGAATGGACTGAGAACCGCATGCTTAAGCTACGTGCCAAGCTGCGCAGCTTTGAGGTCATGGAGAAGCTCATAGGATCTGTCCGGAGGGAAGCACTTGAGAATCCCGAGGCTGTGCTCAACAAGTATACCTATGATGAATTATTGCAAAGAGCAGCGGAAAAGCTTGATGAAAAGGATATCCCGGCGTATCCGGAATTCGGCTCCAACCTGGAGAAATTCTATAATTCCGTCCTGAGTTCATACAAAAAAAATAAAAATATAAATTTATACAAGAAGTCGGGACGGGTGTATCTGCCTAAAATGGATCCGATGAATGATCATAGACACAACGATCTTAAAGCCTTTACCGTGTCACAGCTGGTCGGCCCCGTGTCGAAGGACTTCAAAGAAAAGAAGCTGGATACGCATCAACGAGAAGTGTTGATGAAAACCGAAGGCACCGCGCAGCAGCTTAAGTATGACCTCAGCCGGCGTATCGCAGGTTCTCACGAGCAGTATCTGAATGATGTGTTCAAGATCAAAAACAGTGTCAGTACGGCAACTAAGATCAAGCTCGGAGATGCCGTTACGGACGATCTGGCGATCCTGATCAACGGGATTATTGAAAAAGATAAAGATATTGCCGGACAGGCGGAGGCTCTTTTGTCAAAGTGTTCCAAGGACACTGAAAAGGAGAAACGATACGAGGTTCTGGATAAGATAACCCTGGATTTTTTCAAGACACCGTTGAATCTGCTTGGCGGGGAGGAAAGTCCGCAGGAATTGTTTGTAAACAATGCCGCCGGGCTCGAAGCAATCTCCCGCAAGGCCTATGCATACAAGAATCTCATTGATTCCGATCCGGATTACTTTGCTCATCTTAAGTTCGCCGATATCGGTTTGCTGGGAGACGATGTTGAAGACAATCTGGTATCTGATGAACAGGCAATGGTAGTGAACAAGCTAAATAAGATGCTTGCTTTCTCCGACTATTACCGCGCGTGCAAGCTGCTGATGACGGACGAGTATTATATACTTCACGGCAATGATGAGATCGGATCGGCCGCCGGCCGGAATATGTCCAAAGACCAGCGCCGGATTTATGATCTTATGAAATTGACGGACACTTATGCGAGGCGTATCAGGGGAGGCCTGTTCGAAGGCCGTCGTGACGAAAACATTCAGGACTCGTTACTGACGGAATATGAAAGGGAAAACCGCAGACAGGCATATATGACGGGCAGACCGGATCTGAAAAAGCTCAAACCTGATGATATAGAGAAAACGCATAATGAGATCAAAGCTTTTATGATGAGTTTTGAAGTTCCTTTTGAAGTGTACGACAACCTGAAGGAATTTGAAAATGACCGGGACGCATTTCCGGAGGCAAAAAGCCATCTGACGGATGACGTCAAAGCCTATTTGGCCGCATTTAAGAGAGTAACGTCCGATGACCCTCAGTCCGATGATTATACCATGTACTGGGATGATAAGCAAAAAAGGCTGCGTGAGAAGCTTGATGCTCTGGTACATATTAATAAAGATCCAAACGTAAAAAATAAAAACTCCGAAGAAAACGAGGTCGGATCACTGAGCTTCTCGGGAAGGGTCGGAGAAAAAGAGAACCTGTTCGCTGATATCAGAATGACCAGAATGATCGGTGATCTGGCGTGCAGCTGGTCTGAAGATGAGTCTGAGGAAGAATTGATGGATATCATTGACGGTCTGACCTGGACGATCAGAGAAAAAGCGGATCTGAAAGATGATGCAGCCTATAACTATGCCAGGGACAGATGGCTCAGATCTGTTAAAAAGCTGTTTGATATCCTGTATTCCAATGTCAAAAAATATGAGAGAACATACGGGACTCTGCAAAACGATACGTCAGAGGCTGCGTTTTTGTATTCTCTCGGAGAAGGTCAGGCCGATTATGTGCGAAGAGCACGTTTCTCACAGGATCTTACGAAGTTGGTCGGTGAACTAACCTGTACATATAATGGGGTAAAATGTTCACTTGGTGATGTGCTGGTTCAGGAGAAACTGATCGACATATCCGAACTGGAAGATTCCAGAAGTAAATGCGGCAATTATTATCAGAATCAGAATTATAACTGTAATACATTATTAAAATCTCCGGGTTTGGTATTTGGAGTGGAACAGGGCGAGGACTATGATCCTTCGAATATGGTGACCTTCATTGAAATTGATGCCATGCTTCATGATCAGACTCAGAGAAGCTGTTCGTTTGACGGACCGAAGTTAAGCACAGCCGAACGGAAGAAGTACTGGGAAAAAGTTCAGGCTACGGGATACGGTGGGCTTCTGCTGGATAATACACATCAGAATTATATGAAGAAACAGTTTAATCAGCTTACCGGTCAGGAGCGAACGCAGATAAAGGCCCGGAGAGAGAGCGATAAGGGTATCTATTCGACTTCACGACAGTTTTTGAGATCACGTGCCAACGATCTGTTTTCGAACACGATCTCACAGCTTCAGGATTTTGATTTGACGGAAGCTGACAAGGCGCTGATCAGAAAGATGATCGCGTTTCATCCCGCAATGACCCGTAATATCAACAAAGCAGGTAAAAAGGGTCAGGATGATATTGCAGATTATATAGAACATCTGAAGCTGTTTCTCAGAGCCGGGACCGTAGATAAAAAGGAGGAGAAGCTTCCGGAGCCGGCCACACCCGAGGCAGTCAGGGAGAGATATAACAAAATAAAGGAAAAGAGAGATGCCAGGCGTCAGGCGTTTATATATTTTCAGGAAAAAGCAAATGATCTCAGAGCTAAAGTAACGGCGGGTTCAACCGAGGGTGTTATGTCCAGTAACGGTGTCAGGGATGCCGGTCAGCTGGTACTGGACAGTATGCTGGTCAGGCTGGAAACCTGCTGCAATATGTATGATGCACTTCAGGATATGGCTGCGGACCGCAAAGAGCTTAAATGGTTTAGCGGGCAGACCGCAGACGGATTTAAGGCGGATCTGTTCAAGAGTCTGCGCCTGGAAGTGATCCGGATGAACATTTTTTCAAGCTATTATCTCAATCTCGGTGATCTGTCAGGCCGTCACGACAGCATGCTGGGACGTGAATATATGCTTTTGCAGGTGCTCGGAGGAAAGCTGTCCCAGGTACAGAATAACACGCTTGATCGGGATGTGCTGCACAAACCCGAGGTCATGGCTGCTCTCAAGGATCATCGGATCCGTATTGATGCATGGCTGGGAGAGGATCTGGCAGATGCCGATAAGACCGACCTCATCGCTATGAATAAAAAACTGGAGGAACTGGAGAAGGCCGGAAAGAAGTCAGATAAGCCCGTCGGCATTCAGGAGGAACCTCTTAATGTGATCATAGAAGAGGAAGAGGAGATCAGCACCTCTTCAAAGAAGGAAACCGCGCCTAAAAAGACCCTGGAGCAGATCAGGCAGGAAGAAGCTCAGAAGAAGATAGAGCTTGAGAAGCTTAAGAAGGAGATAGAGGAGAAGCGCAAGATCTATACATCTGAGGCTAAGCAGCAGAAGGAGGCTGAGCTTAAGGCCCTGATCGAGAGAAAGAAGCTCCCTGTCACCGTACCTGTAAACCGCATCGATCTGCAGAATCAGCGTGCTCCGTTCTACGGCAGGGAATATAAGGTCGTCAGAATGGTCAACGGCCTGCAGACAGAAGCTACAGAGCAGACCTGGCTGGATAATGCCGATAAGGAAATGGCTGAGCTTTTTGACTGGCTGATGGAGTATTACAGGGTAAATGACAAAGAACTGATGGAAGGGCATTTCGCGGATGCACAGATCAAGGAGCTTCCTGCCCAAAATTATGACGTGGGACATGAGTTCGATCAGATGTCTAAATACTATGAGCAGCAGACCCGCAACAACTGCTTCTGCGTTACCGGCAACGCCATGATCTCCAACCTGTATACAAAGCTCAAAAATAAGAAAACCTACACAAGGAATGCGACCCAGCATGATATGAGGGCATACCGCCCCCGCATCCGTAAGTATGATCCGGGCTTTGAAAAGAAATACAACGTGGATTTCGCGCAGTATGTCGATCAGGTGGCTGATATGGACAGATACTGCGGAAAGGGAAAGGAGACGGCAGGCAATCTCTTTGAGGATGCGGATTACCTGTTTGAGACCCTTGAGAATGAGCTTGGGAAGGAAGCGGAAAACATATGCTTAAACAGTGTACGTTATACCATCCCGACTGAGGAGCATCAGCTGACAGAGAACGGCCTGATCAAAGCCCGAAACCAGAGAGAGATATTCAAGGAAACGGTGGCAAAGGCCGTGAATGATAAGCAGGTGGTGGGAGTATATCGCAACAACGCGAAGACGGGATCCCATTATGTCACGGTGACCCGTATCAAGGGAAATCAGATATTCTATTATGATTGAAGCGATAGCAAACCCCCATCTGAGATGGGGGAACCGGCAAAGCCGTGGCGTTGCGTAGAGTATAAAAGAAAAACCTCCAGTGATAGAATAATGTGGGTTTCGCGATCCACAACTATCAAAGGAGGTATCCA